>DATIIV010000040.1:0-31133 GCA_035479295.1 Candidatus Saccharimonadia bacterium | reverse complement strand
CCCCCCACCGCCAATGAGCAGCGCAGGGATGGCTGCTAGAGGTCGATCGCCTGGCCGCCGGTTTCATCTTGGAGGAAGAAAGTGATTGTCTCACCAGGGTGGGCGGCCACATGTGCCGCGAGCTCCAGGCGAAGCTGGGCCTTGCGTTCATCGGTCATAATCGGCCTTCCATTGGCGTCTAGCGATCCCGTCCAGACGTTTGACTTCAGAGGCTTGTCACTACTAGCGGTACCGATGTGCATCCTGGCCATTGGCATCTCCGTGGGGTTCTCTGGTTTTAGGGGCCTCACAGATTGTACTAACTTGAGTTTGGTTAGGCCACTTTTTAGCGAGGCGGTATACTGCACTTATGCATAAGCTTAGGGTTATATCCATAATTAGCGAGACGCCTCAGTGAATAGTTGGATCTGTCCCAATTGTCACCAACCGCTGGAGACCGAGGCCGGCGCGCTGGTGTGCGCTAATCGGCACAGCTTTGACGTGGCGCGCGAGGGTTACGTTAATTTGCTGACCGGCCGCCAGAAGGCCGGCCACAAGGGTGATACGCCCGAGATGCTGGCGGCCCGACGACGGTTCCTGGAGGCCGGGTTTTACGAGCCGCTGCGGCAGCGGTTGGCCGAGCGCGTGGCGGCTTGGGTGCCGCAGACAGTGGCCGAGATCGGCTGCGGCGAGGGCTACTACCTGGGTGGCGTGACCGAGGCGCTGCCGCAGGTTCGGTGCTTTGGCACCGATATCGCCAAGGCCGGCGTGCGGCTGGCGGCCAAGCGCTATCCGCGAGCGGCCTGGGCCGTGGCCGACACCAACCGCTTGGTGCCGCTATCAGACGCCTCGGCCGACGTGCTGCTGGACGTGTTTGCGCCGCGCAATGCGGCTGAGTTTGCTCGGGTACTGCGGCCGACCGGCCACCTGTTGGTGGTGATTCCGGCACCAGAGCATTTGGCCGAGCTGCGCCAGATTCAGCCGCTGCTGGCCATTCAGGCCGATAAGCGCCAAGCCGTAGAGACCGCCATGGCCGGCCACTTTACGCTTGAGTCGGCCGAAACTATCACGGTGCCGCTGCGGCTAGACGGCGCTACCGTAGCCGGCCTTGTCGCCATGACGCCCAACGCCTGGTTCTTAACCGATAGCCAGAAGCAGGTATTAACCAGTTCAACCGATCTGGCGGTGACGGCCGCCTTTGAGCTGCTTAATTTGGCGCCTTTAAAGCTTGCTGAAAATCGTAGGTAAGATGGCTGCGGAGGTCTTCGCGCGTAATTTTGCGCAAAGGTTCTTTGGTGAGCAGATAATTCTCCAACTCGCGATAGACCTCTACCAGGGTCAGCCTTTGGGCCGCCGTCAGCGTTGATTGCGAGTTCATATCAGCGGTAATGAGGCGCATTTGGTTGAGGGCCGAATCGACGGCGGCCGGGGTCGAGACCAAACCCGCGGCATAAATGACCGCATCCAGGAAGGTACCATTGGTCTCGACGTTGCTCAGGGGTCGGTTGCTATTGTGGAACTGGAGCGCGGCTCGCAGAAAGAAGGCCGTCATGAGCAAGTAGGGCCACAAGGTGATGCCGTAGCCCGAGTACCAGCCCAGGCCATCGGGCCAAATTACATCGATGATGGTCTCGTGCAAGCCCGCCACTGCCGTTAGGGCCAGCGCTGTCACCAATGAGGTCATAGCGGCGTTATAGGTGATGCCAATGAGGTGCCGAATGCGCACCGCCACCACGGTGGCGGCTAGGCTAAAGGTAACGCTCCAGGCCACCAGCTGCGCTATACCAATGGGCGCACCTGGCACTAAGGCCATAACGCCAGCCACCAGGAGGGCTAGGCCAAGGCCAAACCAGATGGAGTTCCAGATGTAGTGGATAGATAACAGCTTGGCAAAGCGACGAACGCCCAGATAAACCACCAGCGTGGACGAGAAGTAGACCGCCGCCGAGATGATGCCCAGCCAATCGGGGGCGCTGCCCGAGACAAGAGCGATCGAGAAGAGCACTACTGGCACAATAATAAGGAACATGCCGATTACGATGAGCGTGTAGGCGGTGCGCAGGCCTGATTTAAACTCGCGCAGGCTCGATAAGAAGTACCAGCTGGCCCATAGTTGGAGCCAGCACATCACTACGCTAAAAGCTAATCGCAGCCGGTTGCCAGCGCCCAGGCTGGTAGTGGCAGGATCAATAACACAGATAGCGGCCGCTATCACGGCAGCTAAGCCTAAAATAATCGCAAAGGACTTCTTCATACGTATTATGTTTATACTACGGCCAACTAAGCGTCACGTCTATTGGTGTATTGACGGTAAAAGGGAGAAATAGTTTGGTGCTTTGCTGTGGTTCGGCCTCATTACGGCAAGCTATAGCATTTTTTACAAAATTAGTCTATATTGGGGAAGCCTAGAGTTTGTGTCGATCGAGGGAGAGAAGATGAGCTCAGGAGTTCGTGGTGAGCCGGGAGCTCATCGATTGGCATCGACCAACAAGTTAAATGCCTGGCTGCGCCGGCTGCTGTTCTGGCGCTATCTGCCGCGGCTTCCGTGGCTGCCCAACGCGTTGACGGCGGCACGCGTGCCGATGACGCTGGCTTTTCTTGCCCTGTTTGCCTACTTGTGGCAACCGGGAAGCAACGATATTCGCCTGTGGGGCCTGGGGCTATTTGTGTTCACCGGCCTCACCGACTTCATTGATGGCGACTACGCCCGGCACCACAAGTGCACGAGCGCCTTCGGTGAGATCGCCGATCCCATCGCCGATAAGTTTCTAATGATCTCGGCGCTGGTGGTGCTGATGTGGCTGGAAGCACTGCCGCGTTGGGCCTGGCTGGCCATCGTTCCCATCGCCGTGCGTGAAGTGGGGGTGACGGCGTTGCGGTTCTGGCTGGTCAGCCGTCGACCCCGGATTGTTCAGCCGGCCGATCGCGGCGGCAAGGCCAAGATGCTGCTGCAGTTCGCGCTGGTGGTGCTGTGCCTGTGGCCGCTGCCGCCGGTGGCGCCGGTGGCGATAGGCCGGATCGTGGTGCTACTGGCCACGGCCGCGCTCACGCTCTACAGCGGCGGACGCTACGTTCGGGCCGGTCTGGTTGCGGTCAGGCTGCTAGAAGGCTAGACTGTCGCCGCAGCCGTCGGGCCGTTCTCGGAATCATTCCGAGGGCGGCCCGTTTCGCGTCCGGCCTTTTGGTGGGCCTTAATGGCCTGCTGGAAGTCGTAGGTGAGGCGGCTGCGCAGATCGGCCTCGCTAAACTTACGCAGAGGCTCCTTAGTCGTCAGATAAACCTCTACCTCGCCATAAGCGTCAAGGAGCTTGGCCTTATCATCGGCTGCTAGCTCCGAACCTGGCTTCATAAAGGCGGTTACGCCGCGCACTTTATCCAGAATGGGATTGATGGCCGCCGGATTAGAGGCTAGCTGCGCCACATACATCACCCCGTCCAGATACGTGGCATTCTCGCTCAGCTTTGGTTCCTCAATTGTAGCCTGCTTAAACATCTGGCCGGCCTTAACGAACAAGATACTAAAGGCTAGAAACGGCCAACCCGAGGCACCAGTGGCAATATACCAGTTGGTTCCGGGAAGAAGCAGTTTGCTGATAGGCTCGTGAACATTGGTAAATAGCTCGACCGCCAGCGCCGCCACCAGCCAGTTCATCGCCGGTACATAGGCTTGGCCAACGATTTTGCGAATGCGCACCGACACCACCAATGAGGCCAAGCTGACGATGGTGATCCACGTAATAAGCGCGAACTGAGCATCAAACACGGCTTCGCTGACGTGGGGCAGCTGAGGGTGGGGTAGCAGCGTGATTATAAAGGCGCCGATAAAGGCCGCAATAATTACGAACCAAGCCGAGGTCCAAATGTTGCGAATTGACAGCAGTCGGCCAAACTTGCGCATGCCAATATAGATGCCCAGAATCGAGAGCAGGTAGCTGAGCAAAATGGGCACGGCCGCGATCGCCGGCAATGCTACGGGCGAGAAGACCGCCACCACATTGGCTACCTCAAACAGGCCCAGTAGCACAATGCCCACAGCGAGCGAAACGTAAGCTACCCGCAGGCCAGTCTTAAAGTTCTTAAGGCTGCTCAGGAAGAACCAGGAGGCGCCGAGCTCAAGGGTAAACATTGCGAGCTCCATGGCTATGCCCAGGCGTACGTTGTAGGTGCCGGGTGCGAAGAGTCTGCTGGGTACCAACAGCATAATGACCGCGAACGCGATTGTGGCCACCACAAAACAGCCAATAAGTATCTTTACCGACGTCTTCATGCTTAAATTGGCCCCACCCATATTACTTATGCTTACTTTAGTGCATACAGCAGCCATCGTCTATGGCTAACCTGGTTCATCCGAACCATTGGCGCTATAATAGGTTCATTATGGCCAAAACACGCACACGCCGCACTACGACGCGCGCTCGCAAGACCAAGCGCAAAAAGACCGAACCAATGATCTCGCCAGAGGCGAAGCGCGAGATCGCTGGGGTGGTGCTGGCCGCCCTAACGATTCTACTGCTATTTGCAGTGTTCAATTTTGGCGGTACCCTCGTAACCGGTGTCTTTGCCTTGCTGCGGCAGGGGGTAGGCTACGCGGCTTACTTGTTGCCAGTGATATTTGGCGGCTTGGCGGTAATGTTGTTCCGGCGCGAGGACCCGCCGCGAGGACATAATTATTTTGGTTTTGGCGCGCTCATTGTGGCATTATCAACACTCTTTCATGTTGGTATTAGCACCGATCTAGCCATTACTCAGGCCGAGGCTGGCAACGGTGGCGGTGTGCTGGGCTACAGCGTGTCGCGGCTCATGCTCCAGGTGCTCAACGTGCCGGCGGCCAGCATTGTGCTGGTGGCGCTGGTGGTCGTGTTCTTAATCGTCGCTACGAATACCAATTTGGCTGATCTGTTTGGTCGGCTGGCCGAGCTGCTCAAGCCTGAGCCGTCCACGGCTCAGGACATCAAGGTAAACGACCCAACGGCCGAGCTGCTTAAGGTCAACGATAACTCCGGCGCCAGCAATACCCTGCCGGTGCGCGGCCAGCTCGAGTTGGGCGGCCCGGCCGTCGCCAAGAAACCGACCAAGGAGGAGCCGCAAGAGGCGCTGACGGCCGGCAGTGACGAGGCCTGGGAGGCTCCGTCGTTTGATCTGCTATCATCGGTAGGCAGCAAAGCCGATGCCGGCGACGTTAAGGCCAACGCCGCCATCATTCAGCAGACCATGGAGAGCTTTAACATTGGCGTCCAGATGGGCGAGGTCAATGTGGGCCCAACCGTTACTCAATATACCTTCACGCCGCCGAGTGGCGTCAAGCTGAACAAGATTACTACTCTGGATACCAACTTGGCGCTAAGTCTGGCCGCTCATCCCATCCGGATTGAGGCGCCGATTCCGGGCAAGAGTGCCGTCGGCGTGGAGATTCCGAATAAGAGCATTGCCATGGTGAGGCTGCGTGGCGTGCTAGAGGCGCCCGATTGGAGCAAAGACAAGGCGCCGCTAACCTTTGCGCTGGGCCGCGATGTGTCGGGTATCCCGATGTTTACCGATCTGGCCAAGATGCCGCACATGCTGATCGCCGGCGCTACTGGCTCGGGTAAGTCGGGCATGATTAACGCCTTGCTGACGAGCCTGCTCTATCGCAATTCGCCCAACGACATGAAGTTGATTCTGGTCGATCCTAAGCGCGTTGAACTCGGTCTGTATAACGATATTCCGCACCTGTTGACGCCGGTAATTGTAGAGCCAGAGAAGTGCATTAGTGCGCTCAAATGGGCTGTGGCCGAAATGGAGCGACGCTACAAGTTGTTGGCTGAGGTGGGTAATCGCAATATTATCGAGTACAACAAGGCCCACCCCGATGAGGCCATGCCGTACATCGTGGTTGTAATTGACGAGATGGCCGATCTGATGGTGCTGGCGGCGGCCGATGTGGAGTCGCTGATCGTCCGGTTGGCGCAGATGGCACGGGCCATCGGCATTCACCTGGTGCTAGCGACGCAGCGACCGAGCGTCGACGTGATTACGGGCATTATTAAGGCCAATATTCCGGCCCGGCTGGCCTTTAGTGTGGCCTCGCAGGTGGATTCGCGGACGATTCTGGATCAGATGGGGGCCGAGAAGCTACTGGGCAAGGGCGACATGCTGTTTATGAGCCCCGAGTTCATGAAGCCACGACGGATTCAAGGTGCCTGGGTCGACGAGAAGGAAGTAAAGGCGGTGACCGACTATTTGCGCAGCCAGCGCGGGCCAAGCTACAACGACGAGGTCTTGGCGCAGAAGGTCAGCATTGGCGGTGGGCGCTCTGGCGGTGGTAGCGGTGGCGATGGCGAGATCGACGACGATCTGTTTGGAGAGGCTGCCGAGGCCGTGATTCGCGCCGGCAAGGCCAGCACCAGCATGTTGCAGCGGCGACTGCGGGTGGGCTATGCTCGAGCGGCTCGCCTCATCGACCTGCTCGAAGAGCAAGGCGTGGTCGGTCCGGCCGACGGCGCCCGCCCGCGCGATGTGCTGGTGAGCTCACTCGACCAAGTGCGCGGCGCCGGCGACGGCAGCGGCTCCGGCGCTACTATGCCGGCTGGCGTCGACGAGATACGCCAGGCCGAGCCGTACGACGGCGAGTAGCCGAGTAATCCTAGATTCAACTACGACCACACTTCGACTGAAGGGTCTGTGTTTCGTGCCAACGGTACTGTTTATTCCTGGCGCTCGAACTCACCGCGACGACTACCCGCATAATGACATACTGGGCGACATTGAGGTCTGCGGCTACTCGACTCGGTTTGTGCCTATCGAATGGTGGACCGACGACAGCCGTGAACGGCGGACCGGCTGGGATGATTGGCTGCCGCAGGTCAAGCCTGTCTATGATCAGTACCAGGTGGATGAGGTGGTGCTGGTTGGTTTTTCGGTGGGTGCCCTGCTGGCCTTCGCCCTGGCGGCCGAGCGGTCGCCGGCCAGCTTGTGGCTGGTGGGCATGTCGCCCTATTTTCCCGAGGATCTGCCTCACCTTAAGCCGGGCCTGCTAGCTCGGTATGACGAGGCGGCGATGGCGGCGTTTCGGCGGCTACAGTTTGAGGCCTGGACCGCGGCTATCACCTGTCCAACGCAGATTCTGGTAGGTGAACACGATCTTGAGCGAACCAAAGTTCGTGCCTGGGCGACTCATCGGGCAATCGCTGGCAGCCAACTTACGCTCGTGCCGGGAGTCGGCCATAGTTTGGCCGGGATTTGCCGGCTGACACTGATGAGTACGGCTATGGCGGCTCTGTAGCCTCGCGACGACGAAGCGCCCGGATCGGGCAGGCGAAATGCCTGCCCGATCCGGGCGCGTATTGCGGGACTAGAAAGGAGCCACGAACCTGTGACCTCGCCGGCGTTATCCGTTAAAATAGAGCTATGCCCCAAGATGCCGAACTCAAGCCAAATATTCCGGTCGGCCAGCAGCTCAAGGCCCGACGCCAAGCGCTACGGCTTAGTTTGGCGCAGGTTGAGGTACAGACCAAGATTCGCGGTAAGTTTTTGACGGCTCTGGAATCGGGTGATTACTCGAGCCTACCTAACGATATTTATTCGCGTGGCTTTGTTCAGCACTATGCCAGTCACTTGGGTCTAAATGGGGCGGCCATTGCGGCGGCCTATGCGGCCGAACGGGGTGGTATTACGGCTGGTCGCACTAAGCGGCCGCAGTTGCAGCAGTCGCGGCGGCTGGTCTTTACTGGGCCGATCGTGGCGGCGCTGAGTGCGGTAATTATTATTGTGGCCATTCTGGGCTACTTGTTATGGCAGTTCTCGGCCCTGGCGGCGCCGCCGCAGCTCACTATTACCACGCCCTCGGCCGACACCACCATCACTGGCGGCGTTATCGACCTGAGCGGCAAGACCACGCCCGGCGCCGACGTCACCATTAATGACTCGCCGGTGCTGACCGATACCGATGGCAGTTTTAGTGAAAAGGTAGCTCTAGAAGACGGCATCAATGCCATCCGCATCACGGCCACCAGCAAGCTCGGCAAGAGCACGAGCGTCACACGCAACATCTTGGCGCATCTGCCCAAGGTCGATTCGGCGGCAGCTACAGTGCCGGCCGCTACGTTCGACGGCATCGCCATTGCCGTGAGTGTGCGCGAGACGACCTCGATGGTAGTGGTAGTTGACGGCGTGGAGCGATTTCGCGGCACCTTTGTGGCCGGTCGCAGCTATCTCTTTACCGGTACGGCCACAATCGACATCACCACCGGCAACGCTGGTGCCACCAGTCTCATCATCACTAATTCAACCGTGGCGAGCAAAAAAATCGACGCACTGGGTCGCAGCGGCGAGATCCGGCGCAACCAGGCCTTTGCCAAAGACACCGTCTTCCCGTAGACTAAGAGCCGATAAGGAGGCCAATTATGGCAAAGGATTCGTCATTCGACGTCGTGAGCGACTATGATCTGGCCGAGATGACCAATGCGGTCGATCAGGCGCAGCGCGAGCTGGGTACACGGTATGATTTTAAGGGCACGGCGGCTAAGCTCGAGTTTGCCGACGGCAAGACCGGCCTGCAGCTGGAGGGCGACAGCCAGAATCAGCTCGATGCCATTCTGGATGTGGTGCAGTCCAAGCTGGTGAAACGCGGCGTATCACTCAAGACGCTCGATACCACCAAGTTGCCGGTGCAGGGCGGCAAAGAGATGCGCTGGAGTGTGCCGTTTAAGAAAGGCCTCGACCAAGACAAGGCCAAGAAGATCACTAAGGTGATTCGCGATAATTACCCCAAGGCCAAGTCGCAGATTCAGGGCGATAGCGTGCGTGTAAGCTCGACCAGCCGGGATGAGCTGCAGGCGATTATTGCACTGCTCAAAGACCAGGACTTCGATTTTCCGCTGGAGTTTCAGAACTATCGGTAGATTTGCTTTGATAAAGCCGTTATAAAAATACTTGCGCTTGACCTAAGGGAAAAAAAAGCGTATAACTAAATTGCGCACAGATCGTACCATCGGTCTGGGCGGGATTTTTTGCCCATTCACCCACAATCACCCCCAGGGGGAGCAATGAGTACCGTAGCGTTAGCAGGATCGGGCGGTCTTGGCGGCTGGTCGATTCCGGCCGACTACTACCCGCTGCGCGACATCAGCCTGCTCCTGGAGCAGCTCGGACCGGAACTTTCTGCCGAAGCTCGGCGCCAGATCCAGTGGCACTTCGGTATCGCCCGCATGGCTCACCACGGCCAGGTCCGCAAGGATGGCGAGCGGCCGTTCATTGAGCACCCGCTCGCCGTGTCCTACAAGATCGGTATTGAGTGGGGCGTGCCGGATTGGCAAGCCATCGTTGCTGCACTTCTCCACGACACCGTCGAGGACAACGGTGATCTGCATTTCTGCGACGATCGTGACTTTGCTCGCGAGCAGCTGATGCGTGTGTTCGGGCGGCCTCTCGCACAGACGACGCTCATCTTGACGCGGGGCCCGGGCCAGTCCGAGCAGGACTACTTCCATGACTTCTACGTCTGGGATGCCGATCGCTTCGAGCGAGAGGTTGGCTGGCCGGAGGGTGCCTGGGTCACGCCGCTGTCCAAGGTTGGCGACCGAGCTCACAATCTCGGTACGCTGCAGGCTTGTCGACTGGAGAGGCGTCGAAACAAGGTGGCCGAGACTCGCCAGTATTTCCTGGCCGAAGACGGGCTGCTGGACCTACTGAGGGAGCGCCTACCGGCGGAGTACCACCTGGCGGCTCGACGAGCGCGGGCCGAGATCCAGTACTGGGTTGATTACTGGGCGGAGGTGGATGGCACGTGATGCGTCCGATAGTGGCCTGGACAACGAAGTCCAGGCCACTCGACGTTTTTGGGGGTTGCTGGGGTGTTGACGCAAGGGATTAGGGCAGTTATTGTAGAACAGTTATGCGATACCGCTATCATTATTATCGAGAAACGACACAGTCGGCGCACCTTGGTGCGGCGGGAGCTACCCGGAACGGGTAGCTCCCTTTTTCGTAGAAGGGAGGAGTATGGAGCAGATAGAAAAAGATGCATTACTGGAGGAGGCGCGCCGGCATGTGGCGGCGGTGAACGGTCAGATTAGCCGGCGCTTAGTTGAGCTTGATGCTGAGCTAGATATGGCTGCCGCTGCGCACCTCAAGATTAAAGGCGAGACGGCCTTTGAGGACCGGCTGCGGTCGGCGGCGGTGGGCGAGAACTTAAACTGGCACGTTGAGCAGTTGAGTCGACTGGCTGGAGCGCCGTATTTTGCCCGCTGTGATCTAGAGTTTGGTGACGAGCCGCTGCGGCCCTACTACTTCGCTAAGTTTCCGGCCAGCCAGCTCGGAATCTACTCCTGGACCTCGCCGCTGGCTGCCGCTCGGTTTGAAGAGCCTGGCCCGGTGGCCTACCAAACTCCGGTAGGCGAGCAGCGTCAGGGCCGCTTGGTGCGCAAAGATCAATTCATGATCGCCCAAGGCAAGATCTTGTTTATGACCACCGAAGATGAGCGTCGGCCGCGCCAGCTGATTCACCAAGAACACTTTACGTCTCGCAAAAACGGCTTCATTCTGCCCGAGGTGGTGGCGCAGATGGAGAAGGCTCAAGATCAGGTAATTCGAGCGGACCATCGCGGGCCGTTCGTAATCTCTGGTCCGGCCGGCTCGGGCAAGACCACCTTAGCGCTCCATCGTGTGGCCTATTTGCGGCAGGCGCCCGAGACCGCCGCGCTCTATCCGGCCGAGTCGATCATTGTGTTAGTGCAGGATCCAAAGACCCAAGATTACTTTGCTCACTTGCTGCCAGAGCTTGGAATCAACGATGTGGAAATTACTACATTTTCTCAATGGGCACTACAAATACTGAACCTACGGAAGCACTTTTATCGTGTGCGGCCAGGACGAGATGAAGCTGAGCGAGACCGCTACGAACAGGCCAAGCTGCGAGCCTTGCGAAGTGGCTTACCGGGCAAGAGTAGGTCGGCCAAGTTCGAAGGTTGGCTCAAGGATCATTATCGGCCGCACCTGGACGATCGGTTGTGGACGTTGCTGCAAACCGAGCTAGCTGAAGGCGCGCTTGATCGCCACGATTTAACCCTCCTGCTTATGGCGCAGCAGCGCGCCGACAGCCGGTTGACGCGCGAAGTTGAACATTATACCTGGCTGCGGGGCGGCAAAGTGCGCACGACCATAGCGCGCGAACCGTTAAATTATGCTTTGATGCTCGTGGACGAGTTTCAAAATTATCTCCCGGAGCAGCTCAAACTGCTTAAGAGCACCATGAACCCGCAGCAAGCGTCGATGCTGTATGTAGGCGATTTGGCGCAGCAGACGCAGTTTGGCACGATACGCCACTGGGCGGAGATTGCCGAGACGGTTGAGGCTGAGCGCACCATTCGCCTCCAAAAGGTTTATCGCAATACGCGCCAAATCTTGGAGTATGTGCAGGCGCTGGGCTTTACGGTGGAGATTCCGAGCGGGGTGGCCGAGGGCCCCAGCGTGACAGAACGAAACGTGGCCGGACCGGAGGAGGCAGTGGCGTATGTGGCGGCGCTGCCGCGGCCCGAGGGCGCCACGATCGGCGTCATTGCCAAGGAGGCAGTTCGTCTAGAGTCATATAAAGTGGCTTTTCGCAACGATCCGGCCGTTCACTGTCTCACGATTCGCGAGGCACAGGGCGTGGAGTTTGATGTGGTGTGCTTGGTTGAGCTCGATGAGAACACATTTGCGGCTGAGGCCGATGACCCGGTCTTTGCGGCTGAGCAGCAGCGCGTTAATCGTGACCTCCTGTATGTGGCGCTGACGCGGGCCATCTCGGAGCTGCATGTGGTGGGCGAGGGGAGTATTGCCGAGATTTTGCGGTCGGTGGGAGCAAGTACTTGACGTTACGGCTTTTGTTCGTATATGCTCCGTGTGTAGATTACGCAACTAAAGGACGATACAATGAGTGCAGATACACAGGAGAAGGCAGTGGACGAGAAAACGAGCAAGCAGCAAGCAGCAGAGCGAGAAGCGCGGCTCAAGGCGATCGATTTAGCGGTAGCGCAGATCGAGAAGCAGTTCGGTGCTGGCTCGATCATGAAGCTGGGTGAAGGTCATAAGATCGATGTGGAGACGATTTCGACTGGCGCATTGTCGTTAGATTTGGCCCTCGGTGGCGGCATTCCTAAAGGGCGTATTGTGGAGATTTATGGCCCAGAGTCGAGCGGGAAGACCACGTTGGCCTTGCATGCTGTGGCCGAGGTGCAGCGGACCGGTGGGGTGGCAGCCTTTGTCGATGCAGAGCATGCACTTGACCCTGAGTATGCCGCCAAGATTGGCGTTAATCTAGATACGCTGCTCATCTCCCAGCCCGATACGGGTGAGCAGGCGTTGGAGATCACCGAGACGCTGGTGCGGTCGTCGGCGGTTGATCTAGTGATCGTCGACTCGGTAGCGGCGCTGGTGCCGCGAGCCGAGATCGAGGGCGAGATGGGCGATGCCCACGTCGGTTTGCAGGCGCGACTGATGAGCCAGGCCTTGCGTAAGCTCACCGGGGTGATCTCTAAGAGCAAGACGACAGTTATCTTTATTAACCAGCTGCGGCTGAAGATCGGCGTAATGTTCGGCAACCCCGAAACTACGGCTGGCGGCCAAGCGCTCAAATACTACGCCTCGGTGCGGATGGATATTCGTGGCTCGGAGCAGATCAAAGACGGTGACATCTCGATCGGTAAGCACGTTAAGGTCAAGGTCGTAAAGAATAAAATTGCAGCGCCGTTCAAGGTGGCGGAGTTCGATATCATGTGGAGCGAGGGTATCTCGCGTACCGGCGACATCTTGGATCTGGCCGTTAAGCATGAGCTGGTCGAAAAGAGCGGTGCCTGGTACTCCTACAAAGGCGAGAAGATCGGTCAGGGACGTGAGGCAGCCAAGCAGTACCTCAAGGACCACCAGCCAGTCTTGAACGAGCTCGATAAAGGCGTGCGCAAGATCGCTCTTAACCCTGGTAAGTAGCCTCAGTGCCGGTTATTACCGATATCACCACGCAGAAGCGTGCGCAGACGCGCTACTCCATCTACCTTGATAACACCTATAGCTTCTCGCTCACTGATCTTGAGCTATCTACCAGCGGCCTCCGGGTAGGCCAGAGCTTAACGGCTGATGAAGTGCTGCAGTGGCAGCAGCAGTCGGTCGATGGCAAGGCCTACCAGGCAGCTCTGCGCTATCTGGGCTATCGGCCGCGCAGCCGACGCGAGGTTCATGATCAGCTTGTCCGTAAGGACTACGAAGCTGCAGTCATCGAGCGCACGCTTGAGCGCCTGGAGGAACATGGCTTGATCGACGATCGGGCTTTTGCTGAGGCTTGGGTAGCCAGTCGTCAAGCGCTTAAGCCACGCAGCCGCTATGTGCTAGAGCAAGAGTTAGCCCAGAAGGGAGTGGCGAGAGAGGTGGCGCAGGCTACCGTGGCCGATATTGGAGCGTCCGGTCATCAACAGATGCTTGATGCGGTGATCGCTAAGAAGCGCAAGCAGGTGCGATATCAGGACCCAAAGGTGCTTATGGAGTATCTAGCACGGCAGGGCTTCAAATACGATCAAATCAAAGAGGCGCTCTCGCGCCTCGATGATTAGTCGGCGGTAACCAGCCGGTAGGCCAGAATAAAAACTACCGCAAACAAGAGTAATACCACTACCACGCTCAACCCTCTTAGCTTTACCATATCTTACCGTAAGAGGTATGAATTTTCAAGTAGTACTTTCGGGTGTAGGCTCCGGCATCAATGAGGCTGCTTTGGCCGTGGTGTCTCGTACCACAATCTGCTTAGCAGTGATATCCAGAATCTGAGCACGATCGATGGTGAGGTTTGAGCTAAACCAGAGCAGCGACGCTAGGCGACGAACATAGAGCTTTTGAACTCGGCTTGTATCAAGATTAATCGTATAGTCTTCGACGCGCCCAAGGTGGCGGCCGAGGTCGGTGATTACTGTTGCGCCGCGAGGGCTAAAGTCATCGTTGAGGAAGCGGTTAAGCCGAATTACATCGCCTAGCTCGGTTAGCTCGTCTTCCGCATCAACGATAGCGCAGTCCAGGGCCATTTGACGAATATCTTGGCTCATGAGAGCGAGCCTCCGCCGGTGCCCTGGCACTTGGCAGTGATAAGCCACTACTTCTAGATTGTCTCGATCAATGATCGGCTCGCCTAACCGCGCTATAGTCTCGCCCGACTGAAGGCTGATGACGGGTAGGGCACTAAGTTTACTGGCGAGAGCGTACATGCTCTTATTGTACGCCATTGCTTCTTAGCTTCTAACCCCAAGTGCAACACCCGAGTGAAACACCGTATACGGCGACTGGTAGCCAAGTCGCTTCCTGGGTCTAGTATTGAGTCTTCGGACGGCCCAGTCAACTTGTTCTTGGGTCACGGCTTCAAATGAAGTCTTCTTCGGGAAATACTGCCGCAGCAGTCCGTTCGTGTTTTCATTCGTGCCCCGCTCCCAGGAGTGGTAGGCGTGAGCGAAGTAAACCTCGAGACCAACCCGCCGTTGCATCTCCTCGTGTTCACTCATCTCAAATCCGTTGTCTAGCGTCAGCGTGAGCCGCTTCTCGGCGGGGACGGCCTGTAAGGCGGTGACGGCTTCGAGCATCTCCTCCCCATTTGAGTTCTCAAGCTTGCTCGCCACTAGATAACCGCTCGCCCGCTCAACAAGCGTAGCGATGTAGCCACTCTTGGCAGCGCCATGGACCGTGTCGCCCTCCCAGTCGCCAATCCGGCTGCGCGTATTTACGGCCTCTGGCCGGTCGTCAATCCAAGTCTTCTTGGCTAGCTCCCGCTTCTTCCACCGGGCGTTGGTGCCACGTTTGCGGCGGTACTTGCCTTTGGTGCAGCGCAGGAGCGACCGCAAGTTCGGCCGCACCAAATATATCCAGCGATATATGGTCTCGTGACAAATGGTAGCTTCACCCAGAACAAACTTGAGCTTGCCGGCGATTTGCTCGGGTGAGTATTCGCAGGCGAGGGCTCGGGGAATGTAGCGCTCCAGAAAGCTGCCTACCGTGATCTTGGGCCGGTCGTTGGCCCAGGCTCGACGCTGGCGCGCCTGTTTGTGGGCATGCGTGACGTGGTAGCCGGTCTTATTGGTATGAGCATTACGGGTGAGCTCGCGGCCGATGGTAGCTCGATGTTTGCCGATGTGGCGAGCAATCTCAGCTTTGGTATGACCGGCCCGCCACAGCGCGCCTAGCTCAACCCGCTGGTCGCGGGTAAGATGGGTGTAGGACACCGTTAATCTCCTGTTTACTTGGAAGTCTTCCAACTACCAGTTTACAGATACGGTGTCCGCATTTATTTCAGGGTTGTTGCACTTCGGGGTGGAACTCAAGCTTTCTAAATTGACCAAAGAGCCAAAATAACCTATAATTACATGGTTTAACAATCATTAACCTTTTTGCGTCTCGCCTTCGGGCGGTCCGCAATCCCGCCTAGCACGGGGTTTCCAAAGAAAGGAAGCGATGCAGCACAAGACTTATGAGCTAATGGTGCTTCTGCATCCCGATCTAGATATCGACGTTGACGCGCCGATCTCCAAGGTTGAGGGTCTCATTGAAGCCGTTGGTGGCAAGATCACCAAGCGCGATAATTGGGGCAAGAAGCGCCTAGCCTATCGAATCGCGCGACAAGATTTCGCGATCTACGTTTACTTCGAGCTTCAGCTCGATCCGACTCAAGTTCGCGAGCTTGAGAACACTATTCTGATCACCGAGGAGGTGCTGCGGCACATTCTGGTGGTGCACGAAGAGAACAAGGCCAGTATCGCCAAGAAAGAGGCGGGCGAGAAGAAGCCGGCCGAAGTAACTGCCGAGGAGGGAACTAAGTAGATGGCCAAGAGCTTTAACCAAGCTATTATTATGGGCAACTTAACACGTGATCCGGAGCTGCGCTCGACGCCGAGTGGCCAGCAAGTGGCTTCGTTCGCGGTCGCGACCAATCGTACCTGGGCCGACGCCAATGGCGAGCGCAAGGAAGCGGTAGAGTATCACGAGATTGTTGCCTGGGGTAAGCTTGGTGAGCTCGCAGCCCAGTACTTAGCCAAGGGCCGCAAGGTCATGGTGGTCGGCCGTCTGCAGACCCAGAGCTGGGAGAAGGACGGCGTAAAGCGCCAGCGAACCGAGATTGTGGCCTCTGATATCAACTTCTTGGATGCGCGCAGCGATGCTCCGGCCGGAGGTGCCTCGAGCGCTCCAGCGGCGACCTCTCACTCCGCCAAGTCGGATGATGTGGTTATCCAGGATCTCGACAGCCAGGGCATTAACCTCGATGACATCCCGTTTTAGCCTTTACCAAGGCATAGCAGCGCACTACGTCTGCTTCAAATCATCAATAACAAATCCAACGTAATAGGAACGTTAATTAGTATGGCTAATTTTTACAGCAAAAAAGTCTGCCGCTTCTGCGCCGAGAAGCTCGACTCTGTCGACTACAAGGACGTGAAGCTGCTGCAACGCTACTTGTCGAGCTATGGCAAGATTGAATCGCGCAAGCGCACCGGTAACTGTCTTAAGCACCAGCGTCGGGTGGCGGTAGCGCTTAAGCGCGCGCGGCACATCGCTCTGTTGCCTTTTCTCGTTCGCTAATTTGGCTGGGGGTTGGGCGCTTCGTCGCCTAAGTCTCTCGATATCACGAACCGGTGGCTTGCTGCTATCCTCGAGGTCGCGATTGCTTACCCGTGATGATCTCGAGTCTTAGGCAACTCTGCGCCGAGGCCGAAGTCACTAACCGGAGAAACCAACATGGTTTATGGACACACTGATCTCAAAGTTGGCACCCTCATTGAGCTCGAGGGTGTGCCGTATCGTGTCACTGATTACTCGCACAAGGCCATGGGCCGGGGTGGAGCAGTGGTGCAGGTTAAGATTAAGAACTTGCTGACCGGCAATGTGCTGGAGCGGTCGTTTCGCTCGTCCGATAAGATTAGCTCGGCCGAGGTGACGCGCGCCAATATGCAGCTGCTCTACCGTGAGGGCAGTGATTTGGTCTTTATGAACAACGACACCTACGACCAAGACACCGTCGGCCAAGACGTCCTGGGTGATCAGGCTAAGTATGTGGCCGACAGCGCTATTGTGCAGCTGCTATCGTTCAACGACCGGGTGATTGGCCTGGAGATGCCCAACGCCGTCTTCTTGGAAGTAATCCAGACCGAGCCTGGCGCTAAGGGCGATACGGCCACCACGGCGCTTAAACCGGCGACACTAGAGACCGGCGTGTCGGTGATGGTGCCGCTTTTCATCAACGAGGGCGACAAGATTAAGGTCAACACGCTGACCGGTGCATATCTAGAGCGCGCTAAGTAGCGATCTACTGCTGAAGGTCAGTTTAAAAAAGCACCCGCGGCGGCGGGGCTTTTTTGTGAATATGGGCTTTGACGTTAATGCTGCTATGATTGTTAGCATAAGGATAATAACGACGACTATGGCTAAGCTTCGCTCTTCCGCGGCCCGGCAGTTCGGCTTTACGCTGATCGAGATTGTGCTGGTGTTAGCCATTGCTGCGCTGTTGCTGGTGGTGGTATTTTTAGCGGTTTCTGGGGCACAGAGGGCTCGGCGCGATGCTCAGCGTAAGCAGGATGCAGCCCAATTTGCGGCGGCCGTAGTGACCTATGCAGGTAATAATAAGCTCCAGCCACCAGCCGACAATGTCGAGTTGGATAACTTAGTTACTCAATATTTTGCCAACCACTCTGACCCTTCAACGGGAACACAATATGTCGGCGACTACCATAACAACGGCACCAATCATACCTCGCTCGTGCCGCCGGCCTTCGGTCATATTGCCTATGTGCAGGGCCATGTTTGCGGCTCCGATCCGGGTCCTCCCACGATCATCAAAGACCCCCCATTTTTGGGGCCATCTACTCGTCAATTTGTAGTAGTGATTCGCCTAGAGAGCGGCACTGACTTTTGCGTGGATGGAGAGTATTAGTCTGATCGAAGCTAAAGGTTAAACCGGAATTCGACGACGTCGCCGTCTTGCATTAGATAGTCCTTGCCTTCCAGGCGGGCTTTGCCGGCGGCGCGGGCAGCGGGCAGGGAGCCGGCGGCTATAAGGTCGGCGAAGCTCACGATTTCGGCTTTAATAAAGCCTTTTTGGAAGTCAGTGTGAATCACGCCGGCGGCTTCGGGGGCGGTGGCGCCCTGCGGGATGGTCCAGGCGCGCACCTCTTTGGGGCCGGCTGTGAGGTAGGTTTGCAGGCCGAGCGCCGCAAAGCCGGCGGCCGCCAGCTGGTCGAGGCCCGACTGGTCTTGGCCGAGCGCCGCTAGTAGCTCGTGCGCCTCGGCTGGCGGCAGATCCATCAGCTCGGCCTCAACCTTGGCGCACAGGAAGACGGTGGGGCAGGGCGCCACCAGGTCGCGCAGTTTGGCGCGCAGGGCTTCGTCGCTCAGTTGGTCTTCATCAAGGTTAAAGACAATAATAAATGGCTTGGCAGTCAGCAATTGCAGATCATGCAAGAGCTCGCGCTCATCGGCGGCCAGGAATGAACCGGCCAATTTGCCCTCGTCGAGTCCAGCCTGGGTGCGCTCCAGTAGCTCTTTGATGGGGCCAACCGTTTTGGGATCACGCTTGAGCTCGCCGCCAATTCGATCGAGCCGGTTCGTTACGGTGGCTAGGTCGGCCAGAATCAGCTCGGTGTTGATGGTGTCGATGTCGCGCCGGGGGTCGGGGGCGCCGTCCACGTGCAGCACGTCGTCATCATGAAACGCCCGCACCACCTGCACAATGGCGCTGCATTCGCGAATATTGGCCAAAAACTTGTTGCCCAAGCCCTGGCCCTCGCTGGCGCCGCGCACAATGCCGGCAATGTCGACGAAGGTGACGGTGGCCGGCACGATCTTCTCGGTGGCGTAGAGCGTGGCCAGATCGGCTAGCCGCGCATCGGGCAGCGGCACAATACCGACATTGGGCTCGATGGTGGCAAACGGGTAATTAGCCGCCAAGACGTTGTTCTTGGTGAGCGCGTTAAACAGAGTGGATTTGCCGACGTTGGGCAGGCCGACGATGCCGAGGCTTAAACTCAAAATTGACCTTACTGCTAATCAGTAATCCATTATTCCATATTCTGCCTGAATTACCTAGGGGTGACGACCCCCTGGTGACGCACTAATCTTCTAGCTCGCGAGCGCCGGCCGTAGTACAATCCACCCGAAGCGGTCTGGACCGCTTTGTCGACGTAGGCGTCTGTTTTGCTCCGATGAGCTAAGGAGAGTGGTTCGTGGACGCGGCGATAGTTATTGGTGGCATCCGCTATTCGCATCCCATTTTAAATGCGGCTAGAACGTGCTCAACGGTCGAAGACGTGACGGCTCTGGCCGCCTCGGCGGTGGCCGGCATTACGGTGGGTCCAGTTACCTATGCGCCGAATGCCGAGAACGAGGGCTTGATGTACTATCGACGACAGCTGCGGGAGATGGTGCGGGCAGCCGCTGAGCACGGTAAGCCGCTGAGCTTGAGCGTGGCCGGCAGTACGGTGGCTGAGTACATCGAGCTGGCCGGGCTGGCACTGGACAACAAGACCGCGGCGCTAGAGCTTGATGTGAGTGGGGATCGTGCCTGGCTGGGCTCGATCGCAGCGCGCGATCCCAAAGCTATCGCCAAGGTGATTGAGGCTGCGCGCCGCTATCTGCGGCTACATGTGATTGGTGTCACGTTGACGCCCTGCTCAGATGCGGGTCTGCGTCAGGAGCTGGCGGCGATGTTGGGGGAGGCGCCCATCCAGTATGTGGTGGTGCGAGCCGAGACTCCTCTGGCGGAGGCGCTGGACTACGTCCGGGAGCTGCGCCAGCTGCTGCCGTTGGAGATGCAGGTTGTTAGTGCCGGCGGTATTGAGACCGCCGTCGACGTGCACGCCTTTCTGGCTGCCGGCGCCTCGGCCGTGCAAGTAGAGGCCGCTCATCTGTCGGTAGGGCAGCGGCCGAGCTTCTTCGATGAGTTGGTCAGGGATGTCGCGTTGCCGGGGCGCGGTTAGGCGGCTCGCTCACGGCGCTGGCCGCGGCGAGGGCGTGCACCAACGATCCGGTCTCTGGTTTCGACCAGGGACCGGATTTTCTTTTGGTCTGCCTTGTTGGTCCAGTCGATGTCGTGATATAAGTTGGTTACCACTTATTGGGTGGAGAACCCATTATCGAGCAGAGAGGCCGCGGCCATGACAAGCGTAGCCGATGGTGTGACGGGGGTGACTGGGGCGGCGGCTGAGGTAGTGCGCCACTTGCGAACGCTAGGCATTGCCGACAGCGACTGGCGACGAGTGCTGGGAGACCCTGAGGCGCTAGAGGCTATGGCGGTGGTGTGCCGCTCGGGGCTCGATCTCGATCAGTCGCCCTTCATTGTCGGGTATCGTCCAGGTCAGGCCGACCGGCTGGGCCTGATGCTAGCCGGTAGTGGCGCCGATCGGGCCGAGGTTGAGGCCCTGGTGCAGCACAACCTGGGTGATCGCCGCAGTCTGATCCAGCTGCTGGGGCTGATCGAGCCCCGGCAGGCCTGGGCGTTGGTGCTGTGGTACGACTTGGACTCGACGCGGAGCCTGGGACGCCCAGAAGCGGCTCGGCGGCTCGGTCTAGCCGTGGATGAGTTGGACCGTCTGGTGGCGGAGGCTCTCAAAGCGCTTCGGCCGCACATCAAGCTACCGCCCGAGTAGGCTCGGTCGGATAACGGACTGGATCAGATCGATCCAGTCCGTTACGCTGTGCCACCGACCGATTTGCTCCCAGACCATAACTGTTTTAAACTTAGGCCAAGTTAAATGTGAGCACTCATGCCCCAAGTTAGGCCCGAGAAGTCGGTGCACCAATGGAAGATCGTACTGATCGCCGTTGCCAGTATTATTGTATTGGTTGGGTTGGCCGTTGGTGTATTGTACTGGCAATGGTTGGGCCAGGCTCAACAGCGCTATGATGCGGCCATTAAGCAGGCTGACACCTACATGCGGCTGCAGCACTACGACAATGCGGCGGCGGTTTATCAGAGGTATTTGAATACTCATCCGGACCAGCTGCGCACCTACAAGGCCGAGATTTTGCTAGCCGAGGCTTACGAGCAGAAAGGTGACTACAAGGCGGCGCTCAGTTGGTACCAAAAAGCGGAGCGCACCGACTCCACCTATGACCTGATCGTTAAGCCGGGCATTGGCCGCACCGCTCGGGCATTGGGCAATAAAGCGCTCTCGATTCAGGAGTACAAAGCCACGATTACGTTGGTACAAAAGACCGATTCGCCGCTAAAGTCCCAGACCATCCGCCAGTATCAGACCGCCATTACGGCCCAGGGAGGCAGCCTTGATTAAGTTGCGCCGCTTATGGCTGGTAGTATTGATGGCTTGGGCGGCGCTGGCCCCATTGGCGGCTCAGGCTTACACGTTTCCGCCCGGCGGCGTGATGGGCCGCGGTCAGTTTTATGGCTACTTCGAGAATCGGTTCGATAACTGCGGCGCCTCGGTGATCGACGCCGGCCTGGGCTACAACCCCGCTACCGACACCTACACGCCCGGCTACGGCGCCCCGCAGTTCATCGCCGAGGTTCAGAGCCACTTGTTTAGCGGCTTCGACGCCCAAGACCAGACCGGCGCGGCCTTCATTGTGTTGACCATGCTGGGCGTGCAAGGACCAGCTACCGGCGGCAATCACGCCACCGGCGTTAACATGGCGCGCAGCCTGTGGACGCAATGGGTTACCCAGGTAAATGGCTACGCGGCGGTGCCGGGCAAGGTGGAGTGGGATCGCTTAATGAACTTCCCGTTTGACGGGACCAGTACTTATCTTAATAGCATGTACCAAGGCCGCAACGACTGTGGCGGGCCCAAGCCGCCGGACATCCAGAACCCCAACGATGATACATTTTATACCGACAACGAGGTGCAGTCCCACTTGACTATCATCTTCCACAACAACGATGGTTCGGTGTACATGCTTAAGCGCAATTGCGCCAACCCGATTGGGCCGTTCAGCCCCCTCAACGACTTCCACTACAGCCTCGACGGTACGGTGAGCCCGTATGGCGGTGCGCCGGCCCTGGGCAATGCTGGCTCGGGCGGTATTATCGAGGCCGGCCAGTCGTACCAGCTGACGCCGTCAATCACCAATCCGTCGGGCTACCAAACCAACTCGACTAACATCGATGTCGACAATTTATCGCCGGCCTACATTCACAACAATGGCGTGACGGCGCCAGGTGCTCCGGTAACCGGCGATGGTTATCTGGCGGGAGCCTGTACTGCCGGCTCGGACTGCTGGTTCTGGCGGTTTGGCAACGGCATTCCGCCCAATACCACCTACTCCGAGCCGGGCGGCCTCAATTTTACCGTCGATCCGGCCACGCCCGATGGCACCTCGGTCTGCTTTCGCGTGGTGGTGTGGCCCAATACCGAGGATCCGACCTCGAGCTTGGTGAAAGGCAATAACAGCGGTCCTTACTGCTACACCGTGTACAAGCCGCATTATCCCGGCATCATTGGTACTAGCGGCGATGTGCACGCCGGCGGGGGGCTCTGCACGGCGGTAGGGGGTTCGTTGGGCTCCATTACTGCCAATAGCCAATCGCAGTCGCTCGGCCAGTATGTGGTGTCGTCGAATGGGCCGGTATCAGGCTTTGGCTCCAATAATGTAGCTGGTGGCGCCGCGGCTACCCTGGGCAATCAGGCTGGCTTAGGCAACTACTATGATGTCTGCCGGCCCGACCTAGTAGCTACGGCCAAGGCGGCTCTGTTAAGCGGTGCGGTGTCGTACCAGCCGCTAGCGCCGGGCACCTACAATCTCGCCAGCCTGCCGGCCTCGCCCGAGGGCGTGTACTGGCACACCGGCGGCGGCGACGTCATCATTAATGCCCCCGGTGGCTTTAACCAGCGCATCACTATCGTCTCGACCTCGGTCGTCGACAATATCATCATTAATGGCAACATTATCCTTAACGACTCCGGTCATACGGCTAATCAATCGCCCTCGCTGGGCATTATCTCGGCCGCCGATATCTTGGTGAGCAGTGCAGCGAGTCGTGTCGATGGCTACGTGTTTGCTGATGGCACCATTAACACCTGCCTGGAGGGCGTGGACGTGGCCAGCGCGCCGGCCTGCCTCGGTACCTTAACGGTTAATGGGTTCTTAATGGGCCACGGTCTCTCGTTCCGCCGGTTGGGACCAAAGACGAGCGCCGCAGTTGCTACGGTGGGTGAGCAGATTAACATGACCGGCCAGCTCTATCTGAATCCGCCGAAATTCTTTGATAGTGCGGCGGTTGTGAACTTGTTGCAGAACCAAGGCGAGAAACCGCCCCTGAATTAACAAATAAGCGGTTTACTTGCATAGCGGTTATGGTAAAGTTTTAGTAATGGGTTTATTTGTAAAAGACACTGACTTCTTCGGTCTCGATATTGGCTCGACGGCCATTCGCCTGGTGCAGTTGCGACGCGGCACGGCGCATCCGGCACTGGTGGCCTATGGTTCGGTGCCGGTATCGGGCAATATCACCTCGAGCGACTCCAAGCTCGATCAAGATAAGGTCGCCGAGCTGGTGCAACAGTTGGTGCACGAAAACCATGTTTCGGTGAAGGATGTGGTGGTGGGTCTGCCCTCGAGCAAGGTCTTTGCCACCGTTATTAGTACTCCCAAGCTCGACAACGACCAGCTGGCCAAGGCCATCCGTTACCAGGCCGAGCAGTACATTCCCATGGCCATCAACCAGGTTAAGCTCGACTGGGCGGTGATCGACCAGTCGCCTGACGGCAAGAGCCTGGAGGTACTGCTGGTAGCTGCTCCCAACAGCGTGGTGGATAAGTACGTGGCGATTCTGGAGACGGCCGGCTTGGAGCCGCTGGCCTTGGAGGCCAACGCCATCGCCACCACGCGCGCGCTGGTGCCTACTAATAATCTAGCAGTGGCCATTCTCGATCTTGGCTCGCTCGACTCCGACATCTCGATTGTGTGGAACAACGCGCCCCGACTGATTCGCAGCGTGAGCGTGGGCGGCCTCACCCTGGTGCGGGCTGTGGCGCAGAACCTGGGCCTCGATGAGGTGCAGGCGAACCAATTTACCTACAAGTTTGGTCTAACTCAGAGCAAACTCGAGGGTCAGGTCTACAAGGCGATTAAACCGACGCTCGACAACTTGGTGCAAGAGATCGATAAGTCGGTGAAGTACTTTAATGGCCGCTACCCCGACGTTAAGCTGGAGAAGCTGGTGGTAACCGGATCGACCGCGGCTCTGCCTGAACTGGGCGCGTTCTTGGCTAACTCGGTGGGCATGCCGGTCGAATTTGGCAATGCCTGGATCAACGTCTCGTATCCATCGAGCTTGCAGGACAAGCTGATGGGCCTATCGAGTGAGTATGCGGCTGCGGTAGGTCTGGCCGGCCGGGGGTACATGGCATGAACGTACTCGTTAACCTTCTGCCCGACACTCGACAGGTTAAGCAGCGCGATGCGCGGCGGCGCCAATTGGCTACCGGTATCGCTATCGCCATCTGGGTGATCTGCGGCGGCTTGGTAGTGCTGCTGTTCCTCTATAACACCAGTCAGCATCTCATTCTTAGCAGCCTTGGCGGCAGCATTGCTAGTAAAGAGAAACAATTGCAGGGCACCACTGGCCTCACCGACGCGTTGACGGCCCAGCAGCACCTGGCCTCACTACCCGCGCTGTACGATCAGCGCACCTACTTTACTCACTTTTTGAATGCTTACGCCGAGGCTAACCCTGGTGATATTACACTTACTAGCCTGGCGGTAGATCCCGGCAATGCGCTGGTGGTGAACGGCCAGGGTAAGAGCTACGCCGCCGTGGCCAAGCTGGCTAAGGCGCTAGAGGCCGAGCACGTTACCGTGGGCCAGAACGCTAGCCAGGGTAATCAGCCGTACTTTAGCAACGTAAGCATTCAGACGGTGGCACGCACCAATAACCAGGTTGGCTTTACCATCAATGCGACCCTGTCCGGAGGAGTGACCAGTGGCAAGTAGTACTAAGAAACCGCTCTCGAATAACAATTATTTTGTGGTGCTCCTGCTGATTTCGCTGCTGGTGCTGGGGGTGGCTGGATTTGCGGCCAAGACCTTGGTGACCAATATTATTCGTGACACCAAGGCGGTGAGTGCCCAATCTAAGGCCAACGGCCAGCTCGATCAGGACCTGCAAGCGGCGCCGCAGCTCGTGGAGGCTTACCAGAGCCTGGGCACCCAGAAGGACTTGATCGCGGCGGCGTTGCCCAATAGCGCCGACCTGCCAGGGTTTATTGCCTTAATGGAGAACCTAAGCGGCAGTGTGGGCGTTAACCTTAAGTCGGTGGCGCCGAGCCTAACCGCCGTGGCCGCTACGGGCGCCACTGCCGCGGCCTCGAGCGCTGCCTCGACGCCTCAGCCCTACAACCTTACGCTCACCCTTGAGGGCAACTACAATGCTCTCCAGGGGCTCCTTAAAGCCATTGAGCAGTCGGCTCGGCCGATTCGCGTGACAGCGGCTCAGATTACCGGCTCGGCCAATGATCTATCGATTCAGCTTGACATTACCACCTACTACCAGGGCCAGGCCAGCCTGCCGTTTAAGAAAGAGGTGATTAAGTAATGAAGACCAAGGATATCGTTATTATGGTAGTAGCCGCCCTGATCTTCTTGGTGGCCGGCTATCTAGCGTACACGCAGTTGGTGCCCAAGAGCAGCTCTGCCGCCAGCCAAGGCGTGCAGGTGGAGGTGGTGGGTAGTATTGCCCCGGGCTTCGATAGTGGCGCTCTGTCGACGCTGCAAGATAGCAGTAAGGTGCATAACTACGCTGTGCCGCTGGATCTAACGACGGGACTGGGTAATCAAGCGATCTTTGGCCACTAGGGCCAAGGTGACCAGCCGCCCGCGCGGCCAATGGAGGTGAGCCATGCTCTCGGTTGAGGGTCAGCATAAAATTGAAGAACTGCTGTTATCGAATAAGCTCCTCACCGAGGCGCAGCTTGAAGAGTCCAAAGTGGCGGCGCTCAAGGAGTCCAAGCCGCTCATCTCGTTTATCGCCGAGAAGGAGCTGGTGGGCGAGGAGGACTTAACGCGCATCTCGGCCCAGGCTATGGGCGTGCCGTACGTTAACCTAACGCAGCTGACGGTGCCCGAGGAGGTAACTCGTCTGCTGCCTCGCGACACGGCCGAAACCTACATGGCGGCGCCGTTTGGTATGCAGCAGGGCCGGCTGGCGGTGGCCATGCTCGATCCGGCCAACATTCAAGCCGTGGACTTTCTGTCGCGCAAGACGGGCCACACGCTCACCGTCTATCTGTCCTCGCGCGGCTCGATCGACCACGTGCTGGGACAGTTTCGCAGCGATGTGGCGGCCGACTTGGCCACGGCTATGGATGCCAATCCGGTCGATGAGCATCCGCGGGTGGAGTCCAAGCACCCCGAGAACCTCCAGAACCTGGTGCAAGATGCGCCGATTACGCGAGCGCTCAACGCCATCTTGGACTACGCCGCGCAGAGTCGAGCCTCCGATATCCACATTGAGCCGCGCGAAAAAGAGCTGAAGATCCGCTACCGCATCGACGGCATCTTGCAAGAGACCATGACGCTGCCCAAGAGTATCGAGCCGGCGCTGATCTCGCGCATCAAGATCTTGGCCAATCTGCGTATCGACGAGCACCGCGTGCCGCAGGACGGCCAGTTCCAGATTACTTCCAGCGGCAAGGAGATCGACCTGCGCATCGCCATTAGTCCGGTGGTATGGGGCGAGCAGGTGGTGATTCGGTTGCTCGACAAGGATTCATCGATTCTGACGCTGGAGGCGCTGGGCTTTCGTGGCCGGGCCGCTCGCGTCATCGAGGAGGGTATTCACCGGCCCCACGGCATGACACTCAGTACCGGCCCAACCGGCTCCGGTAAGAGCACCACGCTCTACGCCATCGTGCAGGAGCTCAAGGACGTCTCGGTTAATATTGTGACGCTGGAAGATCCGGTTGAGTACAAAATGGACGGCATTAACCAGATCCAGGTCAACGCTGATGTCGGCCTGACGTTTGCCAGCGGTCTGCGCAGTATTTTGCGCCAAGACCCCAATATTGTGCTGGTGGGCGAGATTCGCGACAAAGAGACGGCGGATCTAGCGGTGCAAGCGGCCCTTACCGGTCACGTGGTGCTAAGTACGCTGCACACGAATAGTGCCGCCGGCGTGCTGCCCCGCTTGCTTGATATGCAGATTGAGCCATTCCTCATTGCCTCCACCATTAATACGGTGATCGGCCAACGCCTGGTGCGTAAGCTCTGCGAGCACTGCAAAGAGGCCTACAAGACCACCGAGGTTGAGACTAAGGCTATCAAGACCACGCTCGGCGATGTTCTACCTAAGTCGAAAGAGGAGCTGGAGCGAGTCAGAAAAGACCTCGGCTATGAGATCATTCCCTTGGCCGAGGACAAAAGTTACTCATTATGGCGAGCCAAGGGTTGCAGCAAATGCGTGAAGGGCTACAAGGGCCGCATTGGCATCTACGAGGTCTTTGGCATGACCGAGGATATGGAGAAGCTGCTAGGCCAGCACGCTACCACCACCGAGGTGCAGAATCAGGCGCAATCCGACGGCATGCTGACGATGAAAGAGGACGGCTACCTCAAGGCGCTGAGCGGCCTCACGACGCTGGAGGAAGTAGCCCGGGTAGCGGCGGACTTTTAGGACTTGACAGCTACCGATCAGATACCGTACACTTTGGCATAGCCAAAAACCCAAATGTCAGCCCTGTTTAGCAGCAAAATAACAGTCGAACACTACTAGCACCCGGCGACGCGACTCTATACACTAGGCCTAGAGAGGGTAAGAGTCTATGCTTGTGCCTAAATTAACGAGGGAAGAGATGCAGCAAAAAATTGAGCAGCACCGATCGAGTTTTCCTGTTTCGGTGGGCGGCCTCGCCTATGATCTCGGGTTATTAGTGGTGAGTACCGAGGATCTCCCCGAGGGCATGTCTGGCTCGATCTCGCGCGAAGGCGAGGGCTATGTGATTTATGTAAATGCCAAGCATTCGCGTCGGCGCCAGCGGTTTACCATTGCTCACGAGATCGGCCACTTTGTGGAGCATCGTGACTATCTCGATAGCAACGACGAGATTCTCAACCCCATCAAGAAAGTGCTCTTGCGCACCAATACCAAGCCCGAGCAGATCCCGCAGCACGATGTGCGCACTCGCGAGCGGGAGGCCGACAATTTTGCCGGCGACCTGCTAATGCCGGCGCCGGCCTTCAAGGATGTCTGGCTCAAGGCGCAGCGGCTGGCCGACGTAGCCGACTACTTTGGCGTCTCCGAGATGGCGGCCAATGTACGGGCGGTTAAATTGGGCTTAGGTTACTTCGAGACATAGGCGGGTTATGGGGCACAGGCGCACGCAACGATCAGGAATCAACTTAACCGCCGCTGACATCGATACCGAGCGGGCTCTTAATGCCCACAAGCGCCGAGAGGCTATGAAGAGTCACTTGCATCGGGTAAAAGTGTGCTTACTGTACGCCGCGATCGCCTCGATTCCGCTCATTTATTTGGTGCTGCTATTCTCAAATTGGGCCGATTTACCGACGCGAACCAATATCCTCAACATGGGCTTGAGCGCGGTTATTAGCTACACCTTTGGTCGGGCACGGTTTAATACTAATAGCACCGACGACGATTGATGCCAAATGACGGGTCCTGCCGCCGACGGTATCCCACTGCAATGCTCGCTACGCGGCGCTTGCCGGCGGGAGCCCTCCTCTGGCGTCACCCGTAGGTGGGGCAGCCTGGGTCAGCGCTTCCATTTATAAATTCGGCGGCTCGATATGTACAATCCCATACCCCTTGTGCTTTAATAGAGCTAACTCTGAGGTGGAATGTGGACAAGGCTAGCCTAAAAATTGAAGTATTACTCGAGCAGGTCATTCGGTTTGATGCCTCCGACTTGCACATTCAGGTCGGTCTGCCGCCGATGTTGCGGGTGGATGGCGGGTTGCGGCCGATCGAGGACGCGCCCAAGCTGGAGGAGGCCGACGTTGAGCACTTAGTCTTCTCGATCCTGGACGACGACCAGAAGGAGATTCTGCTGAAGGACAAGGAGGTCGACTTCTCGTTTGCCTTTGGCACCTACGGCCGATTTCGCGTTAATGCCTTCCACGAGCGCGGCAATATTGCGGCAGCGTTGCGGTTGATTCCGGCCAAGATCCGCACGCTGGAGGAGCTGCAGATGCCCAAGGTGCTGCAGGATTTCACCAAGTTTCCGCGGGGTCTGGTGCTGGTAACCGGCCCGACCGGCTCCGGCAAGAGCACCACGCTAGCGGCCATGATCGATAAGATCAATACCGAGCGCGCCTCGCATATCCTCACCATTGAGGACCCGATCGAGTATGCTCACGAGAGCAAGAAGAGCATCGTGGTGCAGCGCGAGATTCACTACGACACCTACAGCTTCGCCGCAGCGTTACGGAGTAGTTTGCGCCAAGACCCGGATGTGGTGCTTATCGGTGAGATGCGTGACCTAGAGACGATTGCGGCGGCCGTAACCATCGCTGAGACTGGGCACCTCGTGCTGGCGACACTGCATACCAACAGTGCAGCCCAGAGTATCGACCGTATGATCGACGTCTTTCCGCCGCACCAGCAGCAGCAGATTCGGGTGCAGCTGGCTGGCATGTTGCAGGGCGTGGTGAGCCAGCGACTGGTGCCGGGCATCGGTGGCGGGCGCGTGGTGGCGGCCGAGATCTTGGTGGTGACCGGCGCCGTTCGCAACATTATTCGCGAGGGCAAGACTCACCAGCTCGACGCCGTGATTCAGACCGGCGCCGACTTTGGCATGCAGAGCATGGACCGCCAGCTGGTGCAGCTGATTCAGCAGGGCAAGATCACCTATGATGAAGCCAAGAACTTCGCCGTGGACATGACTGAGCTTGACCGACTGATGAGAGGGTAGGGCAAACCGCTTATGCTAACCTTCGTCTACACCGCCCACAAAACCACTACCGATGAGGTGGTGAAGGCCGAGGTGCAGGCCGAGAACGAGCGAGCGGCTGCCAAGCTCCTAATGTCTCAGGGTCTGTTCCCGATTACGATCGAGAGCAAGGAGGAGGCCGGTTTGCTGGCCAAGAGCGGGCTGAACCGGCGGGTCAGCACCAAGGATCGGGTGATCTTTACGCGCCAGCTTTCCACGCTGATTAACGCCGGCCTGCCGCTGACGCAGTCGCTGCGCACGGTGCAGGAGCAGATTACAAATCAGGCGCTGCGCGACATCGTGGCGCAGATCGTCAGCACGGTGGAGGCCGGTAGCAGCTTAAGCCAGGCGTTTGGAGCGCATCCGACCGTCTTTAATAACGTCTATGTATCGCTGGTATCGGCCGGTGAGGCCTCGGGCTCGCTCGACAAGGCGCTCGAGCGCATTGCCTTCCAGCAGGAGAAGGATGCGGCTATTCTGGGCAAGATTCGCAGCGCGCTGGTCTATCCCGTGATCGTGCTATTGGTGATCTTTGCAGTGCTGGTCTTCATGCTCACGACGGTGTTGCCGCAGGTGGGCGGCTTGTATAAGGACCTGCACCAGAATTTGCCGTTGTTGACGCAGATTCTGATTACCATCTCCAACTTTATCTTGAACTTCTGGTGGCTCTCGCTGTTGGTGCTGATCGCGGCGGTCTTTGGCATTCGTGCCTGGAGTAAGACGGCGTCGGGCCGCTCGACCCTCGATAATTTTAAGCTGCACATGCCGCTCTTTGGCAAGATTTTTCGCAAGGTGTACATGGCACGGTTCTCGCGGACGCTCGGCACCATGCTCAATAGTGGCATCCCCATGCTAGAGGCGCTGCGGATTGTGCGCGACTCGGTTAACAATGTGCATGTGGAGCGGGATATCGACGAGGCCATGTCGGCCGTAAAAGGGGGCAAGGCGCTGTCGGTGGCGCTGGAGCACGAGAGTACCTTCTTGAGCTTGGTGCCGCAGATGGTTAAGATCGGCGAGCAGTCGGGCGCCATCGATGGGATGCTCGACCGGGTGGCGACCTACTTTGAGGCCGAAGTCGACGAGGAGGTGAAGAATCTCTCGACCACGATTGAGCCGCTGCTGATGGTGGTGTTGGGCGTGGTGGTGGGCGGCGTGATCGCGGCCATTTTGCTGCCGGTCTACTCGCTAGTGGGCTCGGGCGGGGTGAATAACCTGCACTAAAGCGGCAGGGGATTGGGTAAAGCATAAGCGTAAAGATGGTGGTGGGGGGGGGGGGGGGGG
>DATIIV010000039.1:0-29877 GCA_035479295.1 Candidatus Saccharimonadia bacterium | reverse complement strand
GATCTAGAGGCGCGCCGCTCGGGGCTTCCCGCTTTTTAGGCGCTAAGCTTTCGGCGCATCCGGAAACTGCCGGCGTTTGCGCGCCTGCCAGGCCGGCGCTTGCCGCACCAGCAGCTTGGCGTCAGCCGGGTCGGCCAGCAGCGGCCGCACTGCTTCTTCGGTAAACACCCCGTTTTGCGAACCTTTTACCAGCAATAAATCCCCTGGCCCTAAATGTGACCGCATCAGCTCGGCCGCCGCATACGGCGAGGTTGCGGCGGCGTACTTATCGGCCGGCAACCCAGCCGCCAGCGCCGCCGGGCCCAGGTACTTATTGGCCAGCTCACCTGTCGTCACCAAAAAATCCAAGCTCGCCGCAGCCGCCGCCCGGCCCAGCTGCTCGTGATAACGCTGACTGTCCTCGCCCAGCTCGTTCATGGAGCCAAGAATCGCAAACCGCCGATTAACGCTCCCGACCGTCGCCACCGCCTCCAGCGCCGCCCGCGCCGACTCTGGGCTCGAGTTATAGCTATCATCAATAATGACCGAACCACCGATGCCCCGCAACGGGTTCATGCGCCCCGGCGCCGGCCGGATCGCCAGCACGCCGGCTTGAAGCTGCGCCGCTGTTAGCCCCAGCAAATCACCCACCGCATAGGCCGCCGCTGCCATTTTGGCGCTGTGCCGCCCATACAACCCCAACCGCAACTGACCCAAGCCCCCCTTGCCCTGCCGCACCAGCCGACCCGTCGTGCCTTTAATCGGATCAGTTTTAGCCAATATAAAGCCATAGTCACGCTCCTCGCCCAACCCGTACGAGTAATGCTTCGGATGAGGCGCCACATACTTGTCCCAATACTTAGGAGCCACATCGTCCCGGTTGACCACCGCCACCGCCGAGCCCGCCGCCAGCGCCAGCTCCTCGGCCGCCACCGCCTCCAAGTCGGCAAAATACTCCATATGCTCAGCCATCACCGCCGTTACTACGCCAATATCCGGCCGCAAGTAGGTGAGCGTATGCGGCACCTCGCCCGGCGCGTCAGTCCCAATCTCGATCACCAACACCTCATATGGATACGGCCGATGCAGCTGCAACTCGGTGCGCACCAGCAGCCACAACCACGGCAGCGGATTAAAGATATTGCCCGGCAGCGGCAGGTCAAAACAGGCCAGCGGCAGGCCAATCTCATCATTAAAACTCCCCCACTGTACGAGGACGCGGTACTTCTGCTCCAGCACGGTAGCGATGGCCAGCTTGGTGCTGGTCTTGCCGGCCGCGCCGCTCACGCCCACCACCTTAAACTGGCGGCGCGCCATCAGGCGGCGAGTCTGGAATTCAAATAATCGGGCAGTAAATCGGCGCAGAAAGTCTTTCATATTCCTTATGATACCAAAAGATACCCCTTATGAATCCTTTGGCGTATAGTAGGCATGAAAGGACCGCGATAACCATAGCCATGAACAAGACCCTCCACATTCGCGGCGGCAAACCGCTCAGCGGCACCGTGCGCACGGCCGGCGCCAAGAACGCCGCCACCAAGATGATGATCGCTAGCCTGCTCACCGACGAGCCGGTGATTCTAGAGAACTGCCCGCAGATCGAAGATGTCTCGATTACGGCCGAGATCTGCTCGCACGTGGGCGCCACCACTCGGCGCGACGGCATGCAACTAACACTGCACACGCCCCGCATTACCTCTACTAAAGTGACGGGGCTGTCGCGCAAGAACCGCATCTCAATTTTGGCGCTGTCGCCGTTGCTGCACCGCAAGCACGAGGCCGAGGTACCCACCGTCGGCGGCGATGCCATCGGCCCACGGCCGGTTAATTTTCACCTGCACGCGCTAGAGCGGATGGGCGCCGTCATCGAGCAGGTGGACCACGTGTACCGCGCCACGGCGCCGCACGGCTTGCATGGCACCACTATTACCCTGCCCTACCCCAGCGTCGGGGCCACCGAGAATATTATTCTGGCCGCCGTGCTCGCCGAGGGTCGCACCCGCATCGAGAACGCCGCCGTGGAGCCCGAGCTCGTTGATATTGTGAAATTATTGCAGCAAATGGGCGCCATCATCGAGTTTGGCGCCAATCGCACCGTCACCATTGATGGCGTCAAGAAATTGCACGGCGCGCATTACCGCATTTTGCCGGACCGCCTGGAAGCAGCTTCGTGGGCCAATGTGGCGCTGGCCACAGACGGCGAGATTATGGTAGAAGAAGCGCGCCAAGACGAAATGATCTCATTTTTGAACACAGTGCGGCGCATCGGCGGCGACTATGAGGTAACGGAAACTGGCATTCGCTTCCGCCGGGCCAACGGCGGACTGCACGGCATCGAGCTCGAGACCGACACCTACCCCGGCTTTGCCACCGACTACCAGCAGCCCACGGTGGTGGTACTTACTCAAGCTCAGGGCCTTAGCGTCGTGCACGAAACCGTCTACGAAGACCGCTTTGGCTATACCGAAGACCTGCGCCGCATGGGTGCCGACATTGGCGTGTACCGCAAGTGCCTCGGCGAGCTGCCCTGCCGTTTTCGCAACCAATCTGAGCCGCACAGCGCCGTGATTCGAGGCGCCACGCCGCTGCATGGTGCCGAGATCGAGATCCCCGATATTCGGGCCGGCATGGCGCAGGTGATCGCGGCGCTGGTGGCCGACGGGGAGAGCCGCCTCACCGGCATTCACCACCTGGAGCGCGGCTACGGTGTAGCATTTTGGGATAAGCTGCGGGCCATCGGCGCGGACTTCGAGGTGCGCTAGCGCCAGCTTGGGCCTTCGCTTAGGCCGTAATGTTGCGCCACGAAGCGAGTCTCGGCGCGGCGCACCATAGCCTTGAGTCGCTGCAATTCGCCGCGCAATTTGGACTGGCCGGCCGGCGTTAGCTCGTAAACTCGGTCCTCATCTTTGGTAACCAGGCCCTGTGCCATCAAGCGTTTCAGCGCAGCATACAAGGTGCCGTCGCTCAACGTCATCATGCCTTGCGAGTCATCCTCTACCCGCTGCCTAATGCCGTAACTATGATTCTCGCCGGCCAACAGGGCTAGCAAAATAGAGAACGTCTGCGGAGTGAGCGGCGCATTGTAGAGATCGCTATAATTCATGGCTAGGTGCCAATATGCCATGAGCTGGACGAGTTGTACAGTGGGTTCGGCCAGTACTTTGGCTTTACTTTATATCAGCAGGCGCTCAATCAAACGATGTATCCGTTGGCATAATAATGCGCAACGTGTTTGATTTTGGCTCTGCCCTAGCAAAAGTTATACAAGAAGAGTCGTCTTTGTCTAATCTACTCTGTTTGATTGAGTGAGAGCCAAAGAGAATGAGCCCCGGCCAGAGCGAGTCGCCAGCTACGCGCCGAGCGCGGACTTAAGCGTTGCCAGGGCCTGCGCTACCGCCGCCTTAAAGGTGGCGTCGGCCTGAGCAATGGCGGTTTGGTGAGCGGTTTTCAGCGGGTCCAGATTGGAGTGAACTTTGTCGGCGGTGGTGCGGGCGGCCTGCAGGTTGGCGCGGGCCGTGGTGAGCGCCGCTCGCAGCGTGGCTCGCACCGTGTCGGGCCGAGCACCGGCGGCGCAGCTGGCCCTGGCGGCCGCCGTGGCCGCGGCCACAGTGTTCTTGTACGTGGTAGCAGCCGCCAGCAGCTGGGTTTGGCGCTGGCTAATAGCAGCTAGCACGCCAGCCCGGAACGTGGCGTCAGCGGCATCCACCGCCGCCCGCCGCGTCGTTACCGCTTGCTTAACCGTGGCCACAAATGTTGCCACTGCTTGCTTTTGCGCGTCAGTGGTCGCCTTGGCATTCAGGCGGTCAAAGTCGGCCTGACGGTCGGCGTCGGCCTTGCTGCGCGCGTCAGCAATGCGCTTGCTCGCATTCTCAAACCGTGCCGCCACATTGGTGTTGCGCTGGCTAAAGTCCTGGTCAAGTTGCCCGAACCGATTGCCCGTCTCATTACTCACCGATCCTGTCACATCGCCAATGCGCGTACACAACTGGCCGGCCCCAATCTGAGGCGTATCGGCCATTCGCGGCGTAATCGGGCTAGCCGTGGGCGACGGCGAACCAATCATCACCCGAGCATGCGGTGTGTCATGGCTATCCGTGCCCGACCCATCTTCGGCCCAAGCCAGGGTTGGCGTTAACAGCAACGCCACACTAAGGGCGGTCGTCAGCCAGCGCCTAGAAGTTGTTTTCATTGAAGCTGTCCCCCAAATTTGTGGCGTCATTATCAATCGAGGTCAGCTCGTCGGCCGACGAATCGGTGGTGGCGCTCAAGCTGGCATCACTGTCTGCGTCCTGCTGCACCGCTTTGGCGGCCAGGTCGGCCGCGCCCGAGGCCGAGACGGTAGTTGGTCGGCTGCTTACGGCCGGAGCATCAGCCGCATGGTGGTTCGACTGGTAGAGCGCTATGCCCACCAGCGCCAGCACCGCGGCCACCAGCACGAGCTCCAGCAACATCGCAACGCCGCGTTCATCACGCAGTTTAGGCTGTTCCATGATATGTTTTACCCTTAATGTAGCCTTATTATTGCACTTATGGTTATTTCGTCAAGTCACGCGCCCAGGCTTGCCAACCAGGCTCAATTCTGCTAGAGTTTTTGGAGTATTCTTGGTTGGCCTTGGCTCCATCGTGGGGCTATAGCTCAGCTGGCTAGAGCGCTTGCATGGCATGCAAGAGGTCCAGGGTTCGAATCCCTGTAGCTCCACCAGGAATTATTTATAGCTAAGAAAACCGCAGTTTGTGCGGTTTTCTTGTTTTTGGAGATGGCTATATCTGTCGCGAGCGCCAATATGGTACCCTTTTGCTTATGAGCATCCTAACATCGTTGTTTGGCTTTTATGAGACTACTGGCGCCCCCAATGAGGCCGATTGCATAATGGGCCACTCTTTTGGCACCGACACTTCTGAGCAGAGCGTTAATCGGCAACTGGTAGATACCATGAAGCAATACGCCAAGGGAAGGCCTATTATAGCCGACCGAATACTGGTACAAGCCGATCCAGAAGGCGAAAAAGTATACGCACATATTATTGATGGCCAGATTACCAAGATGGATGGTCGGAGCGGAACCGGAAGAGCATTAGGTAATGCAAAGCTATATATGGACAAGAACAACCTTACGAAGCCCCTGATGGTTGCCCAAAAATATCACATCGATCGAGTAGTGCGCCAAGCTGCAAAACTGGGCATCTCCTCGATAGTGCCCCCAGGGCTGCCGGGACAATTTGACCGACAATCAAAGCAATTCTGGACTAAAAACAGGCTACTGTTCATACCTTTAAATTTATTTGCTTATATAAAACTCAAACTGGACGGCGGGCTGTAAGACACGCTAGCAAAAGTAAGCTATGTACCCCTACTTATAGAGCTGGCTGCGTGTGCCGCAAGCAACAAACAGCGCCGTCTTCGAACCAATAACCCTGTAGTGCGCCCGCCAGTCACTGCCGAAAGTTCATAGGCGCATCGTAACAAAAAAGTCGTACCTTAGGCGTGAGGAGCCGCATCTTTGCCCCAAACAGCAAGCGCCGCTCAACCCGGAAGAGTTGAGCGGCAGGAGTGGCTTGGCCGGAGAAGGCCAAACCGGGGGTGGGGCAGGGGCGGGGCGGGTCAGCCGAAGCAGTGGGATGACGGGATGTCCTAAGACAAGACCATGGCCAACCCGCCGACCGCGGCGAGTGAGTTAGAACAGGGCCTGCACGAACGTGATCAGCGCCACGGCGCCGGTGCGGAGCGAGCCGAGCACGTTGTGCACCAGGCCCGCCGCCTGCGTGGGGGCGCTCACGAGGAAGAAGAGCACCAAGGCCACGCCGGCCCAGATTAAGATCTTCTTGAGATTCACTTGCCCGAATCCTTTCGGTCGATGTCGATGGTCGGGGCTTGCTATTATACCATGAATGGAGCCATAAACCTAACTGTGGCTCTGCAACGCCTCACCCGGCCGGCGCAGCACTACTTCGGGCAGGATCTTGCCGTTAGGCAGCACCGTCTCGTCGCTCGGGCGCATACCGCGCTCCACAAAGCCATGGCGGCGAAAGAACTCGATCGACGGCTGATCGTAGCTGGCCACATTGGCAATGATGTCTTTGCCCGGCTCAAACCAGTCCAGGGCCACCGCCAGCAGCCGTGCGCCCAGACCCTGCCGTTGCCAGGCCGACGCCACATACAGCTTACGCAGCCAATGTTCGTACTCACCGGTGGTGCCGGCCGCAAAGGCCACCAGCTGACCATCGGCCTCGGCCACCCACAGATTGCCGGCCGGATTATCCAGAAATCGCCGCCGATACTTAGCCGCCCGGCCCGACCCAAACTCAATGCTGCGCATATCGGCCGCCGTAATGCCCAATCGCCGATTCGGATATTTGGCAATCGAGATCACACCCTCCAGCCTAGCCACCCGCAGGAGGTCCTTAGTGGTCGCCTCTCTTATGCGCACGTCTTCCATGACTGCCCCATTTCACCCCTATATTACAACAAAATCCGGCGATCAGGCCGGATCCGTCCTTGACGTAGCGTTGTGTGCCTAGTGGTGCAGCAGTGCAATGGCGCCCCACGATAAGCCGCCCAAGATCAGCAGCATCACCAACACCGCCAGCATAAAACCGGCTCCAAATCGAAATCCATCGCCGTAGGTCACGCGACGCTGACGGCCGCGCACAGCTTCGGCCAAAAAGTTCTCGCTAGTGGCAACGCGCGGCCGGCTCGGGGTTTTAGCGTCCATTCAGATACGTTCCCGCGGCATAGCTCTTAGACATAACAAATACTCCGATGGCAATAAAGAATCCAACCAGCGTCAGGAGCATCACCAGGCTCGGCCGCGACGGCGTGGCCATCATAATGGCTCGTTGACTAACTTTGCGCTTAAGCGATGACCGTTTGATCCAGGAGTTAAACATGAAGCCGTAGCGATTAATGGTGCTTACGCTTAATTATGACAGGTTGCGGCGTGCGGTCAACCGCCGGCCGCTAGTTCGGCTCGGGCTCGGCTCATCTGCCCCGACCAGAACACCAAGCTATCGAGCAGCTCATTGGCCGCCTTCACCTGCGCCTCACTCGGCGCAAAGTTGCCCTCGCTATCGAGCTGCGCCCAGTAATTAGGAATGGCCACCTGCTCACCCAGATCGTACATTTTGAGCTGAGCCGCCACGCCTCGCAGATGCTCGGCCGCCCGCGCGCCACCCTGAGCCGCGCCATAGCTCACCAAGCCCAGCGGCTTGTGGTACCATTCGGCCGCCAAGAAGTCGATAGCGTTCTTGAGCGCCGCCGGGTAGGAGTGATTGTACTCCGAGGTAATAAAGATCAGACCGTCGGCCTCGGCGATGGTGCGCGCCCAAGCTTTGGTGTGATCATTTTGATAGCGGCCAGACAAGGCCGGCTCTGGCTCGTCCAAGAATGGCAGGCCGACCCGATGCAGGTCGATCAGCTCGTAGTCGGCATCGTCGCGCTGACGCGCCAGCTCGTACAGCCACTGGGCCGGCTTGGGGCCAAACCGGTTGGGTCGGGTCGAACCAATAATCAATTTAATCTTCATCTTCTGCGCCATCGGCTGCTCCCTTTGCGTCTATTTATACAATGTATAGTACTATATTTAGTATAGTAGTATAATAGCTATATTGTAAAGAGCTGCCGCGATGCAGGAGCTAGAGCCAAATATTCAATGCGTGACCGCGGCCGTGGCCGTACTGGGTGATAAGTGGACGCCGCTGTTGATTCAGGCCTTGGCCGCCGGACCGGGCCGGTTCTGCGCGCTCCAAGACACGGTCGGCGGCATTAACCCCCGCACCCTGTCGGCGCGCCTGGCTGCGCTCGAGGAGCACGGCATCGTCACCAAGACCACCCACCACACCGTGCCACCGCGCACCGAGTACGCCCTCACCGCCAAGGGCCGCGACCTGCTGCCGATTATGGAGAGCATGAGTGCCTGGAGCGAGCGGTACGGCGCGCAGTAATTGTGATCGCGTTGAGTTATACTTAGCCCATGCCAAAAACTCACGCCCTCTCTGCCCCGCTCGCCCTGGCCGAGTGGACTGCCATCCATTTGCCAAAGGTTCGTTTCTTTGGTGATTCGGTGCTGTACACACCCTGCCGCCCCTTTGCGCCGGAGGAGTTTGGCCAGCCCGAAATGCTCCAGCTAGCCGACGAGCTAGCACGCACCCTACAAAAATACCGCGCCCACCTGCACATGGGCCGGGGCTTGGCCGCCAACCAGATCGGCTCCGATCGGCAGCTGGTCGTAGTGTGGCAGGATGACGAGGCCCAATGCCTGGTGAATCTGCGGCTGCTAGACAGTACTGGCCGGGGCCGCTACCAGGAGTCGTGCATTTCGAGCGGCTCGATGTGGGTGGGTAGCGTTATTAGACCCTGGAAAGCCACATTCGAGTACTTTACGGTTGATGGCCAGCGCCACGTACTCGAGGCCAATGAGCTACAGACGCGCGTCCTGCTCCACGAGCTGGATCATCTGCAGGGCGAGATCTGCGCCGACAAATATGAACCCGGCACCACAGCTTTTGTAACCGGCGGCGCGACGCAGCTGTTGAGTTATAAGCTAGAGCAGTTAGACACGCTCGGCTAGATGCATTGTGGTTCTTCCCTTTTTGCACTTAGGCATTGAGGGTGTGAATAAATAATTTCTGGTGGGCCTGGTCTGGGCGCTTTCACGGCTATCCTGGCCGGTCAGGCGGCTCCTGGACCTGGCGAAGACCTGGCCTGACGGTCCCCAAACGACGAGGCAGCTCGGACGGCGTGCCGCACGGCCCGGCAGTTGCGGCCTGCTGATGTCGACGAGTTGGTCGAGGACTACCGAGCTGGCGCAACGGTGTACGAGCTAGCGGCTCGGTTCAGCATCAGCCGAGCAACGGTTGGCCAGCACCTGCGGAGGCAGGGCGTCGATACCAAGCCGCCAGGACTCGGCCCCGACAACGTTCCAGCTGCCGCCAAGCTCTACCAGCAAGGCTGGGCACTCGCCCGCATCGCGGCGAAGTACGACACCACCAGTAGCACGGTGCACCGCCGGCTACTTGAGGCTGGTGTCAGGATGCGGGATGCGCAGGGGCGGGAGCGGTAGCACATGTGGTCTCATCATCAACAAAAGGCGCCTCCGGTTGGGAAAACCTTTGGCGCCCCTGTCTAGCATTGCAGTCTGATCCAATATCCTCGCCCGTACGACGCTCGGCGTAGATTTCCCAATCTACACTTCAGGATAGATGGTCATTTGCCCCTAGGAGGCTACGACTTACGCCGCCACGCTTCGCACGACCACCGCGTCCACTTTTAGCTTTGGCTGATCAGGCCTCCACTACTCAGCTTAGCTTCCTGCACTCGCAGAGCTCAATAAGTTGGTCACAAGAACCTCCTTTCGTTGAGCGTCACAACACACAGTGACCACCTTAAGATAGCCCTCAGAACAATCTCAGGTCAAGCATTTTGCGGCCAAAAAGTCCATCTAACGAAACAATCGCAGGCCGTTGACCGCCCGAATGGCTTCCAGGACTGCCGCACGGTCAGGATAGATGCCGCCGCCACTCAAGGAGCAAGCATTCTGCGATGGTACATGTTGCACATAGAAGCCATCGTACTGCTTAAGGAGGAAGTTGAGGTTTTTGCCCGACTCGTCGGTAGTGTGGAATGGCTGCTTGTCGCCCGGGATCGTGCCACTTACTTTAACGAGCGATCCTAGCTGCCCCGGACTACAATGCGGCGCTTGCGCGATTTGAGCAGTATCAAGCGCGGCAGCCGTCTCGCCATCCGACAAGGTAATCATCTGATACCGCAAGTCACTCGGCCCATTTTGTAGCGGGATCTCAACCTCAAGCTCCTTAATCACCAGCATAGGCGCAGGCGTGGCCGAGGCCACTGGACGCGGCGATGGTGACGAAGTGATGGCCGTCTGGGTCTGTCGACTCGCCCCGCGACGGACGTTGTATATCGCCAGGCTTGCCACCACCAAAACCACCAGCAGCAGCGCTAAAGTGAGCGCCAGAGAGCCTCGCTCGGATCGAAAAGGGCGCACAAATGTTCCTCGTTAGTCAGATAACAGAATAACAGGTTTTGGATCGACAGTCGTTGCGGCAATCCCGCGCGCCAGATCGACGAACAGATCCAAACCTACTAAAATAGCTGCTATATGCACAAGCGCTGGAAGACATGGTTTCCCATAGTCGGGCTCTTTCTCCTGAGTCTGGGTCTGGGTTGGTGGGTCAGAACCCAAGACCCACGCTGGCCAGCCGGCGACGAACCTAACTACGCCATCATGACCGAGGCGCTGGTACGGCACGGCAGCTTTGACCTCAAGCCAGTATTCAACTCACAGGACTACGTGGGCACTTTCTACGGCGAGCCAGTCGGACCGCAGCTCAACGACCAATACTTTTCGACCACCAGTCCACAGTGGTACTCCATCCACAGCTTTGGACTGCCACTGCTGGCCGCGCCGTTTCTAGCCGGGGCGTACGCGCTCCACGCCAAGCCACTGGATGGCCTGATCCTGGGCATGGCGGTGTACGGCGCGCTGACGGTCATGGCGGCGTACCTCTACTGCTTGGAGCTGACCAAACGGCGCGGAGTGTCATTGCTTGCGGCCTTGGTGCTACTCGGCTCGCTGTCGTTCTTAAGCCTCACCGGCAGCCTCTTCCCTGACCTGCCAACGGCCGGCCTGTTGGCCTTGAGCTTGCTGTGCATCGCCAAGCTGCGCCACCAGCCGAGACGCTGGTATTGGTACGCCATCGCCGGGGTAGCCGCCAGCTTCATGGTCTACTTGCACGTCAAAAGCGGCCTGGCGGCTGCCACCATCGTGGGGCTGCTCCTCCTTCAATGGTGGCGCACGGACAAGAACCGGGCACATCTGGCTTGGCTGCTTGGTCCACCGGTCGTAATGGGCACCATTTACGCGGTCAAGATTCATCAGTGGTACCACACCTGGGTGGTGACGGCACCGTTCGGCAATGGCCAGCTGTTTCACTTCACACCCGGGCTGTCGATCCTGGCCAGCTGGCTCGATACCACCAAGGGGCTCATCCCCAACAATCCCGCCTACTTGCTCATCTTGGCAGGACTCGTGCCCTGGTGGAAACGCGACCGCCGCTCGCTGCTGACGATGGTAGTCGTACTACTGCCATCGCTGCTGCTGCAGTCGACCTTTAACGACTGGGCCGGCGGGTATTCGCCGATTGGTCGCTACATGATGCCACTGGTGGTAGCGCTACTTCCAGCCGTGGCTTACGTTGCCATCTACGCTCGCGATTGGCTGGCGCGGCTCGGGCTCGGACTGCTGCTTGGCGTCCAGGTCTGGCTGGGCTGGCGCTACGTCGTTGGTCGCTACCAGTGGAACTACGCCGGCGAGGCCAACCCGCTGTTTGTGGCCCTGCGGCAGACGTACCACGTCCGCCACGACGTCAGCTCGGCACTGTTTGGCTACAACCTGGAGCTGACCCGCCGCGGCGGGCTGGAACTGCTGGCGCTGGAAGGCGCGGTCTGCCTAGCAGCGTTGCTGGTAGGCGTACTGCTCGTGCGGCGGCGGGCCTCTCACTCAGCCTGAAGACTCAAAGCCTTGAGTACTCAGGTTGGGTGCCGAGAGCGAGACGCTCGCTCTCGGCGGGTGGCTAACCTCCTTGGTGAGGCATGAGCACCGGGCGCGATCAGACCGTCTTGGTGCGGTCCCAGTTGAGAATGATGCTGCTGTCGGTCTGGGCGTTCCAGATCTGGCCGACCCAGCGCAGGCCGGTCGTGGCGCCGTTCATCAGGAGCATGGCCGTGTTCTGGTTACCCCAGTCGTAGAGCAGGCCGACATCGGCGGAGTGATTGCCGTCGAAGTCGCCAGCCACCAACTTGGCGCGGCCCCAGTTCATGGTGAAACCGCTGTTGGTCTGCGCACTCCACACCTGGCCGACCCAGTGAAGGCTCGTTGGGCTGCCATTCATCAGGAGCATAGCCGCGTTGTTGCTGCCCCAGTCGTAGAGGAGACCCATGTCGGCATAACCATCGCCGTTGAAGTCGCCGGCCACGATCTTGGCGCGGTCCCAGTTCATGGTGAAACCACTGGTACCTTGGGCACTCCAGACCTGACCGGGAGCATGCAGGCTGGTTACGCTGCCGTTCATCACCAGCATGGCCGTGTTGTTGCTACCCCAGTCGTACAGGATGCCAACATCGGTGTAGCCATCGCCGTTGAAGTTGCCGGCCGCCAGCTTGGCGCGATCCCAGTTCATGGTGAAGCCGGAGTTGCCCTGGGCGCTCCATACCTGACCCGGTGCCTGCAACCCGGTCGAGCTGCCGTTCATGACGAGCATGGCCGTGTTGCTATTGCCCCAGTCGTAGAGCATGGCCACGTCGTCCTTGCCATCGCCGTTGAAGTCCCCGGCGATGACCTTGGTGCGGTCCCAGTTCATGGTGAAGCCGGAGTTGGTCTGGGCACTCCAGACTTGACCGGCCCAGTGCAAGCCCGCGCCACTGCCGCTCAGCATGAGCATCGCGGTGTTGTTGTTGCCCCAGTCGTACAAGAGGCCGACGTCGGCATAGCCGTCGCCGTTGAAGTCACCTGCGACCAGCTTGGCCCGGCTCCAGTTCAGGGTGAAACCAGAGTCACCTTGGGCACTCCAGGCCTGACCGGCCCAGTGCAGTCCGGCTGAGCTGCCGTTCATCACCAGCATGGCCGTGTTGTTGCTGCCCCAGTCGTAGAGCATCGCAACATCGGCGTAGCCGTCACCGTTGAAGTCGCCGCGCACCGTGCCGTACTGGCTTTGGTCCGGCGGCGGCGTCGGCTGCGAGTTGGTGTTGGTGTTGCCCGGCGCATGCACGATGCCGGCGATGGTCATCCCGGTCATCGCCTGGTCGCGCGTCAGCACGTTGGTGCCCGAGAGGGTGTAGCTGGCACGGTCCGGCCCGGACTCGGCCGTACGGTCGACGTTCTGCTCAACCACGTAGACCTTGTTGCCCACGACCTGATCCACGACCACGACGTGGCCGGCGCTGCCGCCGTTGTGCACGATCATGTCGCCGGGCACCGGGATGTACGAGCCGTCGTTGGGATGGCTGTTGAAACCGGTCAGGCCGTAGATCTGGCTAGCGCTTGAGATTCCCCAGAGCCCATTCGAGCCGACCCAGGACGGGTTCCAGCCCTTGGCCTTGTACAGGCGCTGGGGCAGTTCGACGCACTGCCATTTCATGCCGACGGCCGGCGCACTGTAGTCGTTCGAGACCGTGCCGACCGTGCCGTTGGAGTAGGCGTCCACGCCGCCGCCGTTGGCCGACATCCAGCCGCCGGCCGGCACCATCAGTGTCCCGTACGGCTGCCACTCGTCGGCAGAGGCCGGGCTGGCCGTGGCTACGAGCGAAGCTCCAGCCATGAGTACGGCAACGGCGAGGTCTAACAGGCCCCGTCTCTTGCCGGATCTCCTCGTCATCGTGTTCACGATGATCTTTCTCGGGTGGGAACTACGCATCCCAAACCCGAGGCATTGTTCATTACTATGAACAGTAGCTCGGATTTGGAGCGCCACACTAGAGAATATTACAGAACACAGATACAATCAAGGATTTTGCCTTACTTAAGCCTCATCATGCATCGCTAGACCAGAACAAACTACGCCCAGCGAAGTAGCCTCGCCAGACGTAGTGTAAATAAATAATTTCTGGTGGAGCTACAGGGATTCAAACCCTGGACCTCTGCAATGCGAATGCAGCGCTCTATCAGCTGAGCTATAGCCCCGCGCGGACTGGGCCGACTGGCTGGGCGGCGGGTTGGGAACTGGCTTATTTTGCCTGATTTGGCGGATAAATGCAATGGTGGGCGGCGGGCATAGGCCAGAGGCCCACGCCCGCCGCTATACTAAGACGGCCCGCCAAGCGCTAGAGCTCCTGGATGGCGGCCTTTATGTGTTCGGCGAGGCTCTGTAGGGCACCGTGAGCCGTTGCGTAATCGGTTGAAGAACTCGCAGCGGCAATGTCCTGCTGATACCCACTCAGCATACGGTCGTACACCTGTTGGTCCAGAGCGGGCAGGCCGGCATCTTTTACGGCCGTACGCAGCAGCTGAAGACCGGCCGAGACTTGCGCGGCTAGTTGATCTCGGTCCTGCTTGATCAGCTCTGCTGGCAGCTCCGGCCGAGACTGCTCTTCTGGCATGCGTGAGTTCCTTTCTGACTGTAGCGCCTTTCTGGCGATACCCGTGCCTCGGCCGTGAGCTACTGCGGTGCGCCAGGCATATTGTCGGCCAGCCGGCGCAGCTCCGAGGCGGCGTTGTCGAGCGTGGTCTTCGCCGCAGCCGCGCCTGCGGCAGTTTGGCCGCCCTGGTCGAACGTGCCGACCGCGTCCTCGATCGCATCGGTCCAATTATCGAACGTAGCGATGTAGACCTGCCTGGTGTCGTCAAACAGGTTGCGCTGCACAACCTGGCTTCGCAACTCCTGGAGCAGGCTCCGCCCTTGGGCTGCAGCCGCCTGCACTTGGTGGATCTGGTCGGCCGAGGCTTTTGGCGGTGCTTCTTCGGTCATCTTCTGCCCTTCGCAGATCGGTCGAAAGCCTTGGGCTGCTGCCCCTAAATTGGCGCAGCAGCCGAGGCTGCACCGTCATTGTCGGCGACCCCATCGCCATCAATAAAGCCGCCCGACTGGTGCGCCCACAATCGCGCATAGACGCCGCCGTGACTCAACAGCTCGGCATGGGAGCCTTGCTCGGCGATGGCGCCGTCCTCGAGCACTACGATGCGGTCCATGTGCTGGATGGTGCTGAGGCGGTGGGCGATGACTACGGCGGTGCGGCCCTCCATGAGGCGCCAGAGCGCATCTTGAATCAGCCGCTCCGACTCGCTGTCGAGCGCGCTGGTGGCCTCGTCGAGCACCAGCACGGGCGCGTCTTTGAGCATGGCTCGAGCAATGGCGACGCGCTGACGCTGACCGCCGCTGAGCTTAACACCGCGCTCGCCCACCATGGTGTCGTAGCCTTCGGGCAGGCGGTCGATGAACTCGGCGGCATGAGCCTTGTGGGCGGCCGCCTCGATCTCGGCCTGGGTGGCGCCGGGCCGACCGTAGGCAATGTTATCGCGCAGACTACGGTGAAACAGCATCGGCTCCTGCGGCACGTAGCTGATCGCTCGGCGCACGTCGGCCTGGCGCATGCCAGCAATAGTATGGCCATCGAGCTGAATCCGGCCATCATCAATGTCCATCAGCCGCAACAGCAGCTTAGTGACGGTAGTCTTGCCACCACCACTCGGCCCCACCAGGCCCACCTTTTCGCCCGGCTTAATCACGAGGCTTAAGCCCTTAAATACTTGATGATGCTTCTTGCCCTCAGCATAGGCAAAGTCGACCTTATCAAAGACAACCTCTCCGCGCGTAATCTCCACGGGCCGCGCCGCCGGATCGTCCTGCACTTCGGGCTTGGTATAGAGAATGCTCGTCATCTCGGCGGCATCACTAAAGGTGCGCTCAACATTGCGCACGATCCGGCCCACACCCCAGAGCGAGATCAGAATATTCCACAAGAACGACTGCACCAACACCAGCTGGCCCAGGTCGATACGATGCTGAGCCGTCAATCGCAAGGCCGCTACGAACACCGTGATCTCGAAGGCTGTCATAAAAAGCGACTGCCAATCGATAATGAGTTCCGAGAAGAGCGCGTCGCGCACCGACAGCCGGTAGCGGACCAGGCCGGTCTGGCTATACCGCTTCATCTCGTCATCTTCTCGGGCAAAGTATTTGATAGCCGCCATATTAGTGACGTTATCGGCTAACTGAGCCGTGAGGCGCGTATGAGCCGCAGCTGCCCGCTCGCTAATGGGCATTTTGCGAATAAACAACCAGATGATCATGGTCGAGAATGTCACCACAAAGCCCAAAATCAGCCAAGCCAGGCTGGGTGCAAAGCTGAAGACGACCGCAAACGACACCGTCACCTTAAGCAGTAACGGCATCAACTCAAAGGCCATAGTGTCGTACAGCCGCTCCGAGGCGCCCACAAATCGCGTCGCTTGAGCCACCAGCGCCCCGCCAAACGTATCGGCAAAGAAGCGGTAACTAAGGGTGGTGAGGTGGGCAAAGATCCGCTCCTCGAGGACGCGATTAACCCGCGCCTGCAGCGTAAACAACGCCAAGCCCGAGAGGCGCCACATTACCCACTGGCCCACCTGAGCCGCAATGTAGAGCGTAATAATGCCGCCAAAGACGGCCCAAAAATTGGTACCGCCGTGAGCCAAATAACTCGGCAGCGCCCGCACCCCGCTAGCCAGCAAGAAGGGCACTAATACATTCTGCAACAGCACGCCGCCCACCACGCCGATTAAATGCAGGATGGTGAGCCAGCGGAAGCGCCAAAAGGCCGCCGCGTACAATTTGAGCGTGCGGCTGGCAGTAGCGCGGGGCTTGGGACGGGTCTTTAACTGGGCAGGGTGTAAGGTTGAGCGAGACATGCCCTGCGATTATATCAGACGAGGCAAGCTTTAGCCGAGCCAAGCCAATTCGGTATCGCCGATGCGCACCGTGTCGCCGTCGCGAGCGCCTTGGCGGCGCAGTTCGCGGGCGATGCCTTGCTTGCGCATGATGTCGCGCAGGCGCTCGACGCCCTCGTCTTGGTTGAAGTCGGTGCGGCGGGCAAAGCCTTCGATGCGCTCGCCGGTGACGCGGTAGACGCCATCGCCCTCAGCCTCGACGCGCCAGAGGTCGGGCAGGTCGGTAGCCTCGATGACGGGTATGGCGGCCTCGGCCTGAGCCGCCGCGCGGGCCTCACGGTCGGCCTTAACGACGGCCGCCAGGCGATCGAGCAACGGCTCCAGACCGCGATGGGCCTGGGCCGAGATAGCAAAGACGTCGCGGGCGCCGGCCGCACGCACTGCGGCTACCGCGGCCTCGGCCTGGCCCGGCGCCACCGTCTCGACTTTGCTAATGGCCACCACCTGCGGCCGGGCCGACAGGTCGACCGCATACTGCGCCAGCTCGGCCTGAATAATGCCATAATCGCGCGCCACATCGTCCGAACCGGCATCGATTAAGTGCACAATAACCGCGGTACGTTCGATGTGGCGCAGAAACTCGTCGCCCAGGCCCTTGCCGGCGCTGGCACCCTCAATTAAACCCGGAATATCCGCCACCATAAAGCCATAACCACGATGATCAACCACGCCCAGATTCGGCACCAGCGTCGTAAAGGCGTAGTCGGCAATCTCGGGCTTAGCGTTAGAGATCACCGATAGCAGCGTCGATTTGCCGGCGTTGGGCAAGCCAACCAGGCCCACGTCGGCCACCAGCTTGAGCTCCAGCCGCAGCTTGCGAGCCTCGCCCGGTTCGCCTAGCTCGGCCGTACGCGGCGTCTGGCGCACGCTCGACACAAAGTGCGCGTTACCAAAACCGCCCCGGCCACCGCGCGCCATTACCACCTCTTGGCCGTCTTGGGTGAGGTCGGCCAGCAGCGTCTCGCCCTCCCACACCTGCGTGCCCGGCGGCAGCTTAATGGTGACATCGGCACCCTGCCGACCGTTGCGGCGGTTCTCGCCGCCCACCTGGCCGTCGTCGGCCGCTACCAGCCGCACCGTGCGATACGAAGCTAATGTGTTGGCATTGTGGTCGACCCGAAAAATGATGTTGCCGCCCCGGCCGCCATTGCCGCCGTCGGCGCCGCCCTTGGCCCGATACTTTTCGTGCCGAAACGAGAGCCGGCCATCGCCGCCCTTGCCCGCCTTGATCTCAATTGTGGCCACATCAGTAAACATTGTTGGCATTATAGCACAAATTTGACGCCGCATATTGCTTGTGTCATGATAATAATCCGCACGGGGCAGCGCGTAACTTCCCCATCTCAAGCCACGCTTGGAGGCCACTATGTCGTCCCCTGGTTTGACCATCCCACGCTCCTGGGGCGTGATTCACCACCTCATGAACACCATCCTCCAGCTCCTGGCCCAGCTGGCCAATCTGCACTGGGCGCTCGACCAAGAGCTGCTCAGGGCATCGATCCTGGAGCAAGAGAACGCCGTCCTGTACACCGTGCTGCGCGGCCAGGACAAGGTCTACTTAGCCGGTGGCGGCCACATCAACCCAGAGGCGCTGGAACAAGCTTGGATCAGCGTCGAACGCTTCAAGCTCCACCTCGCCTGGCTGGGCGGCGGCCACAAGGAGGTGCTGCTGTACGTTCTGCGTTTTGAGCAGCACACCGACGGCTTTACCGCTCACTACGCCACGCGCACCAGCGGTCGCTCCCACTGCATCGATGTGCGCTACCGCAACAACTGCGCCATCGGCCTCAGCATTCGGCTCGATGTCACCTAGCGCGCCGACCTCCCTCGCCCTGGCCTCTTGTAACGATCATTGTTGCAGGAGGCCGGGGCGAAGCTTTGGGCTGCTATGACTTCCCACCCTCGACCCGAGCCCGCAACAAGCAGCCCCTCGGTGTTGAGGGGCTGCTTGTCTTATTTAGCCTGACTTTATTCTTAGTAAATGTAGCGGAAACTACTGGCTGGCACGGTGCGCGAGGTAACGCGATCCCAGTTGCCGTTAAAGTTCATCTCGCTAACGGTGACCATGCCGCCCGAGACGCTCTCGACGTAGGCCACGTGGCCGGCGTAGCCGACACCGGTCCAGGCGATGGCACCTGGCACGGGCGTAGCACCGACCGAGAAACCCGAGGCTTGCGCGTTAGTGTACCACTTGTTAGCATCGCCCCAGTTGCTGGGGACACTGCGGCGCGAGGCCACGTAGTAGGTGCAGTAGCCAAACGAGTAGCCGTTGGCCCCACCAAAGTACGGAGTAAGGTGCACGGTAGCGGCGCTAGCCACACTGCCCAAGCGGGTCGCGGCTACGACCGGTGCGGCCGGCTTGGGTGCCTCGGGCTTAACGCCATCAGGAATGATGATCTGGGCTCCGGGGGTTAAACCTTTTACTTCGGCGTTGTTGTAGCTTAGAATCTGAGCCGCATTGGCCTGGTAGGCGCTGGCTAAGCTATCGGCCGTATCGCCACCCTTCACGGTGTAGAGCAGACCGCTCACGGGCAGAATCGTCAGCGACTGGCCCGGCTTAAGGCTGTCAGCATCGTCCAGGTTGTTGGCCCACAGCACCGTATCGGTGGTAATGCCAAAGTGCGTGGCGATGACCGATAACGTGTCGCCGGCCTGCACCGTGTAGCTGGTGATATCGCGAGTAGCGTTGCCGGCGGTCGAGACCACCTGGCGCTTGGCCAGCGAGTCGTTATCACTGGTAAGCAGCGCCACCTGCTGGCTCTTGGTGGTGGCCGTCTTGGAGGCCTCGCTGGTAATCAGCAGGTCGCTCTTTTGCGCCATCTCGGCCGCCACGCTGGCAGTGCCGCTATCATCGAGCGTGGCACCCGGGCCAGCCTGGGCCGACATCAGCCGCACCGACAAGAGATGAGCTTGCGTGGGATTATTCCCAAGCACCAAAAAACTGGCTAGGCCGAGCAGGCTCAAGTGCGCCAAATAGCGCGGCCGAACATGCGTGCGCACCACACCCACGACCTCGCGGGAAGTGCGAGCTACCGTGGCGGAAACCTTTTTCTGGGCGGTCAGTCGCGTTTTGCTCATGACCGAAGGAGTTTTTATGTTCGAAAATGTCTCGGACGCAGCGCCGATTCCCAAATTTGGGAACTGTTCAAGGGAGCCGCTAAAGGCATCTCTACTGATAATGTGTCTCCACCCCATTCGCCGGTCCTTTCAGCTTGCGCCGAGTCGGGCTAACGAACGAGATACTACCTATACTTACGTCCTTCCCCCAAATATTGATCTGGGGCAGAAGAATTTCGACCGTTAGTTTAATACTTCGTATCGACGGTTCTAGGTAGTAAATTGACGCGCGAGAGGGTCATCACCTCTATACCGCTAACGCTTATCAATTTACCTTCGTAGTCTACCAATGCCTGACATAAGTGTCAAGATTGTTAAAAGCCTTTGCAAAGCCAAAATATAGCACTGGTGATACCTCTTATGCTCCCCTACTCGCCCCTTATCACAAAACCCTGTGGTGTCAAATTTTGATGGATTTCAAGGCTAAAAATCGCTCAGAAATCCGCTTGGGCGCTTGAAGCTACCGCTCCAAGCGCCCGTCCCAGCTTTCTATTCAATATCTAGCACAATCGGCCAGTGGTCCGAGGCTTGTGCAAAGATTGGATCATAGAGAACCGTAAACCGCTTCACCACCACATTTGGGCTATGCCAAGCCTGATCAAGCCGCAGAAACGGCCCACTAATGGCGGCCGGAAACAACGGTGTGGGAAAGGTTGGCTGGCGCTGTAGGCCTGCAGCATCGCGTAGCCCCCGCCCCATGAGTCGCTGCGTCACTTCGCCCCGCAACGCGTCCGTAAGCTGCGACTGCAACCGTTGCGCCAACTCTGGATTGGCCGCCCTAAAAGCCGCAAAGGCTGGCTGCTCTAGCGGTTGGTCGGCCGGGTCAAGCGCGTTAAAGTCACCCAAAGCCACCACCGCCTCATCCGGATCCAGCCGCTCCAGCCAAGCCTCAGTCTGCTGGACGCGCACATCTTCGCTGAGATCATCCAGGTACAGCACAAATATCCGGCGCAGCCGCTGGCCATTGCGAATAACGGCCATCAGCGCATTGCGCGACCCCAACCAAATAGTTTCTACGCTCGCAACCTCATAGTTGCTGAGCAGTGTAAGGCCGTTATTATGACCCAGATCCATCAACCGTCGGTCGCCCAGGTTAATGCAGTAGGCAGACTTGTAGCCAAATAGCTGTGCCAGCTGCTCGGGCTTGTACAAAGCGTCCCAGCGGAACGTATCCACTAGCCCTACCACGTCGGCCTGCAACCGAGCCACCGCCGTTTGCAGTAGCGGCAGCCGGGCCGGTGCCTCTAGATCCTGAACATAGCCAGGAAAGCCGCCGCTCATCACATTAAGAGCTGCCAGTCTCATCCGGGCTCCCCTTCTCTAGTTTAGATATTTGGCAATATTCGCCTGATGCTCGGCATAGGTATGGGCGTAGTAGGTCTTGCCATCTTTGCCGGTCAAAAAGTACGAGTAATCGGTGTTGGCCGGATGAGCCACCGCATCGAGCGCGGCCAGGCCAGGGCTGCAGATAGGTCCCGGCGGCAGGCCAGGAAAACGGCGGGTGTTGTAGGGCGAATCGACGTTGGTACTAAAGGCCACTCCCAGCAGATCAGCGGCATAGCGAGCCGTTACATCGGAGCCCAGAGTAGTATTTTGGCCCAAGCGTTTGAGAAAGATCTGCGCTACGATGGGACGATCCTGGGCGTTGTTAACCTCTTTTTCGACGATCGAGGCCAAGGTAAGGCCCTGGTGCAGCGTGAGGCCTTCGGCCGTAAAGGCCTGGGCGTACTCGGGGCCAACTTTTTGGCCAAAGGTCGCCAGCATTTGGTCGACCAGCGTGGCGGCCGTCTCGTTGGCGGTTAATCGATAGGAGTCGGGGAAGAGGTAGCCCTCCAGACTCACGTTGGCCGGCTTGCCGCTCAAGAACGCCTGGGTGTGGGGCGCAGCCAAGGCGGCCTCAAAGTCGGCCTTGGTGATGCCCTGGGCGGCCGCGAGTTGCTCGATGTCGGTGATGCGAGAGCCCTCGGGGACCACGAGGCTATGAGCGTCGATCTTGCCTTTGGCCAGAATGTTGGCGATGGTAACGGTCGACTCGGTGGGCGACAGAGCGTAAACGCCGGCCTCGATGTGGGCCCGCAGGCCATGAAAATTAATATAGGTGATGAAGGCGTTGCGGTCGCGGATGAGACCGGCCGCCTTAAGGTTGGTAGCAATGTCGGGCGCGCGCTGGCCGGCCTTAACCTCAAATCGCTGGTCGGCGCCGTCGAGGGCGGCCGGTTGGAGCTCGAGGCGGTACCAGCCGTAGCCGCCGGCCACCATCAGTGCCAGTAGCACGATTAAGCCGCTGCTCCAGCGCAGGCGCCGTCGGCCGCGGCCAATGCGATTGAGCCGAACCGATGCTAGCGGCGCTGGGGATCCGGCCAGGCTCACAGCGCGTCCAGGTAATCTTGCAGAATAAGGGCGGCGGCTTCGGCGTCGATCTGCTCACGCTGGTACGGCCGGCCCGACTGGCGCAGTCGCTCCTCGGCCACACTAGAGGTGCCGGCCTCATCCTGAAACACCACCTCGGCCTCCAGTGCGCCCAGCTGATCGTCGGTAAACCGGCGCACGGCCAACGTCTGCGGCGTCTCGGCGCCATCCAGGCTGCGCGGCAGGCCCACTACGATGGCCGCAAACGGCCCCTCGCGCTCGATCGTCGGCAGCAGCTCGGCCGCGCCCACGGTGGCTAGCGGCTGGGCTAATTTGGTCTCATCGTCGCCCGTGGCCAGCCCGATGCGCTTGGCGCCATAATCAATACCGAGAAATCGCTTCAACCTACCCCCTCCCTACTGGCTCGCCACTTGGATGCTAATGTGAATTTGGCTTGCTCGCCCCGGCAGCCGAGTTACCCAGGCCGGCCAGAGGCTAATCTCGACCCGCTGCACGCCCGGCAGCTGGCCGGCCGCCTCCGAGGCGTCGCCGTAGCGCTTGCCCTTGAGCTGGTCGGCGATCTGCGTCTTGTCGAGCTTGAGGCCGTCGTACGCCTGGGTGGTCAGCTGGAAGCTCTGGCGGCCGCTAGCCTCGGGCGGGCCGGGCGTCAGCTGAGCCGTGCTCAGGCCATTATCGTAAATCTGGTTCTGGGCGCCGATCTGCTTCTGCTCCTGAGCCTCAACCACGGCGGCGTAGTCGGTCTTCTTTACAGCCAGCTCGGTGTAAACCGCCTTGAGGCTAAGGGTGGCGGTCGTACCTTCGGCATCAACACTAGGGCTTGAGCTCACGTTGCTGGCCGTCTGCTGCTGCGTCCCGCTGAGCGCTTGGTAGCCGCTGGGTACATGGCTGTCGAGCGCGGTCTGGCCGCCACTCTTGTCTTTGGCTAGCAGGTCGGCCTTGGCTTTGTCCACGTCGACCTGAGTCACCACCGTTACCGTCTTGCTGGTGCCACCACTCATTTGGGCGCCCTGGCCGTAGGTGTATTGCTGCTGATCGGGCGGCAGGCCGGTGATGGTATATTTAGCGGCGGCCTCATTGTAGCCATCGCCATTCTGAGTCGCCGTTACCGCCACGGTGGCTTTGGCCGCCACAATCACGGGCTGATGATTAACGATTGAGGCGCTGGCGGCGTCCACATGCACAGCCGTATTAGTAATAAACTGCTTGCCATCGGGCGCCTGAAAGTGCGTGCCGGCCACAAAATCGTGCGGCACGGTGTCATTATTAACGACCGTCATGGTACCACCGGCCTTGGTGCCCTCGTCTTTGCTGCCGGTCGGCGTAAAGCTACCCGACAGGTCTTTACTAAAGGTGACGACCTGCCCCGCTAGCACAGCGCCAGCGGTATCACTCTTGCTGGCGCTGGGGTCCACGGTAAAGCTCGTATCGATGGCCACTTTGCTACCGGCGGCATAGAGCGTAATTTTGGCGCTCGTTAAGAAATACATGGCCACAAAGTAGCCCACCACCAGCACCACGGCCAAGCCGCCCCAGAGCAGGCGGCGCTGCAGGCGGCCAAAATTGGGGAGTTTGGGGCCCGGACCGGGGACAGGGCCAACCGCGACGGTGTCGGCGGCCGCGGCCGACGCTAGCTCCGGAGCTCCGGCCTCGGTCACGGCCGCCAGCGACACCGCCGCCTTGTCGCCCAGGCTCTTGCGCGCAAACAGCGGCTTCTTGGGCGCCGGCGCCGGCTCGTCGGCCTTGGTCGGATCCGGCTGGGGCGGCTCGGGGTCGTCGGCCTCGATCACATCTTCGGCCTTGGGCGGCTCGGGTGCCTCGGCCGCGGTCAACACCGCCTTGGCCCCCAGCGACGGCGCCACGGCCAGGCCCACGCGGCCGGCCAGATCGCTCGCCACCCGGTCGTTTGTGACCAACACGAGCTCTTTGCCAGCATCAGCCGCGGCCTTTTTGAGCAACTTTAAGTTAATAATGCTCTGCAGCATAGTCGAGCGCTTGGGCACCACAATCTGCACCGCCTCGCCGGCCACTTTGTGCAGTTTATCGATCGCCGAGGTGATATCTTCATCGGCCTCAAGGTAGAGGGCATTATCTTTCATATTACAAGATTACCACAAAGCTTATGGTTTTGGCTGATGTCACCTAGGTTTGTAATTAATTACAATATATGCTATAAATAGCTCTCTTGAACCTTGGTATCGATGCTTCCCAAAGGAGCCTGATGTTCGACTCACTGTTCCCGTCCATCAACGCGGTCTTTACGTTTGCCGCTTGTCTCGTGCTGATCGGCGCCCGTTACCAGTCCTACGTGGCGGCTAACCGAGGCAACCCTGGACTGTTAAAACTGCTGGGTTTCTGGGCAATTGGTGCCGCCACGGGGCTCGTGCTGATCTTCCTCGATCAGCACGTCGAGACCGTTATCGGCGGGATCATTGGCGCCGGAACGTGCCTGCTCCTGCTGCTGATGTTCTGCACCATCGGCTGGGTCTGCGAGCTGTTCCGGCGTTAGCCCAAGGAGGCAAGCATGGAAGTGATAGAGCTCAGTCGGCACTACCCGGTCGATGGCCTGCCCGTCGAACGTAGATTGCTCAAACCCTACCTGCGCGGCGAAGGAACCTTTCCGCTACGACTGTGGCTGGTCCCTTCCGGCCGCTGCGGCCTGCACCTGCGCGTCAACCTGACCGACGCAAAGCCGCTTAGGCGACAGTTCGGCGCCTGGCAGCTCGAGGCTCGGATTGTGACGGTCGCCAGCATTGTCGAGGCCCACACCAGGCTGGTTGGCCGCCGCGCGCACAGCATCATCGGCCCCAATGGACAGGGCGAGACATGGATCGAGTGAGCGCGACCACCAAGGGCCCGGGAGAGCAGTCTCCCGGGCCCTGAATGCGCCAAAGCTCGTTACGCCGAGATCGCCCGCGACAACTTTTTGATGAGCGTCTCAGTGACGTTGTCGCCGGCGGCAGTGTCGAGGCCCAGGTTGGCCAGGCCCATCGGCGTAATATCGGCGTAGCTGGTGAGCTTGCCGGTCTTGTCGACCACGCGGTTAACCTCGGCCGGGCTGATGTGGGCCACCACCGGACGGCGCGCGAACGGTAGGTTCTTGTACCACTCCCCGCCCTTGAGCGCGTCCATGATCTGGGGTAGGCCGGTGCCGCCGCCGCACAGCAGGATCTTGGCCGGCAGGTGGTCGACGCGGTCGAACTCGGCTAGGCTCAGCTCCACGCCGCTCAGCCAGACTTTAATATCCGAATTAACGGCCTCTTCCACCACTTTAACGCCTTTGGGGCCGAGCTTGCCAGCACTGTAAGCCATCTTCATCTCTTCGGCCTTCTCAAAGCTCACATTGGCCACCTGAGCGATGCGCTTAGTAAAGGCCCGACCGCCAATGGCAAACATTTTGGTACCCTCAACGCCGCCGTTGTCGACCAGCGCAATGTCGGTGGTGCCACCACCAATATCGATAAAAATAGCGCTAAATTCGCTCGAATCCTGGCCGCCAACGCTCTTGGCCACCGCGAATGGCTCGGCCGCGATGCTAACCAAATTTAAGTCCAGATCCTGCGCCACGCTCTGCAGCGCGCCCAGGTGCACCATCGGCGCGAAGGCGTTAAATAATTGAATGCTGACGTCGCGCCCCTGGAATCCAATCGGGTTGGTCACTCGGTAGCCGTCGATCTGCACATCGACGATGGCCGTATTGACCAACTTGACCTCAATCTCCTTCATGCCCGTCTCCCAGGTGAGCTGCTCGCGCGCCCGCTCAAAGGCCCGATACTGCACCCGGTCGAGGATCTTCTTGAGCTCGGCCATGTCGATGGGCGCCGACGAGTCGGTCCGCTTGTAGCGAATGACGGTGCTGGCGCCCTTGACCAGCTCGCCGGCGATGCCAATAACCACATCCTTGGCCACCACGCCGGCCATCTTCTCGGCCAAGCGCAGCGCCGCGTCGCAGTTCTCGACCACACCGCGAATATCGGTGACGGCACCGCCTTGCATATCGGTAAGGCGCTGGCGCTGGCGGCCCACACCAATAATCTCGACCGTCTCGCCCTTGATCTCGCCGATTAGGGCCTTCACAAACTCAGTACCAATATCGAGCGCCACCAAGTAGCGCGGACCGCTCGCCCCCTGACGCAAACGCACAAATTTTTCGAGCAACTTGATGGCCATAATCAGTCTCTTACGCGCTCATTGTACCGCTTATGGTCGATGTGCGCTACGGTTTGGCAGGCGGCTTAGCGGTTCGAGCCGGGACGGGGCGATGGCGTGGGCGAGGCGGAGGCGGCCGGTGACGGCGTAGGCGAAGCGGTGTTGGCGCTGGCCGCCGGCAGCGCGGGCGACGGCGACGGCTGTGGGCTCTTGGCCTGGCGCAGCTGCTCGCGCAGACTGCTCAGGTCGCCGGTCTGCTGATCGAGCTGACTCTTGTAGGTATCGGCGCGGCTCATCAGCATAATGACGGCCGCACCGGCCCCCGCCACCAGCACCGCGATCACCGCCCACTGCATTATCACAATCTTGGACTTTAAATCGCGCACAAGCACCCTCGTCTTAATCTTAGCCATTATAGCAAGTTCTGGCCGCGGCTGGCGGACGCCGGCCCGATGCTAGTTCGTCAGCGTCGGCATCACCAGATTCTGCACCGCCGCGATGGCCGCGCTCACCGTGGCCCGGCCAGCGCTATCGGGGCCGCAGTTGCCGCTGGGCGTCACGTAATAAAAGTTGTAGTCGCCGATCTTCTTAATGAGATGGCTAGCCGAGGTAGATGGCCGCGACCCCAGTGGCCGCCGCACCACCATGCCCAGCGCACCGGGTTTGCAGGCCGGGTACTTGGCCAGCAGGCTGCTGGTGGTCAGATTGGCCACGCCCAGGCCGGCGATCGTCTGGGACCCGTAGGTGAGGTCGGCTACCGGGTCGGTCGGCGTCAGTTTGACCCCCAGCTCAGCCAGGTTAACGGTCTGCGCCCCTAGCACCGGCGACGGCGAGGCGCTGGGGCTTGGGCTGAGCGACGGGCTCGGCGAGATACTGGGCGCCGGGCTACCGTTCGTCTCCTGCTTTAATTGATAGCGCAGGTCGGTGATCTGCCCTTGCAGCAGTTGCTGATTCTGGCTATCACGCTGGTACTGGTAGTAATTGAGGTAGGCCGAGGCCGCCAAGCCCCCGCCAAAGGTGATGATCACCACCGCTATTAAGACTGACGTACCGCGACGCTGCGCCATCTCGCCCATCACCTTACCATTAGACCCAAGTATAAGCGCTTCTGAGCCAAAATTGAAGTGCCCCAAGCCTTGTGCTCCCCCACGCTTTCTGGTATAACCGGCTACAGGCAACCCCACCGATTCTGCACCCGGCCGAAAGGGGCGATCATGATCTTTCCAACCGCCTTCAACACCATACCTGACGCCCTGAGCGGGCCGGGCCTCTTGCCCAGTTTACCGCTCGAGCTCAAGGAGCGCACGCTCATTCGGTTGCCGGGGGCCGTCTGCGACCGCGATCCCGGTCCGCACTTCAAGTGGGCGCACGACATCGCTCGGCAGCTCATCGTAGCCTCCCGAACCAGCCAGATCTTCGTGGTGATTGGTGCCGGACGGCTGGGCGGCAAGCACGCGCTGGAGCTAACCGCCGGCTTTGATCGAAGATGCTCCTCACGGATGGGTCGACTGGGGACCGCCTCCAACGCTGAAGTCCTGACACAGTGTCTGAAGCAACAGGGCGCCCAGGTTGTTATCCAGCGCCTGACCATCATTCCCGAAGACGCCGAGGACTACTCTATGGTCAAGGCCGACCAGCGTCTCAACGATGGCGCTATCGTGATCTTCGGAGGCGGCGAGCAGTATCCAGACCCGGAGAAGCCAGGCAAGAAGCTCGACTACACCACCGATATGGTGGCGCTGCGGCGGGCAAATGAGCTCGACGTCCGCCGCCTCATCATCGCCCGAGAAGACCGCACCACCGATGGTCCGACTGAGGCGTACCGGCGGCGACGCTCTCGCCGTTCGCAGAGCCTGCCTGAGCACCTCAGCTTTGCTCAAGCCAGGACGGCTTCGCGCTACGAGTTCCACGAGGAGACGCTCAATCGAGCCGCCGAGCTACGCCGACCGGTTCGGGTCGTCATGCTCGACCGCTACGACCTCAACGACCCGAAGCCGGGCCGCAATGTGGAGGCCGCCGCACAGGGCGCCGCCATCGGCACGCTGATCAGCTGATCAGCTGAACTACGGGCACCACTGTGGCCGCCCCGGGCATTGCGCCTGGGGCGGCCGCTCGCTGTTTTGGAGTATACTTCAGACATAATTAGGCCAAGGAGCCAGAACATGCCGCAGCCATTTCAGCGCGTACTGCTTAAGGTCTCGGGCGAGGCGATTCGCAGCAATAGCCCGCACGACACGGTGGATGAGGCGGTGGTCGACCGGATCGCGGCCGAGATCGCGGCGGCGCACCACGACCTGGGCACGCACTTTGCGCTCGTGCTGGGTGGTGGCAATATTTGGCGCGGCGCGGTGGGCGTGGCGGCCGGCATGAACCAGACCGACGCCGACAATATGGGCATGCTGGCCACGGTGATCAACGCCCTGGCCTTTAAAGACGCGCTACGCCGACATGGCTACGAGCCGCGGGTAATGTCGGGATTGGAGATCCACCGCGTGTGCGAGCCCTGGATCGCCGAGCGCGGGCGGCGGCACCTCGAGAAGGGTCGCGTAGTGATCTGCGCCGCCGGCATTGGCGAGCCGGATTTTACCACCGATACAGCGGCCGTGCAGCGCGCCATTGAGCTCGAGATACCGGTGCTATTTAAGGGCACTCATAATGTGGACGGCGTCTACTCGGCCGACCCGCATCAGCATCCAGACGCCAAATTGTACGACAAGTTATCCTATGCCGAGGCGCTCGAGCGGCGCTTGGGTGTGATGGACGCCACAGCCTTTACCAAAGCCGAAAAACGACAATTGCCAATTCGGATCTTTAATATTGCGGTAGCCGGTAATATCCGGCGGGCAGCCGCTGGTGAGGCTATTGGCACTTATATGAGCTAATGAGTTTCGCAGCTTGCGTGAGAACGAGTTTTCTGTTATAATATCGCGGAGGCAACCCGCCTAGATCCAAGGAGCACCTGCGAAAGGTGAGGCCGATGATCGGCTCGACGACGCAATCCCGTCCGGACCTCCACCCCAACAACAGCACCCCCCAGACGGACAACTCCGGCTACCGCCGCGTGCTGCTCAAGCTGGGCGGCGAGATGTTCGGCGGTGGCCAGGTCGGCGTCGACCCCGATGTCGTTCACACGGTGGCCAGCCAGATCGCCGACGTGGTCCGCACCGGCGTCCAGGTGGCCGTGGTCATCGGCGGCGGCAACTTCTTCCGCGGCAAGCAGCTCCAAGAATACGGCATGGACCGCGCTCGGGCCGACTACATGGGCATGATCAGTACCGTCATGAACTGCCTCGCGCTCCAGGACTTCCTGGAGAAGGCGGGCATCGACACCCGGGTGCAGACCGCCATCACCATGGGCCAGGTCGCCGAGCCGTACATCCCGCGGCGGGCCGAACGGCACCTCGAGAAGGGCCGCGTGGTGATCTTCGGTGCCGGCTGCGGCCAGCCCTACTTCTCCACCGACACCGCGGCCGCCCAGCGGGCGCTGGAGATCGGCTGCGACGTGGTGCTGATGGCCAAGGCTGTCGACGGCGTCTACGACTCCGACCCCCGACAGCATCCCGGCGCCCAACGGTTCAGCGCCATCACCCACCAGGAGGTGCTGAACCGCGGCCTCGAGGTGGCCGACGCGACGGCCTTCGCGCTGTGCAAGGACAACGAGATGCCGATCATCGTCTTCAACCTGCTGACCGAGGGCAACATCGCCCGAGCAGTGCGCGGCGAGCGGATCGGCACATTGGTGTCCACGGACGAGCAGATGAGCCTGCTGAGGCCGCGGCCGCTCCGCTGAGTGGTCGCCGCCTCAGCCCTAACCAAGTGGCCGCCCC
>DATIIV010000038.1:0-6907 GCA_035479295.1 Candidatus Saccharimonadia bacterium | reverse complement strand
CCCAGCTGCCACTCGTCGCCGATCCGGAGCGAGAGGCAGCTGGGCGGCCTTACTGGCCTGCGTCTCCGGCTGGGCCCGAAACCGTACCGGCCGAGGCGCTACATCGGTAATGGCCCGCCGCAGCAGCGGGTCGGTCGTATCCTCTAGCTGAGGCGCTTCGTCGGCATCGGCTGCAGAGCTAGCCCGGGCCACCGCCCGACCGCACTGCAAGCAAAATAGCTGACCGCGAACGGGCAGGAGCTTGGCTTGGCACGTGGGGCATCTCATGACTCAGAGTAGCGCTATTACTGAGGTAATCTTAGCATAAGTGGCTTAAGATAGCTTCGAGGAATAATCCTGGTACTCAAGTAGCTTAGAGTCTCTCTTTAAGTCAAATCGTTGTAATAGTAACAACTACTTTTATAAATCACGGCCTCGAAGCAGCAGCAATGCTCCGAGCAATCCGCCGTCATCGCCCAATTGCGCCGTTACGATCGGCGGCCAGGGCTTCAACACGGCTGGCAGCCGGCTTAGCTCCTCCGCAATAGCCGCTACCGAGATATCCTGCATCATGCGGCCCCCATACACCACTATTTCTGGCGACCAGTGCACAAGGGTATTAAATAAGCCTCGAGCTAAATATTGAACCTCAACCTGCCAGGTTCCAGTCCCCTGCAGCTCAGCCGGCAATCGGCCGGTTCGTCGCGCCAGGGCGGCACCACCGGTTAATGACTCCAGCGAAGCCAGTTGGCCGTTGTGGTCCGCTAGCAACTGCTGGCCTATCTCGAAGCCCTGGGCACTAGAGTCGATCCCACCATCAACGATTCGTACTCCATTTACCCCCGTGCTAACGGTAATATACGTTACAATGCGGCGCCCCGCTCCTGCTCCCAGACAGGCCTCGGCCAAGCCGGCCAAGGCGGCATCGTTCTCAACCAGAACCTTAACCCCCAGCCGCTCTTGGAGCCGATCGGCTACCGCCAGCCCCACCCAGCCGGGCAAATTTGGCGCATAGCCTAGCCGGCCATCGACGGCCATATGGCCGGGCAGCCCACCGGCCACCGCCCTTAGGGTGCGCCCGGCTGCTAAGGTGGAGGTGGCGCCCAGAAAAGCCTCTAAGCCGGCCGCAGATGAATCGGTCTCAAGGTGCACCACCTGATCGAGCTTGCGGCCATTAGCCGATAAACCAAGGCGCGTATGAGTGCCGCCAATATCAAATACCAAATACATCGCTACCGTCCTCGCCTTAATTCATAGAGCCGGCCCTCATACGCCTCAAGTTCGATTGGTCCGCCTTCATGGCTTACGCCATCGCCCTCAATGAGGTGGGTTCCGGCGGTCCAGGCACCGATTCTGCCCAGGATCACGGTCTGCTTGGTGCCGGTAAAATTAAGAAACACATAGCAACGCATCGTCGTTGTCTCCCGAACGTAGGCAAAAATATCAGGGTTATTGCTCTCAATCGAGCGATAATCGCCTTCGGCCAAGGCCTCACCGCTGGCGCGCAAATGAATCAGCCGCCGGCACATCTGCAGCAGCGAATCGGGCTGCGCCTCCTCGGTCGCAACATTGTGCTCGAGACTATCGAGCGAGGCCGGCAGCCAAGGCTGCGCTGTGCTAAACCCAAACCGTGGCCCCCGTTGCTGCCACGGCATCGGCGCACGCGCCGCATCGCGGTCAAAGACAGCTGCTGGCCATCGCTGAGCCGGCTGATCATAGCTCTTCGTTGTATCCATCACACTGCTTTCTAGGCCCAGCTCATCGCCGTAATAGACAACCGGCAGGCCGCGCAGAGTTAGTTGCAAAAAAATCAACAATCGTGCCCGGTCCGGCCCTAATCGGCTGGCCAGGCGCGGCCGATCATGATTACCTAGCACATAGTTTGGCCAGTCTTCGGGCGCCAGTGCTGCCTCATACTCATCAATAAAACTCCGAAATGCCGCCGCGCTCCACTCTAGTGCCAACAGGTTAAAATTAAACGGCGCATGCATAGGGTGCCGCCGGCAGGGCGCATAAAACTCTTGCAGATGCGGTAGGCTAACGTATATTTCGCTTAACAAAACGCGTTCCTCGTTACGCGGCGATACTACCTCGCAAAGCGATCCCAGTAATTGTTCCATGCCGGGACGACCCGAACTATATATCCGTAGATTTGCATCGGCCGGATCAGAGATGCTCGGGCGATAATCTGGGTTGGGCGGATCGTCGCGCAGCTGGGGGTCCTTAAGGAGCGAGGTTACCGCATCGGTCCGAAATCCATCCACGCCTCGAGCCAGCCAGAAGCGCAGCACCGCTAGCATCGCCTGGCGCACCGCGGGATTACGCCAGTTCAAGTCGGGCTCCTGAGCTAAAAAGGTATGCAAATAGTACTGGCCGGTAGCCTCGTCAAGGGACCAGGCGCTACCGCCAAACTTAGACAGCCAGTTATTCGGCGGACCCCCATCGGCAGCTGGATCAGCCCAAATATACCAATCTCGCTTCGCGCTCTGGCGGCTCGCTTGCGACTCCCTAAACCACTCATGTTCAACCGAGGTGTGATTAGGCACAAAATCCAGCAGCAACTTCATGCCTCGCCGATGCATCTCGGCCAGCAGCCGGTCAAAATCGGCCATGCTACCGAACCGCGGGTCCACCGCACAGTGATCGGCTACATCATACCCCCAGTCGGCCATTGGCGAGCGGTAGATCGGCGACAGCCAGACCGCGGTCACTCCCAGCGAGTTGGCGGTCCCATCATATAAATAATCCAGGTGTTGTAAAATACCCGGCAGATCACCAAAGCCATCGCCGTTACTGTCGGCCCAGCTTAAGGGATAGATCTGATACAATGTTCCGCGGCGATACCAGTGATCGTGAGGCTCAGGGCTAATCATAGGCCTAGTTTATCACGCTTATGGTCGCGATCGCTTCGACTCAGGCCACCCTCCCCGAAAGATCGGTCATGACGAACCCCCTTGATGCTGCAGTTGCTCAGTTGTTCGAGCGTATCGAGAGCGGTCCATGCTTACGACCCGATAGCTCTACTGTACAGCTTGACTCCAATCAGCATCGCGCTCGGCTCATCGGCAGCGATCAGGCATACGGCCGACTACTCCGGTCAATGTTTGCAGCCATTATGTGGTATCCCGGTAGCCCCTTTCCGTCCGAACTCTTGAGCAATGACCTCAGCGCACCGCAAGTTTTTCATCTCAAGCGAGACCAGATTCGAGCGCTGCAAATCACCGTTTACCAACAGAATCCCAAGCTAAGTCCAGGCCCCGGACAGCCTCTGCAAATGATCCGGCTGGCCTTTGGCTGTCGCCACAATAACCTGGCCTACCAGCAGCGGCTCGAGGCCAGCCTTCAGCCCGATGGTTCCACCTGGCTCGCTGGCCACCTTATCACCACCAGCAAGCTACCCCGGGCCACCAAAGAGTTGGGGCCCACAGAGGCGAGATACCTCACCAGGCTAGCCTGGCTCAGCCAGGAACTGATTAGGGATTAATCGCCGTACCCCACGCCAAAAACGCCCGTCAGACCTCACGTTTGGCGGGCGTCCTTACTGCCACGAGAACTATTGAAGCTCTACGACGGGCTCAACCGGTTCAGCTTATCACTCACTCGCCGTAGATTGGTCTTGGGGTCGCGCAGCACTTTGCGCAGGCTGGCTCGACCATGAATGCTGGTAATATTGGGCAGCTCCTCCGGCCGCAAAAAGTCCTTGGCTAAGCGCACAAACACCGCGTTGGTCCAGCCAAAGCCAAGCTGGCTAGGATAAACACCCTCGACCGGCTCGTCATGAATATCAACCACATTGTATTTCTCGATGAACTCGCCCTGCTCCTCAAATTTAACCAAGTTGCCATTGATCCATTGGCGAGCAACCCGCTCTGCATCGTTGTTGTAGCCACAACGTTTCATGCCTTCAATCGCTACCAGCTCCAGCGGCGCCCAGCCATTTGGGTACGCCCACTGGGTAGGTAGCCGCATTTTAATATGAGGCTTGGCGGCGCTAGTGCTCAGCCCGCCCTCAAATTCAAATTTATCCAAATGAGCCATAATCCGAGCCGCATCGGCTTCATCCACCATGCCTGCCCACAGCGGGAAGAACCCGGCCAGCGACCAAACATTACCGAGCTTGCCCGTCATAAAGTTGTAATCAAAGTAGAAGCCCTTCTCTTCGTCCCATAAATACTGCCTCATGGTAGCCTGACGCTTAGCAGCCCGCTTGGCCCACTCGCGAGCCTCCTCATTATCGCCCAGAATGGTGGCGGCCTGCTCAAAGTCTTTCTCATACTTAAAGAGCAGCGCGTTTAAGTCCACCGGAATATAGCTCAAGCACTGGCGATCAAATCGGGTGTTCATATCCCAGCCGCTCTCGGCCTCGGCCAAATCATCCAGTACATCGATCTGGTAGTAACGCGAGAGCCCATTAAAGACATCGCGCCAGTTAGGGTGCGACACGCCCATCCAGACCGTGCGATACTCCTCTTTAGCTACGTCCATACTCTCGCGTAGCCAGCGCTTACTCTTCTCCAGCTCGTACACTTGGAGAATAAGCGTGGTCAGAAACGGCGGCTGGCTCCGGCTGGTATGATACATCCTCGCCGCATTAGGAATAATATGGAATCGGTTCATCAGCGCCATCATGTTTTCGGCCAGGCCACGCACCAAGTACTGCCGCGGTGTGTCGATCAACCCCTGAGCAATAAAGAATGTATCCCAGTAGTACATCTCCTCATACGCAAAGCCATGACCCGTGCTGGCGCTGGGCACAAAATATGGTCGCGGCAGCCCAATCAGCGTCCCATCGTCGTGCGGATTAAACCGCTCCAGCCGTTCCCAGTAGCGATCGATGTATTCGAGTGCCGGGCGGAGACGATCGGCAGTAAATTGGGGTCCGTTGGTCGTGGGCGAAGTCATGATGAGCAGTCTTTAATCCTGATTAATGTTCCTGATGATGGACGCTGCAGCGCTTATGCTTATTTAAGATAATAGACATAGCATAGGCCTCGCCCCTACACCTGTAAAGCTGCCTTAAAAGGCTATCCGACAGGTTAAATAAGACGAGGACCTTGGCTACTCCGGCACGTCGCTCGACTGCGGCGCAACACTGAATATATTATGCACGCGGTTCTGAATGGCGTCAAAAGTACCATCGATGGGCAGTAAGTCGCTCGAGCCTAGTGCGCCTTTGAGGTAATTACCAGACTGGGTGCTCAGCACCAGCTGAATGGGACTGTTAGCTTGAGCCTGCTGCCAATCATAGGCCAGCTGCAGCATTTGAACAGTTCCCATATCGGTCGTTAAGCTCTGGCGCAAGGCCCCGGTAAGTGCAGCCAGCTTACCCGGATTCAGCAGCGTCTGCCAACTAGTGGCTTTTTGGCGTACCAGGTTAATCACCTCTTGCTGGCGACTGGCCCGGCCAAAGTCATTGCCACAGGTGCCCTTGCGACAACGGGCGTATTGCAGCGCTCGAACACCGTCCATGTGCTGCAGGCCCGGCTCAATATCGAGACCGCACACCTTATATTGGTCGTCATCACAGGGGTACTCGGTATCAACCAGCCGTTGCTTTACAGTCACGTCAATGCCGCCCACCGCGTCAACCAGGCTGCGCAACCCTGTAAAGTTAGTCTCAACGTAGTAATTAATGGGAATATTGAGCGTATTGCTCACCGTCTGCTCAGCCAGCTTGGCGCCGCCCAGAGCGTTGGCGGCATTAACCTTGGCAGTGCCATGGTCTGGAATTGCCACACGCAGATCCCGCGGAATGCTAATCTGAGCCACCCGCTTCGTCTTGGTATCGAGGCTCACTACCATCATGGTATCGGAGAGCTGCTGACCGGCATGGCCGGGATCACCAATGCCAAGGATGAGGATATTGGTGCGACCAGTTACATCGGTGGTCAGGCCGCTCAAATCCAGAGGATTCGTTGATATTTTTGCAACATTACTAACTAGAAGACCCGCATATACGCCAGTGGCGACAACCAACAACAGCACAATGAGCCCTACCACCTTAGGCCAACGACGCTTAGACCGTTCCTGGGCTGCATCTGAATATTGTTCAGGCCTCTGTTGGGCTATTTTGTCGTCCGATTCAGTTGATTCCATGGTCTCAGTATAGCGCATCGGCGGCTACAACCAATGGAAATGAGCTTAAAAGTATGCTATAAGATAGCCTGGCCCGTAGCATCACCTACCCATCCCCCGGAGGTAATCCGTGAAGCAGTGGTTCACTGGGCTCTGGGCTCGAGCCCGCGCCAGAGAGTATCGGTTGGCCATCGTTTCGGTTGGCATTGTCACCGTAGTCATGGTAGTCGGCTCAATCTTGTGGCTGAAGATCCAGCACGACATCGCCACGACTAACGCCGACCAATCGACCGGATCCTATGGCGGCTCGTTGCCTGGGCCAACCTTAAGTCCCAGCAGCACCGAGGCTGAGACGACCAGCTCTACAACCGACCCGACCACGGACTCGCCGAGTAGCAGTGCGACCGTGGTCTCAGAGAGTCCCGCTGTCACGACGACAGTGCCCACCACCACGCTGGTGGTGGCCGCGACCACCACCAGACCAGCCCCGCCCCGAGCGCCAAGCACAGCGTACTGCCGGCTTGATTCAGGCAGCGGCAAGGTTCACTACACCAAGCAGGCCGGACCGCCCCAAGACCCAAATTGGATCGAGACCGCCAATGACTCAACCTACTTGGTCTGGGCCGACAGTGGCTTTATGACCTGGCAGCGAGTTCCGCAGATGAATCCCAACGCCGCGCCGGAGGTTCAAGACGACCAGGCGCCAAATAGCTGGGCACCAGCCGGCGCTGATCCAGCCGAGCAAGCCAGCCACGCCAACTTTGTGCGGCTATGGCAAGCCGGACTAGCCGACTCTCCACCCTGCTCCGCCAGCTGAGACCATCGGGCCGCTCGCCGGGCGTTACGCCCAGCG
>DATIIV010000037.1:0-6961 GCA_035479295.1 Candidatus Saccharimonadia bacterium | reverse complement strand
CCCAAACCGCCCTCGCCACTGTCACTGATTGTGGGGATGGCTTGTCAACCAGTTCGCGTGCAGAAGTATGCCGTGGAGTTTGAGAGCGATGCCATTCTCGAACACGAGACACGAATGCGCATCTCGAAAGTCTTGCTCGGCGTAGAGAACATAATCCATGAGCGACCCTCCACCCGGTACCCGAACCCGCTCGGGCTCACCCAGGCAGATTAGCAACGCTGGCGCGACGATCTGCAGTATCGCACCTGTCCAATCCTGAAGGTCAGGACCCAACCGCCGGAGCAGCTCAGGATTGACCGCCTCGCTTGAGTTGAGCGACCGCCACGTCACCGTGCCGAACGCTGGGTCTGACAGTTGCCAGCCCTCGGCAGTGGCGACAACTCTGACAGAGGCTCCAGCCGGACGAATTGGACCCCACAGGCGCCTCATAAACAACAAGTACGCCCGCTGCACCTCTTGCAACACCTCCAGCGCCTCCAAGTTACTGATGGCGTGAATGGTGCGAAAGACCTCCTTGATGATCGGCTGGCACCATTTGACCGGAACGACCTCGGCTGCGGCCAGCTCACTCGGCACGAAGTCTCGCGGTAACTCCCAGCTAAAGACTCCGGCCGGATCCGTGACCACGAGCGGCTGTTCCTGTCCCATGTGTTATCCCCATTTGTCGATGAACAGAGGTTCGGACTTCTTGGTGAAATCCGACGCGGTAGCTACCATACCATGAGTGACTGCGTTTTACCAGGAACGTCAGCTACGGCGATTGGAGGGGCCGATCTTGCGGTAACGACCAAGGCCTGCCATAGTAGCCAAACTGCGACTGACCGAGTTTGACAACCTACCAAAGGCGATGAGGCCATGATTGCAATACGACGACGATCGGGTAGCCGGCCCGAGCGCAGCTTGACCCCGCACCACGAAACGAAGCCGCCGACTCGCCGGAGCAACGGCAAGCCCCAGCGCGACCCGCTAACGGCCAAGGACATCATCCGAACCATCGGCGTGGTGGTCGTAACGCTGTTGTTTGGAGGTGGCGCATTGGCCATGAACTACCTCCGCAGCCACTACCCGCTACCGATCTGGCTGCTGATCGCGGGCGGCCTCGTCATCGCCGTGGCGGGTATCGCCTTTACGGCGATCATGGCGATTGGTGCGGCCTGGTGGTACGCCAAGCGCCACCCGCCGCAGAGCTAGGAACCAGCCCCCACGGTCGATGCCACTGCAGCCGCCGAGCCAGCCAAGACGCCCGACGCCGACCCGCCCACTGCCACCGAATAACCCCGCGCGGCTCCGCGCCGCATCCCGCCACCTTGCCTCATTTCGCAAGGTGGCTTTTTCGCGCCAAACTAACCGAGACTACACCTCGGTCGACTGGCCGTTTGGCACCACCCGCACCTCAATGCCGCGATCAGCCGTGAGGCGCTGCAGCAAGTTGTAATTCATCTCGGGGATGGCCAGTACCGCATCGTGCACCGGAATCGCCACCGCCGGCTTAACGCCACGCACGTAGTCAACCGCCTCGCTAATTTTGAGCCACGGCGCCCCAATGGGCGCGCTCAGCACCTCCACTGGTCGCCCTGGATTGGTAAAATTATCCCCCGGATAAAAGAACCGCTCCGCTACCAGATAGCCCACATTGGGAATGCGCGGTATATCAGGATGAATCAGTGCATGCTCGACGCCGATTACGCTCACCTTTACCCCCGCTATCGCCAGCTCATCGCCATTGTGCACCGCCTGCGCCGCCACACCAGCCGCTACCAGTTGTGCCGCCGAAGCCTCATCGGCCAGCACCTTGGCACTAGCATTACTCTTTAATAAGGCCTTAATAGTATCCGGCGTCATGTGGTCGGCGTGCTGATGTGTCACCAGAATAGCGTCTAGATCCGCTAGCGCCTCAAACCCGGCCGAATACACGCCCGGATCAAGCAGCAGCCGCGCCTCACCCTCCTCAATCAATAAGCAGGCATGGCCAAACTTAGTAATCTTCATGGAGGCGCCTCGGTTATCACCCCCTATTGTGGCCTGATCGGTCGCAGCCCGCAAGCATAACCCCAAACGTGCGAAGGGCCCGCCGGAATCTCCGTGATGGAGGACTCCGGCGGGCCCAGTGGGCGCCAGCGTTCAGGGCAGTCGCTTGACCAATCTCTGGTCAGTGGCCGCATTGGCCCGAGCGCCCGGCAGGATGGCAATGCGCTCGAGCTTCATCAGCTCGAACAGAGCTTCGCGGGCCTGACCCAGTGCCCTCAGCCACTCCCCCTCGTCGCAAAACATGCCGACGATGAGGTCCGCCGACCGCTCAGCTCTCGCGCACTGCAGGAAGGTGTAGATGGCAAGTTCACCCCGACTGGCGAGGTGTACCACCATCAACATCCCCTGGAGAAGCTCGGCGTAGGTGAGCGACTGGTTCTCGAGGAGCCACATCGCCGCCTCGGTCAGGCTGGCGGGCAGCTGTGGCAAGCTCGGCCTTCTGTTGGCGGTAGGCACCAGATCGGCCGTCACTCGCTCGGTGAAGTTGTGGACCGCATTGGCGGCCGTCTCCTCTGCCGGATCCAAGCGATCCTGGGGCTGGAGGTGAAACCAACCTCTGTCGTCATCCGCGGGCACATGCGTGGCCTCATCGCGGTCCAAAAGCGAAGTCATGGTTCTCTCCTCCTGGGAGCGGCAGTCTGTGAGCTGGGAATGTCTGTGTCCTGGGTGCCTAGATACGTCTCTAGTAGGGGCGCATCCCAAGTAACCTAGCTCCAGCATAACCCTTTTCGTTAATTTTGTCAAATGCAGTTGGCTGATTTCCGGCTAGCAATTATTTAACTTTTAGAATTATGCATAATTGGCTGCGCTAGGTAGTCCTCTATTATGAATACTCGCTTTGCCCCACTACCTCTTCCACCGTTTGCGAGAGCTGGATCACCATGGACCACCCCGTCAAAGACGACGGCCACACGATGCTATTTGCCTTTGCCGAGCCAGAGCTGCTGCGACCGACCATCGATCCGCAGTCCATGAAGCTTATTAGCCGAGAGAGCGAAGGCGCCCCCATTGAGCTAACCTCAAGCCTCTATGGAACCTACCAACGCCGAGCAGCCGAGCAGGGCGATCCGTCGCTCAACCAGCTCTTTCTGTATAGCTTGGAAGTTACGTTTGGCAAGGTATTTGGCACCAAGCCGCCGGACCGTTGGCTCATGCACGTAGGAGGGTGCGAGAGCCCGGCCGGACAGGGACACATCTTTAGCAGAATGAAGAACGGCTTTGCTGTGTATATGAGCCCATACAAGATCACCGGCGCTCAGCTTAGCGACCTCACGTTTAGGCTGATGTGGAACCCAGCTAAGCCCTCCAGACGCTAGTCGCCCACTAGGCCCGGCTCCCTCGCGGAGCCGGGCGGCACTTTCAAAAATGCCAGCGCAAAGGCTTGCCCATTATCTGCATTTATGCTTAAATACGAGAGTTATTTTGTATATGAGGCCCATCTGATGGGCTCGTAGCTCAGCTGGTTAGAGCGCGTCACTGATAATGACGAGGTCGCAGGTTCAAGTCCTGCCGAGCCCACCAAATGGGCCCCATGCGTCTTAGCTTTCATTTTATCCGCACGAATGCGGGGCATTAGCTCATTCGGTAGAGCGCCTGCTTTGCAAGCAGGAGGTGGCCGGTTCGAGCCCGGCATGCTCCACCAGGGAATTATTCAGTGATACAAAAGCCGCTGCATGACAAAGTGGTAGTTGTTCTTTCTTGCTTCCTTAAAAACATTGCAATAGAGAGCTAATCGGGCACACTTTTGCGCCTGGCTAGCTCTCCGTTGCTGCCACGCTAAGAGCCGGAAGTGGTAGATCCTCGGAGCTGCCCACCTGTTCCCATTCTTTCCCATCCAAAGCCGATTTTGAGGGGCAACCATGAAACGGCTCGCTAACTGCGGCCACCGATTACTGAGCTTGATGTACCGTACTTTCCGCCGCCTAACTGACCTGCAAATCGGCGTGGTGGGTTATTGCGAGCCCACCAAGTTCGATAAGGACGAGGCCGGCCGGATGGTGCGAGAGGCCTTCGACGAACTTGCGCGACGGCATCGCTGGCGCCGTATTACGGTTGTGAGTGGCCTCACCAACACGGGCGTGCTGGCCATCGCCTACAAAGAAGCAGCTGCTCGAGGCTGGCGCACGGTCGGCATTGCCTGTAGCCGGGCCGATGGGTACGACTGCTTTCCCGTCGATGAGCGGTACATCTTTGGCCACAGGTGGGGCCACGAGAGCCCCTGGTTCCTCCGCCGCATTCGGCGTGGTTGGCTGGTGCGCGTCGGCGGTGGAGAGCAGGCTCTGCGCGAGACTAAGGAGCACAAGGCGGCCGGCGGCCGAGCGCTCGAATACGAGCTGCCACGTCTCGGTTAGACCGCGACCCTGGCGGGGATCACTGCCTGTCAGGGTCGCTGTACCTTTTTTATATGCGGAATTATTCGATGCTTAAAGCCATTAAGATGCGATCGTCGGGCGCCGACGCGCCGTAGCCGCCAAGTAACCCGCTGCAATTATGAGCCCAGCCGCGGCCAGGCCGATCGGCAGCGTGTCTTGGCCGGTCGGCGCCAGGGTGACCGGCGCGGCCGCGGCGGGCGTAGTGAGCACCACCGAGGTAGCGTTGTAGGTAATGGTAAAGGTAGTACCACCGACCGTAAAGGTCGAGCCGTTGGCCAGGCCGGCAAACTGACCGGTGACGCTGCTGGCCGTTAGGATGGTGAAGCTGCTGCCGGCCGCCGGGGTGTAGCCCAGGCTCACGTCCAGCTTGGCACCATTGAGTGCCGCCGTGCCGGTTACGGCCGTCTGGTCGTACTGGGCGCCCACCGTCGGGCCGTTAATCTCCACCGCCAAGCCGGACGGGCTGGCCGCCAGCGTTAAATTACCGGCCACGTGCATAATGCCAGGCGAGTTGCCGGGCGCCAACGTACCACCAGTGAGCGTGGTGGCACCCAGCGTACCCGTACCCTTCACGGTGCCGCCCGACACCGCAAAACTGGAACTGGAGGCATCGGTATTTACGGCCAAGCTGCCGCCCGACACCGTCACCGTGCCTGTAGCTGTGTACGTGCCCGTGAGCTGATGGGCGCCGCTGCTCACCGTTAGGCCGGCACCGCCGCTAATGGGATTGGCCAGATCAAAGTTGCCGCCGGCTAATACAAGGCTACCCGAGGTCAGGTTAACCGTATTGGCCACGTTGCCAAAGGCCGTAGCATTGCCGGCCGTCACCGTCCCATTTACCGTCACGGCACCGGTAAAGGTGTTGGCGCCGTTCATATTAATGAGGCCCGGCCCCAGCAGTAACGTGCCACTGCCCGTAATCGGGCCGTTAATGGTAGCACTCATGGTCGGTGAGCCCTGCGTGCTAATGATGCTGCTATGCGTTAAGTTGATGTGACCCGTCAGCACATAATCGGCCCCCACGCTATTGGTATAAACGCACTGAGCCGAGGTATTGCAGGTAATGTCGTTGGCAAAGGTGATGGCGTTAGGGAATAACAGGCTGCCGTTACCATTGACGGCTACCGTGTTGCTACTGGCACCCAGGCAGCTAGCCAGCTCGCACCACACGTTAGCATTAGTCATAGCCACGCCGGCCGAGGCCGTAAAGGTGTTGGTGCCGCCCAGGTCGGTGTAGGCATTATTAATAATGAACTGGTGGGTGCTGCCACCGATATTGCCGTTGAGGTTAAGGAAATTATCAGCCGTGATCTGAAAGTTTTGAGCGCCAGTAGCCAGGGTAATGGTGCCATGAACGGTGAAGTTATTGCCGCTACTGCTAGTGTGCGTTAGCGTAGTGGCGGCCGGCGCGCCGGAGTGCGGGCCAAAGGTGAGGTTGGGGCTAAAGTCACTGCCGGCCGTAGTAGTGTCGGCCGTCATGGCGTCGGTCACGGTTAAGGCGTTGCCGGTAATGGTATAACCGCCGCCTACGCTCAGGCTCACCACGGACAAGCCGCTAAGGTTGTTAACATTGGTCTTGCGGCTGGCCACGTTAGGGAACACAATGGTATCGCCGTTGACCGGCGGCACGCCGCCGCAGCCGCTCCAGTTGCCGGTAGTCGCCCAGTTGGCGTCGGCGCCGCTGCCGGTCCAGGTGCAGGTATTAGCGGCGGCGGCGGCACCCGGCACCATTAAATAGCCGCCGGTTAAAGCTAAGGCCGCCGCTACTCTGGCAGCCCGCGCCAGCATGGTTTTCATCACAGTTTTGCCCCATCCCAATCAATTAAGCTTCATTGTGGCGGCTCTGGTAGCCTGCGTCAATAACTCTTATGCTTAAAATGAGAAAATGCTAATTCTTTTGCGCCATCAGATCATCAGGCTCGGCTTGGCCGCGGTATTTATGGCCGGCGGGCTCTATCTGGCTTACCTGTTACTAATGGCGCCGCACCGGGCCGCCCTGCCAGCAGATGGCCGCCTCACCGCCGGTGCTCCCCTGCCCGATCGCCAGCTGGTGATTCCGCGACTAGGCGTGCAGGTGAACATTGTGGCCGACCAGCTAGCTCAGCTCGACCACGGCCTGGTAGTACAGCGTACCGGTGCTGGCGGCAACCCGGCCAAAGGCGGCAACTTTGTGCTGGTCGGCCACCGCTACGTCTTTAGCTGGGTGCCGGCGCGGGTCTCGCTGGTGTCGGTATTTTATGATTTGGACAAGCTAAAGACCGGCGACGCCATCACCGTCTACTGGCAGCACAAGCGCTATCACTACACGGTCAGCCGCACCTACCAAGTTAAGCCAGGCCAGCTCTCGGTGGAGGCGCCCACCACGGGCCCCAAGCTAACACTCTATACCTGCACCCTGCAAGGCCAGGCCGACGGCCGCATTGTGGTGGAGGCCCGGACCAGCTCGTGATATAATTAACAGCGTTCCAGCCACTGCTGGGATTGATTTGGGGCGAGTTGGTCTAAAGCCTTCTCGCTCCACCAGAAGTCTATACGGCCAGGGCGTCTCGCGCGAGACGCCT
>DATIIV010000036.1:0-10085 GCA_035479295.1 Candidatus Saccharimonadia bacterium | reverse complement strand
CCGGGGCGCTACCGCCATAGCTAGGCGGGCAAGAAGAAAAACTGACCTGATGAGCTCGAGATGGCCGGATTGAGCGCCAGGAGCACCAGAGCCAAAAACAGCGCAATCAGGTATCGCGCCTGCAGCTCCTCGTTGGCTTGCCGGTCCGCCACCCACCAGTAGACCCCGATGCCGACTACAGACAGGCCCAGCACGCTCAGGTACAGAATCGACTGGGAGGGCAATTGGCCGGTAACCTTCATGTAGGTTATGAACAACAAGAGCGGCATCACAAACACGAGCAGCCCAGCCGCAACGACCACGACCATCAGCCACCCCACCAGGCTGATCACCTCGTTGGTCCAGTTGGACAGGTGCTTCCAGCGGCGATCGCGCAGCCGCCAGACTAAGACTATCACCAGGTAGCCGATCACCAGCGCGGCATCGGCCACGGGCGAATTCACCAGCGCCGACTTGAGGCCGCCGATGAGGTCGTCCCAATTAAAGCTCACAGTCACGCAAGGCTCCAGAATCTCGGTTGAGTGCAGGGCCGAAGCCGATTCTAGGCGCTTCGGTGGGCCGGGTCAAGGCCTTGTAGCAATTCCACCAGCGGATGCAGGTGCTCCTCGAGCAGCGCCGGCGTGGTGGCCTCCACGTTGAGGCGCAGCAGCGGCTCGGTGTTGGACGGCCTTACAATGAACCACCAGTCCGGATAATTAACCGTGAGGCCGTCGAGCTCATCGGCCTGGCCGTCGGCATAGGCGGCCTTGAGCCGAGCGATGGCGGCAGCCTTGTCGGGCACGGTAAAGTTAAGCTCGCCGCTGGCCGCATATTTGCGATACTGGTTGGCCAACGCGCTTAAACCCTGACCCGATTGACTGAGCGCCGCAATCGCGCAAATCACGGCGATCAAGCCCGAGTCGGCGCACCAATTGTCGCGGAAATAGTAGTGGCCCGAGTGCTCGCCGGCAAAGACGGCGTCGTATGTGCGCATGTCGGCCTTAATGTAGCTATGACCGACCTTGGTGCGAATGGCTTTGCCGCCGTGAGCCTCAATGGTTTCAGGAACAATGCGGCTGCAGTTGGCGTTATACAGAATAGTGGCGCCGGGATTTAGGCGCAAAAAGTGCTCGGCCAGAATGGCGGTGGTAACGCTGCCCGAGACGATCTGGCCGGTCTCATCGATCAGGAAGGCGCGGTCGCCATCGCCGTCGAAGGCCACGCCAAAGTCCAAGCTATCGGCCTTAACTTTGGCAATGAGATCGGCATTATTGGCCGGCTCGAGCGGATTGGCTGGGTGGTTGGGGAAGGTGCCATCGAGCTCAAAGTACATCGGCTCAACGATCAACGGCCACTTTTTGGCCAAATGTGGCACCACCAGCCCGCCCATGCCATTGCCGGCGTCCACGGCAATGTGGTACGGCCGCAGCGGCATGGCGCCGGCAAAACTGAGCGCGTGGTTGACCCAGGCCTCCATAATGTCGCGCGGCTCGATCTGGCCGGGCGTCGTCGGCGCCGCTTTGTAATCATCCGCCGCAATAGCGTCGCGAATAACGGCCAGCCCCGTTTCAATGCCAATCGGGCGCGCCTCGGCCGCACACAGTTTAATGCCATTGTATGCGCCCGGATTGTGGCTGGCCGTCACCATGGCGCCGCCGGCTGCCGCCAGGCGGCCAACCGCAAAGTAAATCATGTCGCTGGCCACCTGGCCGATGTCGTACACCGTCCGGCCCTGGCGCGCCAGCCCGGTCCGCACCGCCGCCGCCAGCTCGGCCGAATCCGGCCGCATGTCATAGCCCACGCAGACCGGCCCCTTGATCGGCAAAAAGTCGGCCAACGCCCGGCCCACCGCCTCGGCCAGCTCAACCGTTAATTCCGCACCAACCAAACCACGAATGTCATAGGCTTTGAAGAGATTTTCGGCAATATTCATATGGTTATCTTATACTACGCGGCGCAAAGGTCCAGGCTAACCTGAACCGCTATTGACTTAGTAGCAATATACGTATATAATCATAATCCCTTGAAAATTCGGCACTTCGGAAGGACGGTCATGGACCACTCGTGCAGCCAGTCGCTCAAAACCCTCAACCCCAACCCCTCGCGGGAGGGTTACGTCGAGATCGCGAGCGTGGCGCTCAGCCAGCAGTCCCTGCTGCGCCACATCCTGCCGGACATCAAGAAGCTGGTCGAGACCCAGAACTACCGGCTACTCACCGACGAGCCCCTCCGCCTCAACGGCGGCGGAGAGCAGAACGGGGTGTACTCCACCACCGACTGCCACTGCGACTACCTGCTGGTCATCGACCTCGGCGTCTACAGTGAGCTCACCGGCTCACGGCTGTGCGTCCAGGTCGAGCTCCATGGCGGGGGCTCCCGTTTGGTTGGACTCGGCGTCAACTCAAGCCGCAAGTTTGCGGTCAGAGTCGTGAACTACGACCTGGAGCGTGACGCCCTCACCAAGGAGTACCGCCTGCCGTGGGAGTTCCTCGAGGTCATAGAGACGCTGGCGGCGCTCATCGAGACCACCGCCAAGTCGCTCCGCAAGACGACCCGCACCACCGTCTGAGCTCAAGGCCCTGGCCCGCTTTCGCATCGCGCGAGAGCGGGCCAGTTCTGCATCATACTTCGGCCAACCGCAGGTGTGCTTGAGGCTTTAGACCGATTATGACTTTTCGCCCTGATCGGGCGCAGCCTCGATCGCTTCATAAGGTGTCTTAGTAACAAATTCTGCTCCTGAGCCCATCTCACCTACCATGTACGGCATCATCACAACACCTCGAGGCAGCGATTTTTTATCCTGCCGCTGCTCCTCTGGGCCATGATAGAAAAAAGGCGGCTGGATATCACCAATAAACCGCACCGCCTGCACATCGGCAGTGCCAATACCATGATCTTGTAAATACGTTTCGAAATCGCGCGCTAGATCAGGGCCGCCACTGGTTCGACTGCCGTATATCATTACCCGATCTTCGCGCGGCAGTTGTTCGCCCCGCTCGCGGCCGTCACGTGCATCAATGATCCCGCTTAATTCTCGCGCCAGGTCGGCCCCACTTGAGTCCCGCTCGGGTGACGGTCCCGCCACCTCTTTGTCTGGTCCTCGTCCAAACATTCGCTAACCTCATGCCTTATTATCAACACCATATCATATGGTTATAATGCTTATATAATGGCAAATCCTTCACCCTCTTGCTCGACCCTAGCATTGATCGGCATTCCGCTTGAGCTCGGCGCCCAGAACGTTGGCATCGAGCTCATTGCTAAATTCTTGGGCAGCCACTACAGCTAGTATACCAACTATTTGGCCGCCAACCGCGCCCGCACCAACTCGGCCAGCTCGGTCTGACGCTTGATCTCGGCCTGCAATACGTGCCGACCAGTCGGCGTTAGTTCATAGGCGCACTCACTACGCCCTCGGCCCGACGGCTGGTAGTGCTCATCTAGCTTAACAAGCTCCATACCGCGCAACTTTTTGAGCGCCGGGTAAACCGTACTTGGCCCCAAGCGCATGATGCCACCAGCGTCCTCACGCGCTTGCTGTATAACTTCGTAGCCATTCATCGACCCCAAAGCCAGGGCTGCTAAAATATGCTGCATCTGCGGTGTTAAAGGCAGAATCTCTTCGGGAATCGTAATATTCATAATCTCTATATATCGTGAAACGTAATAATAGCGCGCCGTAGTTATATTACGTTTGGCGACATATTACCATAATGAATAGCAGAGGAGGCCCCAACACGATTTACCCCAGCCCCGGCCAACTCAAAAACCGTAACGCCGTGCCAGCTCCAGTGCCGCTGCCGCTTGTTGAATCTTGTCCATACCAGTAGTATCCAGTTCCTCAAAATGCTTGCCCGTAAGGTGCGCCAAAACACGTTGACCAGTCTTGCGATCGAGTTCACTGCGAGCCAAGAGGCCAGTTGGCGCTGCGTGGCTACCCTGGCTCTGGGCTGCCCGCCGCGTCACCTCATCGTGGCGTTCAACCTGGATCACTAGCTGAGCGTCCGGCCATATCTCGCGCAGATGCCGTCCCACCGCCACCGCCGGGCGCTGATTCACCCAATCGTGCATCGCCCGCACAAAGGCCTGGCGCACCGCATGCACATGGGCCACCGGCGACACCCATTGCTCGGTGCCGGCGCTCCGCAAATCATCGGTCACATCCAGGCCGCACACCACAACCCGGTCGTCGATCACCGCAAACTGAAACTCTTCGGCCAACTTAGCCAATGCTACCTCATCGCTACAATCAACTCCCCGGTGGAGTGCCCAAGCGGTAAAGCCGCGAAACCCGTTCGAGGTCTCGTACATGGGCACTTCTAGAGCCCGCGCTACATCCCGGCCCAGGGTAGTTTTACCAATACCTGAGTCCCCTTGGATGGCTAAAATCCCTTGGCCTTGCGACATTCTTAGCTCCACGCTTATTGATGCCAATAGTATATCAGGAACAGGGAGGCGACAACCTGCTTAATGCAAAGCCTTAATCGCCCGGCGTACCTCGGCCGCCTCGTCCCACGGATGCTCACCGTCGGCCCGCTCGATGGTCTTCTCGTGGCCTTTACCCAAAAATAGCACCGTATCGCCAGCTCGAGCCTGGCCGACCACAAAGGCGATGGCGGCGGCGCGATCATGGACCAAGAAGAGGTTTTCGTCGCGCACTTTGCCCTCGGCCTCGGCGCCGCGCGCAATCTGCTCCAGGATGGCCTGGCCGTCCTCGTCGCGGTCGTCCTCCTCGGTAATCACCACTACGTCGGCCCAGCGACCGGCCGAGGCGCCCTGAATGCCGCGCTTGGCCACATCGCGCTGAGCGGCCGAGCCAAACAACACGATCAGCCGGCCGTGGCCCAGCCGCCGCATTTGACTAAGCAGCCGCTCAAACGACTCGGGCGTGTGCGCAAAATCAACGATGGCCGCAAACTTTTGGCCCTCGTCGATCCGATTCATGCGGCCAGGCAGCACTGTTAGCGCCGCTACGCCCTGCTCAATCTGCTCCGGCCGCAGCCCCAGTGCCAAGCCCACGCCCACCGCCGCCAGTGAGTTCAGCACGTTAAAGTCACCCGGCAGATTCACTTGCACATGCAGCGTCTGGCCGTCGCGCGTTACCTGGTAGCGGCTGCCCGCCGGCGTAGCCTCTACCTGCCGGGCCGCCACATCAGCCAAACCCAACCCGTAGGTGAGCACATGCGGCACCGCCGCTACAAATTCCGGCGCACTCGGATCATCAGCATTCACCACTCCCAGCCGCAGTCCCCGCTTATTCCGCGCCACTAGCCTAAACAGCCGCAACTTAGCCTCCCGATACCGCTCAAACGTGCCGTGATAATCCAAATGCTCATGCGTCAAATTAGTAAACACCGCCAGGCTGTACGGCACGCCCCACACGCGGTACTGGGCTAGCGCATGACTGGTCGTCTCGAGCACCAGCCACTCGATGCCCTCGCGGTGCAACTCGCGGATCCGCCGCAGCATGGCCCGCGTCGGCAAGGTGGTCATGTGCATCTCGTTGTCGCGCCAATGCCCCGGCGTGCCATAGCCAATGGTCGTCATTAGTCCCGCCTTGTGGCCGGCCTCATTCAGCATAGTGTAAATGAGCGTGCTAGTAGTGGTTTTACCGTCGGTGCCGGTCACGCCGATCACCTTAAGCCCGCGCGCCGGGAACCCCATCAGCACCTGCCACATCACCGCCTCGGCCAGATGGCCATACGGCTCGATCATGCGAAATAATTGCCGCGGAATCAGCGCCTTGACCAGTTTGCGAAACATAATCGTCCTCTCTTGTGCTTAGTATGGCACACCAGGAGCCAAATCGGCAGCGCTGCCAGATAATCCCAGTTGCCAAATTGCCTCTATTATCGTATAATGGCACTCGTCTGTCGCGACCCAGCTCATCCGGGCCGGGCCGATGTACCCATCCCGCCGTGGATCGGACCGGGGAGCTCTCATGCAAGACATGCAGGGCACAATCATCGCTATGGCGGTAGTCGCCGCCGTTCTTCTCTTGGGCGCAGGGCTTCTCTGCTTGCGACCCAGCTACGAGCAGCGCGAGGCGCAGGAGTTGCTGAGCCAAATCACCCAGTACCTGCGCAGCCGCGAGGGCCAGTGGGTGGAGCTCAGCGAGTTGACCCAGGCCTTTCGCCTGGATATCGACAGCGCCACCGATGCTGTCAGGCAGCTCGCCCGTGAGCTGCCTGGCTCGATCCGCCAAGGGCCGGGCGGCGTCATGCTGTCCGGCTTCATTCCCGATCAGCGTCAGCCGGGGAGTCACGTCCCGCGCCAGACCTGCAAGGAGCAGCCATGACCACACCCCCGCTCGCCGGGCCCATGCCCGAGGGCCTCATCGGACCCCAGGTCTTTCCGGCCCGGGACTGTCCGGTGAGCGCCGATCTCCGTTCGCTCGCCCATCGGCTCATCTGGCGCGACGACCTGGAGGGCCGCGGCGCGGGCTTCGCCGACTGGCTCCTCCGCCGGCTGCGCGAGCAGGAGGGCGGGGTGTTCCTCTACAAGGAGGGCAGCTGGGCGCCCACGCGCCGGAACGCAAACTCGCCCATCGTCGAGAACATGATCCGCGCCGTCTGCAGGCTACCGTGGACCGAGCCGGTCAGCCTCAGCACCACGCCTGTCCTCACCCCGGCCTGAGCACTCACTCGCCCACGCCGCCACGACCCCGCTTTGCACCTCACGGTTGCGAAGCGGGGTCGGCTTCGTTTTGAGGCCCAATCGGGCATTAACAAAAGCGTCATTATCATCCGCCTTGTTTTTTTCTCAAATGAGAGTATAATTTAAGCGCATTAGCAGCCAGAACGTCTCCCCCTTCCCGCTCTGGCTCTCTAAAATGTGCACCCCTCCCCGCTATCGGTCCCCAAAGGAGTCTGCTGTGAGTCGCGCGAATCGCACTCTTCTCCTCCAGCTCGTGGAAGGCAAAGCCCCCGTTCCCAACGATCCCGGCCTTTTCGCAGTGCACGACATCGATTTGCGCTACGAGACCGGAAGCCCCTGGGCTATCTGCCTCGACTTCGTCGCCGACAACGTCACCTGGGTGTTCAGCCTGGACCTACTCAGCGACGCCAGGCTGCACCCCGGCGAGTGGACCGGCCTCGGCGATGTCCTGGTGCGTGCGCCGAAGCATGAGGAGGAAGGCTACGGCTTCATCCTTCGTCCCCCTGCCGGTGTCATCCAACTGTGGATTCGCACCAAGGACATCGAGCGATTCCAGGCCAAGGCGACCAGGCTCCAGCCACAAGCCGAGAAGAGCGCTCGTCGCGGCCTGGCCAGAGAGCTGACCAAGATGCCAGCCATGGTCAACTCCTGACTGAGCTCTGGCTCAATGGCCCGCTCTCTTTCGAGGGAGCGGGCCAGCGTGTTATTGATGAGCCGCCCAGGGGTGGCTTGTTATTTTTAGTGTAAAATGTTATAATCACCATCACATTCTAGCGCCAGCCGCCTTGACCGGCCACAATGAGCACCAACCACCGAGAGCCCAAGGAGGCCGCCGTGGAACAACAGCGTCTCGAGCGCTTCGAGAGGGTCATCGCCTACGATGCACTGGAGGAAGACGGCTTCTACCAGCCGGACATGGCCACTTTTGTCTTCGATCCCAAAGACCCATTATTAATCATCGTCCGGGTCGACATCGGCGACGAGGGTGGTTGTGAGACCGCCTACTACCTGGCGCCGGGGCTCTTTGTGCGAGCCGCACAGCCAAACGCCCCCACCGGCGGAGTATGCGACGACGAGACCGTCATCCTGCTCGAGCAGCACACTACCATGACCAGCGCCGGCGTCGAGGACGTCGAAGACGTCTACCTCGTGGAATGGGACGATGACCTCTATACCTATCGGTTCTCGCGCCAAGCGGTCGACGCCTTCCTGGCTGACCTGACCGAGCACTACACCAGAGCAATTGAGGCTTACTGCTCAACCATCGACGAGGAGTTCCGGGAAGTAGTTCGGGAAGTGCTCGAACCCGGCAACTGACCGCCACATCGGCCCGCCCCAGCCAGGGGCGGGCCGAACGCTGTTTGGCGGCTTGGGCAAATCGGCCACACATGCGGTACAATGGGCGGCATGAAGTTGCTTGGCCTCGAGACATCGTGCGATGAGACTGCCGCCGCCGTCGTGGAAGACGGCCGACGTGTGCTCAGTAATGTGGTGGCCAGCCAGATCGACATCCACCAAGAGTTCGGCGGCGTGGTGCCCGAGGTAGCCGCCCGCTCGCACATCGAGGTGGTGCTGCCGGTCATTCACCAGGCGCTTGCGGCGGCTAGCTGCACTTGGGACGACATCGACGGCATCGCCGTGACGGCCGGTCCGGGGCTGCTCGGTAGCCTGCTCATCGGCACCCTCACCGCTCGCACCATTGCCCTGGTGCGTCGCAAGCCGCTCTATGCCGTTAACCATGTGGTAGCGCATACCTTTGCTAACGCACTAATCCCCGAGACGGCCGGCTTTGAGCCAGATATCTTTCCGCTCCTGTCGCTAAGTGCGTCGGGCAAGCACTCGGAGCTGCTACTGTTTACTTCGCCACTGGAGTACCAGCTCCTCGGCCACACCCGCGACGACGCCGCCGGCGAGGCCTTCGATAAGGTCGCCCGCATGATTGGCTTGCCGTATCCGGGCGGTCCCAAGATCAGCCACCTCGCGCCCCTCGGCAACGAGCAAGCCTACAAGCTACCCATAGCCGCCCTCGGCGACTCACTCGATTTTAGCTTTAGCGGGCTCAAAACGGCCGTCTTACGCACTCTACAAACCGAGGTTGGCGGCGATTTTCGCACTCACTCCACCGAGCTACCCGGCCGCCTCACCGATCAGCAGAAGCGCGATATGGCCGCCAGCTTTCAACGCACGGTCTGCGAGACCTTGGTTCATCAGCTGCTACGCGCCTACCACCAGTACCAACCCAAAACCGTCGTCATCGCCGGTGGCGTCTCGGCCAACCAGCGGCTGCGCCAAGAAGTCTCGCGCCAAATCCCGCTACCCATGCACTACGCACCCATCGAATACTGCACGGACAATGGCGCCATGATCGCCGCCCTGGGCTACCACCTAGCGCTGGCCAGCCGCGCCACCAATCCGCTCACGCTACACGCCGATCCCAGCCTGGCTATATAGCCGCTACGCCCTGTCCAAACATGCCAACGGCCGAGATCCAGTCTAGATCTCGGCCGTTTAGGCACCTAGCCGTTAGCTAAGTACCGTCATAGGATGCGCTGCTCCCCCCGAAGTCGGCAGAAGATACTCCAGCGTCACCTCGCCGTGAGGCAGCGGCCGCTCCTGGCCGCCGTGCGGGGTGGCCTCAACGACTCGGCCCAGCAGCCGGCGATACCGGCTGTTCCCCGAACGGCTGGCTCCGATGAGGTGAATGACCATATGGCCACGCACCGAGGTGTCACCACCTTCACGCCACAACGGTAGCTCCAGGTATGTACCGTCCTGCACGTCCTCGCGGTCAAACAGAGCCCGCTGTACGTGAACGATCTCGGGCGTAGTGGTTCGCCAGTATCGAGCGCCAACCGACGTGGGCTGAGCAGGCGGCGCGCTGGGTGCGATCGTTGTCGATCCGCTGGCCGCCGAAATCTCTCCCTGCACCCACCGCGACGACTCGCCGTTGCGCTCATCTACCAGCGGCCCCCAGAATCGCCAGCCAGCCACAAACCGGGTTAGCAGCCGAGGATGCACCCAAGCCGTCTCCGACGGTCCATCGACCACCTTCAACCGCACCAGCTCTCTGTGCGAGGGCAAGGCAGCCACATCAAAGAACGGTAACATTATCTCGGCGACCCCCAAGGGGCCCACCGTCACGCTTACTTCGCCAAACCACACCAGCACTCACTGCCTCTCGTCGATCTGTCCCGCAGCCCAACCTCCCGCTACCCGCCCACTGGCAGGCCACCTTTGGCCCATAACGCCACCAAAGGAATTACGAGGTGCCATTTTGCCAGGAAGTCTATTGCATGTCAAATTATATCTCTTGAGTTCCACCCCGAAGTGCAACAACCCTGAAATAAATGCGGACACCGTATCTGTAAACTGGTAGTTGGAAGACTTCCAAGTAAACAGGAGATTAACGGTGTCCTACACCCATCTTACCCGCGACCAGCGGGTTGAGC
>DATIIV010000035.1:0-16692 GCA_035479295.1 Candidatus Saccharimonadia bacterium | reverse complement strand
GGCAACAAGACCCACTAAGCAGACCGTGGCACAGGGTAACCCCAAGAAGCAAATCTCCTGGCTACGCCAAGCTTACGAGCAGCTGCAGCAGGAGTTAGCCGAGCTGGCTTGGGGTGGGGTGTGAGGTGTGGGGTGGTTCAGTAATACCAAGCAGTTGCAAAATCCTTCGCCTTTGGCTTGGGCTTCCAGCTATTCAGTAGTTTCCCGCTGCGGAACTCGCTTCGCTCAGACAGTCCTCGCGGGGAGAACTACTGAATAGCTGGTGCGCCGTTAAAAGGCGAGAATTTTGGTTAAAGAATAAGCCCTCTAGACACGACGAGGCCCCGTTCCAAATTGGAACGGGGCCAAGCCTTGAATCTGTCACCCGTGGAGCTAGCGAACGCGACCGGCCGCCTGGCGGGCACGGCGGCGCATTACGCGCGCGACGGCCTCGGGCAGGGACTCCACCTTGCGGCCCAGCAGGGCGTCGTTGGCGATATGGCAGGGGTTGCCGAGGAGGATGCTGTCGGCGTAGTCGCTGACCAGCTCGCGGTCGCGCCAGGCGTTGGGCGCGCCGTAGTACTCCAGGGCGGCCCGCAGGTTGGTGCTCTCGGCGGCGCTGTCGTCGGCGAAGCGCTGAGCCACTTCGGCGGCGACCTGCGGCGAACAGATGCCGCGGTTGACGACGGCCAGGGCGAACACGGTCTCGTGCAGGACGTTCAGGTCGGGGCGGTTGTCACCGGCCTCGAAGGTGTACAGCCAGCTGTGGCAGTCGAGCCGGGGGCAGAGGTCGTCGAGCCCGTCGCCGCGCTCGACGCGCGGCAGCTGCGCCTCCAGCCCGAAAGCGGAGGATCTGTCATACTCATAGAAGAGCACGATACGCTCCGGGGTCAGCTCGATGAGCTTCACGCCGACGTTGGCGGCGTTCATGATCATCGAGGTGACCTGGCCGACCACAATGCTGTAGTCGACCATGGCCTGGCGCACCGGCCCGAACGGCGTCACGGTCTCGAGCGGGGCGCGGTCGGATCCGCACGTCGACAAGTTCACGGCGATGGTGCCCATGGGGACTCCTAGGGTGTGACGGATTTCAAGGATGTATGATTATAGCACATACAAATAATAATTGCAAATATCGGGAAGTACTCTTTAGTCAGTCCTACTCAGCGGCCAGGCCAACTTGCGGCAAGCCAGCCGGCTCCTCAGCGTGGTGTGCCGCCGAACCCAGCGATACAAACACGATCGTAAGCATAAAGAACACGTAGGCCTGCACGGCGCCCACAAATAATTCCAGCAGCATAAACGGCGGCAGCGTCAGCGGTGCGGCCCACGAAGTAATGAAGGCCATCACCACCAGCAGTACCTCGCCGCCAAAGATGTTGCCGAATAACCGCATGGCCAGCGCGATCAGTCGCGAAAACTCGGCCACTAGTTCCAGTAAGCCCTCAAAGGCGTGCATGGGATCGCGGAACGGATTGGCAAAGTAGCGCCCCAGATTGCCAAAGAAGCCGTGAGTGCGAATGGCCCAAATCTGCGCTGTCACCATCGTAATAATGGCGAGGCCAAGGGTAAAGCTGAGGTCTGACGCGAGTCCGCGGAAGAGCGGCGTCCCGTGCCAGGTGACCGGCCCCACAATAGGCAGTAGCTCCAGCCAGTTATTAATAATGACCAAGAAGAAGATGGTGAGCGCTAGCGGGGCGATGCGTCGAGCCTGCTCGCGTGAGCCCATGACCTCCTGGATGGTGCCAAGCATCAGCTCAAAAAGCCAATAAACGCCGATGGACAGCCGAGTATGGCGACCGCGCTGCACTCGCCGAACGGTATACAGGAAGAGCCACAACATGATAGCCGTGCCGACCAGGCCAAGCAGCATGGAGTTGCGGATCTCGAGTGGCCCTAGTTGCAGAATCGGCTCGGCGACGAGGCTAACGTGTGGGCCTGCGGTTTCGGCCAGCCAGGTGATCATGAGGCCCCCATTCGTAATTGTTGGCGAATAAGCAGTACTGACAGGCCCAGCCCCACTGGCAAACTAGCTAGAGTTAGCCATGGCTTGGTGTGCCAGCGCAGATCAGCCAGGATTGCTAGGGTTGCCAATACGCCGGTGGGCACGACCATGCGCCAAGTGGTGTCGGCCATAGTTAACAATAGCCGCAGCGCTACGCGCTCAGCTTGGTTGCTAGTTTCGCTGGATTTGTGCGGAGAATCAGGGCTGGTCATTGCCCCGTACCCTAGCAGATATGGGACCTTTGAGCAAGATTTAGCCGCCATGACTAGTGGCTAGCGGCACGTTAGTGCGCTAGAATTACCGAGGCCCTTGTGGCCGATCCAACGACCGACTGTCATCGAGCTACAGGAAGTGCATGACTACCGAGACAGAAGCTGTGCCGGGATTGGTACAGGCGCACTTGCAATTGCTTATGGCCATACGCGAGATTCTGGTTGATCAAGTAGGCGGTGAATCGATTAGTGTGATGTGGCGGCCACCGGGGCTGCCATTGACGCCAGCTGAAATCTTGGTGCAATCTCTGGATTCAGCGCCGCGTAGTTTGCTGATGGAGCCCTGCACTGCGGCTGAGCTAGACAGGTGGCCGGTGATAACGCAGCAGCAGCGCACGTTGTTGCATCGGGTTCAGCAGCAGCTTGATTGTCCGGCCGGCCAGGCAGTGTGTTTGCGGCTGGTTTTGGCCGAGCTGGACCTGAATAACGATGAAGAAGTGCTGGTGCAAACTCCGCATCCCGACCGACGCGCGCTCGTGCTACGGCCGCGCCGGCCAGACCAGCTGGTGTCGAACGATGTGCTGCTGTGCACGCAGCTGCAGGATTTGGAGCTTGTAGCTCAGCGACGGGCGCTATTTATGGGGAGCCGGCCCTGTACCACCACCCATTTGACCGGCGAGAACGGTAAGACGATCTGCGGCACGGTCTATGGCGACGAGCCTGGTTCGGATCCGGATTAATGACCACTAAAGCTATTCGCGCGGCTGCCGTGGCGGCCGAATTTGTAGCCCGTCTATGGGCAGTGATGCAAGCCGATCCGGCAGTAAGGGAGGGTATGACATCCTCCCCAAACTGGCGCTATTTGCCTCGGGTATATGATCCAGTTTGGCTACGGGGTCTTCGGTTGCCCTCAGAAGGGGGCCGCTCGGTCAAACAGCCGGTGGCGCTGGTTGACGGGCTGGCAGTGGACCGCCACACCGATGAGGCACTGCTAGCTGCAGCTCGGGCACGCAAGGACCAAACTAGACGATACGAGAGTATCCATATGCATAGTGACGATTGGTTCTCACTCGTCACTATGCAGCTGATGAGTCCAATGCTGGCTGGGCGTGAGGTGATTTGCAATTTGTACGAGTCGGACCGGAACGACTCGACATTGCCGCTCCACGTCGACACAACGTACGGTGCTATTGTGCAGATGCGTGAGCAGAAAGTTTGGCACTTGGGCCCCGAAGGGCGTCAGCGGCGGATAGTTGTCCGGGAAGGTGGTGTGCTGCTGGTACCGCCGGACGTGCCCCATCGCGTGGAAACCCCACATTACTCAGCTCATTTGCTGTTCTCGTTCCGGGTCGATCGCCCGGTAGCGAATTAGTAGGTAGCCTCGGTCTCCGCACCACGGAGGCCGAGGTTATTAGTGTTATGTAGGCAGTTATAGCCCAGCGATTTATACTAAATTGGCATGAATCCCATTGCCAACGTCTGTGACTGGCGTGTTGGTGGTTTCGGTCAAGCGCGGCGCCAAGAGGGGAGACAAGGTTAATATTCGGGTGTCCGCCTTGAGCTGGTACTGCACCAGCAACACCGACAGTCCGAGGTGTGGTCTGGTGTCTCGGCCGCATGCGCTGGGCGCTGCTAAGCCGCTCGGTGCTCCAGCCGCGCCAGCCGAAAGCCGTGGTCTTTGACGATATCCTTAACTACCACCACGTCCTCCTTGATTTCTTCCAGATTGCCAACGACGATATCGAACTGCTCCTTGGTGGCTGCCGCCAGTGTGTCGACACCTTCATGTAGTTCGGTGACGTCTTGCTGCAGTGCAGTAACATCTTGTTGCAGCTTGGTGACATCCTGCCGCAGCTCGGTAATATCTTGCCGCATCTCTGATATTTGCTTATCGATTCTGGCAAAGCGCGGTTCCAACGCGACCGTAATGGCGGTGGTTAGAGCTCCGATATCAGTCTGAGTTAGCGCCATAGGGTATCCCTTCTTTGTCATTATAGGAGAGTCGGCGTATCTATAATACCGAACGTAGACCGAAAGTCGATTAGTACATCTAGCCACTTTTAAATCCGTATTGACAAAGATCCTTGACATAATTGCCAAAAAAGGACTAACCTCATGGAGGTGCCCATCGCTCGTTTAGGTATGAGCCCAGTCTCTTGGTGTCGTGGCCGCTAGCCGCCAATGCGCCAGCAGATTGCTCTCATGCCCGAACTCATTAAACGTGGCGCGCCAGAAAGGCATCGTCTTGGCTCCTTGGGCTGTTCGTTTACGCGATAACTGGAAATCTGGAGTAGCGGTGGCTTTGGTGGCGATTCCACTATCGATCTCGCTGGCGCTGGCCGGCGGTGCTACGCCGACCATGGGCATTATTACAGCGGTTTGGGCTGGCCTGCTGGCGGCTCTATTAGGCGGCAGTAACTTTAATGTGGTGGGGCCGACGGGCGCACTGTCGGGGATTCTGGCCGCCTTTGCTCTAACGCATGGGGCGCAGGCACTGCCGTATTTGGCCGTTCTAAGCGGTTTGCTGATTGCAGTGGTGTTTGCTTTGCGTCTAGAGCGGTTCATTATTCTTATTCCAGCTAGCGTAGTGCACGGCTTTACCCTGGGCGTGGCGCTGACGATCGGCCTGAACCAGTTCAACTTTGCGCTTGGCTTGGCGCCACATGTGCAGCACGATACGCTGGTGGCGAATCTGCTGGAGTCGTTGCGGCACTTGGGCGAGATCAATCTGGCGGCGGCCGGCCTGTTCGTAGCTGGCCTAGCGCTGCTGCTGGTGCTGAGTGCTCGGGCGCCCAAGGTGCCCTGGATCATCTTGGTGGCGCTCGGCGGCATGGGGCTGGGTGCGCTCAGCCGACTCCATGTAGTACCGCTAATGCTGCCGACTCTGCTGAGCAAGTTTGGTCAGATTCCAGGGCAGATTGCCGCGCCCGTGCTGCCGTCCCTGCACGGCCTTAACGCAGGATTGATCGCGCCGGTCTTCACGATTACCCTAGTAGCGGTGCTCGAGACGCTGATCTCAGCCAAGATTGCCGACGGCATGACGCGCACCAAGGCTAACCAACGCCGCGAAATGCTGGGGCTCGCCATCGCCAACATTGGCTCCGGCCTGATGGGTGGCATTCCGGCTACGGCAGCGCTGGCTCGGACGTCACTAAACGTAAAGACGGGCGCCCGTCATCGCACTTCGGCTGGTCTGGCAGCGCTGACAGTGGCGCTGATATCGGCCGTATTGCTGCCATTCTTTAGCTACCTGCCTCTAGCGATCGTAGCCTCCATCTTGGTGTTTGTGGCCCTGCGCATGGTTAAGGCCGAGCACTTTGCTCAGCTTTATCGCTACGACCGGGCATCATTTTATCTGTCATTGGCGGTGGCCGCTATCACCTTTGGCATTGATCCAATGATTGGCATTGGCGTCGGCGTGGGTGCGGCGCTGCTGATGTTTGTCTATCGGCTGTCGGCGGCCAATGCCGAGGTTAACCTTAACGACGAGGCACACAACATCATTCAACGGGTGCCAGCCACCAGCTTGGCGGCCGCTGAGCATCAGGGCGATACGGTGGTATACCGGTTTACTGGCGAATTGATTTATCTAAACGCTCAAGCGCACCTTAAGGCCGTCGAGCGTATTAATGGTGACACTAGCGCCGTAATCTTAAGTCTGCGCCGACTCTACTACCTAGACACCGATGGTATTGAGGCCCTGGCTGAGATGGTTGAGAGCCTAGAGCGCCGCGATATGGTCGTGATGGTGGCGGGCGCCAACCAGCTGATTGCGCCACTCCTGCAGCGAGCGGTCTGGTACCAGCAGCTTAAGCGCGATGGCCGTATCGCTGAGACCACCGATCAGGCTCTGACGAGCTTGCGTCGCCGGCGGTCTCGGACTGGCACCTATGTCGCACCTAGCCTAGCCGCATAGTCAGCGCCAGTATCAACGGTATATAATAACCCATGATGCAATCGTCCCCCTTAACGCCCAGTGCTCAGCGATTAGCCGCTCAGCTGGAGGCTGCCACCGCGCTTCAACCTGAGTCGGGTCAGACTTTTCATGTTGCCAGTATCGGCGACACCTTTTATTTGGCCTACGAGCAGCTGCGCAATGCGGCCGAGTATCGCGAGCATCACTTGCTGTTGCGCAGCGCCATTGAGCGCTACCTTAAGCGATACGTTGACCTGCGGCGGTATCGGCCGATTGGGCCGGAGCTCGTTACCGAGCTGACCCAGGCCGGCTACTTAGCCAACGACAGTGTGCCGATGGCCAAGGTCGGCCAGATCGATGCGCTGCTGCTGCCGTATGCTGCCTTGATCGAGCAAGCGCCGCAGCTGGGCCGAGGCCCGCGCCAGCTGGTGGTCGACTGGATCTACCAGATTGCCTCGGCCCAGATCGGTGAGCTGCTTTTGCCCAATCGGCGCCTGGCCGTCTTTATGGCCTTTGCTTACGAGCATTATCTGGCGGCCGTCGATCGCGCGGCAGGTGCCGAGCCGGGCGAGACCGACCAGGCCTACCAGGTGGCGCTCTATTGCGCGGTGCAGTCGAGCATCTTTAAGTCTGATCTGGCCACTACGCGCTATTACTGTTTGGCGGCCAGCCTGCCTACGCTTAGCGAGCAGTCTTTTGGCCACTTTATTCAGGTTAACCAGCTGATTGACGACCTGCAGCAGGCGCCGCGAACGCACCGGTTGGCTCGGCTCATTAACCGCTACGGCTCGCCCATGCGCATTCTGCGCGAGCTGGTGGCCGGCGAGGGTACCGCTGCCCTGCCACCACTCAACGACCGTGCCGAGGTGGTGAGCCGCATCAAGCGTCTCTGTCAGCAGCAATATACCCTCATGCATAAGCGTCTCGGCGCCCGCATTATCAAGACCATTCTCTTCATCTTTATTACCAAAGTATTGCTGGGTGTAGCGCTGGAGGTGCCTTATGATCTGCTAGCCGCCGGCGCTATTGCTTGGTTCCCGCTCGTGCTTAATATTATGTTCCCGGTAGTGTATATGGTACTGCTGAGCGCTCGCATCTCTACGCCCGACCGTCACAACACCGAGCTCATTGCCTCGTTTGTGGAGCGGATTCTGTATGTGAGCGAGCAGCCGGTGCAGTATCGGCTCAAACAGCGCGTAGCCTCGGCGACGCAGCGCAGTATCTTTAACGCGGTTTATGCTGTTGGCTTTTTGGTCTCGTTTGGGCTGCTGCTCTGGGCGCTCTATCAGCTGCACTTTAATGTGGTAAACGGCTTGATCTTCTTCTTGTTCTTGTCGGCGGTGAGTTTTTTGGGCTTTCGGCTGCGTCAATCGACGCGCGAGCTGGCCATGCTTGATCTGCGCCAAGGCTTCTTTCAGACGTTGGCCGACTTTCTGTCGACGCCGTTTGTGCGGGTGGGCTACTGGCTGTCGGATCACTATGCCCGGCTTAATTTAGTGACGCGAATCCTAGATATCGCCATCGAGATGCCGCTCAAGACCACGCTGCGGCTGGTGCAGCAGTGGATTGGCTTTATGCGCGACAAGCAAGAGGAGCTGTAGGGGATTAAAACGTTCCGGCCCCTGGCTCGCTCGAGCATGAGCAAGCCAGGGGCCTGGTAGTGGGGCGGCCTACTCGGCCGGCCGCTTGGGTTTGTCGTTGGCAGCCTCCGGAGCATAGCCGATCAGGTCGAGCCCTAAGCCGGGTTCCGCCGGACCCTGGTCGATCTGGCCGCTCAGTGTGCCGGTCCTCGGTTCACTAGTAGCTACCAGGGCCAGAGTTGGTCTCGTAACCACAGGCCTGTCGCTGAGGGCTGCAGGCCGAGCCGTTGCCAGGCTGATTGCGCTATGACCGGCAGATGACTTGCGCCGGCTGTGCTCAATGGTCAGCAAGTGCGTGAGGAGTACCACCATTTGCTCTAGGAGCGGCATGATGAAGTACAGGTCCAGACACGCTTCGATACGCTCTTCGGATGGACTGTCGTACTCATGAGACAAGCTCACGATAAAACTGAATCGCCAGGCGCCCACGTTGAGCTTCACTTGCTCGCACTCGAAGTTACGCGCCCCGTCCTTGCGCTTAGGCCCTAGGCCATGTGGGTCGGTGATCAGCGCGGGCCAGAAATGCTCGCGGAACAGCTCGCCGCACTTGGCGAGTAAGGCAGGCAGCACGGAGCTCTTAAACGCTGCACCTCCGAGTCGACCGCTAGCTATGACATGCACTCGAAGCTCACCACAGCCGTAGTTGAGGGCGGCGGTGGACTCTTCGTGCTGCGGTGGCTCGGAACTCTGCTGAGCTGACACGACACCTTCTCAAATCGGGGAATGTGAATTGCTCCAAGGAGCTACGAATGGCCGTTAAGGCGCTTGTTACGTTACGGCAAATGAGGCTCTTTTGTCAAGTTTGACAATATTAATTATCAGCACTGACCAGGCGAACTCAGTGCTCGCTTAGCTCCTCGGTTATTGGCCACTGCTCGAGCCAGCCGTCGGACTGGGCGAAGCCGGAATGCGGTCTGGGCCCAGCACAATAATGAAATCGGCGGCGGGGTAGGCCTTAAGGTACGGGCTGGTAGTGGTGACGACCACGGCCTTGCCGTAGCGGCTCTTGAGGTAGGCTAGCGTGGCCGGGTCGGCGCCGCCGCTGGCATCGACGATGGTGGTGACCGTCACCGGGGTGGTGGCGTTGTCGTAGCCCAGCACATTCAGGTTTTTGCCCTCCAGTGCGGTTGATTCTTGCTTGGCCAGGCCGGTGGCGCCACTGCCGTTGAGCACCTGCAGGGCCGCTGACTCGCGCACCAGCGGGTCGCTCGACATGAGCTTGCGCAGATACAGCTGAATATCACTAAAGTCGTCGAGGCCGGCCACGGGAATAAACGCTTCCTGGAGATCGGGCGAGAGGTAGTCCTTAATGTAGACCGCGTTGTGGGATGGGTCGTTGAGGCTGAGCGACTGAATGCTGCTGGCCTTAATCTTCTTGCTCAGGTCATAGAGGCGGCGCAGGTCATTGGTCTTAAAGTCGGTGTGAACGTTGTTGCCGATGGTGTCGAGTAGTTGGCCGATCTTAACGGGATTCGATAGCGTACCCAGCGACAGCGCCTTGGTCTCCAGGGCCGTCAGCATGAGGCGCTGATTGGCGGCGCGGTCAAAGTCACCATGGGGCAGCCCGTAGCCGAACAACTGGTGGGGCGGTGGCGTGGGGTCGTTGCGGGCCCGGGCTAGGTTGAGGGCCGTCTGGCCGTCCAGGTGCTGCAGACCGTTCTTCAAAATAAGTGGGCCGTGGTCGGCCTTGGAGATGTTGGGGTCGTAAATGCCGCGCGAATCGCTGCTAGCGATCGTCACGTCGATGCCGCCGACCGTATCGACCGCCTGCTTAAAGGCGCTGTAATCCACTAAGGCGTAGTAATTAATGGTGATGCCCAGATGCTGCTGAATGGTCTGCTCCAGCAAGGGCATGCCGCCGTCGGCGTTGGCGGCGTTGATCTTTTGGTGGCCATAACCGGGAATGTTCACCCACAAGTCGCGCGGGATACTGAGCATAAAGGCGGTGTCATCCTTGGTGTCGAGACTCAGGATCATAATGGAGTCGGTCAGGTTGCTGCCGCCGTGGCCGGGGTCGTCCTCGGAGTCGCCGGCCAGCAGAATGTTGACCCGACCCTGGTCCTCGCCGTTGAGCTTGGTGTCGTTGAGCAGGCCGAGCAGGTTACCGCCGACGGCCTTGGAGGCGTTGTGAATCAGCTTCCAGCCTAGCCAGCCGCCGACGGCCAGCACCGCCACTAGGACCGCGATGCCAGTGATCTTGAGCACCTTCTTGCGGTTAAACGTCCAGCGCCGACGCTTGGCGGGCGTGGTTGGTACCGGCGGCAGCGGCGGCTGGCCGGCTCCGCTCGGCTGGGCAGGGTGCACGCCAACCGGTTTCGGCATGCGGTCCTCAAAGCTGACGCTGCCGTCGATATTAGGAATGCTGGGCGGGCGCCGGGGCGTGGGTTCATCCATAAGGGTTATTATCGGACATTAATGGCAATCTACCAAGTGTAGAAGTGGTAGCTGTGAGGCGGCTGAGAGGGTTCTGTTACTCCTCGGCCAGATTACGCGTCAGAACTTCGAGCACACGATTCTGCCAATCACCTTGATGAGTAATCTTGACTGCCCCCAGGCGCTTCCAATCATCTTTGGTATGATCGTTGGTAAAGATGTCGCGCCACGTAATGGTAGTACCATCTGGGCGAAAGCCGCTCTCGGCCCGGAATACGAACAAGGCATTGCCATACAGCGGATTGTCGACCACGGCATGCTCAATGATGCGGCCATCCGGCAGGTGCTGCGGCAAGATGGCTACAAAATAATGGTTGGTTTCAAAACTGGCCTCGGCTGCCGAGCGCGAAGAACTCGGATCGGCGTCGGTGTCGATATCACGCGGAGCGTCACCGGCGGCGCTTCGACCACTAAAATTTGATTCGGCTACATTGCCTTCGCCCCACTCGTTCTTGAGGGCGTAGAGATCGTTGATTCGTTCATGCCGATAGCGCGTAGCTTGCTCAACTAACTCGGCCTCTTCTGGCGACAGGCCCGATGTATCGACGGGCCTGGCATCGCTGGGCACGGGCGGCAAGGGTATCCAATCAGATTGTTTCGCCTCCTCGGCGCCGTAGGACTGCCCAGCCTCCCGCAGCTTCAGTTGAGTCGACTGGCCAGAGAATGTAGCTTGCGCTAGCTCTTCAACAAAGCGTTGGCTGGCCCCTACAACCGTCTCATATTCGTCGACAGCCCATCGTGCTCGCTCAAATGCCTGCTCAGCCTCCTCCGTCGCTGCTTTGAGAGCCTCATCGTCCGGGTGGGCTCGGCTGGCTAGCTGAGCGTGAACCGATTGCTTGCGACGTTCTAGGGCTCGTTCGGACATCTCCTTTGGCCGGGGCGGAGATTGGCCAATATAGCGCAAATGACCTATTACTACCCGAAAGACCGTTTGCTCTGGCGTCTCTTGTTTGCGGTGCGGTACGCTCCCGCCGGCATAGCCTTCGACTGGCATCGTCATCAACGCCGCTAGCATGTAAGCACCGGCGCGCTCGGCATTGGAGAGCGGCAGCTGATCGAGCGTGCCTTCGCGAATGAGGCGAGGGCCCATGACAGCTAGAGCCTCGGGGAGGTCCGCATAAGTGCCGAGACCTTTCTCGCGTAACTCATTGGTAATTCGATACTGGATTTTGGCGGCGGCATCGGGATGGGGAGTACGCACCGGGCCAGCTTCGTCGTAAGCCCGCTCGACAAACTTGAGCGGCTCGTGTTGCCAGGCGGCAGCTTCGTGTGTTTCGGAGGCACTCTGAGGCGGCTGGGCTTGCTCGGCGACTTGACGCAAAAGGTCTCTGGTAAGCTCGCTAGGGAAGCCACTATGGGATGGGTTTTCGAGCGGCGAGGAGGGAGATGGCTCTGGCATAAGAATATTATAACAGCGCGGCGGGCTACCGATACTCCGGATTCGGCGCGTCGAACCGGGCGCCGGCGTCCCACTGGCTGCGTTGGTTGCGGTAGGCCGGCATGCCGCCGTTGTCCTTGAGGAGCTTGGCTAGATGCATCAGGTTCCAGGTCATAAAGGTGGTGTTGCGGTTGGTAAACTCGTTTTGCGGCCCGCCCGAGCCTTTATCCAGGTACGATGGCCCTGGCCCCGCCGGCCCCACCCAGTACGTATCGGCCTGCGGCGGAATAGTGTAACCCAGGTGCTGCAGGCTGTAGAGCACATTCATGGCGCAGTGTTTGCCGCCGTCCTCGTTGCCGGTAATGATGCAGCCGCCGACCTTGCCGTAGTAGGCGTACTGGCCGGCGTCGTTAAGGAGGCTAGAGCAGGCGTACAGTCGCTCGATGACGCGCTTGGTGACCGAGCTATTGTCGCCCAGCCAAATCGGGCCGGCCAGCACCAAAATGTCGGCCGCCATGACTTTTTTGTATAACTGCGGCCACTCGTCGCTGGCCCAGCCGTGTTCGCGCATGTCGGGGTACACGCCGGTGGCAATGTCGTGGTCGATGGCACGGATGACCTCGGTTTTGACCCCATGCTTGGCCATGATGCCGCGGCTAACCTCGATCAGCCCCTCGGTGTTGCTGGTGTCGGGCGATTTTTTGAGGGTGTTATTAATGAAGAGCGCGTGTAGGTTAGAGAAATCCCAGTCTGACTGGTGGTGATGCTCGGTCATAATCGGCTCCATTAGTGATGCTGTTAGTATACGGCAAAATGAGTGGTCTAGTTGACGACTGGCGCTAAATTGGCTTATAACTAGGTACCAGCCTTCAGCTGGAATTCTCGTGTCTCCTGAAAGCGAGGCGATTGACAGTGATCCAGAACCCCGGCAATGAGCGAGGGAGGTAGGGCATGAGAACATGGAAGCGGATGGTTTATTTTGTCGGCTCGATCCCGGCAGCTAGTAGTGAAGCGGCTCGGCGGCTAGTCTTTGGTCGCTTTGGCTCCCAGCTACTAGCACTGACCGATGGCGAGACCGATGAATCCTACGAGCTGGCCAACGGTCGGCGGGCGCGTAAAGGCAGCAAGTGGATCGTTGGTGACTTGCTCAACTTGCGCGAGGACAGCCCGGCCCTGGAAGTGGCCGAGCTCGCCAGCCGCACTACCACGTTCGGCAACGTGCAGTACGACACGATGCCGACGTACCGCAAGCGCCCGGGGTGGGGGCGCCGTCTGACGGCCGACGACATCCCGCTCAGCATCGCCGATGCGGCGCGGGCTGGTTACGCCGAGCACCAACGGTTGTGTCCGGAAGTTCTCTATCAAGTGGGCATCCCGGCGCTGCTGAACTACCTGCTCTTCACCTTCGGTCTCAAGCGGGCCTTCCGGCCGCAGTACTTCCTGGCCATGCTGGGAGCGGTCAAGCGCGAGATGCGGCTGATGTTCGAGGACGATCCGGTCAAGGGCCTCAAGGGCCTGCCGGTATACGATGTACTGGTCCAGATCGAGGACCCGGGTGGCTTCTGTATTCTGACGGCGGTGCCGCCGGAACTGACTCGGCTGAAATGGCTGATGAGCTGGCGCCCGGTGCGCTGGCTGACGGCTCAGCTGGTGGCCGTGCTGGTGTGGTGGCAGGTGCGCTGGCTGCCCAAGCGGGCAAACGTAGCCACTCATGCCTGCCTGGGCGATCTGGAACACACGCCCTATGGCCGCCTCAGCGTGCCGGCGGTGGCGCTGTACCACAATGCCCTGGTGCACTGGCGATTCATCAAGGGCCGGTCGCGGACGTGGGCGGTGTCGCACCTGCCGCTCGCCACGGGGCAGGATTTTCCGCCGGAGAATGGGATGGCTTACGGGCCGCTACGCCATCTGAGGTTCCCGCCCGACCTGTACGTGGCATTCGGCACGGTGGTGTCGGAGCGGCGGGTGCCGGGCAGTGACATGGCTGAGCAGTTCAGCGATGAGCGGGCGCAAGGTGTGGCTCGGTTACTGCTGGATCTGGTGCCCGAACGGGTTCGGCGCTACATCATCTTCGCCATGCCGTGTGGCGGGGGTCGTTGCACCGAGTCGGAGTTCGAGGGAGCGATGCGGCAAATCGAGTTGCTGGCGATGATGATGTAGCGCCGAACCCGTTCGGGCTACATCATCATCATTTTAATGCCGGCGGGAGTGGTTCGTAACCGCTCCCGCCGGCATTTCGCTTTTGCTATGATACATATGTGATTAAAGCAATTATCTTTGATGTGGGTGGGGTGCTCGTACCCAATGATGTGCCACGGCTGCGGCGCGCGGTGATGCGGGCGTTGGGCATTACGGCCGAACAGTACGCGGCGCACTGGCCCCAGCTGATCGACGCGCTGGACGCTGGACGGATTACCGAGGCGCAGTTTTGGCAGGAGCTGCTGGAGGCCACCGGCGCGCCGGGTCCGGTGCCGTCGCCGTCCCCGCTGGCGACCGCCGTGGCTGGGCTGCGGCCGCACCAGGCCGTGATGGAGCTCGTGGAGGAGCTAAAGGATTCGGGCTACCGACTAGGCATTATCTCCAATATTACGGCCGACCACGCCGCACTGTACCGCCAACAGGGGCTGACCGAGCAGTTTGACGATGCTATTTTCTCCAGCGAAGTTGGCTTAACCAAGCCGGATAAACGCATTTATTGGCTAGCGCTGGAGCGACTGGGGGTGCGGCCGCACGAAGCGGTCTTTATCGATGATAACGCCGAGAATGTGGCGGCGGCGGCGCGGCTGGGTCTGCATGCCATCGCCTACACCACGCCGGCTCGGTTGCGCCGCGAGCTGCACCGGCTAGGAGTGGGCCGGGCTCGCACACCCGTTGAGGTGGTCGATCGCCACGGGCGGCTGCTGGGCCGGCGCGTCACCATCGATCAGGCCTACCGGCAGGGCCTATGGCACCGCGGCGTGCATGTGGTGATTTACACGCCGCAGGGGCAGATCCTGGTGCAGCGCCGGGCGCCGGTGCTGGTGTACCGGCCCGGCCTGCTCGACGTGTCGGCCGGCGGCGCCGTGGACGCCGGCGAGAGCCCCACGGCCGCGGCTGTGCGCGAGTTGCGCGAAGAGCTGGGCCTGCTGGTGAGCCCGCGCGATCTGGAGTTCGTCGGCCTGGCGCGCTACAACCACCACCTGCCGGCCATCGACCGCCACGCCAAGGTGGTGCTCTACAGCTACCTCCTGCGGGTGGACGACGCGGCCATGCCGCTGCAGCTCCAGCCCGGCGAGGTCTCGGCCGCCGAGTTTCTGGGCTGGCCGCGCGCCGTCAGCCTGGTACAACAGCATGCCTTGCGGCGGCTGGGCCGGTTAGTGCCGTCGTATGCTTATTATCGGCGGATGCTGCTGCTGGTGGACCAGCGGCGGGCGCGATTGCGGCGGCAGGCGTAAGCTCGCCTGCGCTGGCTTCTCAATTATCTCGTGAAAAAAGGTAATTGCCTGCCGTAAATTATCTTTTTTCACTACATAATCGGTGGGACAGCTTGGCGCGCTTGGCCGCTCTCTTGCCTTGCTAAAAGCATTATTCTATGCCATCATAAATCAACTTCCCTGCGCCTACTTCTGCCGCCAGAGTTGCGAGCTGAGAGGGGTACATCATGTCGACCACCGACGAATCCCGTGAGTTCGAGCGGCTATCTGTCGATCAGATCGCGGCTCTGGCCCCCGTGCTTGACCTGGAGCATTTAGACCGGGTGACACTTGGGGTAGCGTCGGCCGCCGAGCTGGATGCGTCCGCGGTCCTGTTCTTCAGGGGCAATGAGTCGTCCTGGCCGGTGCTGCGTGAGCTGCGCCGACAGGTGCCGCTCGACATCTCGAGTGGTGTCCTGCTGAAGTTCCTGGCTCAGCCCAGCCCGGACTTCGACAACCAGAGCCCGCTGGCCTGGCTGATGCTTGACGACCGCGGCTATCCGGCCGACCGAGAACCCGACCCCGAGCGGCTACGGCGCGTCGTTGCTCAGGCGCAGCAACTCGGTAACCCTGCCTGACGATCCCTCCGCCAACGCCCCGCCCGAACCGCCATCTCATCGGCGGCTTGGGCGGGGCGTCTTCGCGTTGGGCGCAATCATTGACAGCGCCCGATTGCGCGGATTACCATATATGATTATGCGAAACTCACCCGTCGCCTCGGCCGTTTTTATGGTACATCCCACAACCTTTGGTTATGATGACCAGACGGCGCAGACCAACGCCTTTCAGAATCGGCCGGCCGAGACGAGCGCGACCGTGGCTGAGCGGGCAGCGACCGAGTTTGAGGCCGCCACGCAACAGTTGCGCGATCATGGCATCGAGGTGGTGGTCTTTCGCGACCAGCCCGAGCCGTCCAAGCCCAACGCGGTCTTTCCCAATAATTGGCTGAGCACCTGGCCGGATGGTCGCGTCTTTTTGTATCCCATGGCGACTCAGAGCCGCCGGGTGGAGCGGTCGCCGCAAGCTCTGCAGCAGTTAGCGCAATCGTTTGAGCTGGGCCAGATCATCGACCTATCGCGGGCTGAGGATGAGGGTAAGTACTTGGAGAGCACGGGTGCTATCATCTTTGATCATGCCCACAAGTTGGCCTACGCCGCTCTGTCGCCACGCTGTGATGCGCAATTATTTACCGACCACGTCCAGAGCCTCGGTTACGAGCCGATCGCATTTCGGGCCGCCGATCAGTCGGGCGTGGCGGTCTATCACACCAATGTGCTGATGGGTGTGCAGTCGACCACGGCGGTCGTCTGCGCCGAGGCCATCAGCGATCCGGCCGAGCGCGCGCGCGTTATCGACAGCCTGGAGCGGACCGGTCACCAAGTCGCAATCATCTCGCAGACCCAAATGAACCGGTTCTGCGGCAACGTGATCGAGCTACAGAACGATCGCGGCCGCCGCTACCTGCTGCTGTCGCAGACGGCGCACGAGGCCTTTACACCCGACCAGCGCCTGCTGCTTGGCCAAGACAAGACGCTGCTGCCGGTAGCCATCCCGACCATCGAGGCGGTTGGCGGCGGTAGCGCCCGCTGCATGGTGGCCGAGGTGTTTCTGCCGCGGCGGGTGGCCTCGGCCGTTGGCTAACTAAAAACGCAAAGAGGTGCCGCCGGAAAACCGGCG
>DATIIV010000034.1:0-3499 GCA_035479295.1 Candidatus Saccharimonadia bacterium | reverse complement strand
ACGCTTTACGCCCAGTGATTCCGGATAACGCTTGGACCCTACGTATTACCGCGGCTGCTGGCACGTAGTTAGCCGGTCCTTATTCATATGGTACCGTCACAATCTTCCCATATAAAAGCAGTTTACAACCCGAAGGCCGTCATCCTGCACGCGGCGTTGCTCCATCAGACTTTCGTCCATTGTGGAAGATTCCTAACTGCTGCCTCCCGTAGGAGTCTGGGCCGTATCTCAGTCCCAGTGTGGCTGATCATCCTCTCGAACCAGCTACCCATCGTCGCCTTGGTGAGCAGTTACCTCACCAACTAGCTAATGGGACGCAGGCCCCTCCCGAAGCGCATTACTGCTTTAACCTTGCGGTATTATGCGGTATTAGCTACCCTTTCGGGCAGTTATTCCCCACTTCGGGGTAGGTACCAACGTGTTACTCACCCGTCCGCCACTAACTCTTACTGTTCCCTGGTTCGGACCGAGGTCCGAAACGGAGAACAAATAAGAGTCCGTTCGACTTGCATGTTTTAGGCACGCCGCCAGCGTTCATCCTGAGCCAGGATCAAACTCTCCAAAAATGCTTACGTAGCAAGCTACGCAAGACTTGGGTTGTTTGAGCTGGTCGCTCAAAGAATTGTGTGGCATACACCTCCGGAAAGAAATGTATGACCACGGATATTAGCTCACCAACCGGGGAGGTTGGTGGCCATCGTGGCTAACTTCCCGCTGACGGAAAAGTTAGCCTTCATTACACTGCACAATATAGATTTCAAATTACGATGTCTTGCTTGGGGCCAAAATAAATAGCCAGCTCCTAGGCTTGCTATATCGTTGAACCATTTCAAGACTAGAGTAATGGTAGCGCACCAGATAGGGGCTGTCAATACATTTTGAGCACGATTTGCGGCTTTTTTGGCCAAATTGGCTACAGATTGTAATATTTGGAGCGCAAATACTCCTGATAGCTCTGCTTGCGAGCGATCCGAAGAGGGATAATGGCCAGAGCGGCAACGGCCAACAAACCGACCAGAGCAATGGCCACATACCCCACCCAGCCATAGTTGGGCCGAGATGCGAGCGCAGCCACGCGGTCGGTGCCGGGAAGGCTAGTGCTGATAGTGGCGGCCTTGGCATCGTAGTGGGCATTGGATACGAGCTGAGTCGTGCCACTATTACCAGCGTGAGCAATCTGGGGGCTGGTGAAGCCGCGCAACTTGTCGCCCAGCTTAAAGGTCCAGGCCACCGGCTGATTAAAGGTCGTGAGAGCGGTGCCGGCCGAATCCTGACAGGTGAGCTGATACGGGCCGGCAATAGTGGTGCGGTCGCCGGCGGCCAAGGAGTCGGCAGCACCAACCGTGCAGGTGGCGCCAGCCGGCAGTGTGCCGTCAGACAAGGTAGCTATGGCCAGATGGTCGGCCGAGGTGTATGACTGACCCCCGCTGCTGGCGGCCGAGAGCACGCTGCCGGTAGTGGTGTCGGCTAAGGCATAATCGGTGGTTTGGCCGGCTGCCGTAGTGGCGCTGAGACGGTAGTAATAATGAACGTCGGGAGCCGTCGTCTGGTCGTCGTAGGTGGTGGTCGTAAGGTTGGCCGCTAGAGAGCTCCAGGTGGTCTGGTCGATCGAGCGATCGAGCGCGTAGGCCTTAACACTAGCGGGATCGGCCGGTGCCTGCCAGCTGAGCTTGATGGCGTGACCGCTGGCGTCAACTTGAGCCTGAAAACCGGCCGGCGCCGTGGTGGCACTACCGGCCGCTGGCGTAGAGCTAGGCGACGGAGTGGGGCTAGACGCGGCCGGTGTGGGCGTAGGCGCCGGCGTAGCGGTGGCCTGGCCGGTGTAGGCAAAGTCCAGGCCACCGTCGATCGGCCGGTCCCACTGCTGCGAGTTGGCATCGCAGTTGGCGTTGTGATAGCAGTTGGTGCCGGCCGTCTGGTATTCGTAGCTGGGCTGGGTACCAACCTCAGGATTATTGCGGGTAACTGGACCGGTCAGACCGCCTGGTAGGCCGCCGCCGATACGCGCACAGTAAGCCGTACCGACCGCCGCCGTTACCTGCCAATTGCCGTTGGCGCCGGTGGTGGCGCTCCCGGCGCCGCATAAGTTAATGGCCACGCCAGCATACCCCACCCCCGAGCCCACGTTGTAGACCCGGCCAGACAGCGTTACGCTATCGGCTGCAGTAGCACTGGCCACCCACCAACCCAAGCTAACCGCCGGCACAAGTACAGCCAGTAGCCCGGATAAGATATGACGATAAATGGGATTGAGGTGAGTCTTCTTCATGGTAGCGCCGTGTGTCCCTGTTTCTGGGCACGATCTACTACTTTACCATATCTGCAGCTCTAATTCAATGCGCGACTAGCTCCAGGCGCTTCCTGCCTTATAGGTTCCCGTTGCGGAAACTCGCTTCGCTCAGACAGTCCTCACGAGAGAACGATAAGGCAGGGGCACGCCGAGACCAGGCGAGGGGGTTTTGAGACTCAGGCGCGACTAACCACAGAGCCACCAACCCGCTCTTGCCTATAAGTTGTAGTACTTGGACCGCAGGTAGTCGCTATAATTGCGCTTTTGGATCTGCCGCAACCCCAGAATCAGTACCGCCAGTATCGCCAAAATAATAGCAATGACGATAAAGACGATCGCCATCGGGAAGCTGGCGGTGTGTGAGGCCAGCACGGCCACCAGTGCCGCCTGCGAGGTAGAGAAGCGCAGAATCATCGACTTGCTGTCGTAGCTGGCAGTAACTGCCTGAGGCTGGCCGCTATCGTTTAAGGTGGTAGCGCCCGGATTATGGTAACCTTTGAGCTTCGTCTTGAGCATGATCGACCAGGTGAGTGGCTGCTGGTAAGCCGAGAGGATGTGACCGCCGGCATCCTTGCAGACCAAGACGTACGGCCCTGCGACCACCGGACGCTGCGTCGTCCCCATTCGCCGGGTATCCGTGGTAATGCTGCAGTTGGCCGACTGGCTCAGCGCGCCGCTGGGAAGTACCACCGTAGCTAGCTTATCATCGCTGGTAAAGCTTGTGCTATTGGTTCCAGCATCGCTCTGAAAGGCCGGCGTGGCGACATCGGCCAGGGCATAGCCCGAGAAGTTGCCCGACCCGTCGATGGCCCTCAGTCGATAGTAATATCGCACCCCAAAGCTAACGCTATCATCGCGATAGCTGGTGGCCGTAAGGCTAGCTTCGAGGCTCGTCCAGGTGGTGTTGTCTTGCGAGCGGTCGAGCTGATAACCCTTAAGGTTGGCGCTGATGACGCCAGCCCAGGTAAGCGACACGATGGCATTATCGCCCGCTGCGATAGCCCGAAAACCCGTCGGCACACCGGGCGGCGTCGAGGTAGCCAAGCTGGGCGTAGCGGCAGGCGCCCCGGCGCCGCCCCCAGAGGCGGCCGCCGGCGTGGGCGCGGCCGGACGAGGCGTTACTGCCGGCGGCTTAGGAGTGGGCGTGGGATTAGGCTTGGGGGTTGGGGGGGGCGTCTTAACTGGTGTGGGTGTGGGGGCCGGTGTGGG
>DATIIV010000033.1:0-68669 GCA_035479295.1 Candidatus Saccharimonadia bacterium | reverse complement strand
ACTTCATTTGAAGCCGTGACCCAAGAACAAGTTGACTGGGCCGTCCGAAGACTCAATACTAGACCCAGGAAGCGACTTGGCTACCAGTCGCCGTATACGGTGTTTCACTCGGGTGTTGCACTTGGGGTTAGAAGCTAAGGGTGCTTGGCCTTGGCCCCAAACAGCCCAAACAATAGCACCACCACCGGCAGCAGACCCAGCAGCCACAGGTGATATTGGCCCAGCAACATGGCAAAGTATGAGTCGCCGTCGATGCTGGCCTGCTCGCTGGGCGGCAGCAGGTGCAGAGCGCTCGAGAGAATGAGGGCGCCGGCCATAAAGCTCACCACCAAGTTGGCGATGGCCGAACCTTTTTTTTGGCCTGGAACGTGACGGTGATACCCGGCCAGGCCAAAGATGAGAATCGGCCCGCCCAACAACACCCAGGCCACTTGATCGTCGCCCAACATGTGTAAATATGGCCGCAGCAATGAACCCATCTGCTCGGCCAACACAATACCGACATAAATGCTGAGAATAAAGATGCGCAGCCGGTGCTGGCCAGCCAGCAGCCCATACAGCCCCACCACCACGAGGACGGCGATGATGATGATATTAGGGCTAAAGGCTGGCAAATGCATAAGCGTTTCTTTGCGATTAGTATACGCTATTTGCCCCTAACTGGATATTTGGAGGATTCTCTAGGTAGACGACTTGAGCGAGCCCCTATAATGACGGCATGGACGAATCAACCGCAAGCAACTTTATCGCGATTCATGGCCGCCTCGTGATCCTCCATAAGAGCCCCGACGGCGACTCGATCCGGTTTGTACCCGATCAGTCGGCGCTGCTTGAGCGGCTTGCTCATAGCGAGCGGCTTCGCCCTAGCCCCGACGGCAGTGTGCAGCTGCGATTCGAGGCTATTGATGCCCCGGAGACGCACTACGAGAACCGAGCTCAACCGCTGGGCGACGAGGCCCGAGCGTGGCTGCTGGAGTTGGCCGGCTTCAGCGACGTAGTATTTAACCCCAACCAGATCGTAATGAGTGCCACCCCGGCCAGCGTGCCAGCCGTGATTGCGGCCAGAATGGTGGAGGCGAACGGCCGGCCGGTGGCCTACGTGTGGGTGGGCGATCACCTGCCGGCCGGCCAGGACGGCGATACCGTCGCTCTGCCGGCAGCCCTCCTGAGGACTTCGCTGGGCGCCCAGATGCTCGAGGCCGGCCTGGCCTACCTGACGCTCTATACCTCAACGCCGGCCGTTCATCGCCGCGTGTTTCGTGCCATCGCCCAGCAAGCCAAGCACGATCAGCTGGGCGTGTGGGCGGCCGATGCTACAGCCAACTTTGAGCTCGTGGACCAGAGCTCCATCGGCCCGAGCGGCCAGCTGGTTTTGCCCAAGCTCTTTCGCCGCTGCACCGATTACCTGCGCGCTCGCGGCCAAGGCTTTACCGGCTCGCTGCCTGATTGGATCAGCTCAACCACTACGGCTGGCTCAACGGACGAGAACGACGCCGTGTGGGCCGGCGCCACGCTCACTCACCTCGCCGATATCGTTCAACAAACCGGCAGCCGCATCCAGCTCACCGACGATCTGCTCAGCCTTGTCTTCGTCGAAAAATAGCCGTCGTGTCACCTAATCCCGGTTCTTAGGCTGGGCGAATCATCGGCGCCTGACGGCTCCACGTAGAATCCACTAGACAATCCAGCATCCCCCGGGCTACATCGGCCCGGGGGATGCTAACATCTGCGCCCAAGCGAAAGTAGCCGAGCTGGTAGGCGCCCCGGGCGGGAGCGGTGCTTAGGCGCGGCGCCCGGATCAGGGTCCAGTCCAGCTGACTCTCGCGCAGTACGCGCGCGTGCTCGGCGCCGTCATGGTAGAGGCCGCCGGGCACCCACCGAATAGCCAGATTCATGAGGCGGCCGGTCCACGGCAGCGACGGATCCTTGGGGTCGGGCACGCCAAAGCCAGTCAGGCTAATCACGCGCGTGCCAGCTGGCAGGGCTTTGACCAGAGCCGCCACCGCCGTAGTCTGCGCCGACGAACGCCGCACCGAGGTATGGCCTAGCGCGCTCACTACCGCATCGCACCCGGCCGCCGCCTGCGCGACCGCTGCCTCGTCCTCGGCGTCGCCCACCACGATCGTTAACCGCTCCTGCGGCGCGAGCGCCACATCTGAGCGGCGCACAAACGCCACCACCTCATGGCCGCGCGCCAAGGCTTGGCTTACTACTTCTTGACCGGTTCGGCCGGCCGCCCCCAAAACCAGTAATCTCATGCGGCCCGCTCCCTTATGCCCTCATGTTACAGGGCTGGAACTACTTGTGCCAAAAACCTTTTTTGCCGCCTTCTTGAGCGAACTGCTCAAGCAATTCGCGCTGCCGAGCCGATAATTTAGTGGGCGTCTCCACCACCACCGTCACCAGGTGATCGCCCCGGCCGCGCCCATGCACATCGGGCATACCGCGATCGCTGAGCTTAAAGACCTTGCCCGACTGCGTTCCGGCTGGCACCTTAAGCGTAACTGGCCCGTCCACCGTCACTACCGACACCTCGGTGCCAAGGGCTGCGGCCGCCATCGGCACGGTTGCCTCGCTCAAAATATCGTGGCCGCGGCGCACAAATCGACGATCCGGCCGCACGCGCAGCTGCACATACAGGTCACCCTTGGCTCCGCCGCCTTTGGGCGCGGCACCCTTACCGGCAAGCCGCATGGTCGCCCCATCATCAATACCCGCCGGCACCTTAATCGTCAGCGTGCGCTGCCGCCGCATTACACCATTGCCATGGCAAACGGTGCAGACTTTTTCGGGCACCTTGCCCCGACCATCACACGTAGGGCAGGTGCTCACCTGCTGAATCGCGCCCAGAATCGTCTGCTGCACCCGCCGAATCTGTCCCTGGCCCTTGCAGGTACCGCAGGTTTTAAGGGTAGAACCCGGCTCGGCACCATTGCCACCGCAGTGCTCGCAGGTATCATCAAGCGATAACGTCACTTCTTTCTCGACGCCCGTCACCGCCTCCATAAAATCGATCGTCAGCAGCACCTCCAGGTCGCGTCCGCGCGCCGGTCCGTGTCCGCCGGCCTGCTGACCGCCCATGCCGCCCATAAACTGATTGAGAATATCGCTAAAATCAAAGCCTTCAGCGCCGCCAAAGCCACCCCCAAAACCGCCGGCCCCCGGCCCACCAGCTCCGCCGCCAAACGGATTGCCCTGCGCACCGGCATGGCCAAATTGATCGTAGGCCGCCCGCTTCTGCTGATCCTTCAGCACCTCGTAGGCCTCGCCCAGCTCCTTAAACTTGGCGTCATCGCCGCCGTGCTTATCCGGATGGTGCTCCATGGCCAGCTTGCGATAGGCGCGCTTAATCTCCTCGGCCGAGGCTGACTTGCTCACTCCCAGAACTTCATAATAATCACGCTTGGTTGCCATCTCGCTCCATTATGCCTTGCTAGCACTCGTATATCAAGAGTGCCAGGAGCATTGTATTGCTTTGTTAAATCTGTTATAATATTAATCGTGACAGATGCGCCGTATTTTCGCCCACACTGCCCAGGCCCCATGTTTGTCGACGACGCTGCCGATATCGTGGACGGCGCCGAAGCCCTGTTAGCGGCAACCGACCGAGACGTCAGGGATGCGGTAGCCCTCCGCAATGTGGAGGACAGAGTAGCTGCCTCTCTCAGACAGGCCTTGAGAAGCCAGGGGATTATCCCTGGCGACAGCAAGTAACGACACTCCTGGAGGATCGATGAGCACCCCCGGCAAGTCGGACAACGTCCTGGACACTCTATTCAACTTCCTCGGCCGGACCGCTCAGGCCAGCGGTCTGCCCAATCTGGGCACAACCGCTGGAGCGACCCCGGCCGACGACCAGCCGGACACCGCGACCGACCCCGACGACCAGCCCGCCAGCTGACGACGCCGGTCACCGCTCCAACCGCCGCCAAGGCCCCCGCGCTCTTCCCGGACGCCGGCCTTGGCGGCCTTTTCGTGGCTACAGTTTCCAGGTATAAATCAGGCCATTCACCACTTCGTCTGAGCGGAAAATCCCCGGGATTAATCATTCTGCTATAATTAACCCAAGCATTATAAAAACGCCTAGCGAGACTGCCTTTATGCTCCTGACTGCCCTAAAAACGCGCCGATGGCAACTCCTCTTGGCGTTCATGATGGTGCTCCTTGGCCTGGCCGGTTGGTTAGGATACCAGAACTATCAAGCCACGCATAAGCTGCGCACGGCTCAACAGCTCGATACGGCTGGACATTACGTGACCGCGGCCCAGCAGCTGCAGTCCATTAACCAGCTGGGCGTTTGGCCTGGGCTTGCTCAACAGATCCGAGCGGAACAACAGCGCAATCAGCACTTTCAGCAGGTCGCCCAAAAGCTGGCGCAAGCGCAACAACTGTTGCAACAGCACAATCCGGCGGCGGCAGCGGCCTTACTGCAGGGCATCGGTGACACAGGCTCAACGGCGCTCCAGTCCCAGGTGGCGCAATTGCAACAAACCACGCAGGGCCAAACTACCAATCCGGCTACGAAAACCACTACAAAATCGGGCGGTTCCGGCAGCTCGGGCGGCTCAACTTCCAAGCCCTCACCAACACCAGCGCCCACGCCCGCCCCGACACCTGCCCCAACTCCGCCGCCGCCCGGACCAATGACCGCCATTAACATTACCAATTTTGCACCCACCATCACCCCCGGCGGTGCCCATAACTGCATCCTCAACGAATACGTCACCTTTAGCGTCAATGGTAGTGGTAGCGTCAATGTAACCTGGGAGGAGCTCAGCACTAAAACCGACAACGGTATAGAGAATCCCTACCCCTACAATTTCTCTGCCGCCGGCAGCCAAACTGACCACCCCCCTGCTTACCCACTACAAGGCCTGGAGCCCGGAGACAGCTATCGCATTGGTGTTACTATCACCGATACTGCCAATCCCAGCATTAGCGTCACCGCCAGCCCAGCTATCTTTAGTACCTGCGCCAGCCCACAGCCGCTGCAATCGCCCCAACGAACGTCTTTCTTGACGAGCCCGCTTACACCTGTCAGTCTCATAGACAATCAGCGCCAAGACCCAGGCTTCGTGAACGATTGCGAGATGAATGTCCAGGCCACCTTTAGTGCCGGCACGGCCAGCAGCGTGCAGGTCGTTTATACCATTACGAGCGCCAGCTCGATTGGGGCCACACTCTATTCCCTGGTTCAACAGACGTTCAGCGGGCCCGGAACGGCTACCGATAGCTCATATATACGCATAGCCCATTTGCCCAGCGGCCTGTATACCATTACGGCTACGGCTAATGTGCTGGGCGACCCAGCGCACTCAACCACGTTCGCGCCGATTACCAGTGGCTGTGGCTAGCTCGCGCAGCAGAATATGGCCCACCGCTCGGTCGTCGCGCCAGTTCAAATAGTAGGCCAGCTTGGGATCGCGCAGATTGTGGCGAATGATGCTGTGCACTAACTTCGCGAACGACTCGTCATCGCGCTCCAGGCCGTCCAGGGTGACGCGCTGAAGCGCTGCGACTCGTGCACCAGTTTATAGAGCTGACGGCGCTCGCGGCGATCAGTTGGGTTAAGGAGCTTGATCATGACCGGACCAGCTTAATGGCTCGTTTGTAGAACTCTGGCATGTTCAGCGCCTCGATCTCCCCCGGCGGAAACTGGCGAAACTCCGCTCGGCCTGCTTCGCCGATGTGTTCGACCTGGCCAACCCGCTCTACAAATTCGCAGGCGTAGCTAGCTACCAGCACACCGCGATTCTCATCGACGCTCATGTGAATGGTGTACAAGTAGTTGTCAACCACCCGGCCCACGTGCACCTTCACGCCCAGCTCTTCGAGCATTTCGCGCGCCACCGTTTCGGCCGGTTGTTCGCCGGGATCAAGTTTGCCGCCGGGTAGCTCCCACTCATTGCGCTCGTTCTTGCGTAGCCAGACTTTGCCGCCTTCCCAGACGATTCCTTTGCAAGAGATGGGCACGAGGTAAGGTGTATACATGAGGCAATTGTAGCAGGTGAGCTACTTCTTGCCGCCCTCGTCCACTACTTCACCCTCAACCGGGCCGTCGTTGGTCTTGGCGGAGCTGGTCTGGCCGTCGGTTTCGGTGGCTTCGACTTCTTCGGGAGCCTGGTCGCCGCCGGGCGCGGTGCTGGCGTTCTGATACATGGCGGCGCCCACCTTTTGCATCTTTTCACTCAGGGCGCTAGCGGCTTTCTCCAGCTCGTCTTTGTCGGTGGACTCAAGCTTGGTCTTGGCGGCCGTAATCTCGTCTTCGAGCGCTTTCTTGTCCTCTTCGGGTGCCTTGTCGCCGGCGTCTTTGAGGGTCTTCTCGGCCGTGTAAATCATACCATCGAGCTGGTTTTTGGATTCTACAAGCTCTTTGCGCTTCTTGTCTTCCTCGGCGTGGGCCTCGGCCTCCTGCTGCATGCGCTTAATCTCCTCTTCGCTCAGCGCGCCGGAGTTTTGGATGGTGATATGCTGCTCTTTGCCGGTAGCTTTGTCGGCCGCCTTCACGTTCACAATGCCGTTGGCGTCGATATTGAACGTGACCTCAATCTGCGGAATGCCGCGCGGGGCCGGCGCAATGCCATCGAGGATGAAACGGCCGAGACTCTTATTATCGTTGGCAAACTCGCGCTCGCCCTGGAGCACATTAATTTCGACCTGGGTCTGCGAGTCAGCTGCCGTACTAAACACCTGACTCTTGCTGGTGGGGATGGTGGTGTTACGCTCGATCAGCCGCGTCATGACGCCGCCCATGGTCTCCAGACCCAGGCTCAACGGCGTCACATCCAGCAGCAGCACATCCTTTACATCACCAGCCAGCACGCCGCCCTGCACTGCGGCGCCCACTGCCACTACTTCGTCGGGGTTTACGCCCTGCAGCGGCTTCTTGCCAAAAATCTGCTCAACTTTGGCCTGCACAGCGGGCATGCGGGTCATGCCGCCCACCAAGATGACTTCGTTGATGTCGCTGGCACTGAGGCCGGCATCCTTGAGCGCCGCCTGGCACGGACCGGCCGTGCGGTCGACCAGCTCGCCCACCAGCTGCTCCAGCTTGGCGCGGGTCAGTGTGTAGGTAAAGTGCTTGGGGCCGCTAGCATCGGCCGTAATGAACGGCAGATTGATCTCGCTCTCATTGGTGGTACTGAGCTCGATCTTGGCCTTCTCGGCCGCTTCCTTGAGGCGCTGCACGGCCGCCTTATCGCCGCTCAGGTCCACGCCCTCGGCCTGCTTAAACTCACTAATGAGGTGGGCCATGATGGCCTGGTCGAAGTCAGCGCCACCCAGGTGCGTGTCGCCGTTGGTGCTCTTCACTTCGAAGACGCCATCGCCCAGCTCGAGCACGCTCACGTCGAAGGTACCACCACCGAGGTCGTAGACGATGATCTTCTCTTCTTTTTTCTTGTCGAGGCCATAAGCCAGTGCCGCCGCGGTCGGCTCGTTGATTATGCGCTTTACTTCCAGGCCAGCAATCTTACCGGCGTCCTTGGTGGCCTGGCGCTGGGCGTCGTTAAAGTAGGCCGGCACAGTAATAACGGCTTCAGTGACCGGGCCGCCCAGGAAGGCCTCGGCGTCAGCCTTGAGCTTGCTCAAGATCATGGCCGAGATCTCTTCGGGCGTGTAGTTCTTGTCGCCCATCTTCACCTTGATGGCCTGGCCGCTCTCCACGATCTGGTACGGCATGAGTTTCTCGTCGCGCTTCACCTCAGCGTCGGACGCCTTGCGACCGATTAGGCGCTTCACCTCAAAGATGGTGTTGTCGGGGTTGATGACCGCCTGATTCTTGGCCAGCTTGCCAATGAGGCGCTCGCCCTTCTTGGTGGCGGCCACGATGCTCGGCGTGGTGCGGTTACCCTCCGCGTTGGCGATAATAGTGGGCTGGCCGCCCTCCATCACGGCCATGGCCGAGTTGGTGGTGCCGAGGTCGATACCGATGATTTTACCCATGAATAAGATCTCCTTCTAAAGCTATGTTAGCACTCGCTGGGAACGCTTGCTAAGTTGATTCTATTGTAGAAAGTTAGCACTCGGACGTCAAGAGTGCTAACGTCCATAGAGTAACAACTAATTTCATGGTATAGTAATCGGCAGCTTCGTCTGGTGAGTCAATTTACAGCCCGCACAGACAAGGAGTACCTGATGAGACAGACGCCGCACGGCTGGAAGGCCCAGAGAGGGCTGCGGTTTCATTACGAGATAAAACCCCGCCGCAACCACACGGGTACGTCCTGGCTACTACGCCAGTTCTTGAGCCAGCGGCCGGCGCCGACCGGAGCCACTATGTCCAGCATCTACGCCAATACCCTGATCGACCAGATGATCACGGCACGGCTGCGGGGCGACTATGAGGGAGCTCAGGCTCACGAACGTCAGGCCAAGACTGCCCTTTCTGCTGTACCTGACTGCACAATGAAGCGACAGCTTCAGCTTCGGCTGTGGCGCGACGGCGCCGAGTGGCGTCGCCATCAGGCTGCCACGCTTTGCGTGGGACCGGAGCGAACAGCACTGCTAGATGAGGCCGACGAGCGCCTTCGCCAGGCCTGCAACGGCGCCTATGTGGCTTATGCGTACGACCGACGACTGGCGCAAGCTGATCTGGGTGCGTCGCTGGGCATGAGGGCCCGGCTCTATGTCACTCAGGGCAACGTTCTGAAAGCCCTGGCGCTCCTTACCCAGGTCAAAACGCTGCTGTTCTGGGCTAAGAACCAGCATTATCGGCTCTACCATGGCCTGGACTATAATGAGCTCTACCTGTATGTGAGCGGCGGGCAGGGCTGGCAGCTGTGGCGACTGTGGCCGTCGCTGCTGGCCAACCTCGTTCGATCAGTGCGGTATGGGCAGCAACAGCCTCGACTGCACACCGTGCGGGCGCTAGGCCACATCGTGCTAGCGCTGATGCCAGCCGACTACCGGCAGCTGCTTATGCGAGGCGAAGCAAAGCCTGCTAACTTCTGGCTGAGCCTGCTACCGGAGGAGGTTCGGCCCCAGGTTCTGGGGGGAACGCTGCTCATGCGCAGTCTGCCGGAGCTGGCGCCGGAACCAACATCGTCCATTCGGCCCGACCACCCGGAGGCTACGTGATCTTCTCGGCCACCGGCCTATTGGCCTGCCTGATGCGTGAGCCGCGCAAGACCACCGCACCCTTGTAGCCATATGGCAGGATTCGCTGCGAGACCGGCGCGCTGCTCACCGCCGCGACCGACAACACTGGCGGCACCTGGGCTAATGGCCACCGCCCCCGACCGAAAGCCCTTTGCCGGCTGGCGGTCGGGGGCTTTCGCTAATCGGCCTCGGTGTCGCGGTGGTGCGGCTGCACCGCCTCAGGCTCCGTCTGCTCGGCCTCGATGATCTCGGCGGCCTGGGCGTTACCGGCGGCCTCGGGCGGCGGCGTGTCGCTGTGGCCCACCTTAACCACCGCCGGCCGCAGCACCACACCATCGCGCTCGTAGCCCGGCTGCAGCTCATCGAGCACCACCTCGTGCTCGCCAGCGCCGTCTTCCATGGTGACAGCTTGGTGGCGGCGGGGATCAAAAGCGTGGCCCTGGCTGTCGAATCGCCGCACCCCAAGCCCCGTGAGCACGGCATCGAACTGCTTGCGAATGGCGTCGATCGAGGCAGCCCACTGCGCGTCGATGCCGGCCGGACGATGAGCCAGCTCTTGGTCAAAATTATCGCGCACCGTCAAGAATTCGCGCACAATTCGACTTTTAGCAAAGCCCAACAGCTCGGTCTTCTCCTCTTCGACCCGGCGTTTAAAGTTCATAAATTCGGCCTGCACCCGTTGCAAATCTTGCGTCAACTCCTCGACTTGGGTGGCGAGGTCATCGGGCTGAGTAGTTTTTTTGCTCATTAATTTAGCGCCTCCTCCAATAGCTTTCCGGTGTATTCTACCAGGCCAATGACCGAATCGTAATGCTGGCGCGTGGGGCCAAGCACGCCAATGTAGCTGCGATCGCTGTAGGGCGACTCAAACCGGCTAATGATGAGCGTGGCGCCGCTGGAGCGGCCGATCGGGTTCTCTTGGCCAATGTAGACGCTGATCGGATCGTTTGGTGCTGCCTCAGCCAGCCACTCTTCGAGGCTGTCGAGCAGCCGTGCCACCTCATAGGCCTGCGCGCCGCCATAGAACTCAGGCTGCTGAAACAGGCTGGCCATGCCACTAAGATAGAGGTTGCGACCGATGGTACCCAACCCTAGGTTGTGCGTAACATGTGCCAAGCTCTCGACGGCGCTCTTGATAGATTGCTCGGCTTGACCGGCGCTACGGACGCGCTTGGCCAGCGCCTGTTCGGTGCGGCTGTCGGCCGGCCGCTCACCCAAGCCATTTACATAAAAACGATAGCCTTTGTCGGTCGGCACCCGCCCAGCCGAGATGTGCGGCTGCATAATGAACCCCTGGCGTTCCAGCTCGGCCATCTCGGCGCGAATGGTGGCGCTGCTCATCTCGAACTGTCGGCAAAGCGCCAGCGAGCCAACCGGCTCAGCCGTCTGGGCATAGAGCTCAACGATAGCGGTGAGAATCTGTTGTTGGCGTGGTGTCATGGCGCTATTTTAGCTGTTTGGCACTCTTTTCTCAAGAGTGCCAAACAGCGGCGGTCTGGAGCTTTGCATAATGCCAAGAGCTAGCCCAGCAGCCAAACTGGTTCTACTAAGGAGAACGTACCGTGCTCTACACTATTATTACCGTACTGCTGGCCTTGTGGCTAATTGGGCTCCTCATTCACTTGGGCGGGGCGCTGATTCATCTGCTGCTCGTGGTAGCCGTGGTGTTATTCTTGTACCGTCTCGTCAGTGGCTCAAATCCCGGCTCGGGCACACCCAAGGTTAAGTAAGCCAACGCTAGTGAGCGGCCGGGCTGGGGCTCGCCGATGGCGAAGGGCTCGGCGTGGGAGTAGCGGTCTTGAGGTTGCTCAACTCAGAGACAATTCCATTGACATCATCTAAGGCAACCTGAAAGTCGCTGCGAGCGGTAGCAAGACCAACGGCCTCAGTCGCGAGCGCCTTATGGCTATTGGCATAGTCGGCCACGGTTAATGGCATAGCCTTAGCGGCTAGGCCGTCGTATTGGAGCTTGGCGTGGGCTAATTTGGCCTTAAGATCGGTTAAACGTTTTTGAGCGGCCGTTACGTCCTTGCCCTGAGTTTGTGCGCCATTTATCTTGGCCTCCAGATGGCCGGTAATAACCTGCAGCTTACCGCCAGCTAACACCAGCCGGTCGGCGGCAGCTAGTAATTGAGCCTTAGACAGGAGTAAAGCATAAGCACCATACTCGGCAAAGATAGTCTGGGCGTCGATGCGGGCCGAGGTCAAGTCGGTCTCAGAGCCTAGCTTAGACTCGGTAGTGGTGAGCTTGGTAATCTCAGCCTGGAGCTGATCGGTGAGCGCTTTCTTGGTAGCAGCGTCGAGCTTGGTGCTGCCCTGAACTTTGCTGAGTGCATCCTGCAAGGCGGCGCGGCGGCGGTCGGCCTCGGCGGCACCGTTGGTCTTGAGGCGATTAAGGTGAGCCGACTGCTGCGCCGACGAGACCGGACCCGGCGTGGGCGTGGGGCTCGGCAGAATGTCGGCCGCCAGTACGAGGCTCGGCACGGCCGCTGCCACCATGCCGATGAGGAGGCTACGCGTAAAACGGCTCATTCGCTCAGGCTCCCCGGCTGATCGGCCAGGCCGGCCGTTAGACCGCTTAGATTGGCATCGGCAGCCCGTAGTGCAGCATTGACATCAGTTACTTCAGATTGGATATCGCTAGTGATAATAGGAGTGGCAGTGGGTTTAGGCAGCCGAGCCACCGGCTTAAACGGACCGAATTGATAGAGGGCTACGCCACCGGCCACCAGCACGAGCATAACTAAGATGACCACGGCCAGCCTGGCCCGCAGACCGCTGGGCGGCTCCGGCAAGTCGGGCCGCATCGGGCCCGGCAGTGGCGCCGAGGTGGAGACGGCAACCGGTGGTTGGGCGGGTGGCGTTACTACCGGGCCGGCCGGTCGACCCGGTACGGCGCCCGGCACCAGCGGCGAGGTCACATTGGGCTGCGTCACGCTGCCGGGCGCCGGCGGGGTGGTCGGCGAGCTCGGCGGCGTTGAGTTCAGATTTGGCTCTGGCATAGCGTTCCCGCTTTAGCTGTGTATCTCTTTTATACCACTAATGCTTGCGGGTGTCGCTAGATGCAAACGGCGCAGCCCGGATCGGGCTGCGCCGTCTCGATTTGCCTGCCGCGCTACTCCTGGAGCGCCGGCGCAAAGACCTCCTGCACATCCTGACGGGCGCCGGCCACCTGCTCGGTCAACACGTGACGAGCGTTGGCGTAGGTGGCCACGTAGCTGCGCGCCACCTGCTGTAGTGCCGCCGCCAGTGCTGCTTTGTCGATGCTGGGCGGGCACTCGCGCCACAGCTTAAGCAACGCTCGCACCGCCGCCGGACTCACGAACGGCCGGCCGGCCTCATTGGTAAGGCGGCCTACCCAGGCCTGCAGCGTCATCTCGTTGCCTAGCACCGCCGCGAGCAGCCGGTGCATGCCGTCAAAAACGCGCAGCTTGCCGGCGTACTTGGTCTCGCTCGGCCGCGACTCGGCGCACAGCAGCGGCTCGTAATCTGGCCTCAGCGCCGGCTCAACCCCCTCATCGAGCAAGAGCCGCCGCACTGTCGGCTCTTGTCGCGCCAGCTGACGCAGCGCCAGTGGCTGGCCCTTGGCCCGCTCAATCGTTAGCGCATTCACCTGAGGATTAACGCCGGTCAACACAAACTGCTCCAGCGGCACCTCCTCGAGCTTCCAGGTGAACGAATCATCCGACAACACCGTGCCCACATCGTTGAGCCGCCGCGCCGATAGCGCGCTCAGCCAGCCCCACAGCTCCTCGCTCGTCAGTGACTCGGTCCACTCCAGCCGCCTCAGCTCCCGCTCCACGTACTGGCGAGCCGGCGCCATAGCGCTATCATTCAAGGGTGTGCGCATAATTCTCCTTCTCTGGCACTAACTTCATTCACAATGCAAACATCTCGGCTAAGCGGTCAAGCACTCGTTCCAGCTCACTTTGATGAAGCTGAGTTATTTGGCTGATAATCCGCTGCGGACTCAATACTTGAACCTGGTCCAACATAGCATAGCCAACTTTATCGCGCACTTCACAACGAATCCGACTGGGATAGGGCCGATACTTGGTCGTAAGCGGCACGCCAATAAAGGTCGCAGCCTTGGCGTTCATCTCGTCGGGCGAGACCACCACGCACGGCCGGTCTTTTACAACCTCACTGCCAACGGCGGGGCCAAATCGCACCAAGTAGACTTCGCCACGCCTCACTCCCACTCCCAATCGGCCTCCTCTTCGGGCAAGGAGCGCATATTCAGCCACTCTTGGTCCTCCTCCGTCAGCGCTAGCTGACCCGTCCGTGCTAGCTCCTCGTAGATCTCGGCCCAGCCCTGGCGCGGCCGCCGGCGATTAGCAATCAGAATCTCGCCGTCGCGTACCACTAGCTCTATCTCATCGCCCAGGCCCGCCTGCTCAATCAGCTCCTTGGGCAACCGCACCCCGCGCGAGTTACCGATCTGGATTAACTTGGCGGCCACGGCGAGCTTGTTCATGATTACATTGTAATTACACTGAGGATTTAATCAAGCCTGAATTTTAAAAACCAATGCCATTACAAACAAAAGAAGTGAACCAATAAAGAGGGCGCTAATGCTATTCGTAATACCTTCGACTACCGAGGAGGCCACCGGAACCTCGTGGGGTGCACCCAGCTCCTCACTAAGCCTCGCCTGGACAACTGGATCGTCAGGACTGAGTAACTGACCCCCTTGCCGCTCCGGCTAACCATCCATATCTTAATTCAATGTACGTGTAAGCACTCATTAAGTACCCAATCCATATTCCGCGCATAATAAGTGTGATCGCGATAATTAGTATGAAGCCAGCTGATGCTACATAGAAAAGTGCTGGGGGGGGTTTAATAATAGGGCCTGGATTGGTAGTCACTATCATAAGAGACCCTCCCAACCCCGCAAGTGAGTAACCCGCAAGGTCTGCCAGGAACTTGATTCTTTCTGATACGTAAGCTTCGATAAGAGCCCTAGTTGACACACGCCGGTCAGTGGCAAGCTGCACAGCAACTTCAGCATTTTTGCTAAATTTATTACTTGATTGACTTTCCATAAGGCGCCTTGTTGCTCTCCTCCCGATTATCCATCCTTGCGCACCAGCACCATAAACGCCTCGGCCGGGATATCGATCTTGCCGATACGTTTCATGCGCTTTTTGCCTTTCTTTTGCTTGTCCAGCAGCTTGTTTTTGCGGGTGACATCACCGCCGTAGAGTTTGGCCGTCACGTCTTTGCGCATGGCCTTAACGTCTTCGCGAGCGATGATCTTGCCACCGATGGCCGCCTGCAGGCTGACCTCGTAGAGCTGCTTGGGGATGATCTCTTTGAGCTTGTCGACGATCTCTTTGCCGGCGCGATAGGCCTCATCGCGGTGAATGACCAGGCTGAGACTATCGATCATCTCACCGCCTACCAAAATATCGAGCCGCACCAAGTTCTCGCGGCGGTAATCGCCCAACTCGTAGTTAAAGCTGCCATAACCCGAGGTAATCGACTTGAGTGCGTCATAAAAGTCGGTGAGTACGTTGGCTAGCGGCGCCTCAAAGGCAACCAATGCGAGTGTCTCGTCGAGGTAGCTCAGGTTGGATTGACGACCACGAACGCGGTTGATCAGCTGAATGACACCGCCGACGTACTCGTTGGGCACCACCACCTCACCACCAATCCACGGCTCGCGAATGTAGTCGATCTTGGAGGCGTCGGGCAGCTCAGCGGCGCTGCGAATGGTACGCTCGCTGCCATCGGTTTCGTGCACAATGTAGTCGGTGCTGGGGCTGGTAACGACCAGGTCGAGGCCGTACTCGCGCTCCAGGCGCTCTTTGATAATATCGAGATGGAGCAGGCCCAAAAAGCCGACGCGGTAGCCAAAGCCCAACACCTGCGACGACTCGGGCTCGTACAGCAGCGCCGCATCGTTAAGCTTAAGCTTCTCGAGCGCGTCCTTGAGGTCGGGGTATTGCTCGCCCGAGCTGGGGAAGAAGCCGGCAAATACAAACGGCTTAACCTGACGGTAGCCCGGCAACGCCTCGACAGCCGGCGCAGCCACCAGTGTAACGGTATCGCCCACCCGAGCCTCGGCGATAGATTTAAGGTTGGTGACAACGTAGCCGATCTGGCCAGTGGCGATCTCGGCCGTCGGCGTCTGCTTGGGCATAAAAATGCCAGACTCAACGGCCAGGCCGGTGGCGCGGGTGGCCATCAGCTTGAGTGTGTCGCCCTTGTGCAACGCGCCATCGACGACGCGCACAAACAGGATAACGCCGCGGTACTCGTCGTAGATCGAGTCGAAGATGAGCGCTCGGAGCGGCGCCTCCGCCTCACCCTGAGGCGCCGGAATCTGCGCCACGATAGCATCGAGCAACTCGGTTACGCCAGCGCCAGTCTTGCCCGAGACGCGCAGAATGCTATCTGGATCACAGCCAAGCAAGCTGGAGACCTCAGCCGCCACTCGCTCCGGATCGGCCGCCGGCAGGTCAATCTTATTGAGCACCGGGATAATAGTGAGGCCGGCCTCGATCGCCAGGTAGACATTGGCCAATGTCTGCGCCTGAATACCCTGCGAAGCGTCCACCACCAACACGGCGCCTTCGCAGGCGGCCAGGCTACGCGAGACCTCATAGCTAAAGTCAACGTGGCCGGGGGTGTCGATGAGGTTGAGGGTGTAGGTAGGTTGCTCCGAGCCAATTAACGCTGCTGGCCGGCGAACTTGAGGCACCTCTTCCCTCGAAGCATCGTCTTTACCAACGCCGGCGGGCGCAGCATTAATCGCCTCTGCGTCGGCCCCACTCTCACCACCAGGCATGCTTGGCGTCCACCGCATGCGCACCGGCTGCAGCTTAATGGTGATGCCCTTCTCGCGCTCCAGATCCATGCTATCGAGCAGCTGAGCCTGCATGGCGCGTTTCTCTACCGTGCCGGTAAGCTCGAGCATACGGTCGGCCAGCGTCGATTTGCCGTGGTCGATATGCGCAATAATACAAAAATTTCGGGTATGGGCTTGATTCACGATGATTGATTATACCCCGAACTCACGGTTAAGGCTATTAGTAGTACAACTCGTGCTTAACCCGAAACGAGTAGCCAGCCACCAGTTTCTCGCCCGCGCGCTGCCACAGCTGGTACTGCAACGGCTTGAGCGGCAGGTCGTAGACGCCAACGTACTCGGTGAGGTGGCCAGGATTGAAGCCGGTCTTAAATTGAGCTAGCCCGGCCAGCGGATGACTGCGGTCATCGAGGCGGTGGCGCGGTGGCGTTCCGTGCAGGTCGTACTCACGACAGCCCTGGGCCTTCAGCCAGCGCATCACCTCCCACTGCAGCAGGTAGGGCGCCTGCAACTCGGGGTGGTCGCGAACGGAGCCGCCGTCTTTGTAGAGTCCCTGCTTACCCTCGTACAGAGCAAAGATGCCCGCCAGCACCTGGCCTTGGTAGGTGGCAAAAAAGAGCTGCCCATGGCCGGCTTCCGTATGCATCTGCCAGAACCGAGCCAAGTAATCCCGTGAGCGCATGTAGAAGCCCGCTCGTGCCTGTACCGCCAGCATCAGGTCATACATTTGAGTAATATTGGCCTCGGTTAACTCCACCGGCTGCACCTGCACGCCTTTGCGCTCGGCCAGGCGAATGTTGTAGCGCGTCTTCTGCTTAAAGCCGGCCAAGATGTCATCTTCGCTGGGGCGCAGGTCGATAACTACTGTATAGCGATTCCATTGCAAATCAAATTTGGCCTTGACCAGACCCAGATGCTGAAGCTCGGACACACGCGTAGTTTCGGCCGCCAGGTCTGGCTCGAGCTTGAGCATGAAGGCCCGAGGCGCTTGAAGGTCAGCCAACACCGCCTGTAGCTGCACCACCGACACCACACCGGGGCCCTTGGGCGCATACCACAGCTCGCCGAGGCCCGGTACGGTTCGCGCCAGATACAGCGCCGCCACGGTGGCCTCCGGCAGCTGATGAATAATATGCTGGGGGCGCCAGCCGTAAGCGGCCTTAAACTCGCCATAAACCTGCGTCTGCAGCACATTACCCCCATCGGGATTGGCCGCCACTAGCTCATCCCAACGCGCTAGCTCTTCGCCGGTAGCATATCTCATAATGGCACCACCTTGCGAGCCAGCTGGTAGAGCCGATATTTGCCAGCTTTCAGAGGTAGGTCCCATGTGCCGATAGTAGCAACGGTCTCGCCACCGATCGAACGCTTAAATTTGGTATGGCCGACCCAGGCGTGGTTGGGCTGATCGTCGGGCGCGATGCCGCCGTAATCAAAGTGGGTTAGGCCCTGGGCTTTAGCGTCCATAATCATCCACCAAAGCAAGGCGATGGCGGCCTTGAGCTGCCGGTTTTGTTGGGGGTAAGTGGCGGCATACACGTAGTAGCGCGTGCCAGCAAAATCGGCGCAGATGGCACTGGCGACAGGCTGGCCCTCGTAATAGACAAAGTAGAGTTTGGCCGCTCCGCTTGGTAGAAGACTCTGCGCTAAGTGATCATAGTACTGGTCAGATTGAGGCCTAAAGGCATCGCGAGCGGCAGTTTCGCGCTGCATGGCCAGGTAGTCGGCCATCTGAGCCGGATCTTGGCTGATTACAAACGATAAGCCGCGCTTTTCGGCTGTGTTGATGAGATTACGATTGCTGGACGAAATGTTGTGGCGCAAGTCGGCCTCGGAGGCGGTGATGTCTAGCACCAGCCGATAGCGCGGCTGGACGTCGGCTACAGGGCGAGCACCGGCGGCGATCAGCTGGTCTGCCTCAACCTGACCCATCGGTTCCAGGCGCACAAAGTCAGCGCCGGCCGCCCGGCCAGCCGCGGCCAGTGAGGCTAGGGCGTCAGCTAGGCCACTCTGGCGCACCGTTGGACCGTAGGCAGCATACAAGTATGTGATACCGCCGCGGCCGCGCCGCAGAGCCGCCAGCCAGCTCCAGTCGGCCGCCGCCTCGGTCCAGACCGCTCGCCCTTGAGCTGCCTGAAACTGCCCCCACGCCCGGCTCTGGTACAAGTGGCCACCGAGCCGCGCCACCTGCTCGTCCCACTGCGATTCTGGAATACCTGTTTGTGCCGTCATGTCCCAATTGTAGCAGACCAGCCGTGCGTGCAGGTCGCCGGGCTATTTGATATGCTGACGCTATGAAGATTTTAGTGCTTTGCGGCGGCAGTTCAGACGAACGAGAGGTATCGTTGCGGTCGGGTGCGGCCGTAGCGGCGGCGGCCCGGCAGTTGGGACACGAGGTGACGGAGCTCGATCCGCGCGATCAAGCTGCCCAGTTATCGACAGCCATAAAAGCCGCCGATGTGGTACTGCCGATTCTGCATGGGGTGGGCGGCGAAGACGGCCAGATTCAAGACCAGCTGGAGGCCGCCGGCATACCCTATCTAGGCTCGGGACCGGCGGCCTCGCGACTCTGCTTTGATAAATCGGCCTTTAAGACGTTGCTGCGCCGGCATCAGCTACCCACGCCTGCCGCGGCGGTGGTCGATGCGGCTGGCTTGGCCAGCTCGCCGCTAGCGAAACGGCCATTTGTCCTCAAGCCAACCGACGGCGGCTCAAGCGTCGATACCTTTATCGTTCGCAACCCAGCTCATCTCCCCACGGGCCTGACCGCCGCCTTTGATCGCTACCCCACCATGCTGCTCGAAGAGCTCATCGACGGCACCGAGGCCACCGTGGCCGTGCTCGACGACACCGCGCTGCCGGTAGTTGAGATTATTCCGCCGCAGGGGCAAGAGTTCGATTATGACAATAAATACAACGGTGCCACGGCCGAACTCTGTCCGCCTCAGCACATCACCCCCGCCGATCAGCGCGCCGCTCAGCAGCTAGGCGAGGCCGCCCATCGCCTGGCCGGCTGCCGCCACCTATCCCGCACCGACATCATGATTACGGCCGACCACCGCCTCTTTATCCTAGAGACCAACACGTTACCTGGTCTCACGGCTCAGAGCCTCTTCCCCAAGGCTGCCGCCACCGCCGGCCTCGATTGGCCCGCTCTGGTCGCCCGATTCATCGAGCTGGCTAAGTCAAGTTAAGCGATCGAACCATGATGTCCTTAATGCGAGCCACGATATTACTGGCTTCTTTAAGGCCCAAAATGTAACATGGCGCCAAATAAGCCGTTAAGCCAATGATAAGTAATAAGGCGAACTTGGGCGCCAGCACCCAGAAGCCACGGTCAATGGCATAGAGTGGCAATAAGTGACTAATGGACAGATACAGCACCGGCGCCATAATAGCCGCTGCGATACCCATGCGCCAGGCCCCGCTCCAGATGGCGCGCTCGCCAAAGCGGCCTTGACGCAACCGCAGAATCACCATGAGCGCTATAGTCTCGAGCGCCGCCACAATGCTGGCGCTCATGGCCAGACCGGCCACGCCGTAGCGCCGCGCCAGCACAATACTTAGCACAATATCGATCGGCACGCTCGCCAAGCTCAAGTACAGCGGCGTACGCGTATCCTGCATGGCGTAATAAATACGCGACACCAGAAAGAACAAGCTGGTAAAAATAATGGTACCAGCGAACCAGCCCAGTGTGTTGGCCGTTTCCAGACTGCCCGAAGCATACAGTAAGCGCACCAAATACCCCCGGCCGATAACCGTAAAGACGGCCGCCGGCACGGCCATAAACAGAATCAGCCGGGCGGTCTGCACATAGGTTTCGATCAGCTCGGTCCGCGCGCCCTCGGCCGCCCGCGTCGCTAGCCGGGGAAACACTGCCGTCGTAATAGAACTAGCGATCAGCACCAGCGGCACGTTCTTAAGATTATTGGCATAGGTAAAGGCTGCGATCGAGCCTTCGTGCAGCGTTGAGCCAATGATGGTACCGACCGCAAAGTTGATCTGGTCGATGCCTTGATCGATGCTGCGCGGCAACATCAACTTGAGCGTCTGGCGCACGCCGCTCAGCCGCAGATTTAACTGCAACCGATAACGGAAGCCGAGCCCCATCAGCCCCAGCCCCTGCAGCAGCGCCTGCAATACCACGCCGATTACCACGCCCCAGGCCACACCATAAATGCCCGCGTGCGGCGACAACCACAGGATGCCCACGATAATGCCAACGTTGTAGAAGACTCCAGCGAGTGAGAAGATGAGGAACCGATTGAAGGCCTGCTGCACGCTCCCCAACACGCTCGAGACAGCAAACATCACCGGCGAAATGAGCATGATGCGCGTTAGATTAACCGCCAGCTGGTGACGGAATGGGTCGAAGCCAGGGCTAATCAGCGTGGTGAGCGGATCGGCAAAGATGCCAATGATGATGCCGCCACCAACCGTAGCCAGGACCAACAAGTTGAGCAGCGTGGAGGTGAGCTCCCACGCCTGCTTACGCTGCTCGGTCTGCAGGTGCTTGGCCAGAATCGGAATAAAGGCAACCGCAAAGGCGCCTGATACCAGTAGTGTAAAGAGCATCTCGGGTAGCCGAAAGGCGGCATTGTAGGCATCGGCCACTGGGCCAATGCCGTAGTGGGTTACCAACAGGCGATCGCGCAGCAGGCCGAGCAGTCGCGACAGCAAGTACGCTGCCGAGATCATCAGCGCCGCAGCACCCACGGTTTGACGCTGATTGGCTCGGCCCAGCAGCCGCTTAGCCTGGTTTACCATTGGTTAGCCCCGGTGGCCCTCGGTGGGTGCCTCATCGCGCTCCACCACAATGCTGCACTCAGTAACCAGCGCCGCGATGGCACCCACAGCCGCCAGCACCGGTGCCACAGCCGCACCCACCACGCCAATAGTTAGGGGCATCTCTACCAGCGTCTTACCCTCTTTGCTCTTAATGCTAATGCGCCGAACGTTACCCTCTTTGATGAGCTCCTTGACCTTAGCGATCAGTTGTTCGCCATTCAGCTGAAACTCTTCGCGAGTCGATGATTTGTCCGCCATGTGGCCTCCTTGATGTACTTACCTACTGCTCCGTAGTGGCCGCTGCGCCGGTGATACCGGGGCCGATCTCTTGCTCGGGCGCACCGGGCTCGCGCGGATCGGCCTTCTTGGGCTCGTGCGGCCGCGGGCCGACCAGCTCGATAAACTCGTCTTTGTCGATCACTTCATCTTTGATGAGCTTGGCGGCGATCTTATCGAGCTTGTCGCGGTTAGCGGTGATGACAGCCTGGGCCCGCTCGCCCGCCTCGTTGATGAGCTTAGCTACTTCTTCGTCGATGATCTTGGCCACATCCTCGGAGTAGTTGCGTTGCTCGCCCAGCTCGCGGCCCAAGAACACGGCGTCGCTCTGCGAACCAAAGACGCGGTTGGGCAGCTTCTCGCTCATGCCGTAGTCCATGATCATGTGGCGGGCCAGCTGAGTGGCCTTCTGTAGGTCATCGGAGGCGCCGGTGGTAACGGCGCTCTCGCCAAAGACGATCTGTTCGGCGAATCGGGCGCCCACCAGCTGAGCTAGATCATCCTTAAAGTCGGCCACCGAGTTAAGGTGACGATCGTCCTCGGGCAGCGTCCAGGTAAAGCCGCCAGCTCGGCCACGCGAGATGATCGAGACCTTATTAACGGGGTGACAGTGCGGCAACATATGCGCCACGATGGCGTGGCCGGCCTCGTGGTAGGCCACGATCTTCTTCTCGGCCGCGTTCATAATGTGCGTCTTGCGCTCGGGACCCATCAGCACCTTCTCGAGCGAGGCGGTCAGGTCGTGCTGATTGATCTTCTTTTTGTCGTGGCGCGCGGCCAGAATGGCGCCCTCGTTCATCAGGTTCTCGAGGTCGGCGCCGCTAAAACCAGGCGTCTTCTTGGCGATCTCATCCAGATCGGTGTCCGAGCTGAGCGGCTTGCCCTGCGAGTGAACCTCGAGAATGGCCAGACGGCTCTTGTAGTCGGGCGAGTCGAGCGTGACGCGGCGGTCGAACCGGCCGGGCCGCAGCAGTGCCGGGTCGAGCACATCGGGCCGGTTGGTGGCCGCCATCACAATCACATTGGTGCCCTGCTCAAAGCCGTCCATCTCCACCAGAATCTGGTTAAGCGTCTGCTCGCGCTCATCGTGACCGCCGCCCATGCCGGTGCCACGCTGGCGCCCCACGGCGTCGATCTCATCGATAAAGATGATGCAAGGCGCGTTCTTCTTGGCCTTCATAAAGAGATCGCGCACACGGCTAGCACCCACACCCACAAACATCTCCACAAAGTCCGACCCAGCGATGGAGAAGAACGGCACGCCAGCCTCGCCTGCTACGGCCCGCGCCAGCAGCGTCTTGCCGGTGCCGGGAGGGCCAAACAACAGCACGCCCTTGGGAATCTTGGCTCCCAGCGCCTCAAATTTAGCGGGATACTTAAGGAACTCTACAATTTCGGTTAGCTCTTGCTTAGCCTCGTCGGCGCCGGCTACCTCCTTAAAGGTCACCTTTTTCTTGTCGCTGCCGTACAGCCGGGCGCGGCTCTTGCCAAAGTTCATGGCCTGATTACCCTGCCCTTGAGCCTGCCGCATCATAAAGTAGAAGAAGCCCACGATAATGAGTACTGGCAGCAACGTTAGCGCCACATCGAGCAGCCGGCTATTGCCGTTATCGGGGTTCTTGGGGTCGATCGTAACCTTGCTCGGATCGAGACCGTAGTCTTTTACCAGGCTAGCCTGGGCGCTATCTTTGTAGGCAATCTGCTTGGGGGCACTGGCATCCTTGAGCGTGGCAGTGAGCGTGGCGCCATCCACTTGAATGCGATCCACCTTGCCATTCTTGGCCTCATCGACGATCTGCGACAACGAGACCTGCTCGGTGCGAGTGCTAGGCAGCGAGATTACCAGCAGCACGGCCGCCACCAGGATCGCTCCTATCAAAAACAGAAAGCCTCGAGTACTCTTCTTCAACTTCATATTCATCCTACGTTTATTACAGCAATGGGGCCTGCCCGCGGCTTGGTGGCTACGAGCGGCCGTTCGGAATACCTATCTAGTATACGCTGCCGAGCGCGGCTTAGCCACCACAAGTACTCGTGGGCAGCGGTATCAGGTGGTTAAAGCGGTCTTTGATCTGGGCGGCGGTCGGCGCCTCTGGCTGAACAAAAATAACCGCGCTGCCCACGACATGATTGAGCTCGGTCAGCTCAGTCTCGTCGCCGTGAGCGGAGGCGGTTGGCACCAGCCATAACCACCAGCTCTGGCTGGTTGGTTGAGCCGCCGAGATGGTGGGGTGGCCAAAGAACACGTTAATGTCTTGATGCAAGAAATCGTTCCAATTGCGCTGCTGATAGCTGGTTTGATCGCCGGTGTAAATATAGTAATGAGCCCCGGCCGGCGGCGCGGGCAGGACGTGGCCGTGAATTGGCACAGCAGTCACCTTGGGCAACTGGTCGAATCGATAGCCAAGCACACCGGACAGCCCGCCCACCAGATTCCAACCGTAATTCTTGAGAAAAAGGCCGCCGGTAATATGTGCCCAATGAATATGAGCAAACTGGTCGAGATTATCGTGAAAATGGATCGGCTCATTAGTGAGCTTGGCGGTGCAGATGTCGTGATTGAGCGGCGTTTGGTACGCGGCCGAGCCAAAATTGACCGCCTGGCCGCCCACGATAAGCTGCAATCGGAAGTGATAGTGCGTACCGGCGGGATGGCGAATGCCCTCGGGAGTCTGTGCGTAAGCAACAGCCGCCAACCCGGCCAGCACCACCACGGCCGCCAGCACCACGCCCACCGCCCAGCGCAGCACCACGGTGGCACGGTCGGCGCGGGCCTTGGTAACTGGAGCGTCGGTTTCCATGGATCCTATCATACACAATTGCCGGCCGCCGGGCACTAAAAAAACAGCCCATAAGGGCCGTTTGGTCATGAATAATAGCAGTAAAACAGCCGAGAATGAGGTTGGCGGTGTGGCGGAGGACCCGGGGAGGCCCTCCGCCACGCGGCGACCCAACGCCAGTACGGGTCGCAAAGCAGTGAAATCTCCGGTGCCAGCACCGGAAGCTTCGCTGCTAGCGGAGCGATGCCTGTCTTCGCCTCATCTGGTTTCCCTTCAAACTCAGGGGGCCAAACCCGTGAACGGTAGCCCAGCAAGCGTGCGCGTGGCTCGAGAGATCAACGCTCTATGGCGGCCTTCGGCCACGTCCTTAAATTGCGCTACCGCTCCCTGCGGTAGCACAGGGGGTACCACTTGCATTGCGCCCATTGCCGCGGGCGCTACGGAAACCATGGCGGCACCTACGTGTCGTGCAGTGGTGGCACCTGCCCCTCCTCCCTTCGTCGGGGGACCAGGATCCCGGTCCTGAGGAAGCTGCCAGTGCTAGCTGTCGCGGTTGCTCATGACGCCTCCTCAGATTCTATAGCTCCCGGGTGCCAATCGCCACATTCTGGCCGGCGGCTCGCATCCGGGAGCTAGTTACTCTCTTACCGTCAAAGACCTACCCACGAGCAGTAGATTATTTCCTATACTGACACGCCCTATGTTGAATGTCAATATTAAAACCATTGCATAATTAGTGATATATGTTATAATTCACAAACGTCCTTTCCCATCTTCCTACCCTACTGGGAGGCCTCGATGTCCGTCTCTGGCTACGCGCCCACTGCTCAGATCGAGTCGCACACCTGGCGCGTCGCGACCAACGCCGCGGCCTGCTGGACGCTCAACTACAGCGTCGCCGCCATGGGCGCACTGGTCGCCGTGGTGGCCTGCCTGTTGGTGCGGCTGGCCATGTGGTTCAGCGGCGACTTTGGGCCGCTATTCTTTCGCCCCGAGCGCGTCGGCCGTGACGGCCGGCTCTTCCGGCCCATCAAGTTCCGGACGCTCAAGCACCTCGACGGCGGCTTCGTCACCTCAAACGACGACAACCGTACCTGGCTGGGGCGCTTTCTGAGACCGAGCCATCTCGACGAACTGCCACAGTTCTTCAACGTCCTCGCGGGCCAGATGAACGTGGTGGGTTATCGGCCGATGCCCGAGACGGAGTTACCTGGCGGCATCGAGCTGGCGCTGAGCCAGTATCCCCACATGTTCCGCCAGGGCCCCGGCATCACCGGCTACGCCCAGACCAGACCGGAGGTCGAGCGGGCGGTCATCGAGACGCCCAGCGACCATCAGACGATGCTCCGACTGGCTCGCCAGTTCGACGAGGAGTTTGCCGCCACCCGCACCATTCTCGGCCTGCTCAAGGTGATGGTTGTCACCATCCCCGTAATGATGAGGAGACATGGACTCTAACGTAGCGCAGACTCGTTCGCGAGCTCGCTCCCACCCACCGCCCTGGTGTGCTCCCAACGCACACCAGGGCTTCTGCTTGCTAACGTACAAAAAAGACCCGGCTCGGGGTCTTTTTTGTCATAATTTCTGGTGGCTGCGGGTAGATTCGAACTACCGACCAAAGGCTTATGAGTCCTCTGCTCTACCACTGAGCTACGCAGCCAGGTTTTAACCTGACCATTATAGCGGCATTTGGCCGATTTGGCGAGACCCCAGGCAGCCTCTACAATGCGAGAGCGGGATTCCGCAACCTTCGACAAAAAGAGGAGAGGCTGTTGCGCGCAAGGAGAATACTGGCCGCGCTGGCGCTCACACTAGGAGTAATGGCCGCAGCGGCAGCGCCTGCTCAAGCGGCGCCGATACGAGCGGTCGCGACCGAGGAGGCCATCAGCATCCTGGGCTGGGGCGACTCGATAGCGGCGGGCGTCGGCCTGGGATCCACGAGCCCCGCCGGGCCGTTCGATGCGGCCTGCGGGCGATCGCCACAATCGTTTGTGGCGCAATTGGGCGCAGCGCTCCACGCGCCCACCACCAACCTGGCCTGCGCCGGCGCCACCACCTGGCACGGCGTAGTGGGTAACCAAATGGCCAACGGCACCACCGTGCCATCGCAGCTGCTGCAAACCTATCAGCAGCCGCGGGCACGCGTGGCCGTGGGCATCGTCGGGGCGAACGATGTGAACTGGAGCGGCCTCATCGCTCAGTGCGTGGCGACCAATTGCGCTACGCCGGAGAACCGAGCCGCCTTTGCCGCCAACCTGGAGCGAGCGCGGGTGGGATTGGCCATCTCGTTGGCCGGCCTGGAGCTGGCCCAACCGCAGCAGATCGTACTCTTGGAGTACTACGACATCTTTGCCGGTCTGCCGTTCACGCCGGCCCAGTTGGGCTTTACGCCCGACGAGCAGGACCAATATCGGCTCTGGCGGGGCGCCCTCAACAGCATGATCGCTGAGGTCGGCAGCCACTTCCCGCACGTCACCGTGGTGCCGCTCGAGATGCCGGTGCCGCTGCAGCTACCCGGCACTCCGGGTCAGCTCCACCCCACCGCAGTCGGCCAGACCATCATCGCCAACGCGGTGCGAGCCGTCCTGCGCTAACCCACGCCACAACCACAAACCGTCGCGCCTGTGGCCGGAGGAGTTCATCGCCGACTCCTCCGGCTACACTACCGCTCTGATTGCGCCCCATCGGATTCTGATTCTGCCCGGCTATCGATCTTGAAGCCTTACCCGATTTACCACTTTACACAGATGTGCTACTACGGATGCGCTGGCAGCACCTGAATTCCGCCAGTCTGCGGCCGCAAGCTGCCTAGATCAAGCTGCTTGCCTGTCTGGTAGTCCGTAAAGCACTCTGCGGCTGCCCCAAACTTCTTGTCCTGAGTTGGATTACTACTGGTCTGGTCGATCTGGTGCATCCACTGCGAGTAGCCGGGTTCGTTGCAGCGGTGCGTGACCACGATCTGAGCGAGTGGCGCCTGGTTGATATTGACCAGGTAGTACCAATAGCTGAGCAACGCCACGTTTAGGAGCACCGAGGCCCCGCCTATGCCCAGAAGCGCATAGGTGCGCGTCGAGCGAGAGGAGTTGTTTGCCGAACGAGCCATGATCTGACCTCTGTTTACCGTACCCCAGGATAAGCCTAGCGGTTTGAGAAGTAAAGGATTAAAAACGCGAAAGAAAGATAGTAGAAAATTAATACCTGCAACGAAAACCTCTGCGCGATTCTGGCGACGCTTGGCGATGACGGCACGGACGGCGCACATCAAACCGCCCCTGACCAGATTTCTCTGGTCAGGGGCGGTTTGAAAGATACATATCTGGTAGCGGGGGCAGGATTTGAACCTACGACCTCTGGGTTATGAGCCCAGCGAGCTACCGGACTGCTCCACCCCGCGTTGTCTACCGCTGATTAATTTAGCAGATTAGTCCATCATCGTCAAGGTGGCACTCGCGGCGGCGAGGCTTTGTTGGAAGAAATACCACTATCATCATCGTTCAAATTAACCTATGGTAGCACTATAAAGTGGGATACGATGATGACAAAGCGATTTAGCTCATGGCTAAAGGTGGGTGCGTTGGTGGCAATGCTGGCCTTTGTGCCCGGCTTGGCGCTAGCCTTTGGCACTCTAACGGGCGATAGCGTAACCTTAGCTAAGGGCAAAACGCACCAAGGCACACTGTATGCCAGCGGCCAAACGGTGAGCATCGACGGCGATGTGGAGGGCGATCTGGTCTGCGGCGGCCAGACCATCACCGTAAACGGCTCGGTCCATGGCGACGTGCTCTGCGCCGGCCAGACAGTCACGATTAACGGGCCGGTGGCCGGCAGCGTGCGAGCGGTGGGCCAGAGCGTAAGCATTAGCAACTCGGTGGGGCGCAATGTCACGGTGGCCGCTCAGTCGTTGGCTCTGCAGGCGGCCAGTCGGGTGCTGGGCGAGGTGGGCTTTGCGGCCCAAACGGCCACCCTGAACGGCCCCATTAGCCACGACGCCTACGGCGCCGGCCAGAACCTCACCATTAACGCGCCGGTCAGCGGCAGCGTTACCACCCAAATCGAGAACCTGACGCTTGGCGCCAGCGCGCGCGTGGCCGGCGACCTGGACTACACCAGCACCAACGCTGTCACCCTGGCGCCTAATAAGGTGAAGGGCGACGTTCACCATCATCTGCCACCGCAGCCGCAACACCCGGAGCCACGCCAACTGTTTATGGCTTGGCTGGGCAATTACTTGTATTGGTCGGTGGTGGGTATTATTCTGGCCCTACTGCTAGCCAAGCTGGCGCCACGCCGTCTGGCTGGCGTTACCACCACCATGCGCCAGCGGCCTTGGGTCAGCCTAGGCTGGGGCGCACTAATGGCACTGGCGCTGCCGTTCGTGCTGATAGTGGTGAGTCTCACGGTAGTGGGCGCGCCACTAGCGCTACTGGCCGGCGTCGGCTGGTTGGTACTGATTCCATTCTTGCTCACCAAGGCGGCCATAGCAGTGGGCGCTTGGCTACTCAACCAATTTAAGTGGCACCAAGGCTCGGTGGCCTGGGCCGGCGTTATCGGCGTGCCCGCCCTGTTGCTCGTCTGTAGCGTACCGGTAGTGGGTTTTGTGCTTGGGCTAGCCGCTTGGTGGTGGGCCGCTGGTGCACTCATGCTCACTCTGCGAGCGTCGCGCGCTAAATCTTAGCTATTGCCGGCCAAGAAGTCGAGCCATTGCTGCACGTTTGAGCGTTTCTTGGTCGACTTGGTCTGGGCGTCGGCCGCCGGCGCCGGGGTGGCCGTTGGCTCGGGCAGCACCACTTCGTGCTCGTCGGGCAGCTGCAAGCCCAGCTTGGAGCGTGCCTCGCGCTGCTTAAACGAGTCGGTCTTGTAGTACTGAATGTTATAGCTTAGCTCGTCGTTTTGGTCTTGCAGTAGCGATATCTCCGACTTTAGCTGATTACTCTGCATATTTAGGTCGTAGTTTTGCTTAATCGTCTGAATCAGCGTCACCAGCAAATACACAATCACCACCGCCCCCGCCACATTGAGTGCGTTGACGAGATTAAACCGAAACTTGAGGAGCTTGCGCCCGAGGTTGGCCATCTTCATACAAAAGTATTATATACTGATTCAATCCGGGCCCGTAGCTCAGCGGTTAGAGCGGTACTCTTATAAGGTACTGGTCGCTGGTTCGAATCCAGCCGGGCCTACCAAGGAATTATTCTTAACTATTGCCCAGGCGGCCGATGGTAAGCAGCCAAGCTTTTACTCTGCCCTTCTGTCCTGCATGCCCGCAGGACAGAAATCGCGGAGCAAAGGAATGGGTCGTGTCAGACGCTAGCGGCGAGTCGCATCAGGAAGACCCGATGGCCACGCACCTCGTGGGTGTGATTGAGGCGGCTACCGAGAAACTACAAGAGGCTGGTCTCGGGCCAGGAGATCGTTACAGGCTGGAAATCCGTCTCCGTAACGCGAAAAATGACCTGAAAAGGCACGATGAAGCGCTTTGGCGCGAGCTAGGGCTATCCTAGAGTCGCCTCCAACAAAAGCCGGGATTGGGCGAGGTCTTGCCCAATCCCGACTGAGCCTATCGCAACTAGTAATCGACGCCACCCGGCGCCGAGCGATCATTACGACAGTGTGTGCTGCGGCAGACTAGCTCGGTGGATTACAGGTCGTGCAACCCTCACAGCCTATGCCGAGGGTACAGCCGCCGCATACGCAGTTCTTGCAGCGTGGAAGCCGCGGATTCCCACCGGCATCGACCGGGGCAGCGGCCTGCCGTGCTTGCTGTTGTTCGAACGTCAACCGGTTAGGTCGCGGGCTGGTCTCTTCGTCAGGAATCTCCGCCATAAATGGGGCTCCTTGCTGGTTCCGATTAAACTGGGCGCCTCGAGCGCGCTCATCCGAGGGCTTATTTAATATGCTGATTGCTGCGGAAGAGTCAAGGACAGGCAATAGATAAGCCCCTGGCGAGATGCTGCTTCACTTTTCTATGGAATTTATTGTATAGTCGTCCTGGCGTCCAGTCCGGGACGCCTCTATGTGCGAAGGGACCAGGTGCTGTGCCTACGCTGTCTCCTACCCAGATCAAGCAGATTACTGGTCGCTGGTGGGAGGCACATCAGGAGCTTCTCGAGCGACTTCACCCCCAGGTGCAAAGCCTCATCCGCCGCTATTATGGCCTGGACGGGCCCGCTCTTACCTATCTTCAGCTAGAAAGGCAAGTTGGGCTAAGCCGCAGGACCATCGAAAAGCGGATTCAGCGAGCATATGTAGCCGCTCAAGCTCAGGATAAGGCAAGGCCAACCGATGAGCTGTCGGCCTGCCGATCGATTCGGGAGCTAAAATTTGCTACCCACCGGCAGCTTGAGGCTGCTAGGATTCTGGACTTGCTTCACGACATGGGCATTCATACCCTTCGTGACCTCACGGGCACCGCCAAAGACTGGCTTCTCGTCTGGCCCGGCTTTAGCAAGGCGTTTGTCGACCTCGTTCGAGTGAGCCTGAGCTATCATGGTCTGGCCCTGGCCGGAGAAGAGGTGTGGCGGCCACAAAAGGTCACGCTGGCCCGAAACCCCGAGCTGCCAAACTGCTACAGCCCAGCCTGGTGGCAGACCAGGCTGAGTCTGGTCAACAGGCTGGACGAGACGGTTCAGCGCGTCCTTAAGCTGTACTACGGCCTTGACGGGCTGAGCCATCAGCCACTCGGCGAGATTGCGCAGGCCACCAGTCTGACGCCTCGGGCGGTCAAAAGCCTGCTGGAACGAGGCCGACTGGCAGTTGCTAGTATGTATCTGGCGACGCCTCGAGATATACCGATCGAGGATTTGCTGACGCCCCTGGGAGGCTACCTGAAACATCAGCTTCTACCGCTGTTGGCCAAAATGAACATCGCCTCGGCGCAGGATCTGCGCGATGTGACGGCCGACTGGTTGAAGGCCTGGCCCAGCTTTGGTCCCGTGTACCTTGATGCAGTTCGGCTAGCTCTATTTCACCAGGGGCTGGCTCTGCGGGGCGAGAACCCATCGAGCCCGCTCGTCCAGCTTGTCGACGAAGAGATTATTGCTAGCTGATGAACGGAAGTGAGTCACCATGGTTAATATGCCCCCGGCCAAGCCCAAGTACGAGAACTGCAAGCAGGTTGAAGTAAAGGATGCGGGCACTATCTGCAGTGGCTGCGCCGCAAGGGCCGCCGCTGTAACCCGCAAGATCGCCGGTGTCGACGACTGATCAAGCCAGGAGCCCCGCCGAGACAGCTGACCGCAGGAGTGGTTGGTGGTTTCGGCGGGGCAAAATCGTTTAGGGCTAGAATTTATTGAGTTAGGCTGGCTTCATTAAGCTGGTCGTTGGTCGGGAGGCCAGCCGAGAGCTGATCAAAATCTTGACCGAGACCGAGGTTGGCGGCCTTGATATCACCAGCCATGGAGCCGCTGGGGGCTACCAAATGCGGTACGGACGGACCACTGCCAAAGGCCAAGACCAGCGCCACGATAAGCGCTGAACTCAGGAGAGCGACCACCCAGGTGAGCGCGCGGTGATGCTTGTGCGGCCGATGACGAGGATGAGCTGAATGAGACACTGGGGCGGACGGCTCGAGGACATCGGCCGCGGTAGGCCGAGTAGCGGCAGTACGGTGATGAGTCATGATGACGAGGCCTTACTGAGTGTCTGCAGATCGACTGCAAGGCTGGCCTGGCGCCAGGTTTGCAGCGCGGCCACGTCAGCGCGCAGGCGAGCTAGCTTGGCGCGAGCCGGCGCCAACGATCCGGTTGCGCCGCACTGGGCCGCCGCCGCCTTAGTGGCGGTCAGGAGCGCGGCATAATCGTCCTTGATGGCGGCGGCTCGGTGCTCTAGCTCAGTCTGGTCAGCCTGGAGGCGGCCGATATCGTAACCGCGGGCGTCAGCCCGACCCACCAGGTCGGTCAGTCGGGCATCTAACCGCTGCAGGGCCGCATTGGCCGTAGCCTGCTGCTGGCCCAGCGTGCCGACCCGCTGCGTAATTGCTGCCTGCACCGCGACACAGCGGCCGGGCTGGGCCGAGGCACCCGGCAAGCTCGCCTGGGCCGTTGCCCAGCCGCTCCCACAGCCCGCGGCCGCCGCCACACCCCACATTATTCCCCTCGCAAGCCATCGCTTCATGGTTACATTTATACGCCAAATGCCACTCCCATACCACTCATGCTTAACATACAACTGCCGCACTTCATTTTTTTTAGTTGCTAAAATGGGCTTCGGCCGCTACACTAAACTACGCCGTTCCCGTACCTCTCCCACCACGTTGATTCGGAAGGGTTGCCATGAACGCTGTTTGGCGCCAGTTACGCCAGGCCGACGCCGTAACGCAAGTCGGTCTGATGTTCCTGGTGTTCGCACCCATCGAGCTGTTTCTCGGCCACTTCTGGCTGCACAATGCCGCCGTGACCAGCGATGGTATTCACAACGCCTTCGATGGCCCGACCCTGCTGGCCGCCAGCGCTATTGGTCGACGCCTGGCTCGCACCAAGCACCATGGCCTGCATTACCACGGCCAGCGCGGACTCAAGCTGGCCATCTACGTGGTAACGCTGGCGTTTGTGGGCGTGGCGCCGCTGTGGGAGCACACCGACACGGCGGGCACAGCCCAGCTGCTGGTTAGCCTGAGCGCCGGCCTCACCGGTCTGGCCATCAACGCCTACGGTCTGTGGCGCACACCGCGACTGGAGCGTCACGAGGCCAACCGGCTCCACTTTACCTGCGACTTTGGGGCTTCGCTACTGGTGGCCCTCGGCGGCCTGACGGCCTGGCTCTTCAACCAACCGTATCTCATCAACCTGGCCGCCTGGCTGATCTTTGGGTTGATCTCTCTAACCGTGGTGCCGCCCATCGGCAAAACGATTCGCGAGCTCTGGCAATCGCGCCGACACCTGCAGCCGCTATGCCCCACCGCGAACTGTTCCGACTCTCGGGAGGTCGAGATGTAGGTGGCGAAGGTCGATGCCGCAAAGGGCGCCTCGTTCGCGAGGCGCCCTTCACCGTTTTTATTATCTACTGCTAAAGCTATTTGCCGGAGTGCAGCGCCGCCTCAATGGCCGCCTTCAGGTCATCGTAACTATTGCCGGCCGTCACCTGGTGGTCGTTAACGAAGAAGGTTGGCGTACCTTGAATCTGCAACGTATTGCCGTCGTTAATGTCGGCAGCGATGCGATCCTTCTTGGTCTCGCCGACGGCCGCCGCCTTAATCTTGTCGCCGTCCAGGCCGAGCGCCGTGGCGTAACTAGCCCACTTATCAGCCGCTTGGTCGGTCGGTAACTTGGCCCAATCGTCTTGATGCTCATATAGCGCATCGTGCATCTCCCAGAACTTGCCCTGGTCGGCCGCCGCCTCGGCCGCATTGGCCGCTGCCATAGCGTTGGGGTGCAGATTGGTGAGCGGGAAGTTGCGGAAGTAGAGCGTAACTTTACCGTTATACTCCTTCATAATTTGCTTGACCACGGGGTAGGCCGCCCCGCAGGCCGGGCACTGATAATCGCCGAACTCCACCAGCTTAACCGAGCCATTGCCCTCATGATGCGTATCAGATTTAAGCAGCGTCTGGTCCGACACCGCCGGCCCCACTCCCGCCGACGACGATGAGCCCTGATTAGCATATATAAACAGCCCAATCATGCCACCCACTACTACCACCAAGATCCCAATCAGAATTTTTGCTTCACGCGACACGTCTTGTCTCCTTCCAGTATAGGTATAAGCATACAGCAATTGCGGCAAAGGACAGCCATCCCAGGAACGGAATGGTCACAAAGCCCAGTAAATTAACCTGCCGCGTGGCACACGACATACCGTTCATGCACGGTGCCACCGCCTCGGGAATGATGCCCCACTGCAGCAGCGAGTGGTAGGCCGTAATGAGTAGCCCTACCCCCACCAGCGGTGCGGCATAGTAGACCCACTGCTGCTCGCGCCGCAGCACGCCCAGACCAATGATGGCCACCAGCGGGTACATCAGCACGCGGGTGTACCAGCACAGTACGCATGGCACCAGATGGAGGCCCTCGCTGAGGTACAGGCTGATAACCGTAGCCAGCAGCGCGATGGTCCAGGCCGCATAGTGGCCATACAGACTCAGCGGCTTAAGCGTAGCAGCAATGGCGCGTTTCATGGCTCTAGTGTAATCGCTATGGGCTGAGAGCTAGCTGAAGCGCCGCCCCGGCCTACTCCCACTTAAAGACCTTCACCGCCAGAGCAAACATAATGAGGCCCCACACCACGAGACCCAAAATGTCGCCGCTCAGCTGCGCCAAATGCGCCCCCTCGTTGGCAATACTGCGCATGGCGTCGGCCAGGTATGTCAGCGGGAAGAAGTCGGTGATGTGCTTGAGCCAGTCCGGGAACGCATCGCGGGGGAAGAAGATGCCGCTGAGAAACAGCATTGGAAACGAGAAGATGTTGGCGATAGGAGCGGCCTGGTTCTCGTCCTTGGCCCAGCCGGCTACCGTAAAGCCAAAGCCTAAGAATACCAGCGTGCCCAGAATGGCCATCAACAAGAACGTTAGCCAGTTGCCCAGCATATGAAAGCCAAACAACCACACGCCCAGCACCGTCAGCAGCACCACCTGCAGCAGACCGATCAGCAGCCGGGTGGCGCCCTGAGCGATAACGAAGTTAATGGGATGCGTGGGCGTAGCCTGAATGCGCCGCAGCATCCCGGTGGTCTTCATGCTAACGAAGGCAAAGGCGACGCTAAAGATACCAAGCTGCATGATGCTCATGGCCAGGATGCCCGGCAGCAAGAAGTCGATGGTGCCGAGGTTGTTGGTCTTAACGCCACTCGACTCGAGGCTAATGATCTGCGGCGTCTGCGTCACCTGGTCGTTGAGCCCAGCCACAATCTGGCCCAGCACCAGGTTGGCGGCCTGGCCGTTCTGCGGCTTGCCGGCATTATAGTGCGTAATGATCTTGGTGGCGCTCACGCGATGCGTGGCTGGGTCAATCTGGCCAAAGCCGGCTGGAATGATCACCTGCAGATCGGCCTTGCCCTTGCCCAGCTGGGTAGCGCCGTCGGCCTCGCTCACCTGATTAACCTTAAAGGCGCTCACCTTACCCAGCCCGGTCACTACATTCTTGGCTAGCGGTGTGGTCGAGTGATTAGTGACATCGAGCGTAAACGAGCTATTGCCCGACTGACTGAGCAGCCCAAACACGCCAATGAACGCCAGTGGCAAGAACAGCGTAAAGAAGACGGCCGACTTATTACGGAAGTACATCTTAGTCGAAGCCACCGTGAGGCTCCAGAGCGAAATCAGTGTACGTTTCATGCTAGTCCCTCAGCTCCTTGCCGGTTAGGTCGATAAAGACATCCTCGAGGGTAGCCGGGGCGACCTTGGTCTGCGGCTTAAAGCCGCGATCAAGCAGCTGCTGAATGAGCTTATCGGGCGTATCCAGAGCGATAATCTTACCCTCGTCCATAATGGCCACTCGGTCGCACAGTACCTGCGCCTCTTCCATATAATGAGTGGTGATAATAACCGTGGTGCCCCGCTTTTGGATCTGCTGCACCAGGTCCCACAGGTTACGCCGCGCTTGCGGATCGAGGCCGGTGGTAGGCTCATCGAGAAAGACGGCCACGGGGTTGTTCACCAGCGTGGTGGCGATGCTAAAGCGCTGCTTCTGGCCGCCAGACAGCTCCTTAACGGCCGACTTGGCCTTCTCTTCGAGTCCCACCTCGCGCAGTAGCTCCATGGCATTGGTCGACTCGGCGTACAGATCGCTAAAGAGCTTGAGGAGCTCCAGTAGGCTCAAATTGGGAAAGAACGATGAGGCCTGCAGCTGCACCCCAATGCGCTCCTTAACCGCGTAAGGCTCCTCTTGCACATTGAGACCGTCCAGCAGCGCTGTGCCGCCAGTAATAGGCCGCATGCCCTCGATCATTTCGAGTGTGGTCGTCTTGCCGGCGCCGTTGGGGCCCAGAATGCCGAACACCTCACCTTTGCGCACGCTAAACGATATGCCTTTAACGGCCTCAAAACCATCATCATACATCTTACGGAGGTTTTTGATCTCCAGGAGTGGTTTTTGCGTCATAATGTTCCTACCTTAGCACTTTGGCCAGTCTCGCTTCAACCACACCAAAAAACCGCCAGGCGACGGTTCGTTGGTTTATCGGTCTCGAATCAGAGCGTTACGCCGCGGCCCCCAAGGCCACGTCTTTTTTGAGTACCGGCAAGCCCGTGCGTAGATTCTCCACGACAATGCGTCCAACCGGCAGCTCGTCCACCGGGGTGCCCTTGGGATGGTTTGGCAGTTTGGCGAAGTAGTAGATGCGCTGCAACCGACCACCCTTGAGCGTCACATCTTTCATATGCAGAAAGTACTGCTGCCCCTTTGAATTGGTGTGGGAAAAAGCCATAACAATTCCTGTTTAATTATATTCTTACCTGTATTATGCTTATGCTTGAGATCATGTCAACCATAATTGGCTTTTGCCAAGGAATTATCTGATCATGATTCTGCAATTTCTTGCATTGACTCCTGAGTAGCGTCGCTAGATACTTGCATTAACCTAAGCCGGAGCATTTATGAACCAGCAGCTGCTGCAATACATTACCTTTGCCCGATCGCGCAAATTGAGCGACCAGGATATTCGCGATAACTTGGTGGGCGCCGGCTGGGAGGCCGGGCAGGTGGCCGCGGCGCTTAAGGCCGGCGACGAGGCCCTGCTGATGCCGCCACCACCGCCCGGAGTCGCCGACCACGACGCCGGCAGTCAGCTAGGTGACCGCCATCGGTCGGTCGCGCCTATTGCCGTGGTGCAGCAGCGCACCACGCGCGGCCTGGAGTACACCATTATGTTCCTGGCGCTCGGCGTCACGGCCGTGTCGCTGGGCGCGCTGCTGCACAATGTGGTTGACCTAGGCTTTGGTCGCGGCGACAACGCCAACGATAGCTTCATCTCGTTTGCCGCCTCGGCGCTCATCGTAGGCTTGCCCATCTTTGCCCTGCTATTCTTGCGCCTTAAGCGCGCCGAGCTGGCCGAACCGGGCATTCGCGCCGATGCCTCGCGCCGACACGCGGTGCAGTTGACGCTCATCGTCACCTTTATTTGGGGTCTCTTCCGCCTCGTCACCTACATTTACAGCCTCATGAATGGCACGAGCTCCGATTACTTCCTGGGCGTAGCAGCCAATACTCCGGCCTTCGCCAGCTTCTTGCATACTCTCGTTACGGTCGGCATCGCCGGCAGCATCTTTGCCTACTACTGGCGCGATGAACACCACAAGGGGCAGTAGCCGATGGCCACGAGCAACATGAAGCCCTACTACCTGGCGATGGCGCTGATTATCATGGTGGGCGGAGGTGCCGTAGTCGCCGAGACACAGCTTAATATTCCGGCGCGGGCCGACGAGGCCCTGGCCCTGCGGCTCGACAACATCAACGTTGCACTGCAGACCTACGTTAATGATCACGACCAGTTGCCGACTAGCCTTGACCGGGTCTCGGGCGACCACACCGGCCTTAGCTACCACACCGTCAATGCCACGGACTTCCAGTTGTGCGCTACCTTTGCGACGTCTACCCTGCCGTCAAATCAATCGGCTCACTCCAGTCCGATCGGCTCTATCAATGCCGTCGAGCACGGGCGAGGCTATCAGTGCTTTACTGGCCGAGTATATCTGCCCTACTCAACGCCCACAATACTACCAGTGCATCCCCTCTAGCCGCCACTACACGTCGGCAAAGAGCGTCACGGTATCTCGGTTAACCCGAATAATGCCACGCGCTACCTGAAACTCCAGTCGCTGAAAGCCGGTGTTAATAACCACCTGACCACCCGTCAACAGCGAGAAGAAGTTAACGTGGCCGGGTAGAATGTCGAACGGCCCGGTACGGTTGGCCGCACTCAAACTCACCGCCTCGCCCTCGTAATAGGTCTCGTAGGGGCTAAAGATTTTGACATGAAAATGCTGATACTCCTTGGCCGCGCCTTGCGACTCATAGGCGCCGGCGTAGGTGGGGCTGCCTTTGGCATCGACCGCCATCTACCCGACCCGCCTCATATCAAGATCTCTTCCACGCCACTGAGCGTCTGCTCGCGGCTGTAGTAGGTGCCCGGCACACCGTTGAGCGCCTCGGTTACGAACATGCTCTGGCTAAAGAATTCGATCAGCTTCTTGGCCTTCTGGTAGTCGGAGCGGTCCTGCGGCGATAGCTCGTTCTCGCCGATGATGGCGATGATGTTCTTGAGACTGTCGTACTTTTGCATAATGGCCTGCACCTGCGTTACCAGCAGGTAGTGGCGGTCGCCGACGATCTCGGGCGTGAGCAGCGATGAGGTGGTCTTGATGAGGTCGACGGCTGGGCGGATGCCGGCCTCGGCCACAGCGCGACTCAGCACGATGACCGAGTCGATCTGCGACGAGATCTCTTGCACGGCCGGGTCGGTGAGGTCGTCGGCCGGGATGAAGATGGTCTGAATACTGGTAATCGAGCCATTGGCATTGGAGTAGAGCCGGTCTTGAAACCGCTTCAGATCCGAGAAGATGGTGGCCTGGTAGCCGCCCTCACTCGGGATCTGGCCCATCATGGTGCTGAGCTCGTTGCCGGCCTGAATGTGGCGATAAACGTTGTCGACGAAGAACAGGATGTCGGCGTGCTCTTCGTCGCGAAAGTACTCGGCCAGGGTGGTGGCACTCAAGCCAACGAGTGCGCGCATAGCCGGATTCTCGTTCATTTGGCCATAAAACATGATGGTCGACTCGAGCATTTTGCGCTCAACGATGGTGGAATACAGCTCGTGGCCCTCACGAATGCGCTCGCCGATGCCGGCAAAGAAGGCCAGCTTAGACGGATCTTTGGCGATATTGTGAATGAGCTCCATGATGAGCACGGTCTTGCCGACACCGGCGCCGCCGATGATGCCGATCTTGCGGCCTTTGACGAACGGCGTAAAGAAGTCGATCACCTTAACGCCGGTCTCGAGCAGCTCGTCTTTGTTGCCAAAGAGTTGGCTAGAGGTGGAGGCCTGATAAATACTACGGCGCGGCACATCGGCCGGGATGTCGTCTTGGTGGTCGGCCGGCAAGCCTAGCGCGTTAAAGAGCCGGCCGCGCGTCACGGCGCCGGTGGGCACGCTAATGGTGGAACCGGTGGAGACCAGCGTGGCACCGCGCCGCACCAGCGGGCTGGTCGTTAGGCTAATGCAGATGGCGTCGCGATGCTCGTTAAACGATTCGATCTCGAGCATGATCTCGGGGTGACCCTCGATGGTGAGCACCTCGCGCAGCGTCGGCCGCTCCTCGCCGGCAAACGCCACCTCCACAATGAGGCCGCGAATAATCTTAATATGCCCCTTAATACCAGCTGCCATGCTTACCTACGATAATGCTTACCCTTATCATACAACAAATTGGGGCGTCCCTTGCCAACATCGACAAGGGACGCCGGGAGCGCACTAGCTAACTAAACATCCCTGTCTGCAGGAATGGCCTGGAGGATGACCGACTCGCCAGTAGCTGGATTTGTAGCGTAGATATCGACATGATCGGGCAGGCTACTAGTAGTAACGTTCTGAGCAATGTAGGCCTTGCCCTCGTAGGAAAAAGCCTTACCCGGAGTGACCTCTGCTGCCTTCATTATCTATCCCTCGTTCTTTGTTCGGCATAGCTTCACTACATACTCAGCGCGTTCATGGCGTTCACGATCTCTTTAATGCGGTCGTCGGCTTCGCCGCGCTTGGCCCGGTTGAACGACATCACTAGCGCTAGCTTCATCTCTTGCGAGCGCTTCTTGGCCGCGCTCATGGCCGTAAATCGCGAGGCATACTGCGCCAGCCGCGACTCTAAGATCACCTGTGACAGCGCGATCTCCATCATCACGCTCTCTAAATAGCGCACCACCTCATCGACGTTGGGTTCAAACAGGTACTCGCGCGGGCTAATTATATCAGCTTGGCGAGCCTCGGCATCCGAGCCCAGCGATTTAACCCGATTGATCAGGTCGATGCGGCCCACCTCCTGCACACTCAGGCTGATGTAGCGCTGAAACCAGACGGTCGACTGCTTGTAGCCGATCAGCTCCTGGACGATCGGCGAGACATCGATGGCCTGATCGACGTCGGGCAGGCGGAAGTAGCGCTTAATGTGGGTCTTGGCCTGCACAAACTGAGTAGCACCGTGAGCGCCGATGACGATGAGGTCGGTGGTAGCGGGATCAAAGTTCTCGAGAACCGTGTGCACAATGCGCTGGTCGATGTCGCCGGACAGGCCGCCCTCGCTGGTGAGCACCAGGTAGACGTTGGGCTTGTCGCGCTTGGTGGTGCGGTGAGTCTGCAGGCGCTCGGTGGGGTCGACGCGCAACTGGGTGTAGATCTGCCAGAGTTCGTCGAAGAACTTTTGGCTGCGCGTTACTTTGTCTTTGATCTTGCCGATGCGCATACTGGCGATGCTCTCGAAGATGCCGGTGAGCTCCGAGATGGTGCCGACCTGGCCGGCCTCCTTTTGGATGCCGAGCGCTTGGCGAGCCATTAGGACTTAGCTCCGGCCGGCGGCGGCGCGGCGGCGGCGCCAGCTTCGGCGGACGGCGCGGGGTTTTGCGGCCCAGGTTGCGGCGCCGGCTGGGGCGCACTGGGCGCCTGCACGGTTACCTCGGCCAGCAGCTGGGTAATGGTGGCCTCCCAGTCGCTGTCGGCCGTCATAGTCGGCGCTAGTTCGGTGGCTTTGCGCTTAAGGCTATCAATGTTAATGCTAATTTTACCCTCGGTCTTCATAACGGTGCCCAGAATAAGATCCTGCTCGTTGGCAGTATAAATGACGTCCGGCGGCTGCTTGAGCGCCTCGTAGATCTTTTTGCCCAGCTCCAGATCGTACTTGGAGTCGATGGCCAGCTCGGAGCCAAAGTGCGAGAACTCGGCGGCCTGACGGTAGAGCGCTAGCTTCTTGAACAGGCTAGCCGTCAACTTCTTTTGGCGCTTGTTCTGGCCCACGCCGCCGACGCGCGACACCGATAGACCCACCGAGATGGCCGGCCGGATGCCGGAGCGAAAGGCGTCGGTGTCAAAGATCAGCTGGCCGTCGGTGATCGACATGATGCTGGTGGGCAGCGGCGCCGTAATGTCATTGTTGGGCGTCAGCACCACCGGAATCGAGGCCAGCGTGGCGCCATTGCTGGCTAGCCGCCCGGCCCGCTCTAGCAGACTAGAGTGGGCATAAAACATATCGCCTGGATAGCTAGCGCGGCCGGGGCTCACCTTAAGCAGCAACGACAGTTCGCGATAGACCTTGGCGTGGTTACTCAGATCGTCGTACACGATAATGCAGTCCTTGCCGCCCCGCCACAGAAACTCGGCGACACTAGCGCCCACGTACGGCGCCAGGTACGACTGAGTCAGCGAGTCGAAGACCGTGGCCACAATAATGACGCAGTACTTAATGGCGCCAGTCTCGTTGAGCTTGGCGATCAGCCGGTCCACATCGGACTTACGCTTGGAGATCAGCACGTGAATGACGATGCGACCCGTATCCTTTTGCGCCAACGTTAGCTGAGTGGTAAAGGCGCTCTTACCCACCTTGTTATCACCCAGCACGGCGATGCGCTGGCCCTTTACCAGCGGAAACAGCTGATCGGCGATGGCCACGCCGGTGGTCAGCGGGTCGCTCAGCATCTTGCGCTCAATGATGCCGGGCGCCACCTTAAAGACCGGGTCGTACTGGGCAATATTGAGCGGACCTTTGCCGTCCAGCGGTTGGCCCAGCACCGATAGCACCCGGCCGACCAGCCCCTCGCCCACACCAGTCACCAGCTCCTCGGCCTCAATGACGGCCAGCGTGCCCAGCTCGATCGACTCGGCCGTCATGTTGAGCACCATCACCGTCTCTTCGTGAACCTCGCGCACCAGGCCTTGGTGGCCGTTACTAAAGTAGATCAGCGCGTTTACTGAGACCTCGCCGAGGCCGCGCACCGTTACAATAAAGCGGTCCACACCAATGACCTCCCCGGTGGCGTTGCCGGCCGCTACCAGTTTGGCAAATTTGGGGTTATCATCAAGCACGGTTTACAATCTCCGCCAATTTACTGCGCCCCTCGGTTAAGCGCTGCCGCCAGGAGTAATCGAAGATGCGATTGGGTGTGCGCACCACGATGCCGCCGCCCAGATTGCGATCGGCCACAAAGGCCACCAGCAGGGGCCGGCCGGCCAAGCGCCGAAACCAGTCGACCAGCTGAGCGCGTTGAGCGTGGTTGGGTAAGGTGGCCAGCATAATGTGGGCCGTGGGCAGCTTAAGGCCACGCAGGTGGGCCAGCAGCGCCTCAATGGTCTCGATGGTCGGCTTTTTGCCGCTGGCCGCTAGCCAAGCCTCAATGGTCTGAGCGGTCTCGGCCGAGTACGAGGGCTCGGCGGCCGGCGCCACGCCCGAACGGTGCTGCACGCGCGCCTGCTGGTACCAGGCTAGATACTGCTCCAGCTCATAGCTCACGCTATCAAGCAGCTCGGGGCTGTAGACGGCGCTAGGTAATTCAAACGCCACCGGTCAGATCCTTCTTGATGTCATCCTTGTGCGCCTCGAGCGAGGCCAGAATGTACTGCATCTGCGCGCCCAGATCAACGCCGCCGCCCAGCGATTCGGCGATGTAGCTGCTCACCACGTCGCCGAGCTTGGCATTAAACTTGTCGGCCAGGCGCTGGCGCTCGGCGGCCAGATCGGCCTCCATGCCTTGGCGCAACTCGACGCGCTGCTGCTCTACGGCCGCCCGAATCTTGTCCATGGCCTCGGTGGCGGCGGCCCGCACCTCTTCTAGGGTCTTCTGGTAGGCCGTCAACTCTTCCTCAATTACCGTGGTGGTGAGTCGCGACACCTGCTCGCCTAACTTGGCTGAGGTAGTCTTTAGGTCGTCGCCAAAGACCTGCACGGAGGTCGCAATCTGAGCCTCGTAGGCAGCCTTGAGCTTGGCCTCGAGCTCGGCCACAGTCGGCTCGCCTACGCGAATCGGTTTGGGCTTACCAGCCAGCTCGGCCTCGCGCTTGTGCAGCGCCCGCAGCTGGTAGCTCTGCACCACTGTTACGATCGTAAACAGCAGCACCAAACCAGCTAAAATAAGGACTTCCATACTCACCTCGTAATCACCAAGAACATCGCACCGGCAGCTAGGCCTAGAATCCCAAAGGCGATCAGCGTAACCTGCAGCAGGCCGCGCAAGACCGAGCCGCGCGACAGCGGGTTGCGGCCGATCGAGATGATGCTATTACGCACCGCCGCGTACAGCAACACACTTACGCTTACTAACGATATTAGCAGAATCAGGCCGGCAATAATAATGCGTACCGGCGAGACGTTCTTGCCGGCCAGCGCATTAGAGAAATTTTGCAGCCAGCTCGGCACGGTGTAGGCCTGGCTGGTGTCTTGATTGTAGGTGGCTACGGCTACCACGAGGGGAATCTGGCCGATCGCCACCTCCTGCTGGCTCCCGGTGGCGGTGGTGATAGTGCGCTTGGCGGCGCCGGGAGTGGCGGCACTAAAGTCGCTCTGGGCCGTGCCGATGATGCGCACCTTGCCGCTAGCCTTCTGGCCCACCCCGGCGATCGGCGAGACAGCGATAGCGTCGCCCACGTGAATGTCGCCGCCGGACGTCGTCACCAGCGCGTTGGCCGTGCCGGTAGTGATTACCTGCACCTGGCCGCTACTATTGCTGCCGCCCAACGACACCAGCGCCGAGGACGGTGGCGCCGTCACACCAAAGAGTCGGCCGGCGTTGGTGAGGTCGGCCACTACCACGCTGCCGGCCGACTTGGTATCCAGCGCCACCAAGCTGCCGTCGGGAATGCTGGCCGTAGTGGCGTAGGCCTGCGACAGGCTAGCCAGAGCCGCCGGCGCTGCTCCCAATCCTGCCAACGCCACGGCCGCCCAAGCCGCCACGACTATGGCTCGTCGGATTAAGTTGGGGCGGCGGACCCGCATCGTTCACCTCGATAGTTGTTATGATTATAGCGCCCGCCAGCCGTCACCGCTAGATCAGACCGCCCGCGACGAACTTGCCTCGACTGCCCTGCTCCTGTACCATAAGCTTAATTGCTAATGATAGGTGGAGTTTAAGCCTCATGGAAATGCGTTCTCAGATGCCAAGCAGAGGAGCGGCCCCAGCCGAGCACAGCCCGGCTCTCGCCTCGGTCGCCAACGCGAGCAGCTCGCTGCTCAACAAGTTACTCTCGATCGCCCTCATTCTGGCCGCGCTCACCTTTATGGGCTACTACGCCACGCGGGCCATCGGTAGCCTCACCGCCGATAGCGCCGTTAAGGGCAAGCAGTACCAAGCCGTCTTCCTCACCAATGGTCAGGTCTACTTTGGCAAGGTCTCGAGCGTCGATTCAAGCTACGTTAAGCTCAGCAACATCTACTACCTGCAGGTCCAGCAGACCGTTCAGCCCAAGGATAGCAGCTCATCGGCCAATAATAACCAGCAGGTCTCGCTGGCCAAGCTTGGCGGCGAGCTGCATGGGCCCGAGGACTCGATGTTCATCAGCCGCTCACAGGTCCTGTTCTGGGAGAACCTCAAGGACGACGGTAAGGTCGTTAAGGCCATTAAAGACTACATTGCTCAGGGCAACAAGTAGGCTCGTCTCTCCGCGCCGTCCACCGCAAGGAGCCTCCGGGCTCCTTGTTTGTTCTAATCATGTTCGGTATAATAACGGCCTAAGATTGTGAGGTTTTATGGCTACCCTACCGGCCCACGCTACCGTTCAAGATCTGCAACGCTACGTTCGCCAAATGACCCAGGAGCGCGGCTTTAGTAGTAATTCGGTACTACAAGAGTGCCTGTTGCTGACCGAGGAGGTCGGCGAGCTCAGCAAAGCCGTGCGCAAACAAGAGCAGCTGCGGGTGGATGAGCACTCCAAAGTTGGCACTATCGCCGAGGAACTGGCCGATATCTTAATTGTGCTCACTGCCATCGCCAATCATTATGAGGTGGACCTAGAACGAGCCTTTCGCGACAAAGAAGCGGTTAACGATCAGCGCACCTGGCGCCCGGCCGCCTAGCCAAGAGTACCTAGCTGAACTACCATAAGTAGCATGAACTACGAGCACCACTCGCCCCATCATGGTGACAAGCCGGACTTTCAGGGCGCCGACGCCTACCGCGACCTCACAGCCAACACCAGTGAGACGAACCAGGAGGATCTGACGGCCCTGACTCACGAGTTTGCAGCTATCCAATTAAAGCTGAAGCCCAGTGACGCCGAGAAGACACGTGCCGTAGCCTTACTACGCCAGTTTCGACAAGAAGGAGCTCCAGCCGCCCATGCCGTACTCCAAGAACTTAGCCAAGGCAGGCTTATACCGGAGCTTAGTGCCAGTCTGGTAAACGCCGCTGCTACGAGGGAAAATGTGCCCGAGATTGCTGATTATGTTGTTCAACAGGGCAAAATGGAACAACCATTGCGTGTCGCCCTAGCTCGATTGGGTGACGACCAGCTACTACCCCACCTCGCTGCCTATGCGTCCCATGCTATCGCCACCGAACCAGACCCAGAGTACCGCAGTTACAAGATGAACGATGCGCTGTTCGTAGCCTCGGCCATTGAGCACCGAGCCACCTCGGAGGCGAGCCGGGAACAATGGCAGCAGCACGTAGAGGGCTGGCTCGATGAGTATGTTAAAGGCGTTCGTCACCGCGGCCAGCGGGCAGAAGCTCTCAACTACTTCCGGACGATATCTCGTCCCGAAGTCCTGGCTCTGGCCTATGCCCAAGAATTCTTTAATGACAGCGTGAACGACCCAGACTTTGGGCAGAGCCTTCGCCGAAAACCTGATCTTATGGTTAGTTCCCAGGGCTCCGGTAAGCGTTCGGAGACGCTCCAGAATCTCTGGGTTCTGATGGAGCGCCCCTTATCGTCGCACACTCCTGAGCAGTTTAAAGAGCGACTAATTATTGCCGCCTATCAAGAGGACAATCCCTCGCCTTATAGCACCACGCTAGGCATAGAAGTAGAGATCGAAGAAGAGTCATTATTAGTTGATGACAACTTGAACCTTTCTAGTGAGGAGCGAGAGGCTCGAGCCTACCAGCGACAAGCCAATTATCGCCACAGCGAGCAACTGGGTATACCAGCGGGTAGCGACGCCATGTGGGAATTCGCCCCTCGCCCGGCTTACAGCTACCTCACCCACACGCGCGAAGTCCAGGCCCTGATGCAGGCCGACCTTCTCCGCAATGAGTATTCGTATCCGCTGCATCTTACGGGCGCCGAAGTCAGTACTAACGGCCCGGCCGGCAATGAGGTGTATACCTTATTGCACGGGCTGGAGGCTACCGGTTGGAGCTGTAGTGCCGAACGGCTGGAACAAGCATCAACCGCTCCTGAGGGCGGCTGGGCCTGCAAGGGTAACGGCGGCATTATGGAACGAAGCAGTGAAGACATCCAGGGAGATGCTTCCACCGCGGTGGAGTTACGAACGCTGGAGGCTAAAGGCCTATCAGGGCTTAACCGTACGATGCGCAGCGCCAGTGCTCTCTTTAGCGCCCTTAAAGCACACACTCAGCTCTTGGAGCATCCCAAAGAGGCGGCGGACCCGTCAAAGACCGAGCTAGCGGCCGCCTGGCAGCAATATTCCGCCCAAATGAACGATTTATTTGCCAGCCACCAAATGACTCGCCCCTCCGACGACCCGTGGGCCGCCCGGTTTTCGGCAGGCAAGGGTCTCGCACTAAGCCCCGACTTCCTAACCCTGGCCGACCTTCTGCGCTCGGCCGAGCAAGGCGAAGATCGCGGCCGCCAGTTTCAGCAGGCCGCTCAGGATATCGTGCTGCAGACTCGGCGCCGGGTTATGGCCGTCCTTGATCGGACTCGACCGCATCTCAATCAAGCTGCTTAAAATACCAGCCGGCCCAACTAAAAAAGACCCTGGCGGGTCTTTTTTAGTGCTGAGGCGTTAACCTAGCGAGCGTCGGCCTTGGGACGGGCCTCGCTGACGGTCAGCTTGCGACCGTCGAGGTCGGCACCGTCGCCCTGGGCGATAGCGGTGTCGGCGGCGTTGTCGTCAGGCATCGAGACGAAACCAAAGCCCTTGGAGCGGCCGGTGGCACGGTCCATGATGACCGTAGCCTCCTCGACCTCACCGAACTTAGCGAAGAACTCGGCGAGTTCCTCATTGGTTAGTGTATACGGCAGGTTGCCGACGAACAGTTTCTTGGCCACGTAACTTGGCTCCGCTTATTATGTATCGCCAAGCTCAGGGCTGGGACGACGATCGTCTTCGGGACGATTAATACTTACGGGTGAAAGTGTAGCCTATATTCGTCACGCTGTAAACGCTTTTTTGCGATACCAGGGGGTAATTGTCAATTGAACGAGCACTAAAAGGCCATATAATTGCGATGCAAAACCAAGAACGCCGAGGACCGCCATAAGCACACTCATGGTCGAAAGGTCATCCAACGGCGCCGACGCCAGGGCCAGCCAGAGCGAGAGGCCATACTTAAAGGCGCCGACGTAGAGCATGAGAATCACCCCGGCCACGGCTTTGAGCGCCAGCGTCTCCACTGCCCCATGCCAGTGACCGCGGTTCATGTACTGCGTCTCCAGGGTCACTTCATTGCGCGCTTCGATGATAACGTTGTACAGCCCCCAGCACACCAGATAGGCGATGAGGCCGACGGTGGCCCAGAACGTCACCAGCGCCACGTTGGCCGTAATCGACGACTCCAGAATCACCCCAAACCGCATCAACACCTGGTTATGGGTGGCGGTCACGGCCTCCTGGCTAATACCGAGCCGGGCAAAGATCGACTGAGTCTGAGCCAAGGTGAGTGTGGCCAGCGCCAAAAAGATGGCACCCAGCGCCTGCGCCAAGGTGGGCCGCAGTACGCGCCCAAACCGGCGCAGCAGATCTTGCCAGGTCATCGTCGGCGCCTCAGCCGCAGCAGCTTAAGGCCAAGCCAAGCCAGCGCCACGGCGGCGCCCAGCAGCAGCGCGCCAGCCAAGTCAGGCGTCCACAGTGGTGCGCGCAAATTGTACCGATAATCGGCCAGCTTGGGCGCCGCTACAGGGCCGGCCGGCGGCAGGGCCACCAGGTGGTTGGCCAAATACTGCTGATTGCAGTGCGCCTGCACCAATGAGTCGGCCTTGCTCATGCAGGCTCGCTGAGCGTCGGCATACACCTGATCGTTGGCCGCCTGCGCGTTGGCCTGGGCCTTGGCCGCGGCCACTGCTCGGTCGTAGGCCGCCTGCAGCGTCACCGTAGTCCGAGCGCCCATGTGCGCCGCCACGTAATCACGTAGGCTCTGCAGCGGCACCTTGGTATCCTGAGCGGCTTTATCGGCCGCCACCAGCACATCGGCCAGCTTCTGCGCCTGGCGTTGGTTCTGTGCGCGCACATACAATCCGCCCGCCACTAATACAATGGCCAAAATTAACAACAACCGCTTTGACATATCTGAATCGTAGCCGGTTGGAGCGGGACTGTAAAGTTGCGAGGCGCCGGCCACTCGGCCGCCCCACCACATTGACCAATCGCCCACCCCTAGGTATAATCGGCTGGTACAAAAGGTGATCCGGAGTAGCTCAGTGGTAGAGCAAACGGCTGTTAACCGTTGGGTCGTCGGTTCGAGCCCGACCTCCGGAGCCAGGAATTATTTATCAAAAAGAGGCTTAAGGTCTCTTTTTTGCTATACTTAACCATAATGAAAGAGCCTCAGAAACCCTCTGTTCTCGGCATCCTCTTATCCCTCGGTTTTTTGTTTGCCTGCTGTTTGGCGGTGGGCGCTCTGGCTTTCTTTTTGATCATTTGGGGCGCCGACATAGGTCACCTCGATTGCGGCAATCACTGCAGTAGCGCAGTTGCCCCCTATCATAGTAGCGATGGCCTGGCGCAAGTCGTTTACTGGGGATTTGCGCTCCTGGGGGCATTGCCGCTGGTGCTAACGAGCAAGAAAACTATGCGTGATGATAAGTTCGTGACCCTCGTAATTCTTGGCCTGGCAGCGCTCCTAGGTGGCACGGTAACGCTGTTGGCATATTCCTACATGCTTATATAGCCATGAGGGGGTATCAACGATCGTTTTCCGGTGGTTCTAACGTCCTCCACGATCCGGAGCCAGTTATCATTTTTTACGCAAGAAGCCATCAAATCGATATGTGCCTCATGGCAACACTTATTTCAGCGTCGTCTTTGAGGCTATAAAACGAGCCGTGTCGCGCTAGCTCACTCTAGTCGAGTGGCTAACCCTCAAATACTTTAAGCTCGCCTTCTTTGAGCGCGTAGATGGGGAGGCTTTGACCGCCATAGGCGGCCAATTCATCGTAGCCTTTTTGCCAGTCGATCGGCCCGCGTGGGTCGTCAGCCCCATAATTTGATTGGTAATGGGCGATGAACCTGATAGGTAAGATGCCCAAGCCATTAACACATTTGCGCTCGTCGCAGGTCCATGAGTGGGCCGCTAAAGCGATTGAGCTGGCCGAATTGGTGGCTACAACCTTGTTGTCCCACGTTTTTGGCAGGTCGTATTGGCGCAATGCAGTCATAATGCGGTCGTTGTCGCCGCCGTGCATGTAGAGGGCATCACACGCGGCTACTTGCGCCGCGAACTTTTCGGGCAAGGCTAATTCAAACGTTGGGTCAACCCTATCCGAGAGAACAGCCTTAAAGCCATCGGTGTATTTAGGAAACCTCTCTTGCCACTCTTCGCGTGGGCTAGCGAAAAAGCACATGAGGATGATGGGGCTTGAGCCTAAGCCTTTGATGACCTCGTTGAAAAAGGCGCGGCCCATGTCGCCGCCATTAAAGATGCCGCCAGAATTTACGACGTATTTGGTCATTTGGCAATCCTATAGCTTAGGCGGATGCGATTGTCTGGCAAAGGCTCAGACTCTAGCAATTCCAGCTTTACATCATTCAAGGCGCTCGAAAACATATGCTCCCCTGCTCCAATCACTTTTGGCTCGACCGTTAGGACCAGCTCATCAATGAGACCAGCAGCCGCAAAGCTAGTATTGATGCCCGCACCGCCGACGAGGTAGGTGGCTTCGACCTTGTCTTTGAGATGGCCAAGGGCAGCCTGGGGTGTGGCGGCTACAGTGAAGCCTGGCGGGATAGTCAGATCGGCGCGAGATGAAACGATGATTTTGTGGTCGCACTTAACTTGGGCCAGCGCATCTGTAGCCAGCTCAAAAGTGCGCCGACCGACGATAAAGTTGTTGTGGTCGTGAGCCTCACGCTGGAAGACTTGCCAGTTGTAGTCGGATGAGACGCTTCGGCCATCGGGATAGGCGATGAGGCCGTCGGCAGAAATTACGAGTGAGCAGATAGTTTTCATAGGATTGATTTTATCAGCTTAGAGCCAGGCCGAGGCTGGAAATTAGCTTTTCCGTTGCGGACAGGTCGCTTTCCAGCTCAACCTCTCGGTTCGGGAACAAGTTGGCTAGGGGGAGCCAAAGAACTTATGTTTAAAAAGAGGCTTTTTCAAGCCTCTTTTTCGTTTGATTCATCAGTAAACAGTTCGACATATCTGCGATATGTATACTTCTGCCCATAAGAACCCGGTTCCTTGATGGGGCTAAGTATTTCCATCTTTACCAATCGATCTATCATCTTGTAGGCTCCAGGGCGCGTGAAGCCCGTCCACTCCGCAATATCTGCGACGCCCACGGTGGGCAACCTGTAAAGGTTTCTGAGCACTTCGATTGTGGTCGGGGCCGATACGCGTCCGAGTTGCTGCACCTTACGCATATCTTCCTCCCGCAAAGCGGTGATTTTCTGGCACGTCGTAATAGCCGACTTGGCAGTGTCAATCAGCCCGTCCATGAAAAAATCTAACCACCTATCGATATGCCCGTCCTTCGAATGGTAGCCATTGAGCCGCTCGTAATACGCGTCCTGGTGCTGCTTGAAGTAAGCCGAAAGATATAGGAGCGGCATCTCAAGTAGCTTAAGCTGCCATAAATACATAGTGACCAGCATACGCCCCGTTCTCCCGTTACCATCTGCAAAAGGGTGGATAGTCTCAAATTGAGCGTGAATCAGTCCCGCCTTGATGAGTGGAGGGTAGTTGTCTTCTCCATACACGAAGTTCTCAAGCTCGCCTAGCGCTTGCTTCATTTCATGAACCGGAGGCGGCACAAATCGGGCGTTATCTGGTCTTGTTCCACCAATCCAGTTTTGGCTACGGCGGAATTCTCCCGGATAAGCGTTATGTGTGCTTCGCGCGTCGGTCATGAGTTTTTCATGCAGCTCCTGAATAAGCCGCAGGCTTAATGGGAGCTCCTTTGCGCGCTTGAGCCCGAAATTTAATGCATTAATGTAATGAAGAATATCATCAACGTCATCGGGAAGATCTGATCCACGCTCGATGTTGGCCGCTTCAATGGCGTCCATCATCGTGGCTTTTGTTCCCTCTATCTGACTTGAAGAAGATGCATCTTTGCGAACAAACATTTCCAAGAAATAATCTTTGTCTGGGAGCAATTCGGTAATACCGTCTAGCTTGCCCACGAGCCTAACGGCCTCAGTATGTTTCTGAGACAATTCCCTTGATATCGCAATCTCTTCCGTCGGGGGAAATGAATTAGGAATAAAAGCGTTAAAGCCTTTCGGCTGCTTTCGGTAGTTGCCTATGACACTCATACGGTTTGTTTACATCTCGTTAGTTAACGTAAACAGAATAGCCTGTTTTGTTTACATTGGCAAGTTGAATGTAAACAAATAAATATTTTGCTTATGTTAAGCGCTAAAGACGACACAACGGTTCTAACGTCCTTCACTATGCGGAGCCAGGAACTATCCAACGAAAAGAAGCCTCAATCAGGCTTCTTTCTTGTCTCCTTCGAATTCCACCGTCCACTCAATACCAAATTTGTCCCTAAACATTCCAAAATAAGTACCCCACGGACTATCGCTCAGCGGCATTTCAATCGTTCCGCCCGGCGTAAGCCCCGCGAAGATTTTGTCGGCTTCGGCCCGGCTTTGCGCGCTAACCGATATCTTAGACCGATTCTCTTGCTCATTGACTGGCCCCATACTCTCGGGCACATCATTGGCTATGAGCGTGTTTTCTCCGATAGGCAACGTAATGCGCATAATGTTATTGGCCTCGTTTTCGGCTATAGGAAGCTCCGGGCTTTTGAGATCTTTGAAGCGTATAATCGTTTCGAACTCTCCCCCGAACACCGATCTGTAAAAATTAAAGGCTTCTTCGGCATTGCCGTTGAAGTTGATGTAGGGGTTGATCGTTGGCATGGAGGTTGTTGTCCTTGGTGGGTGGTTAGTTTCGGTTATATTTTATCGAACGCAAGGACTTCCTTATAGTCTCTTTATCGCTTTGCCGCTATAATAAGCCCATGAAATCAACTATCGTCAAACGAGCAGCCACCAATGCCTTGGCGGCATTCGCCTACATTACGGCGGTGGGGCTCTTTATGTCGAACGCCTCGCGCATCTTTGGGCAGAAGGACACGGCGCTAGCACCGGTCGCGGCACTTATGCTGCTGGTCTTTTCAGCGGCGTTAATGGGCATTTTGGTATTTGGCCAACCACTCATGTGGTACATCGACGGCAAGAAGCGAGCGGCGCTGGAGTTGCTGGGCTACACCATGGCATCGTTCTTGGTGCTGCTCATGCTGACGTTTGTGGCTCTGCTGGTCATTCGTTAGCGACATTCTGGCCCGCTTGCTACAATGCCAGACATGAAGCTACGTCAATTTGCCATTCTCGGGCTCCTCATAGCCATAATTTGGGGTGCTGGCTGGCCGCTGGTGGCATCGGCTCACACGCTGGAGGCCGATGGCGCCATTAAGGCGCTGCTCCACATTAACCCAGATGACGAGCCGACGGCCGGGCAGAAAACAGGACTGTGGTTTAGCCTAACCGATTCTGAGCATAAGTTTACCGCCGCCGCCTGCGACTGCCGCCTCGTTATTAAGGACGGCGATCGCACCCTGATGGACCGGCCAATTACGGCCCAGGAGGCTCCGCGAACGTCAATGCTTGAGGTCGTCTACACCTTTCCGCGGCCGGTAGTCTACGATATAACACTCCAGAGCAAGCCGCGGCAGGCAGGAGAGTTTCAGCCGTTTAGCCTGGCTTACGATGTGCGCGTGGGCCGGGGCGCTGCACCGTCAACCTCTCCAGTGGTGATGGCGGCCGCAATTGGCTTTGCAGTAACGGCGCTGACGATAGTAAGTCTGCTGGTCTATCAACGGCGGCGGTAAATTGAGGCTCAGCTCATCCATTTGGATCTATCCGGCCGTTTTGGCCACTATCGTCTCGATGACCGGCCTAACTTGGCTCGCGCTGAGGCTGCATGATTCAGCTCAGCCACGGCCACTCAGCGACATGGCCGCGGCATCACCACGAGGACTGCTGGTGTTCCGGCTCATTCTGTTTCCCTGCTCAGTTTTATTTGGGCTAACGCTCCTGCTCTATGTAGCGCCACGCAGCCACACCTCGGCGGGGATTAGCGCCGCTGCTCTCGTTATGTGCCTCAGCGAGATAGTACTGGGTATACTTCCGGCCACTTATGGCTGGATTCGCCGAGCGCACAGCATCTTTGCCTATCTCATGGGCGTGGCTATGTTCGTGCTGGCTGTTCTCTTTGCCCAGATACAGAGCGGCCTGGTGGGCTGGGCCGAGTATACACTCGCGGTAGTCATGGCCCTCCTCTTTGTTGCTATGATGGTAAACCGACCTCGCTTTATTATTTACGAACTGGCTTACATCTATCTATCGCACCTAAGCATTGTACTGATAGCGATCAGCGGTTAATCCCCGCCCGCGGGTGCTCCCGCACAAAGTCGCGAATGTAGTCCAGAATATCCACCGTGGTATCCCAGCCCAGCTCCTGGCGCGCCTTGGTGGGCGCCTGGCCCGACTCGGCCCGGCCTGGGTAGCCGTCGATGTACTCGATGGGCCCACCAAAGGCTTCGGCTATTTCTACAATGGAAAATCCGTTGGTATTACCAAGCGCATAGCCATCACCCTGGCCACGCTCGCCCGTTAGAATGAGGCCGCGCGCCAGATCACCTACATAGGTAAAGTTGCGCTTTTGCGTGCCTGGACGCACCACTGTAAACGGCTCGCCGCGCAGATATTTCTGCTCAAACTTGGCGATGAGGGTGGCGTACTGGCCGGTGCCCTTTTCGCGCGGACCATAAGCATTATAAAAATAGCAAATGGCATAGGGCAGGTTGTACCAACGGCCATAATCGTTGATCAGATCGACATTGGTGGCCTTGGTAAACGAGTACGGATTTTGGTGGCGGCCATCGCCCTCAATGGCAAATTTGGTGCTCGAGGCGGCATAAACTAGCTTGGCGCCCCGCTGCCGACAGAACTCGGCGACGGCAAAAGTGCCCTGCACATTGAGCTCGTAGACGCGCTCGGGTTCAGTAAACGATGGCGCAATGCGAGCGTACTCGCCCAGGTGGTAGACGATGTCGGGCTGCTCCGGCACCTCGCGAGCGATGTTCTTGGTGTCGCCGGCCCGATACTCGGCGCCGGCAATATGATTGAGGGTATGGCCATTGGAGTAGTTGTCGAGCGAGATGACGCGATAGGCCGGATACTGGGCCAGCAGCTGCTCGATGACGTGCGATCCCACATGGCCGGCGCCACCGGTGACCAGAACGGTCTTTGCTTCGTGCCCAATCGATTCCATGACCCAACTATAGCGGGAGGCGCGTGGCTAGTAATGTGGAGGATATTATAAAAAATTATGAGCTTAGGCGGGTAAATGAGGCGAGCGGCGGCGCTTAACTGCTATCACCAGGCGAACGAGCACGGCCAATACCAGCAGGAATAACCCGGCGCCGAGCACTGCCAGGTAGGTACTAGCCAGGTACGGCACCACCAATGGCGCCAAATAGTTAGCAAAGCCGCTGGCCAGCGCCAGGGGGCCGTCGGCGCTGGCGGGACGAGCGGTGCCGGCCGGTAGAGCGCCCAGGTGTGTAGCTACGGCCGCCAGCGCCAACCCGGACGCGCCCATCCAGCCAAGCACCAGGCCGGGGCTCACGAGCCGACCCACCCGGTAACTAAAGAGCACTAGCAGCCCGGTCAGCAGCGCGCTAAGGCCCACTAGCAGCGCCGCCACGAGGCCAATCCGCGCGTGGTTCTGGCTGGTAAAGAAGCTGAGCGCGGTCGCATCGCTCTGGAGCTTGGTGGCGTCGGCCGGGCTGGCCTGGTGGCTCGCGGCCACGCCTTTGGCGCCCAGCCGGTAAAACTCGGCTGCAAAGGCGCCAAACACTTTGAGCCGCAACTGCCGCGGCGACAGCTTTTGGACGTCGGCTCGGGTGATCGTCACCGCCACACCACTCACCGTTAACGTCTCGCTACCCGTCGCCGCTACCTTGGCCGTCAGCTCTTCGAGGCCGGCCGGACTATCGATCCCCTGCGGGCTGGTGAGCCCCACCAGCGTATAGGCAATGATGGTGGTGGCCGGCCCCATCTGCGTCAACCGAAAGAGCGCCACCACCGGCAATGTCACCGCCAGCAAACCCATGAGCAAGATGGCGCAGACCCATTTTGCGTCAATGTGCCAGGCTGGTCGTGGTTTAAGCATAAGTGTATTAACTATACGGCACGTCGGGCCTACTGCTCAATGTATTCCTATGTGTGCACGTGCAAAAACTCGTAACCAATGGTACTATTGTGCCCGACATTAATCACGGTCAGAAAGCACCATGCGCATCGTTACCTCGGGCTCGCGTTATTTAGATATAGACGCCTACGCCGGCATCATTGCCTACGCGGAGCTACTGCAACGGCAAGGCCAGTCGGCTCAGGCCGCTAGTGCGGCGCCGTGGAACGAGAGCATTCCGGCTAAGGTGCGGGCCTGGATTAGTGAGTTATTGGGCGTAACGTTCGATGGCAACGTAGCTAGGGCTGATCGGATGTGGCTTCGCAAAGAGATTATTAAGAAAGACCTGGCGCAATAAATGAAACGGGTAATCGGTATTTTGCGGGCGGGTGGCGTGGGCGTCTTGGCCACCGACACGTTGTACGGCGTGGTAGCGCCGGCGCTGGACCGCGCGACCGTAGAGCGGGTCTATCAGCTCAAGCACCGCCGGCCGAGCAAGCCGTGCATCATCCTGATTGGCCGCTACGAGGATCTGGCGGGCTTCGGCATCGAGCCGACGGCCGAGCTCCGGCAGCAGCTAAGCGCCTACTGGCCGGGGCCGGTCAGCGTGATTCTGCCCTGCCCGCGGGCCGACCTGGCGTACCTGCACCGTGGCACACGCAGCCTGGCGTTTCGGCTGCCGGGCAAGCCGGCGCTACGGCGGTTTTTGCGGCAGGCCGGCCCGCTGATCGCGCCAAGCGCCAACCCTGAGGGGCTGCCGCCGGCTGCCACGCTGGCCGAGGCGCGGGCCTACTTTGGCGACGCGGTCGATTTTTATCGCCGCGGCCGCACCAGCACTCGCGCCTCCAAACTTATTCAGATCGCCGAGACGGGCCACATCACCGTTTTGCGCGATTAAAACGGTTGCGGGCCGGCAGACATCGTTGTCCGCCGGCCCGTGGAGCCACGTTAGAGTGGTGCAAAATGTTCCCCAGTCCCCAGTGCCTCCTAGGCGATAACTTGTGCGGGATCCCCCAGAAAATGGAGATGGAACGAGGACAGATAGGCGTTCAGGCTGTCCCAGGCGTGCAGCATCAAACCCTCCAAAATGTTCCATGGCACATCCAGATGGCCGCCCGGCAGCCAGAAGTAGCTGATCAGGCCGCAAAGGCCGAGCGTACTCTGAGCCACCAACTCGTGGCGCGTCAGCCTAAAGGTGACGTAACTGCCGGCCTGGAATGCCCTTTTTCGGTTCAGACGGCCGCGGCGGCCGTCATCGAAGGGCCAGGTGGAGATGACAAAGGCGCCCAGCGTGAGTGCTTCGAGCACCGCCAGATTCCACAGCGGCATACCGCCAACCCCGACGATGAGGTAGTTGGCCGCCTGCAGATACATCGGCACAATATTCACCAGAATGCCGGCGCGGACGAACCGGTGATTACTCGTTTCTCGGTTCCAGCGCCTCACTGTCCTAAGCGCACCGAAGACCCACAGGCCAATCGTGATGTAGAATATCCCGTTGAAGAGGTTGGCGCCGTAGCACAGCAACACCCCTAGCAACACCGCGTTCGTGCATATAAGCTCGAACGACAGGGCAAGGCTGAGCCGCACCTGACGGCGGTAGGTGGCCCCGCCGCTTGTGCGATGAGGCCTCTGCCGGCCATACTTGATGGCAGCAAAGATCAGCGCGGTCAGCGGCCAGCCCAGCGTGACGCCCTGAGTGCTCACCAAGACCCAGCGGATCACCTGAGCACTACATGACACTAGCGCCGCTAAGCCGGCCACCAGTGCCATCCAGGGGCTAAAGCGCTGCTTGGCAGCCACCGCCCAGAGGCGAAACTGGTCAACGCGGGGCGGGCGGTTGGCCTGCTCATGCAGAGCAACATCGGTAGCCAAGAGCGCTTCCGGGGCCAACAGGCTCTTCAGCAGCTTTCGGCGGGAGACTTGCGGGAGTTCGACTGCCGGCACAGCCGGGGCGTCTCCTAAGGAACCTACACTCGACTCGTTGCGTTCCAGTGTTGACGTCGTCGACACGAGATCAATCCCTTATCCTCGGGAACATGGTCTGAGTCTGAAAGGGCCATTTGTGGCGGCACAGCGCGTACACGCCGTGACCGAGTATAAAGTATGCCCGGCGTTTGTTCAATAATTTTATCAATCATAACCGGCATGAGGTCAAGTTTTGCCGGCACTCAGGGCCCAAAAAAGGCGCTCCATACCGATGGCATGGAGCGCTTGTGAAGCTCACTGCTCAAGGCAAAGCTCTGAGTGGTCACCCCTACTGGGTAGGCGAGAACTTATATTCACATGCTTGCTCTAGGCTTGTAGCCTAAACCCCGCCTTTATTGGCGAATCCGGGCCAGTTGTAAGCTGAACCCGCTTTGCAACCCGACCTATGCCGAATGACCTCCCTAGGCCGTGGAGCATAATGTGGTTATTAAATATAACACCTTGCCCCTGAGATAGCGTAACGCCAAGTAGCAGATCAGGCTGCCGCAGTCTGGCATCAACCGCAAAGCGAACTTCATCGGGAAGATCCATCTTGGGAGGTTCAGGCGCCTGCCTAAAACGGACGCTAGTGAGACCATCCTCACGGGTTGTAAAGACAGGGCTTCTGAATTCACCAAAATCGATCGGCTGTCGAAGCACCTCCAGCAGATTGGGATTCTCCTCGACCAGCCTCTCAAACAAAGTTCCGCCATGGGCAAAAACGTTGACTCTCGGAGTGTTGGGATCGGGAGCCTCGCAATAAATTGCCACCACTCCAGGAGGATCAACCATCTTTGACCCATCCGTATGGAACAATTGCTCTTTTGCGAACGGCGTCTCTACAATACCACTCTGAATGTGGTATTTATCGCTTGTAGTCATAGTTGTTATGCCGTGCTGGTCCGTCTGAGGATGGACTCGTACCTCACCAAAGCAGGCCGCAAACTCAAGGAATTCTGCAGTGGAGGTCACACCATCAAAGGTAGCAAGACCGTCACAGTTGAGCTTTTCGATGATTTGATCGACCCAGTTTGATTCCGATCGAGACACAAAAGCGGTTTTGAACGTGCCCGACAGTACATGGTCGGGTATGGCGTGCAGCATAGGTTTTGGCACGCCATGATTATAGCAAAATGAAGAGAACTACTTAGAATTTAAGATCGCGTCAACTATCTTTGCGCCAGCAGTTCCATCGCCATAGGGTATGTCCCAGTTCTTCGGCGCTTTTAGCATATGATCTACAGCGTGAACGATCGACTTAGGGTCTGTCCTTCCTAGCAAATTTGCACCTATGTCAATCGTTTCCGGACGTTCGGTATTCTCGCGCACCGTCACGCAAGGCACATGCATAATACAAGCCTCTTCTTGAACTCCGCCAGAGTCGGTTAGCATAATAGTTGCCCCTGAATGAAGCCGCAAAAAATCCAAGTAGCCTAGAGGCTCTATAAGCTTCATTTTACTGGGCAGCTTGATGTTGTTTGCTATGATCTGCTTATTTGTTCGCGGATGAACTGGAAAGATAGCTACTAAGCCATGACGCTCAAGCGATTCATGTATGCCATCCATGATACCCTGCAGTGTCTCCGGGTTGTCGACATTTGAGGCTCGATGAATAGTGACCAGCATATAGGGCTGCTTCGGTGGTGAGAATGCAGCTTTTTCCACGGAGCGACGAGCAAGCTCAAGTCCGCGCATCGTCGCGTCAACTACCGTATTGCCTACATTGAGGATATGCGGACCTTTAAGGCCTTCAAGATGCAGGTTGTTTAGCGTAGTCTCGCTCGTGGCAAAACAAAAATCTGCGATATGATCGACCATTATGCGATTGGTTTCTTCTGGCATTGACTTATCACCAGAGCGCAGCCCTGCCTCGACATGACCGATGGCAATACCTTGCCTGCTCGCCATAAACGCACCCGCAAATACCGTATTAGTGTCACCTTGCACCAGGACAATATCAAAGGAATTTGTCTCAAAAAGCTCTTCGAGCTTTGGCAGCATGGAGGCAAATTGCGTGCCATGTGATCCTGAGGCAGTCTCTAGAGTAAAGACCGGGGGCGGCAGCTCTAGATCGTGGAAGAAGCTAGTGTTCATGTTGTCCGAAAAATGTTGTCGGGTATTAATAACCGAGAAGTCCAGGCCACGCTCCTGGCAGGCTACAATAATTGGGCTCATCTTAATGATCTCGGGCCGCGTACCAACGATAATTGCAAGTCTCATGACCGGATTGTAAGGGACGGTAATCTGGTTGTCTAGGCCACGAAGCAGCCTACAACCCTTTGCCCAGAGTCACATTCTGTCAGAGTGAGTCTACATAGAAGTTAGATTGTTGAGTCAAAATACCATCAGCTTCGGAGTCGCGCTCGCCATGCGCGATCCCCGGCCCGCCGCTACCACTACCGTGTATAAAGGTAATTTATTGCGAGGCTTCATTCGTTGGCCCCATTGTAGATGAAGCCAATCCTGCGATCAAACGGGTTTGGATAATGCTCATTTGTATAGCCGCCACGCCTGGCCTACAATACTCACTATGTTAATTGTGATCGCAGCGACACTGGTAGTGCTCGCGGCAATTTTCTCCGGCCTCAATCTGGGTCTGATGAGCCTCGATACCTTCGAGCTTAGGCGCAAAGCCGAACTGGGCGACAAGGACGCTCGCAAGGTTTACCGCGTGCGGGTGCGTGGCAATCTGCTGCTCGTAACGCTCCTAACGGGCAACGTGGCGGCCATCTCGGCACTGTCGATCGTGCTTGATTCGGTCTACCACGGCGTGGTGGCCGGCCTGCTCACCACCGTGCTCATCACGGTTTTTGGCGAGATTGTGCCGCAGGCCATCGTGGCTCGCTACGCTCTGCGCATCGGCGCGCAGTTTACCGGCCTGGTGCGCCTACTCATGATCGTGCTCTACCCCGTCTGTGCGCCGATTGCCTGGGCGCTCGACCGAATCCTGGGCGACGAGCTGCCCACCGTCTACTCCAAGCCCGAGCTGGCGCGCATCATCGAGGAGCACCGCGACCACCATGAGAGCGGCCTCGACCAAGACGAGGTGCGTATCGCCACCGGGGCGCTCAACTTTGGCGACCGGCTCATTCGCGAGGTGATGACGCCACGAAGCGTCGCCCGCATGCTCCCGGCCGAGGCGCTCATCGACGCCAAATTCATCAAGGAGCTCAAACAGGCCGGCTTCTCGCGGCTGCCGGCATATCGGGCCAGCCAAGATAACATCATCGGCATCCTCTACGCCAAGGACCTCATCGGCCTTAAGCTGGGCGCCAAAACCGTGGCCGAGATCGCCCGGCCCAGCGTCCGCTTCGTTAACGAGAACGACCACCTCGACGACACCCTCAACGCCTTTCTCAAGTCGCGCAGCCACCTGTCGGTCGTGATCAATGAGTTCTCTGAAGTGCTCGGCATCGTCACCATCGAGGATGTGCTCGAGGAGATCATCGACCGGGAGATTCGCGACGAGTTTGATCAGCACGAGGATATGCGGCAAGTAGCCCGCAAACTTAAGCGGCCCCAGCCGTCAGGCCAGGGCCGCTCGTCGTAGCGCCGGAGAGCGCTGGCCACTAGTTGTTGTTAACCAGCTGGAAGCCCTTGCTAGTGCTGGTGCAGGCCGAGTCGCCGCTCACCACACCGGTGCCCGAATCACCGCCATTCTCCAAACAACCGTGCAGCGTGTAGGTGCTGTTGGTGTTAGCTGGAGTGTAGGTGTAAACGTACTCGCCGCTATTCTTGGGGTCGGTCGGCACCGTCTTCAGGATCGGCGGGTTGCTGGCCGTGAGATCACTGAGAGCGTTGGGGTAGACGTTATTCGACACAAAGTACTCCTCGAGGCCCTTTTGAATGGCCTTAAGGTCGGTCTTGCGCTGGGTGTCGCGCGCCTTCTTGGGCGCCGAGGTGATATTAGGAATGATCAACAACGCCAAGATACCAATGATGACGATGACGATCAAGAGCTCGAGGAGCGTAAAACCTTGCTTGCTGCGGAGATGTTTGAACATAGTGCCCACCATAAATTGCTTACTTCTTATGCTCTATCTAATGACCGGATTTGTCAATAATATGCTGGCTCAACCAAAAAATCGGCCCCGCGAGGGGCCGATGGTGTTATGCCGAAGCTCACCTTAAGGGAGTGGTTGGGCAAGAATCGACGAGCAGATCGTACCAAGACCAGCTGAGGAAGCGCTGAGATGGTCGCAGCCGGCAGCCTCTGCTACACTGCATGGTATGCCAAAACGCCGCCGCATCCACGAATTACCCGCCCTCGACCGTCCGCGCGAAAAGCTGCGGCGCAAGGGCGCGGCCGCCCTGTCCGACTTCGAGCTGCTCGAGGTACTCATTGGTAACGGTACGGCCGGCGCCGACGTCGGCCAGATCGCCCGACAGGTGCAGAAGCTCCTGCAAAAAGGCGCCTCGGGCCTCAGCTACGAGGCTCTTACTAACCTTCATGGCGTCAGCACGGCCCACGCCGGCAAGCTGCTGGCCGCCATGGAGCTAGCCAAGCGCCACCTCATCAAAGACATCGAGCCGCTGCGCACCATGAGCGACATCGTGGCTCGGCTCGACGATATTCGCACCAAGCAGCAAGAGTACGTGGTGGCGCTATCGCTCGACGGCGGCCAGCGGCTGATCGCTCAGCGCATCGTTACCATCGGCACGCTCGACACGGTGCTGGCTCATCCGCGCGAGGTCTTCGCCGACGCCATTGTAGACCGCGCCGCCAGCGTGATTGTGGCCCACAATCATCCGTCGGGCGACCTTAACCCCAGCGCGCAAGACATCACACTTACGCAACAACTGGCGGCGGCCGGGCAGCTCCTGGGGGTGGCTCTGCGCGATCATCTGATTATTAGCAAAACAGACTATTTTAGTTTTCGACAGCACCATTTACTATAAAAAAGAACAAATGGTTGGAGGCACAGCACAATGGCGCGATATCTAGAGACTCGCCGACGGATTCACTTAGAGCAGACTAACCTGGCGGCCGACGTAATGCGCCACCTACACGCCCGACAGCACCTAGGCACCGCGCTGATCGTGTGCGAAGAGCCGGCCGCTATGATGGCCCTAGCTCACAAGCAATGGCTTAAGATAGCCAGAATATTGCAACGGCGGCGACTAACAGCCATAAGTGCCGACGATATTTTAAAGTACACCCACACCATTACTCACATGCAGCATATGAGCTTTGTAACCGGGCCGCCGCACGAAGAGCCGGGCGCGCAAGCTTACTTTGTACGGCCAAACCAGCTACGGCTGCTGCCGGCTAACTGCCTCAGTGTCTACCTCACCACCAAGCTGTCGGTGACCGATCTGGCTCAATTATTGGACGAGCTGCCACCGGCCAGCCTGCTAGTGGACTATCTGGGCCAGGTCCAGACCGGCGACTTTGGCCTTAAAGCCAAGGCCGCGCTAGAGACCAAACTAGCTGCTACGTGGCAGGCCGTGGAGCTGTTTCTCGAGGAGCACGAGGTTAAGATTGAGCAGCTGGCCCCGGCCTCGGCAGGCTACGCCGATGCACTCGATAACGCTCTCGACATCCTGCTCGACACCGACGAGTTTCTGCAGCTGGCTCGCACCTTTCAGTATGCACTGGATCTGGCTCGGCCCCTGCGCAATGCCAGCAAGCCTCAACGCGACTGCTACGACGCTTTTGTGCTCCTGGCCCATCATGTTCAGGCGCTCACGCCCGGTGCGGCGCCGGCTCAGTTTCTTAAGACTTATGCCGACGACACCTTCTTTTTGCACGACGCCCAGCACCGTCAACCGGTTGGTCGGCTCATCGCGCATCATCAGGAAGCTGGCCGCTACCGCCTGGCCCGGGCGCTCATGCAGGCGTTGGCCATGCCGGATCGACCGACATTAACTGCGGCTTGATGCAAATCTCTAGTTTTGGTTTGGTCTAGTGGGCAAAAAGCTGGCAAAGCGCCTGTCTGCGGCTAGCTGTAACGTGCTATCTTAACCATAAGCTTTATTAGAGAGACGCCGTTTTAGTATGCCAAGCCCTAACCTTCCTCCTAGACGCCAAGGTCGTTGCGCTTCTTCGTCGCGGCAGACTCGTCTCGCCTCGGTTATCTTGTGACCAGCCAGCCAAATCCCGAGCTGGAGCGCTACCAACAGTCAGTTATGGCTAAGCTTGATCTTCTCCTTCCCATCTTTGCCAAAGCAGCCATTGGTGACTTTTCACAAAATGTGCCTCGGCCGCACCAGCAAGGGGAGCTAACCGAGCTGTTTGTGGGGGTTCAGCTCATGCTCGGCGTTATCCGCAGCAAGATTACCGAGAACACTAATGCCATACGCCACTTGCGTGCGGCCAATCGAGCGCTCGAGCAAGAGAAGGCCATCGATGAGGCTATTCTGGGTGGTATCGGCGATGGCCTAGTGATGATCGATAAGACCGGCCGCGTTACTTTTATTAATGAGCCGGCGGCGGTGCTGCTAGGTTGCCCGCGAGAGCAAGCACTGGGCCAGTCGTACTTTGAACTGGCGCCTCTGCAGGATCAGGCCGGCCATCGCCGACCGACAACCGAGCAGCCAGCCGCTATGGCGCTCACAACCGGGCGCAAGGTGGACTGCGGCATGGCGGCACAACTGTATTTAGTGCCGGTGCCGGGCGGCTCCGTGCACACTAAAAGCCCCCGCAAGTCCGCCAAGTCTTCCCCGCCCTCGCCCAGCTCCGTTTCGCCCGTCGCGGTGGCTATTGCGGCCGCGCCCGTTATTTTTGGCCGGCGCACTGTTGGCGCGGTCTGTCTCTTGCGCGATATTAGCCAAGAGGTCAATCTGGACCGCGCCAAAACCGAGATTATCTCTATCGCCTCTCATCAGCTGCGTACCCCGCTTACTACCGTTAAATGGTATGCCGAGGCGGCCCTTGATCTGGCCAAACATGAGCTTCATCCCGACCTGCGCCGGTACTTACTCACAATCCATGCCGCCAACCGACGCATGATCGAACAGATCGATGTGCTGCTGCATGTCTCGCGCATAGAGATGGGTAGCCTTAAGGTTCACCCCAAGCCCACCGATATCACGGCGGTAGCCGAAACCTTAGCTCGCGACTTAGCCGCCATGCTTGAGCACAAAGCTATTCGGTTCACCTTAACCTCGGCCGAGCATCTGCCGCGCCTCCAAACCGACCCCGAGTTAATCCGCGTGGTGCTCCAGAACCTCATATCCAACGCTCTTCACTACACTCCGGAGCCAGGCAGCGTTAATATAAGAATCGCCACCCAGGGCCAAGATCTGGTTATTAGCGTGGCCGATACAGGCTGCGGCATTCCCCGCCCGGCCCAGCGCAAGATATTTACCAAGTTATTTCGAGCCGATAACGCTCGAGCGCTCGTTACCGATGGGTCCGGATTGGGGCTATATGTAGCAAAAGCTATTGTCGAAAAGCTCCAAGGGCGTATATGGTTTGAGTCAGAGGAAGATCACGGCTCGACCTTTTATGTGGCACTGCCTCTGGCCTTGGCTCACGATTCCGTCAAACCGCCCAAACCTAAGCCGCCACTGGCAACCATAAGGAGATCCCTATGACCCCCATCACCCGCACCATCTTAATCGTTGAGGACGAGTCTGAGCTATTGAGTGTGTTAAGCGATAAGTTTAAGAGTGAGAACTTTGAGGTGGTTACCGCCCAGGACGGCCAAGCCGGACTCGACGCAGCCTTGACCAAAAAGCCAAATATCATTCTGCTCGACATTGTTCTGCCCAAAATGGACGGCATGACCATGCTACAGAAACTACGTGAGCACCCAGAGGGCCGCAAACTGCCAGTAATCGTTCTGACAAACCTGAGCGACTCCGAGAAGGTCTACGAGGCGGTCAACAATGACGCCTATGATTTTCTGGTTAAGGCCGACTGGACCATCGAAGATCTCTATCGCAAAGTAATGGAGCGCTTAGCTCCGGCCACTTAATTCTACCTGCACAAAAATTAGGAAGCCGCCTCTTGGAGGCTATTAAATACCACCAGTAGCGGCTGTAGCCCTGAGCTGAAGAGCTCCTCGTACGTGATGGGCTCAAAGGCTGCGACTCGTCGCGGCCGTACACTCGTCGGCAAGAGGGGCTGAAAACTATCGGCCGGCGAGATGTAGATACGACAGCGAAAAGAGTTTACAAGATCGGGCAGCATCTCTAGTACTTCCGAATCAGGCCGATCACCACGCCCTGGATCTCGATTGGCGTGCCCGGCTTAATGATGATAGGCTCCATGGCAGCGTTGGATGGCTGCAGCCGGATATGACCCTTCTCTTTGTAGTAGCGTTTGAGGGTGGCCTCGCGACCATTGATGAGCGCAATGACCATCTCGCCGTTTGAGGGCACCTCTTTCTCTTGAACTACGACGAAGTCTTCGTTATTGATGCCCTCGTCGATCATAGAATCACCTTTAACCTGGAGCACGTACGAGTTGCGCCGGCCCACCATAAATGGCGGCACCTCAAGTGTCTCGGCGTGCGTACCTAGAGTCTCGATTGGCTGACCGGCAGCGACAAGACCGAGAATTGGCAGGCCGATGCTGGGCGTAGCATCGACGTTCGTCTTAACGAGCTGGATCGATCGTGCTTCGTTCTCGCCCTTTTGTAGCATGCCCTTGGTAACCAGCGACTCGATGTGCTCGGCCACGGTAGCCACAGAGCCATACTTAAAGTAGGCCGCAATCTCGCGATAGCTCGGCGCATAGCCATGCAGCTCGATGAACTGCGTGACGTAATCTAGAACTTCTTTTTGACGTTTGGTTAGCGGTTCCGCCATCTGGATACCCTCCTAAGGCTTATATGTTTCTATATTACCGAACAAAGCCCGAAGCGTCAAGTCTTTTTAATTGAATCCGTTCGATTCCACCGGATAATTTTTGCTCGACTTGTAGTAGGTGTCAAACTGATCGGTCTTTACCACATTACCGCCGGCATCGAGTACATCGCGCCAAAAGACGGTGTGAGAGGGCTGGGTGGCATCGTTGCTGCCCGATACGAACTGCGGCCCGCGAATCACTCCGCTCTTGGTCTTGGTGCCGTAAAAGTCGAACTTGAGGGTGCTGCCCTGCATAATCGTCTGGATCAGAATGTAACTGCTAGTATCATTCTTGAACTTAAAGTCGAGGATCGGGTAGTAAATAGTGGCGTCGACGCCCGGCACGCCATAGGGCGCGGTGTAGTAGCTGACGGCAAAGGAGTGATTGTGGCGCTCTACGATAGGCAGGCCGGCCAGCAATGCCGCCCGAAAAGCCGTCGACGACACCTGACAGAGCCCGCCACCGTACTGCTTCTCTTCGTGATCGCCCAGAATAACCAGCTCCGGCTTGTACCCTTGCTCGGGGCCAACATCGCCCAGGATCTTGCCGAACGAGAAGACCTCGCCGGGCTTAAGCAACACACCATTGTACTTGGAGGCCCCCACGCTCACATTGGTAAGCCGAGCCGAGCTGGAACCGGGGAAGAAGGTTTGGCCCTCCGAGAGCTGTTCTTTGATGCCGAGGCTGTCGAGATTGTTTTCGTTGACGTCGGCGGTGGTGGTCTTGAGATCAAGAGCGATGGCGCGATCGTCGGCCGGCTTAGACAGTGCCGCCATAATGGCTGTAACAGCGCCGGTCTGGTCGAGGGCCGTGCCGTTGCGGCTGGGTCGCGTCACGGTGAGCTGACCGTTCTGCATGGTCAGCACCGCATTCTGGGCCGAGCTGTCGAGCCGAGCAGCCAACGTTGCCACGTACTGCGTAACGGCCGATCGCGCCAGATCAAGGCTTGCGGCGGCCGGCGGCGGGTACAGATCGGCCACATTATGAGTAACCATAAAGCTGGCAGCCCGAGTATGCCCCACCGCCAGCCAAGTAGTGATAGTAGCCTGATCGATCTGCTGGCTTACATCGGCATATGTTAGGGTGATAGGCCCCGAAACGTAGGTGTCAGCCTGGCTGGCGACCCGCTGCAGGGCGGCCGTACCAACCACAGCCGGCAGGTCGTACAGCGGCGCCGTCACGGCCGTCTCGTCGGTGCCGGCCAGGCGATCCTGAATCAGCTCGACCAATCTGCCCAGATCAACTCGACGGCCAGAGGTGGCCGGCGTAACTTGAGCTCGGCTATCGTTAAAGCTCAGCGCCGCGTCGACCGGCGCCGTCACTACATCGTCCATGACCTGCCCGAGGTATGGCGTTAGGGCATCATCATTATAGGTATAAGCAGCGAAACTACTGGGTCGGCCGAGCAGCGCCCGTGCCTCGGCCCGCACGCGCTCCGACCAACCACCCTGCCGACCAAACTGGTAAGCAGCATCGATCACCTTGGTCGTGTTGTAATGCACATCTAAGCTATTTATGGGTAGCCGCAACGTGGTCTTGCCGTAATTAATGGCCAGGACCGTGCCGTTAAAGTCGTTAATGTGGTCGGCCAGCTTGGCCGCAGCCTCAGGCTTGGACATGCCACCCACGTAGACGCCGTCGGCCGTTACCCCCGGATAAATTTTGCTACTGTAAACCAGCTGAAAACTAGCAGCTATCAGCGCTACTAGCACCAGCGCGCCGCCAAACAACCGCCAGCCCCAGCCCAGGTGGGGCGCGGACCAATCGTGAGGCAGGTCGTGTGATTGATCAGTATTTTTTGTCATCTAGCCTTATTATGCCATAAATCAGCCGATGGTTTTCGGAGAAAGCTAATTTTCAGGAATGTCCCTTGGGCTGCTCAGACTCCAGAATATACCCCTCATGAACTACGTTTCCGTTTACGGGAGTTGGCTTATCAATGTATGTGCCCTTCTTGAACTTGAGAAGATCTGTTACTAGATGATCTTCAAGAGGCCACACCCCAACTCGTGCAACCTGATTAGCCTCTTCCTCAGTGAGGTGCTTTGAAAGCTGAGAGATAAGGCTCTTGAACGAGCTTTTTCGTTCTTCATTCGTAGAAGTCCATGGTGCACTCACCAAAAGCGACCACCTATCCGTGAGATCATCAATCTTTAATAAGGCAAACAAAGACACTGGCCCCATCTCCGCCTCGAGAGCTGCCAAGACTGCTTTATACTTGTCTACCATTTTTTCCTCCTGGATATCGTCTTGAGGATGCTTTCATTATCATCATATAGATTTATGTATAATCCGCGAACTTTTCTCTCATTAAACTTGCGATGTAAGGCGTCATCATACCGCATTGCGGTCCAATCGGGAGCATACTCAAGGGTAAAGTCCGACCAATTCTGGTATGGACCAGGACCGTAACGCCCATTAATGGTAAATATATCTCGAAGGCCACTAATAATGAGTAGCCTCTCAAAATCATGCGTCTTAAATATTCCTACTTCTTGGTCCTGTCCACTAAACCGGAACAGCCAACCTCTTAAGCAATGTAAATGGATCCTGGAACAGCTCTGGATAGTTTCTCCGGGCCTGAAACTCCTGCAATATCCCGGGCAAGAAGCGCTTCAAGAATCGGTCGCGGGTCCGG
>DATIIV010000032.1:0-2334 GCA_035479295.1 Candidatus Saccharimonadia bacterium | reverse complement strand
GAGCTACTGCCCCTCCCCCCCTCTGTTCACGCCACTCTTGGAGCGGTTGTCTACTGAGTTCTCAGTACCAGGGACATAGCCGTAGGCGGCTTGGTCTGGCCGGCGTTGAGCTGGAATAGGACTGGTTGGATTGGGTGTGGTGTTGGCCCAAGGGGCGGTGGCTTTAATCGTGGCGTTTTCGACATTGTCCACGTCATAGGTTGGTGCCAGTGTTTCAGCAGCCCGGGTAAACAGGACCATCTCTTCACCAGTTCGTGAGACCGCACCAGCGCCAACAGATGCTTCGCCTGGCCGGCCACCGCCCGGCACGGGGATAGGAGCGCCGCCATTGTTCACGCCGCCAGCACCGCTGTACATGGCACCACTGGCTTTGAGACGCCCGGCAATACGCGAAGCCCGGCCCAGGTACTCTTTGTCGTCACGCAGCTGGGCTTGTTCCTGGGTGGTCAGGGTGGTTGTCTTGGCCTTGGTAGTCAACGTGTCGTGACGGTCACGAGCGAGCTGCATACCACGAGTAAGCGAAGTCCAGTAGTCGGCGTTGGTCTGACCCAGTTCGTAGGCGCTCTTCTTTTCGTCGGCTTCCCGGATGGCGCTCAGGCGGTCGAATTCCAGGCCGCCGTTCTTGACCTTGTAGTGTTTCCACTCTCGGTTGGCGTTCTGCTTGGCAAATCCGGCGCCAGTCCAGGCGGCACCCATTTCGGCGTCGTTCATCTTCCAGCCTTGGCCGGTGCCGAGCGGGTCGCCATTCTTGCCCTGGTAATTGAGGTTCATGTAATGGTCCTTCAGGTGGTTCTGGTCTTCCAGGGTCGAGGCCTTGTCCATTTCGTGGCCGAGTGACCATTGCAGAGCCGACTGGTTGTTGCCCCAGCGGGTGTAAGCGGCATCCACGTCGCCTTCGCCAACCCACTTGTTACCGGCCAGGGTACGGAACTCACGGCCGCCATTGGCGCTGCGGCGCCAGTCACCTTGCCAGCCATTGGCGGCGGTGGCTTCGCGGCCTTGCTCGAGGGCCCATTTCTTGTTGACGGTCAAAGCGCGGATCTGCGTGTCGTCACCCGTAGCATTGAGGGCTTCCAGCTTTTTCTGTTCGTCGGCGCGGTAGTTGGCGTGCTCGGCCAGGACGTCACGTAAACCGCCACCCTGGATAGAGTTCTGGGCCCGGCGGCCAATAAAGCGGGTGACGGCGTTGCCGCTGTTGCTGAGCTTTCCGGCGGTGCGGTAGGCTTTTTCGCGGGCCTGGATCATCTGGCCTTGGAAGCGACGGCGGTGCAGCTCGCGGCGGTTGTCGGCCATCTTGTTGACGTTGCCAGCGGCGTTCTTGCCCCAGTTGTGAATGGCGCCCAAGACTTCCCCGCCTTGGCGGACAATGGCCGGCGGACCAACAAGCTTGACAATAGCTTCCAGGAAAATAGCGGTCAGGAAGGCAATAATAGCGGTAGCTGGGCCGCCGCCGGTAGTGGCGTCAGCGGCAGCAAAGGTGTGTCCCGGTGTCAAGATGGCGGCCAGATGCGGCATGGCGTGACCGAGCGAGTTGCTGCCGGTAAACACGGCACCGCTCTTGACGCTGTCGGCGGTTACGCCGTTGGCCTTTAAGATGGTAACGCTGAGGACGTCGGCCACAGCGTAGATGGCGGCCACAGCCGGGTACACCAGCAGGGTCTTAAACAGCAGGTCCCACCAGCGCCGGAACCAGCGTTCCGTGGCTGGCAGACAGTACAAGGCAAAAGCCACCGGACTAATAAGGACCAGGGCGAGGATCAGGCCCTTGCGGAGGACCAGGATAATAAAGATGAGCAAGATAGCCAGGAAGATCGGGAGCAAGGCAAAGAAGGCCACCCACAGCGCTGCTTTAATAAAGCTGGCCTTGAGGGCAAACAAGCCGGCCATGACGGTCAGGATACCGCCGGCGGCAAAGACTAGGCCTAAGATACCGCCGGCAATGGCGGCGTCCCCGGCCGTCTTGCTTGGCTGGAAGCTGAGGTCAATGGGTGCGGTAATAACATGGCCAATGGTAGCACCCAAGATGTTGGTGAGGTCGACCATGGCAGCCACAATGTAGACTGAGAGGTTAATGAGGATGGCGGCGGCCAGAACCCGCGGCAAGGCTTTCTTGGCGGTATAGGCATCCAGTAGTCCCCCGCCCAGTGCTTCGCCAAAGACAATAATGAGGATGGCGGCCACCAGGAAGATATCGCCGTAGACTCGGAAGGTCGACCAGACCTTGAAGCTGCTGTCGTTGGCACTGGTGCTAATGGGCGCGGTGTACAGGAAGGGCTGCAGGAAGTTGCTGTACATCCAGTCGGTGAAGTTGGAGACGCCGTTGAAGATGGGACA
>DATIIV010000031.1:0-13864 GCA_035479295.1 Candidatus Saccharimonadia bacterium | reverse complement strand
GCGCCCACCGCTGCGATCGCCTGGTCGACCCGCGCCACAGCTTCGGCGGTGTGAGCGCTGCCGCCATACCGATGGCCGTCCAGCCCAAAGTGCACCAGGTCACGGCCCCGCACCGGCAGGTCCGGATCGAACGATTTTTGCTGCGGCACATACCCAATGGCGCTACTGCCTCGGCGCGGCGGGCGGCCCAGTACCTCGGCGCGGCCCGTTGCCAGCGGCGTTAAGCCCAGTAGTACCCGCAGCAAACTGCTCTTGCCAGAGCCATTGGGGCCTAGCACGGCCAAAAACTCGCCCGGCGCCACCGTTAGCTCCAGGTCGCGCCATAGCTGGCGGCCACCCAGGCTCAAGCCGGCCCGCTGCAGCTGCGCCGCCGGAACCACTGGAGGCGCGGCTGTAGTCCGTCGCGTCATAACGCTAGTGCTCCAACGCCCGCAGCAGCGCTTCGTCCTGTTGCAGCTGCCACGCCTGATAATTAGCCGCGCCGGCCGGCATCGTCTCGGTTACCGCCACTACCGCCACGCCCGATCGATCCGCCAACTCGCGCACGTGCTGGGTAACGCTACTGGTGGCCTGGGCGTTGTACAGTAGGGCCTTAAGGTTATGTTTCGTCATTAATGCATCCATCATTTGAGTATCGACCGGGCTCGGATCATTGCCGTCCTCGATGGCGGCAGCAAAACCAACCGGTGTCTTGATCGTTAATCCGGCCGCTCGCAAGGCATACTCGGGCACGCGCTCGGTGTAGGCCACGGGTGCGCCGGCATAGTTAGACTTTAGCTCAGAAATTACCGCCTGAATAGGCTGAAGCGAGGCCTTAAAGGTCGCCAGCCGCTGCTCGTAGAGCGCCCGATGAGCCGGATCGCGCTCGGCCAGGACGGCCGCAATGGCCGCGGCCACTTGCTGAGCGTAATCCAGGTTATACCACAGGTGCGGATTGGCGCCGTTATCCGCCATGCCCACCACTTGGCTCGCTACGATCACCTGGCGGTGCTGGCTGGGCGAGGCGGCCAGTAATTTGTCCATAAAGTCGTCGTAGCCCAGGCCGTTCTCTACCACCAGCGCCGCCGAGCTCAGAGCCGCAGCATCGCGGGCATCCGACTCGTACAGGTGCGGATCGGCGCTGGGGTCGGTCACAATAGAGGTCACCGCCACCTGGTCGCCGCCGATCTGGGCCGCGATGCTGCCCCAAACGTTCTCGGCCGCCACTACCCGCAGTCTGCCGTCGCCGCTCGAGAGTGGCAGCCGCGGCCACCCCCAAACAAGGCCAGCCACCACGAGCAGACCGACTCCAACGGCCACCAGCCACCAGCTCAAGTGGCTGGACCGAGGCGCGGTTACCTGCGTTTTCCTGGGGTTATAGTTCCTGGTCACTCTACATCCTACATTCTTAACGGTAGTTGTTCGCTCTAATGTAAGACCGATCGTCAAGAATTGCAAATTAGTCGCAATTATGCTACCATTTTGCAATATGCTGGATAAGTTTAAAGCTCACCTCAGAGCCAACGGCCATAGCCTAACGCCGGGGCGTTTGGCCATTTTTGGCTACCTTCAGCAGCACGATCCCACGACGCTGGCCGCCCTGATTAAGGCTCAGCCCACGCTCGATCGGGCAAGCATTTATCGTAGTATCAGCCTCTTTAAGGATCTGGAGATAGTTCAAGACATCATTAGCGGCGGCCACAAACAGCTCGAGCTAACCGACCGCTTCGACGACCACCATCATCATTTATCGTGCGTCGACTGCGGCCTCTCAACCACCATCGAAGACGAGGCACTCGAGCGGCGCCTGGATCAGTTAGCGCGCGCTCATGGCCTGCAGCCTATTAGCCACCAAATCGAGGTGAGTGGCCGGTGCCGGGCCTGCCAGAACCGCCGCGCTGGCACCTAGCATTTGCGGTTTGATTACGTTATTGTAGCCATAATATGCCGTTGCTAAAGCGCTATCTTAACGATCAGGCCGCTGGTTCGCCGTTACGTTCATGGCGGCCCTGGGCGGTGGTTGCGGTCGTCGTAATCGCCGGCTACATCGTGCTACGCGCCATGGCCGCCGGACCGGCAGCCGTTTACTTGGTCTCGGGCGGCACCTTGGCCAATGGTGCCAGCGTAACTAGCAACGCCGCCGCCATTGGCGGGCAGATGGTGGTGTTTGGCCCGGCCGCCACGCCCACGCCTACGCCTACCCCCACCCCAACACCAACCCCGGCGCCTACCCCCACACCCGGCAGCACCAAGCCCGACGCCACCAACACCGGCATCACGGCCGGCACCAGTCTAACGGTAGTAAGCGGCAACCAGACCTACGGCACCAGCTTTAACGGCCAGACCATTACGGGCAAAGATTTCCATGGCTACGTGAACGTCACTGGCAGTAATATTACCTTCAAGAACTGCTTCTTCCACGGCGGCACCCCCAATGGCAACGCCGCTCTGCTCGACACCCAGGAGGGCTCGGGCACGGGCATCATCGTACAAGATTCGGAATTTTTCCCCACCAACCAAAATGCCACCATCGATGGCGTCTGGGCCCAGAACCTCACCCTGCTGCGCGTCAATATTCACGGCACCACCGACGGCATTAAGGCTAGTAGCAACACAATTATTCAAGATTCGTACATTCACGACCTCAAGTATTTCTCGGTTGACCCCAATCAGACCGACGGCACACACAACGACGCCCTGCAGATTCTGGACGGCACCGGCATTAAGGCCATCCACAATACCATGTACCCCAACGACGCCAACGCCAACTCGGCCGTCCAGATTACGCAAGACTTTGGCGCCGTGGGCACTGTGCTGCTCGACCAGAACTGGGTCGACTGGGGTGGCTGCACGCTCAATATTACTCAAAAGCCCGGCAGCACGCTCAACGGCATCTCCGTTACCAACAATCGGTTTGGTCGCAATCAGCAGTTTGCCGGCTGCACGGTGCTCATTGGCACCGGTGTCACCCTGGCGGCCTATAGCGGTAATGTATGGGACAATACCGGCACGGCCATTCCGGCGGTGCAGCAGCATAATTAAGTACATGAGAATCGCCTCAAAAGGCGGTATAATGCTAACGTACTATTGAGCTCGGAGACTCATGGATCCTCATTCCTCGCCCAGCCTAACGTCCCCTTTAGCCGCACCTCCCCCGCCTAGCTCGCCGTCGCGGCGCTGGTGGGTCGTAGGGGCCATCGCGGTGATCACGCTTATAGCCCTGGCCGTCGCTTTATTGCACCGCCCCACCGCCAAGCCGGCCGATACCAGCAATGCTGGACTGTATCAAGCGCGGCCCGGCTATAGTCACGACGACGGCGTGGGCGACCCCGGAGCGCTGCAGACCGACCTTGGCCCCGTCATCAGCTACGGCGGCCAGCCGGTGGTGCAAGCCTGCGGGGTACTCAGCCCTACCGACATAACCGCTCTGGGCCTGCGGCTGGACAATAGCCCGCTCACCAGCACGATCCAGCGCACCTTCTTTGACGGCTCCGGCCAAGGCACGGTGGTGACTGGCGATAGCTCGTCGTTACCGCGAGACGAGGACGCCAACTCTTGCACCTACCGCTTCGACAGCTCAGACCGCGATCTGGTCTCCCTAGCTGTCTATCAGCCCAGCTACGCCAATACATCGGCCTTTAACGCCGAGCAGAACCGCCATTACACCGCTCAACCCGACCAGCCAGGTGTGCACATTTACCTAGCTAATCCCACCGGCCAGGCTGCCCTAGATGCCAAGGCCACCACCTATCTGCTGCGAGGCACCGTCGCCAATGCGCAGCTCCTCATTATTACCACCAACACGGCCGAGCGCACGCGCATTTTAGCCCGAGTAGCCGCTAATTTGGCTAAAACCCAGACCACGCCCACGGGTCTCCCCGAGTTTAGCCTGCGCAGCCCCATATTTACGGGCGGTCCCATCCTGGCGGCCTGCAGTTTGCTTACCAACGATGTGTACCGCGCCGCCTTTAACGTCGATGCCAGTCCCCTCGTGCAAGAGAACGCCGCCAGTGCCATCGGCGTCATTGATGACGGGCCGAGCTCGTCTCACGCACCGCGACGCTACAACTATGCCGACAGCGATTGCGTGCGCCATAATTCGGCCCGAACGAAGCTGGAAGCGGTTAATCTACGGGTCGTTACTACTACTTACGAAACGGCGACCGACGCTCAGGCTGCCATGAAGTTTAAGCGCGACGAGAGTCCATTTACGAGCGGGGTCCAGTCTACGCCGACCACACTGGGCGACGAGTCGTTTTATGCCAGCAAGCTCGCCGAGGCCGATCATGCTCTGGCCTTTCGGAAAGGGCGAGTCATTGTGGTGGCTACATTTTCGTTGCCGCAAAACAATAGCGCCGTAAGCGACGCCGGCCGTTTGCACGTGCTCATGGCAGCCGCCCAAGTCATGATAAATGAGCATCTCAAGAACTTCTAAACCCACTAGGCAAGAGCAAGCTAATGCGTTATCCTAGCTATAATATGAGACAGCATAAGCACTATTGGTGGCGTTTAAGCTTAGGGATTTACCTGGGGGTTTCGGGGATCTTGGCGCTCATCGTTAATGGGCTGACGGCGCTGCCGGCTCAAGCGGCCTGCACCGCTCTGCCCACCACCAATGGCACGGTCACCTTTACCGTTAATGCCCCGTCCACTACCACGTACCGCTTCTGGGCCCATATTTATTCGCCGTCGGCCGGCAAAGATGGCGTCTACCTGCAAATCGACAATACCACCTGCCAAGTCACCGTTGGCAATGCCGCGGTGCCGGCCGGTCAATTTACCTGGGTCGATTACCAGAACGGCACCACGAGCAGCAAGATCAATGTAAACCTCACCGCCGGTAGCCACACGGTGGAGCTGGCCGGCCTCGATGTGGGAGTCGGCGTCGACAAAATCATGCTGCTCACCGACCTAGCCTGCGCCCCGACGGGCGACGGCAGTAACTGCGTGGGAACGGCCGCCACACCTACGCCCACCCCAGGAGCTACCCCTACACCGGTGCCCACAGTCGTCATTACGCCGGCGCCAGGCAGTGGCACTACCAACGGCGGCACGCCTGTTTCGGGCGTGGTGACCTTGCCTAAGCCCACCTCGCCTGGCACCACGCGCACCTACTACGTAGACGGCCAGCCGGTCGCCAGCGACAAGCTCGACACCTCGGCCCTCAGCAACGGCAACCACACGCTCGAGATCGTGGATAAAGGCCCCGATGGCAAGACCAAAGTTACCAGCCAAAAGCTCGTTGTGAATAATCCCAAAACCTGGTGGCAGAAGGTGTTAGCCTGGGTGCTTGCGCATCTGCTCTGGGTGATCATTGGCCTGGTGGTGGTACTAGGCGGGGGTGGCGCCCTGTGGTGGTTCAAGCTTAGAATCCCAGGCAATCAGGCCGACTCGCTGTTGGGCAACACCAACTCACCACTTCGACTGTCCGATGAACCGCCGGCCCAAGACGTCATCTATCCGGATAAGTCCGACCGTAAGCCATGAGGTCGCGCCTGCCCATTAAGCCCTGGCGTGCGGTTTCGGCCATTGGTCTGAGCCTTATCATGGGGTATGCGGTGGTACGAATCTTTGCCGCCGGGCCGGCCGCCGTTTACCTCCTGCCCAGCGGTACGCTCGCCAATGGCGCCACCGTGGTAAGCAACGCCGGCGCTATTGGCGGCCAGATGGTGGTGTTTGGGCCTGCTGCCATCCCCACGCCCACACCTACGCCCACCCCGGCTCCTACTCCCACACCGACCCCCACCGGCAACAGCACCTGCCCCCTGCCCGCCTACCCGTCAGCCTCGTGTACCGGTCGGCCATCGAGCTTTAGCAGCTACAGCAACACCGTCGGCGGTTACACCATTACCACCAACGGCGCCGTCATCGATAACTGGCACATCACTGGAGACCTCGACGTCAAAGCCTCAGGCGTGGTTATCAAGAACAGCCAGATCGACGGCACCGTCAACAACGAAGGCTACGCCGGCAGCTCATTCACCATCACCGACTCGAGCGTGGGCCCCGCTAGCTGCGATACCGGCGGTCTGCCCAGCATCCAGGGCACCAACTTCACCGCCACCCGCGTCTACCTGCACGGCCACCAGGACGGCGTTGATGTGGTGGGCGATAACGTTACCATCAATGATTCGTTTCTGCAGCCCTGCTACCAACCGCCATCCGTGGTGGGCGGCGACGGCTTCCACTCCGACGGCGTGCAAGACCAGTGCAGCGCCACCTGCTCTAACTTGAGCATGACCCACAACACGGTCGATGCCCGAGCCTTCTACCAGGGCGTCGCCACCGGCAACTCGGCTCTCAATCTTGGCTCCCCCGCCGACGGCCTGCACATGCGCAACGTCACGCTCGTAAGTAATGTCTTCTTGGGCGGCGGCTACAGCACGGCCTTGCAGTGGGACGCCGGCAACAACTGGATCGTGACCAACAACGCCTGGGTGCAGGGCAGCTGGGCCTATGGCCCGATTGATGCCGCGAGCACCTGCAGTCACCAGAGCTGGAGCGGCAATAGCATCGTCACCGTCAACGCCAGCTACGGCATCACCTCAACCGTATCGGCCCAGGGATGCGTCAATTAAGGCTATGCTAAAGCGTCGACGAGCGCTTCGTAGCCCAGCCGCCCTGGCCTTAATGGGACTCTTGGTAGTGGTGGGCGTCGTGGTAGTGGCCGTCTCTATGGCGGCCGGTCCCGCCGCCACCTACTTGGTACCGAGTGGTACGCTGGCCAATGGCGCCACCAGCGTGGCCAACGCCGGCGCCATTGGCGGCCGCATGGTAGTATTTGGACCCGCTGCCACCCCCACGCCCACACCTACGCCCACCCCGGTTCCTACTCCCACGCCCACCCCGACCGGCTCCTGCGCCTTCCCCCACTTCCCCGATGCCAGCTGCACCGGCGTACCAGCGGGCGTCACGCTGCATACCTGCTCCACTAATCTTGGCACCAGCGGCACCTACGATTCATGCCAGTTTAACGGCGACATCGTGATATCTGGCGTCTGTACGGGCAGCGTTAAAATCACTCGCAGCCTCATAAATGGCCAGGTGGTGATACGCGGCCCCGGCGGCTACGAATACACCCCCGGCAACACCGCCCCCAACGCGGGCTGCAGCGACCAGGGCGTAGTTATTAGCGATACCACCGTCAACTGTGGTTGCCAATCGGGCAGCAGCGCCCAGTTCCCGGCTTCGAGCACCCCCGTGGCGGTGGCGGGACTCAACTTCACGCTGCTGCGCGACAATATTTACAACGCCGGCCATGGTGTCGCTCCCGATGAGTTCGTGACTGTCCAAGACTCCTACATTCACGGCCTGGGCGGCAACACCGATGCCCACAAAGATGGCATCTTCATTAGCGACGGCGACCACATGACCTTTAAGCACAACAACGTCGAATGTAATGATGGGCCCGTGGCCGGCTGCACTGCGGCGATGGCCATTTTGAATGACTTCTCCGACGAGACATACCTCACCTTTGATAGTAATCTCCTCAACACCAACGGCGCCTACTGCTTTTATGGTGGCGGCAAGATTGCCGCCAAGCCGTACCAGGCTTCTCACCTCACGTTCACCAACAACCACTTTGGCCGCAAGTATTACTCAAACTGCGCCTACTACGGCCCCGTAACGTACTGGGATTCAAGCCAGCCGGGCATGGTTTGGAGCGGCAATGTGTGGGACGACACCGGCACCACGGTGCCACCCACCTTTTAGGGCTGCTGCTCTACTTGCCCAATGTAGCCAAGAACGCGGCGCGGAAACAGAATCGTTTCCTCGATAATGGTGCCGATGTGACCAAACTGGTGCCGCTCCAACAAGATCAGACGGTTGCCGGCGGCCTGCTGGGCGAGAGCCTCGCGTCGGACATCTTCCGGGTCGATGAGCTTATCGCGCGACGGCAGCACGAACAACAGGCGCTTGCCGGCCAGTCGCGTCGGAGCGGTGTACATATTAACGTCGCGCCAATAATCGGCCAGCTCCTCATAGGGCTGAAGCCAGACTGCGGCGCCGTACTTGCGTTGAGCTACTTTAACGATATCGCCACCCGTAATAAAGACGCCAGTATCAAAGAGATTGGAGCGGCGCATAAGGTTAAGTGACAACAAAGCGCCCAGGCTAATGCCGAGCAGCAACGGCCACATTACAGCTTCAGAGCCAGCTTTCAGGCAAGCTTCAGCATTAATTGGCGCCGTGGTCTGCGCGCAGGAGCTGTAAGGCCGCTACTTGCCGTCGGCCGCGGCCTGCAAAGCGGCCAGGTCCAGCTTCTTCATCTGCAGCATCGCCTGCATGACGCGGCCGGCGCGGGCCGGATCGGGATCGGCCATCAGCTCGCCCAGCTGCGTCGGCACGATCTGCCACGATAGGCCAAAGCGGTCCTTGAGCCAACCGCACTGGCTCTCTTCACCCCCATCGGCCGTCAGCTTGCTCCACAGCTCATCGATCTCGGCCTGCGTCTGGCAGCCCACCGAGAACGAGACCGCCTCGGTAAACTTAAACTGCGGCCCGCCATTGAGCGCCATAAACTGCTGGCCTTCCAGCTCAAAGACGCCCGTCATAACGCTGCCGGCCGGCCCTGGGCCAGCCTCGCCATAGCGGCTCACGGTGACGATACGCGAGTTCTTAAAGATGGCGCAATAAAACTCCATGGCCTCCTCGGCCTGGGTGTCGAACCATAAAAATGGGGTAATCTTCTGCATCGCGCCTCCTCACCAGTGGCTTAGTTTACTACCGTCATCTTAGCCCGGATCGACCATTAAGAGAACAGCTAACGAGGAGAAGCAGAGCAACAAGGGCTCATTTATTCAATAATCCAGGCAGCGCTGGGCCAACGGGCTCACCGGCACGGCGGCAGCCTGAATCCGCTCGCGCAGCAGCTCCCGCAGCGCCGCGGCATGCTTCCAGTTACTGGGCATAATGTCAAAGCGGCCACCGGCTTTATTGAAGAACTGGAGTACTGCACTGGTCTTAAGAACGATGGCGTCAACGCGGTCGAGCTCGGCCAGGTTAAAATGCGTGACTTCGATCCTGGTCGTCAGAGTGATAAGGTCGCCCTGGACCGACAAGGAGATTATTCCCGCCAGCCACCGCGATAACGCTACCGCCTCGTAGGTCGTGATCGGCCCCGACTGGGCCGCAAGCACTTCGGGCGCCACAGCCAATAATGGTCGATTGGCGGCCTCAAACTGGCGCTGACTGCGCAGACCAATCCAACCCGCTGCCACCAGCAAAACCACCGAGCTGCCGATAAATAGCCACTGGCCAACCGTCGAATTAAGCGCTGGATAGCCCAGACCCGGCGCCACGAGCGGCACCACAAAACTGAGAGCCATAGCGACCAGGCAGATGACAAAGATAGGATAATGAAATGGGTTGGAGCTAGGCATAGCCATACTATTATTTGTCCCTTTGGTTCTTATTAAACCATAAGTGGCTACATTGCGCGGCAGGCAAATGGTATGCTCTACATAGTGAGCATTATGAAGAACATTTGGATACTGGTGCTGATTGTAGCGAGCTGGTGGGGCGCGGCGCCGGTGATGGCGGCCGCTCTGGCCAGCAGCGGCTCTATTGCCCAGGGTTTTGTGGCCGATAGCCGCCAAGGCCAGATCGCGGCTGGGGCATTGGTAAGCTTTACTACGGGCAGCAGCCGCAGCGTAGAGCTAGCTACCACTGCCTCGGCCGGGCGGCTGGCCGGCGTGGTCGACCAGAGCCCGCTGGTGGTGATCTCGGGCGGCGCGCAAGAGGCGCAGGTAGTACTAAGCGGCACCACCACCGTACTGGTCAGCGACATTAACGGGCCCATCCACGCCAGCGACAAGATCACCGCCTCGCCCATCGCCGGCGTGGGCATGCTGGCCACTGCCGATAGCCAGATAGTGGGCGCAGCCCAGGCCAGCTTTGACACCGCCCACGCCCAGAGCCGCAGCCTTAAGGATCGCAGCGGCCAGGCCCACACCGTGCACCTGGGCACGATACCAATCCAGATCGGCGTGGCCTACTACCAGGCGCCGGGCAGCAACTTTTTGCCGCCATTTATCCAGAGTCTGGCCAACAGCGTGGCCGGCCGCCCCGTATCACTGCTGCGGGTAATGCTCAGCACGGTACTGTTACTGCTGGGTTTCGTTTGTATGGCCGTGCTCATTTATAGCTCGGTGCGGTCGGCCATTACCTCACTGGGCCGCAACCCCTTGGCGGCAGTGGCTATTCGCGCCGGACTTTACCAAGTGGGCGGGGTAGTGCTGGTTACTATTGGCGGCATTTTAGTGGCCTGTTACTTTATTCTGACATTGTAGCGAGATGCGCCCGTTAGAGCTGTACCATAAGCGGTAATCATCGTAGAATAAGACCAGTAAGTGGTATGAGATGGAGCCCGATCGGCCGGTAACCCCAGTGCGGCGCGTCGACGGCCCGGCAGCGAGTGCTGGCGGGCTGATCGTTAGTGCCGTGCCGGGGTCCGAGGCGCCGACGCCGGCCGGTCCGGCCTCGCCGTTTGAGCCCACCATCGAAGACCTGGCCAACGCCGCCCCGCCGCCCCCCACGCCGCTCTGGCAGCGATTGCGGTGGCCCATCATCATCGCGGTAATTGCGCTGGTGGTTGCCGGCGGCGCCGTGGCAATCTGGCGGCGCGTCACCAGCCCAGCTCCGGTCCAGGCCGGCAGCTTTGGCGCGGTGCAGGTGCCGCTCAGCCAGCTGGCCGTCACTGGCTCGGGCGGCAACGCCATTAAGAGCCTTAAGGTTAACGGCAACCTGCAAGTGGCCAACTCGCTGCTCCTTACCCCCACCGCCCGACCCGATGCGCCGGTGGCCGGCCAGCTCTATTACGACCAAGGCTCCAATCAGCTGGCTTACTACAATGGCCAGCAATTTGTGAATACCGGCGGCAATGGCACCGTCACCAATGTCACCAACATCCTCGGCGGCACGGGCAACCCCACCGCCAACACTACCAACGGCGTGCTTCTGCAGACCACGGCGCCCGGCACTCAGCAGACCGGCAACTTTAACATCAGCGGCATCGGCGCCGTGGGCTCACTCAAGACCTCGGTGATTAACACCGGTGGCACCACGCTGTACATTAACCCGGTAGCCAGTAGCGCCGTCACCAGTACGCAGGCCGTCACCACCGCCGCCACGCTCGGCCTTACCACCATCGGCGCCACCGAGACCGGCGCCGGCATCAATAACGATCTTATCGCCACCAAGGCCACCATGGGCGACGCCGGCGGCACGGCAAGCTCGATCACGGTTTACGTCACGGGCGGCACTCCCGGCAAGCATATTCAGGTTGCCCTGTACGACGACGATGGCGACGTCCCCAGCCGCCCCGCCGGCCTGCTCACCACCAGCAACGTGGTAACGTTTACCCCCAACGCCTTCAATACTATCCCCATTCCCTCCATCGCCCTCACGCCCGATGCCACCTACTGGATGGCCTTTAGCACCGACGACACCACGCTATCGCGACCTTTTAACGGCGCCAACAAGGGCTCGTGCTTTTATGGACTGGCCTTTGGCTTTATGCCCGATCCGTTCGCCCCTGGCCCCTGTTTCTTTGCCAACGAGCTCTACACCATGTACGTCAACTACACGACCACTACCGGCGGCGCCGGCTCGTTTGGCCAGGCCTTGTTCTCGCTCACACCCACCGGCCAGGCTAAGTTCCAGAACACCGACGACTCGACCACCGCCTTCCAGATCCAGAATGCCTCCGGCACCTCGACCGTCTTTAATGTCGACACCATCAACGGTCGCATCGCTATCGGTAAAGCCACCGCCGCCTATAAGCTCGATATTGCGGCTGGCGACATCAACTTATCGAATAACCGCTCCATTCGCTTTAACGGCAGCCAAGCTCTCACCGTTAATGCAGCCGGCACTACCACCTCCATTGCCAACTTCTCGACCGGCGGCAGCGTTGTAGCCCAGGCCGACAGCTTCGTGGTACAAGATGCCAACGGCTTCCATCAGAACCTGGTGGTCGATAATACCGGCGCCACTACCTTTAGTAACCGAGTAAACTCGGCCACCGCCTTCCAGGTGCAGAACGCTGCGGGCACGGTGCTGCTGCGGGCCGACACCAGTGGGCTTAATCTATACGTGGGCAATCCGGCCGGTAGTGCCACACCGGTAGTATTGTATTTGGCCAACAAAAACACGGCCGGCGATCCCGTGGGCGCGGCCGGCGGCACCTACTACAACAGTACACTGGGCGCCTTCCGCTGCTTCTACTCGGGCTTCTGGCACAACTGCGCCGACCTCGAGCCGCAACACGGGTTCTCGCTCTACGATGAGTTTATGAGCGGCCAAACTGCCCTAACCGGCCCCGTCGGCAGCCTGGGCTGGAACGCGTTGGCCATTGGCGCCAATGGCAGCCTGGCTCTTAATCCGGCCGCCCCGGCACCCAGCAGCGATCGGCCCGGCGTGCTGCAGATTAAGACGCCAGCCGTCGCCAACCAGGGCACAACACTACTGCTGGCCGACGCCACCGGTGGCTCGATGCTGCTCGCCAAAGACAACGACATGAAGACCGCCGTTGCGCCCGGCGCCGCCACCGGCCAAGTGATGCGAATCGGTCTGGACAACGAAGGTGGCGCCACCACCCAGCCCGTCTCGGGCGTATGGTGGGAGGCTAATCCAGCCGCCAGTGCCAACTGGCGCTACTGCTACGGCGATGGCACCACCCCCACCTGCACCGACTCGGCCGTGGCGATTGCGGCCAACACCTGGGCCACGCTCGAGATCCGCGTCACGGCCATCGGCGCCGGCACCTCGGCCGCCACCTTTGTTATTAATAACACCCCATTAACCGTGGCGGCCGTCACCATCGACACCACCAACCGCGTTTCTCCGGCCCTGAGCTGCTACGCCACTACGGCCGCTCAGCAAAACTGCTATTGGGATTATTTCCAGCTTACCGGCACCACCAGCGCCGTGCGCTAGGAACCAGCGCCTAGCCTACTGCACGATGTACTACGCGAAACGATATGTCGTCAAACGTAATGATTCCAGCCTCAAAGCTGCGATTAGTCAAGTTCAGGACCGCAAGCTATTGACTTTATTATAAGTAAATGATAAAATAGTAATTATCTCGGCGTACGTGATAGACCCGAGCGTACGCCAACCGACGAGCCCAGGAGGCATCGTGGAGTCCAATGACAGCTTCCCGTTAACCAGCTACACGCCCAGCGAGGGCGACCAGCTGCTCGTGACCGACCTGGACGCGCTGCCGGCGAGCACCGACGACAGCGAAGCCCGCTTCGCTCACTTCCGGCGAATCCTGGACATCGGCGACGTCAGCCGCGACAACTACGCCGCGTCGCACTGGCACCTGCTGTCAGCGCGGCCGGCGGCCGAGATCGCGCTGCTGCTCGACGAGCTGCTGGCCAAGTACTGCGCCAGCTTCTGGACCGGCGTCACCATCGAGCTGGCCTTCGTGGGGCCGGACGGCACGAACCTGGACGAGTACACCCGCCGCTACAGTTCCGCCCTCAGCAAGAACGTTCTGGCCAGCGGCCGGCTGCTCGTCTACTCCGCCGAGTTCTGGGCGGCCGAACTGGAAACCGCCGCCAGCTGGGCCGAGCTCGACGTCCGCCGGCTGCTGGACGAGTACTTCATGATCAGAGTCGACCGGAATACTCCGGTGCCGCTCGGGCAGCTGTCGACCTTCCTGGCCGCCGGCGTCATCAGCGACAACCTGCCCCTGCGCCGACTGCTGGCCATCGAACCGACCGCCAACGACCCCGGCTTCACCGGCCGCGGCTTTCGCCTGCGGCACCCTCAGGTCGACCCGGAGGAGTTCGCCATCTACCAGGAGCTCCGGGAGCTCCGGCGTCAGGAACCCCTCGGGTATTAACCCCTCGACGCGGCGCGGATCAACCGCGCCGTG
>DATIIV010000030.1:0-3383 GCA_035479295.1 Candidatus Saccharimonadia bacterium | reverse complement strand
GGCGCGGATCAACCGCGCCGTCCCCGCTGTAGCATTCGCCGTCCCCCGAGGACGGGCCCCGCTACGGCGGGGTTTTGCGTTCTAGGCGCCTAAATCTCAAACCCCCCTCGTCTCGTCTCGGCACGCCCCTGCCTTATAGTTCTCCCGTGAGGACTGTCTGAGCGAAGCGAGTTCCGCAACGGGAACCTATAAGGCAGGAAGCGCCTGGAGCTGGAGGCTGGAGGTTTGAGATTTAAATTTAGGCTTCTTGCAGCACCGACAGAATGTTGCCAGCCGGATCCTTAAACCAAGCAATATCCGGCCCACGGTGCGCCGCCAGCCCCCGAGCGATCCCCTGTTCGTCGGTTAGGCCCTCGTAATGCTCTAGTGCCACGCCCTTATCGGTTAGCGCCTTAACCGCCGCCTCGATGTCGTCAACCGAGAAGTTAAGCACCGTGTACGTCGCTGGCTGGTGGTCGTCTTTGGGGTAAATGAAGACCTGCACCCCGCCCGCCAGCTTAAGATTGAGCCCCATCTCGTCTTGATCTACCTCCAGCCCCAGCGTTTCACTATAGAATGCCTTAGCCGCCGCTAGATCATTTACCGAGAAACCGCTGAACGCATGTGCCTCTTTAAACATAGCTGATTACTTCCTCGTTATGAGCTAATACTACACCGTTTGGGGCTACTGTGCTGTTTGCGCTTATGTATACGTTGGCGCCGGAGTTAATCCAGGCAGCCGAGCGGCGCTACGGTCGAGGTGATGTTGAAACTAGCGTCGATCGTGACGATGGCGTTGCCGCTCCAGCTCTGGTGAGCGCAGGTGTTCTCGGCGTCAACCGGCGCCCAAACCCAGGTTTGGTTCACGACCTGGTTGTTCTGGATGGTCCAGGTGGGGCCAGTCTGCCAGCGCAGGAACAGGGTGTAGTCGGAGGTGGTGTCGAACAGGTTGTTAGTCACGGTGACACTGCCGCCAATGGTGCCGTCGGGCACGCCGCCCAGGTAGATGCCATGATCGCCACTGATAGAGTTGCCGAGGTTATCGGTGCCCACCAGGTCGTGGCCGTCCACGGTGTTGTGGCTAAAGACCAGGTTGTCGCACTCGCCGGCGGTGCAGTAGTTCTGCAGGCCGTCGTTGTGGCTGCCATCGGGCGGCGCAATGCTCTTGTTGAGCCAGCACAGGTGCATGTACGAGTCGGTAATGCTGACGTTGCTCTGGCCCATGTGGAAGCCATCGCTACTGCCCCGGACGAGGACTCGCGTGGCGGCGTAGTTGCTGTCGCCGATGCCCGGCATATTGCTAGTGTTGCAGCCGCTGGCCGGCCCAACGGTGCTGTCGGTAATGGTAAAGGGACCGTAGTGGTTGCTGCCGTTCTCGTTGTCGACGAAGCTGTCGATCTGGCTGTTCTTGATGGTGACGTTGCTGGCATTAACCTCCAGGCTGCCGGTGATGTGCCAGTTGTCGATGATGGTACCGGGTGTGGTGACGATGTAGTCACCGGTGACTACATTGGCGAAGGTGCCCAGGCTGGCGGGCCGGCCGGTGCAGCTCGGATTGGGGTAGGCCGGCAGCGGGCAGGCGCCCTGCACCGGCGCCGCCGGAGTGGTCACCGTGGCGGGGGCCGAGGCCGGCGACACATTGCCGGCTGCATCGCTAGCGGTCACAGCGTAGCTGTAGGTGGTGCTCGCTACCACCGCGGTGTCGCTGTAGCTGGTGCCGGTAACGGTCGCTACCGCGGCGCCGTCGCGGCTAATTTGGTAGGCGGCCACACCAGTATCGTCGGTCGCAGCGGTCCAGCTCAGGTTAATCTGGGTGGCCGAAGCAGCCGTAGCCGTCACGCCGGTCGGCGTGGTCGGTGGCGTGGTGTCGGGCAGCGGCGTGAGCGTATTAGCACTCACCGCAGCCGACTGCGCCGACACATTGCCGGCCGCATCAAGCGCGCTTACGGTGTAGGCGTAGGTGGTCCCCGCTACCAGGCCGGCATCTTGGTAGGTGGCGCCGGTCACCTTGGCGATCTGCGCCCCGTCACGATACACCACATAGCCCACCACGCCGACGTTATCGGTGGCAGCGGTCCAGCTCAGATTGATTTGCGACACCGATACGGGCGTGGCGGTCAGGGCCGTCGGCACACTGGGCGGCGTACTATCGGGCGCCGCCGTGGTAGCACTCGCTGCCACCGACTGTGCCGACGTGTTGCCGGCCGCGTCCACCGCGCTCACCGTGTAACTGTAATTTGTACCCGCGGCTAGGCCAGTGTCGCTATAGCTTGTACCGGTCACCTTGGCCACTTGTACGCCGCCGCGGTACACATTGTAGCTGGTCACGCCCGTGTCGTCGGTCGAGGCGCCCCAGCTTAGGTTAATCTGCGAGGTCGAGACGGCGGTAGCCGTCAGGCCCGTGGGCACGCTCGGCGGCGTGGTGTCGGCCGGACCGCTGGCTGGCTTAAAGGCCACCAACTGTATAGCCCAGCTGCCGCTCTGGGTAGCCGTAGCACTGTACACGCCCGCCGCCCCCGCGCTCTTGTCCTCGGTCAGGTTGCCTTCGTAGGTGGAGCGCGCCACATAGCCGCTACCCGCCGCCGACACGGCACCCGCCGAGGCCGCACCACCAAACAGTAGGTCGTTGGCGCTGGTGGTCGTGAGGTTGCCGCTGCTCATCGCGGCCGTACCACCCTTGGCCGCCACGCTGCCATCGAGCGGATTGGTCTTATCGGCCCCGGAATACTCATGAAGGTACAGAATACCAAACGACTTGGTAGCCGTAGCAAAGGTAGCGGTCACCGTATCGGCCCCACCCACAATGTTCTTGGCGTAAAACACCTGCGCGTTGTACTTGCTATTAAACGTAGTGGCCGCCCCGGCACTCGCAAAGGCATCGCCGCGCGAATCGGTCACCACCGCCGTCCCTGTATTGTCCCAAATAACATAAACGACCAGCAGATTGCCGGCCGTCGTGGCACTAGTAAAGCTCTGAGCTACCGTCTTGCCCGTGGCTAATTTGTCCTTTTCTTGGACAAACTTGGGCGCGGCCGCCGCCTGAGCCCGTGCCTGCAGCGAGGTTAGACCCATCACCGGGAGCATTACCCCAGCCAGCAGCAAGACCGCTAGCTTAACATTCCGAAAGGCAGACAGTTTCAGCAGAGACCGCATAAGACATCCTCGGTTAGGTTTGCTTGGAATATACCGGGCCATTGGGATAACTGTCAAACTTGAGGTCGCGGTAAAGGGTGTTCATTGTACTTTTGAACAATCACATCATTGACTTAGCTTCTAACCCCAAGTGCAACACCCGAGTGAAACACCGTATACGGCGACTGGTAGCCAAGTCGCTTCCTGGGTCTAGTATTGAGTCTTCGGACGGCCCAGTCAACTTGTTCTTGGGTCACGGCTTCAAATGAAGT
>DATIIV010000029.1:0-58291 GCA_035479295.1 Candidatus Saccharimonadia bacterium | reverse complement strand
GAGCTGAGCTACCACTAGTTCGACACAGGCCTGGCCCTCGCGGGGCAGATTCAGTAAGGTATACATGGAACAAGACTCCTTGGTTTAAGTTATTGCCGTAACTTAATTGTAGGGCTTGTTCCGTTTTAGTTTAGAGAACCTACTTCTTGGCTGTTCTTGTCTAATGGCGGGTACATGTCTAGCTTTAGCGTTCTGCACACTGCTGCTTTTAGTGCATATTCAAGCGTATGACCCATCATGTAGGCGGCTACTGCCCACTCCTTGGCGTCTATTAACGCAATAACTGTTTGGCGTCGTTTGGAAGTTAGGTTGCGAAGATCTTTGGGCGTAGGCATATCGGCGCTAAATTGAGATTGCTCTTTTAACTCTTGACCTAAGATATGCGAACAAAAAGCGAAATGCAAGCATTAACGGCGTTAAAGAAGCGGCCTACTCGACGGTGACGCTCTTGGCTAGATTGCGCGGTTGATCGACGTCGGTGCCTCGCTCTACCGCCATGTAGTAGGCAAAGAGCTGAAGCTGAATGTTGACCAGTAGCGGCTGGGTCCAGGGCGAACACTCGGGAATGAGCATTAGGTCGTGACTGAACTCGCGCAGGCCGTCATCGCCCTCGGTACCCAGCACCAGCAGCTTGCCGCTACGCGCCCGCACTTCTTCTAGGTTGGAGCGCGATTTATCATACAACTCATTGCGCGGATTCAGAAACACCACCAGCAAGTTCTCGTCGATGAGGGCGTTGGCGCCGTGCTTCATCTCGCCGGCCGGGTAGGCCTCGGCATGGATGTAGGTGATCTCTTTGAGCTTGTGGGAGCCCTCGAGCGCTACGGGATAGAGTGTGTCGCGGCCCAGATACATGGCTTGATTGAACTTAGCGAACTTTTTGGCTAACCCGGCGATATGCGCGCGGCCGTCCAGAATGTGCTGCACTTGAGCCGGCAGTGCCTCGAGCGCTGCCACGACTTCCTTACCTGCGCGAATGCTCAAGCTCCGGCTGCGGCCAATCTGCAGGCCCACCAGAATCTGCGCGATCACCTGGGCCGTAAAGGCCTTGGTGGAGGCCACCGAGATCTCGGGACCAGCGTGCAAATAGACGCCGCCGTCCACTTCGCGGGCCACGCTGGAGCCCACCACGTTCACCAGGCCGAGCGTCTTAACCTGCCGCCGCTTCAGCTCGCGCAAAGATGCCAGCGTATCGGCCGTCTCGCCCGATTGCGTGATAATGAGCCCCAGCGTGCGCGGCGATACCACCGGCTCGCGGTAGCGAAACTCGCTGGCAAACTCCACGTCCACCGGCAGATTGGTGAGGCGCTCCAGCAAATATTGGCCCAGCAGCCCAGCATAGTAGGCCGTGCCGCAGCCAATGGTGAGGAAGCGGCTCAGCTCCTGGTAGCTGGCCGGATCCTGGTTGAGGCCGCCCAGATGACTAGTGCCAGCCTCGGCATCGAACCGGCCGCGCAGGATGTCGGTGATGGTGCGCGGCTGCTCCATAATTTCTTTCAGCAAAAAGTGCTCATAGCCGCCCTTCTCGATGGCCTCAAGCTTAAGCTTGATCTCGTGTTCCTCGTGCTGGCGATCCTGGGCCTCAAAGTCGATCACACGGTAGCCGTCGGCCGTACAAACCGCGATCTCGTCGTCGTCCAGATATACCACTTTGTCGGTGTGGCCGACCACGGCTGTGGCGTCGCTGGCCAGATACATGGCGCCATCGCCCACCCCCAGCAGCAACGGGCTGCCACGACGAGCCGCCACCACTTTGTCGGGTTCACGCTCGTCGAGCACCAGCAGGCCAAAGGTGCCGTCCACCTCGAGCAGCGCGGCCAGCACCGCGGCTTCCAGGCTGTCGGCCGTAGCTCGTTTGGCCGCGATTAACGCCGCTAGCACCTCGGTATCGGTATCGCTCGCAAACTTGGCGCCGCCCTTGGCCAGCTCCGCCTTCAGCTCGACATAGTTCTCAATAATCCCGTTGTGCACGATGGTGATCGGCCCGGCCTGGTGCGGATGAGCATTACGCTCGCTCGGTGCGCCATGCGTCGCCCAGCGCGTATGGCCAATCCCGACGTGGCCGGCCGGCTTGACTTGGGCTACCGCCTCGCTCAAGTTGCTAATCTTGCCCTGGCGCTTTATCACCGTGGTCTGGCCGCCGTCCAGCAGCGCCACCCCAGCCGAGTCGTAGCCGCGGTACTCCATCCGGCGCAGGCCGCTCATCAGTACATCGAGTGCTTCATTCTTGCCAATGTAGCCGATAATTCCGCACATATTACAAGAACCCCTTATGCTTGCCCTCGGCCAACTGCTTCTGAATATCCTTAATCTTCTCGATCTTGCTCTTGGGAATCACCAGCAGCACATCCTCTGTATCAACCACCACTAGGTTGTCGATACCGGCCAGAGCCACTAGCTTATGGGGATTGCTCACCTTTACTAATGAGTCGGTGGCATCAACCGTGACCACCTGGCCGCCATCCTGGTAAACGTCGCCTGGCGTGCTCAGCAGGTCGTAGATGGAACCCCAAGTGCCCAAATCGGCCCACTTAAACTGCAGCAGGATGATGCGGCCGTTCTTCATGACATGCTTGGTGACGTCCTCGGTGGCGCCCTTCTCCATCTGGGCGTAGATCTTCTCAATCTCGCCATCCTCGCCCGGCTTGCCGATGGCGTCGCGAATCTGCATTAGGCTGCGGTGCCAGTCGGGCCGGAACTCCTTGTAGGCGTCCAGCATCAGCTCGGGATACCAGCTGCTGTGGTTGCAGTGCGTTACCACGTGGTAACTCTCGATGAGCTCCTTGGTGGCCTGATAACTGGGGCGACGGCCCACAAACTCGTCGATCTCATAGATTTCTTGCTTAGACGGCTCGTCCACTCGCTCGCCCAGGCGCAAGTAGTCGACGCCCATGTTGGGCTCGGTGGCTTTAATGCCGCCGGAGACGAACTTGCGGTCGCGCTGCACGATCTGGCCGGCATCCTGAATCATCTGCAGAAACTCGGCAGCCGGCGTGCGCACGCAGTCGGCCTGCACGACAAAGAATGGTTCGTCGGGGTGCAGCAGGCTTAGTCGCAGAAAGGCCAGGCCCTCGCCGGGACCGCGATCCTTGGCTAGATTTGGCTCAATAATATAGTTACGCAGCGGAATCTGCGGCGCCTGGTCGGAGACGTATTTAATGAACTTCTGCTTAGTTGAGATAAAGATGTCTTCAGTCGCAAAGGCTTGCAGCAGCGTCTCGACGGTATCAGTAAAGGACGATTTGTCGCCCAGAATGGGCTGGAACTGTTTGGGTTTGTCTTCGCGTGAGTAGGGCCAGAGCTTGGTGCCTTGGCCGCCGGCAGTAACAATAATCTTCATAGCGTCATTGTAGCAGGTATACGACCAAGACTTGGCCGGACCAGCCCTCTAGGCCGACGCCAAGCCGCTAGCCTCGCCGTAAGCACGTTGTAAGTTATGTTAAAATGATCGAGAGAAGAGGGTAAAAATCGTGACGCGCAATAGATTAAAAGCAAAAAAATGGTGGCTCATCGGCGGGCTACTTGTAGTGTTGATCGTGGCTGGCGTAGCCGCCTACGCTGCCCGCCAAGCCGGCCGCACCACCACCGTTAACCCGCAGACGGCCGACACAGTCGGCTCGCCCACGCCGACGCCCAGCCCCGGCCAGCCCGGTAACCCCGGCGACACGGCCAAGTCGCAGGGCGGCGGCGCCACCCCCACGCCAGCGCCTACTCCGACCCCCGCCGCCAGCATTGTGCTGAGCGACGTCACCGTGGCCTCGCGCGGCGGCGGCCAGATCCACGTCACGAGCCAGCTGGTCGGTGCCACCGCTGGCAGCTGCACCCTAGCGCTCACCAGCCCCAGCGCCCAGGTCCAGTCAGTCGGCGGCACCATCAGCTGGAGCGGCACCTACTACTTCTGCAGCTTCGACACCATCAGCACCGTCACCGAGGCCGGCACCTGGAGCGCCAAGCTCACCGCTGCCGGTAGCGCCGGCCAAGGCTCCAATGCCGTTACCACCAGCTTTCAGGTAACCAACTAATGCGAACCGGTTTCCCCCTCACCCGCCTCCTGCTCGGCGGCCTCGTTGCCGTCGGCGCCCTCCTCAGCCAGGCCGGCTCGGCCGCGGCCCTGTCCGGTAGCGACTTCCAAGCCGGCCGCATCATCGACAACCAAGTCTTTTACAACGGCAGCGACATGTCGGTGGCCCAGATTCAGTCGTTCCTGTCGCTGCAAGTCCCCACCTGCGACACCAACGGCAATCTGCCCTACTACGGCACCTACGGCGGCCACACCTACAACGGCAACATCCTGCGCAAGAACCTCGACCCCAACTATCCGCCGCCGTACACCTGCCTCAAGGATTACTACGAGAACACCACCACCCATGCCAATAACATTGGCAATCCCGGCAACATCCCTTCGGGCGCCATCTCGGCCGCCCAGATCATCGCCGATGCCGCCCAGACCTATAACATCAACCCCAAGGTCTTGCTAGCCACCATGCAAAAAGAGTCGCTCGGCCCGCTCATCACCGACGACTGGCCCTGGTCCAATGAGTACACCGTGCCCATGGGCTACGGCTGCCCCGACAGCTCGGTCTGCGATTCGCAGTACTATGGGCTCTACAATCAGGTCCACAATGCCGCCCGCCAGTTCCGGCTCTACACGAACAACCCCAACAGCTACAACTACACCATCGGCACCAATAGCATTAAGTACCATCCCGACCCATCGAGCTGCGGCACCGCTCAGGTGAATATTCAGAACCAAGCCACGGCCAACCTGTACAATTACACCCCCTACGTGCCCAACCAAGCCGCCCTCAATAACCTGTACGGCCTGGGTGATGGCTGCAGCGCCTATGGCAACCGCAACTTTTGGCGCATCTTTAACGATTGGTTCGGCTCGCCGCTGCTGCCATCGTACGCTTCCAGTTACGTCAGCCAGTCGGCCTACCCCACCATTATTACGGGTCACTCCACCACGGTTTCGTTTAATTATCGCAATGCCGGCTCGCAACCCTGGTACGACAACGTGTCGGCCGGCGGCGCCAATGCCCAGCCGATTCACCTAGCCACCACGCACGGCATGAACCGCCGCAGCCTCTTTGGCAACACCTGGGGCGGCGACCAGAACCGCGCGGCCGGCACCTTTGCCGTGGTGTATGAGGCCGATGGTACCACCTTGGCGACCAATCAGCACGTGGTCCAGAACGGCCAGATCGCTAAGTTTAGCTTCACTATGAGCGCACCGCTGGGCACCACACCGGGCGTCTACCGCGAGTTCTTCCAGCCCATCGTGGAGGGCACCATTGGTGGCAATATGAACGACCCATGGACCTTCCTGGACGTCACGGTGCAGCCGGCCGTCTACACCTCAGCCTACGTGAGCCAATCGCCCTACCCCTCGCTGCTGCCGGGGCAGTCAGCGCCCAGCTGGTTCCAGTACAAGAACACCGGCAACCAGATCTGGTACGATAACACCTCGGCCGCCGGGGCCGGCGCCCTGCCGATTCATCTGGCCACCGCTCACCCGCTCAACCGCCACAGCGCCTTTGGCGCCACTTGGGGCGGCGACCAGAATCGCACCGATGGTAACTTTGCGGCCGTGTACGAGGCCGATGGCACTACCCTGGCCGCCGACCAGCACGCCGTGGCGCCGGGCCAGATCGCCAAATTCGCCTTTACGCTGACCGCACCCAGCACCATCAAAGCCGGCACCTACCGCGAGTTCTTCCAGCCCATCGTCGAGGGTACGGCCGACGGCGCTATGAACGACCCTTGGACGTTCCTCGATATCACCGTGCAACCGGCCTACTTTAGCTCCAGCTATGTCGGCCAATCGCCCTACCCCGCCATCGCCCGCGGCAGCTCGGCCACCAGCTACTTCTTGTACAGGAATAACGGCACCCTACCCTGGTACGACAACGTAAGCGTGTCGGCCGGCCTGCTGCCGGTACATCTGGCCACTGCTCACCCACTTAACCGCCACAGCCTCTTTGGCAGCACCTGGGGCGGCGACCAGAACCGCGCGGCCGGCACCTTTGCCGTGGTGTATGAGGCCGATGGTACTACGCCGGCCGCCAACCAGCACGTCGTCCAGCCCGGCCAGATCGCCAAGATTAGCTTTACCATGAGCGCCCCGGCCAACGCTCAACCCGGCGTTTACCGCGAGTTCTTCCAGCCCATCGTGGAGGGTACGGCCGACGGCGCCATGAACGATCCGTGGACGTTCTTGGATGTAACGATTCAGTAACCCATTATATCTAAGCTTGTGGCAGATCCTATATTTTGCTAGCATCCAGTCAATGCAGCCCTCAAACTCAGAAGATGTACAAATCCTAAAACTAGCTATACACGAGCTTAGGCTGATGTATGAGCAGATTAGCAATACTTATGATCAGCTGAGAGTTAAAGCCGTAGCCTTAATTGCAGGCGAAGTGGCATTAGTAGCCTTTATTTTTACCACGAGTAAGCTTACTATTCCTGTTGAATACTATGGCCGTATCTTCTTTTTTACCGGAATAGTCTCTTTGATTACCAGCTTCGGCTTTCTGTTTTGGACCATATCCGCTCTCGATTGGAAAATGCCCACAGATCTTTTTGACTCTGATGAGATTATTCGAAAGTACCCAACAGAAAAGGAATTCCTTAAGTACGTTCACCACGAATACGTCATCTCGATTAGTCATTGTCTGCCGCGCGTAGATAAACGTGCAAAGAGATTTAACTGGACCTTATATCTTCTTGCAGCCAGTGCTATAGTACTATTAGTGATAAAGTTCGGAGGAGCCTAAGCATGAAAATTCAACCTGTTACGATCACAAAAGGAGCCTAAAAGCTCGAGCCCCCAAGGGGGCTTCTTTATTTACCCTTTATAGCAGCCCTTATCAAGAGCGTGCTAAAATACTCCCAGATAACCGATGGAGTTTGGGTTGAGCCAGCCGTTTTTTGTGATGCATACATCATGATCTCGTTCATCACGGTGGCCTACAATTCGGCCAGCACAATCCGCGCCTGCCTGGAGGCGGCCTTGGCCCAGCCCAACAGCGAGGTCATTGTGGTCGACAATGCCTCGGCCGATGACACGCTAGCCATCTGTCGCCAGATTCCGGGCATCAAGTTGGTTCCTCACCACACCAACGTCGGCTTTAACGGCGGCAACAACCTGGGCCTGGCGCAGGCCAGCGGCGACATCATCGTGCTGCTCAATCCCGACGCCGTGTTGCCAGCCAATGTTAGCCCCAGAATCGAGCGGCTGTTCGCCGAGCTGCCCGACGTTGGCATGATCGGCTGCCGCATGACCAATCCCGACGGCTCGCTGCAGAGCACCGGCAGCCAGCTGCCCACCTTGCGCACGCTGCTGTACGAACACTCGGCCTACCACAACCTGTTTCCCCGTAGCCGCGCCTTTGCCCGCTACCTCATCCAGGACTGGGACCGCCGCACCAGCCGTCGCCTCGGGGCTGTGGCCGGCTCCTGCCTAGCCGTCCGCCGCGCCGATCTAGAGGCCTGCGGCGGCCTCGACTCGCACTACTTTTTGTTCTACGAGGAGGTCGATTTGGCTCGTGCCATGGCCAAAATCGGCAAAACCGCCTACTACGCCGCCGACATTGAAGTTCAGCATGTGGGCGGTGTCTCCACCAAGCAAGATGACAAGAACGGCTACATCGACCGCATTTACCACGCCAGCCGCGATTACTACCTGCGCAAGTGGCATGGCCAAGCGTATTTGGTGTTGTTTAAAGCCTTGTCCTGGGGTTTTAACAAAGCTTATGGCTTGTGGTCAACCGCTGCTCGGCGCTTAGGAATGGTAAAATAGCCATACTATGATCGACCCCATTCTCCCCGACGATCCCGGTAGCACCAGCCTAGCGCCCGAGCCCACGCCGCTCAGTCGCGGCCAGCAACTGCGCCACCGCCTGCGCCAAGTTAACGAGCTGGCCCGCACGCGCACCAGCCGCCAGTCGTTGGTGACGTTTATAGGACAAATGGGCAGCACGGTGCTGTCGGTGCTGTCGACGATCATCATCTCGCGCACCCTCGGCCCAGCTGGCTTTGGTGTGCTGGCCGTGTACACCTCGCTAGTACAGATGCTGCTGGGCTTCACCGACTTTGGCCTCGGCACCACCGCCATCAAGCTGATCTCGGCCAACCTGGAGCGCAACCGCCGCTACGCCTCGGTAGTGATGAAGGTAATCTTTAAGATCGAGATCCTCAGCGGCCTCCTAGTGGGCGTAGTCGGCTTAGCGCTGGCCGGGCCCATTGCCGACCTGCTAGGCGGCCCGCAACTGCTCTTTGTGGTGCGGCTGGCCTTCTTCGCCAGCATCTTCTCGTCGGCCGGAGCCTTTATTGGACCATTCTTTGTGGCCTACCAGCAGTTCACTAAGAACGCGCTGTTCGGCGTCGGCGCGAGTCTAGCCAAGCTGGCCGGTGTGCTTATGCTCTTTAAATACGCTTCGGTTAGCCTTGATAACACGATTTATCTGTATGTGGGCATCGCTGTCGCCATGTTCTTTATCGGCCTCTACTTTTCGCCGCGCGACTACCTCATTAAAGCCACCAAGACCGACGAGAAGCAGGCCTTCAACGAGATCTTTCACTTTAGCAAATGGATTCTGTTGTCGTACTTTGCCACCGTACTGGCCGGCAAGCTCGATGTCTTCTTGCTGCTGCGGTTTAAGGGCAGCGCCGCCGTCGGTCTCTACGCCGCCGCCCAGCAGCTCACCCAGATTATGCCCCTCATGGTCGGCGCCTTTACCACCGTGCTGCTACCACGCGTGTCACGCATGACGCGGCGAGTCGAGTTCCTCAGCTACGCCAAGAAGGTGCTGTTTGGCTCGGCCGTGCTCTGCCTGGCGTTATTGCCGGTGCTGCTGTTCGGCGATTTCTTTATTCACCTCATCTTTGGCAATAAGTACTCGGGCTCGATCGTGTCGTTTAAGATTCTGTTTGTGGCCTACTTGGCGGCGTTATTTGCCAATCCGCTATCATTGGTGCTATACGCCATTAATCAGCCCAAGTTTATGACCTTCTTTAACTATGCTTCGCTGGCGATCTCGGTAGTGCTGAATGTAGCGCTGATTCCGGTGTTTGGTATTGTGGGTGCCTCAATTACCTTCCTAGTGGGCAATGTGCTGGGCTTGGTGGTCATTGGGGGCTACACGCTGCGGCAAATTAACCGGCAGCCCGACTAATGCGGCGAGTGGTGGTATTTGCACCGTCGTATTACCCGGCTCGGGGCGGCGTGGAGAAGCACTTGGCCGAAGTTTATGGCTTGCTAAAGGATGAATTTAGCATCACCGTGTTTGTGCGGTACGCGCCCAACCTGCCGGCCAAGTACACCGAGGGCGACATTCGGGTGATTCGCCTGCCGCGCAGCGATCGACGCCAGGTCATGGCACTGTGGGCTGCCAGGTACTGGCGCACCCTGCGCGCGGCCGACTGTTTTCATTCCCACGACGTGTTTCCGGCTCTTGTGCGCCGGCTGTTTCCGCGGACGCGCTGGGTACACACCTTTCACGGTTATGAAGGCTACCCGCTGCAGCCGCAAGCCATCGCCAGCCGCCAGCGCGTACGGCAGCTAGTAGATTATGCCTTTGGTGTCGGGCAGTTCATTGAAAAATGGTATGGCACACCCTGCGATGAGGTGATGTATGGAGCGACTAATTTGCGGCCCCCGCATCCGGCGCCAGCACAGAAATGGTCGGCGATATTTTACGGTCGACTGGAGCCCGATACCGGATTTAAGGCTTACCTAGAGGGATTTAAGCTGCTACACGACCAACAACCTAATGCTACGCTTATGGTCCTAGGCAATGGCTCGCAGCAAGCTTGGGCTGAGGACTTTATTGCTCGTCACCACCTGCCGGTAACGCTGCACGATATGGTGCCGGCGCCAGCGCCCTACGTGGAGCAGGCTCGAGTAGCGCTGGTGTCGGGCTATCAGGCCATTGCCGAATCAGCCGCGCTGGGCAAGCCGATTGTGGCGGTCTACGAAACGCCCATTAAGCACGATTATCTGGCTTGCCATCCGCTAGCTAAGACGCTGAGCATTACCCGCACGCCCGCGGAAATTGCAGCGGCGGCACAGGCCGCGCTGAAGCTACCAGCCGACGACGCCGGCTTGCATCGCGCCCAAGTCTGGGCCTTTAAGCAGACCTGGCAGCGGGTAGCGGATCGTTACGCCGCCCAATATCGGTGCTAATTATTTGCATATTTTAAGCTTTTATGATATAAAGGTATAGCATTATCCACCAACCCTAAGAAATGGGTGATGAGAAGATGTTATGGTTCACGGCACGCCGCAAGGCCGCCCAGGCGGCACAAGCCGCTCAGGCCAAGCAGGCCGCCCTCGACGAGCTGGACAGGCTCCTAGAGCCGGTCAACGCCCGTCAGGTTGAGGCCTGCGTGGCATTCGCCAACTGGTCCGGAGCGACAGGCCGAAGGGTCACGGACCTGCTCTCGGCAGCCGGCCACACCGAGGAACTGCAGTGGCGCATTTCTGCCGCGCGCTACACGGCAGAGGCAGTCGCCAACTGCGCGAAGTTCCTGTCGCAGGGCAAGGCCCTGGTCATCTCCAGCCGCGACGGCAGGAGATTGGTCGAGGACCGCCTGGCCGACCTCACCGAGCTCCTCCAGGGCTGGCACGCGCTGGCCGAGGAGGACCGCCCCTTGGTGGAGCGGGCGCTCAATCTGCGCCTGGCCGAGGCCGTGGCGCTGTTGAACGAGCTGCTGGACCGCTACCACACCGAGCTGATGGCCGAGAAGCAGCTGGCGAAGGCGCAATTGCTGCGCCAGAGCACGCACCCGGACGGCAGCCGAGGCAAGCTCGGCGCCGCCAAGATCGAGGAGCCAGCGGACTGGATCGACCTGGTGGTCGCCTACCTCCCCGAACCGACGCTGGCCAATCTGAACGCGTCGCCGGAGGAAACCCTCGTGGCGGCCGGCCTGAAGGCGGCGGCAGCGATCGAGCACGGCAACGTCGCACTGGCGCTGGAGCTACTGGCGCGCTGCAACCACAGCCCGACCATCCACCACCACCTCGGCAACGTGATGTTCGCCAAGCTCAACCAGGTGGTCGAGACAGGGCGGCCCTGGGCCGAGGTAACCAAGGCGGCGGCAGCGATCGCCGTCGCGAACCAGAAGTAACACCGCCCACCAGGGGCCGGGAGCAGAACTGCTCCCGGCCCCTTAGCATTCACTATGCAAAAACTTTGCATATGGCAATTTGAGCGCACTATCCGCTCAGAGATTATACCTAGGTTGAAGTATTTATCAGAGTCTTCATTAGGCCCCAAGACTTACTATGCAAAGCTTTTTCATAGTGGCGCCAAGTAAGGCGCTCCTCAGAAGTACCTACCTTACCGTTCTGCAACAGTTCCGATTGCTACAAAAAGCTTGTGTTTTTATAGACTTTATGACATGAAGCAATAACATCATCCACATCCCTGCTAGAGCGAGTTGAGGCTGGCGATATCGAAGCCTGCTGGCTGGTCAGAACCAAGCTTGACCGCGACACCGACGCTTACAACTTGGACGGCGTGGCGCTCGTTGAGCGCCTGACAGCAGCCTGCACGAGCGCCTGGAGCGTGACAAGCTACGAATTATTTCTCAAAGCTGCGCCCGAATTGATGGAGGCCAGCCGCGAGATCACTTCGAGCTGTGATCACCGCCTTGACTGCATCGTCCAGCTACTGGATGAATCGGCTTCAGCCGAGACGATGCACTGACACTCCTGAACGAGCTGCTGAACCAGCACCACAGCGAGCTGCTGGCCGCCGACAAGCCGACTGGGCATGCGACCTGCGTGGAGAGACTCACCCGGATGGGGAGTACGGCCAGCTCGGCGCCACGGAAATCACCGAGTAATCCCCCGCCCGCACCCCGACCAACCAACCTGGCGCCTTCACGCGTTTAGGCGCCATTTCCCCGCTCCCCGGCCTCTGCTATGATTATCCCAACGACATGGGGGTGTGAGAGTGGCGCAAACGCTGGCCGAGCGGCTTAAGGGTAGGCAGAACAACTTTGATCTGCTGCGGTTTGTGGCTGCCGGCTTAGTTATCGTCAGCCACTCGTTCGCGCTGGCCGGCTACCCCGAGCCGATGGTCGGCAAGACCACCCTAGGCACGCTCGCGGTAGCTATTTTCTTTATTATGAGCGGCTTCCTCATCGCCCAAAGCTGGGTGCAGCACCCGCGCATGGCGGCTTTTTTGGGCAAGCGCGTGCTGCGTATTGTACCTGGGCTGGCGGGCGTGCTGGTGTTTAGCGTCTTCGTACTGGGGCCGGCCTTTACGAGCCTCACGCGCCAGGCTTACTTTGCCAGCGCCGATACCTTTAGCTACCTCAACGGCATTTTTATTTACACTATCGGCTCGATGCTGCCCGGCGTCTTCGCCGGCAATCCGCTGGGTTATGCGATTAACGGCTCACTATGGACGCTGCCATACGAATTTACCGCCTATTTGCTGGTGGCGTTGTTGAGCGGCCTGGCTCTGCTGCGACGGCACCGAGCCGGCTGGATCGTGGTGTTTGCGCTATTTCTGCCGCTCAACTACGTGCTGCGGCGCTGGGCGCCCGAGCTGCATCTGCCGTTCTTTAACCTTGACGTCGGCATTATTGCCCATCTCACAGCCTATTTTGTGGGCGGCACGCTGCTGTACGTCTTTCGGCAGCGGGTGCGGCTGTCGGCCGGGCTGGCCTGGGCCGCCTTGGCTGTGTTTGCGGTCTCGAGCGCCTGGCCACTCGCCTGGCTGTACCTTAGCTACCTCACGCTGCCCTACCTCATTATTTACTTGGCCTTTATGCAAGCCGGCCGCCTAGCCAACTTCGGTCGGTACGGCGACTTTTCCTATGGCCTGTACATTTATGCGTTTCCCGTGCAGCAAGCCCTCGTGGCCGGCACGCCCGGCATCTCGCCGCTACGGCTGATGGCGCTGGCCTTCCCCATTACGTTGGCGCTGGCCATCTGCTCCTGGCACCTGATTGAGGCACCCGCTCTGCGACTCAAGCGCTACTTCGGCACCGAGCGCTACCCACTGTTGCAGCCCCAGCTGGCCTATGCCCCGCAGCCTCAACCAACCCCGGACGCCGAGCCCGCCACCAGTTCCCTGCCCCTACCCACCGCGCCGGCCATTGGCTTACCCAGCGACTAACCGGTCTGCTATGATACAGACAACGATCACGCCATGAAGAAACCACTCGTCAGCTATATCTTCCCCATCTTTAACGAGAGCGGCAATATTGCTCTGCTCTACCAAACGCTGACCGAGCTGCTGGCCAAACACGACACCGAGTATGACTTTGAGTTCATTTTTATTAATGACGGCAGCCGCGACAACTCACTGGAGCTCCTGGTGGCGCTGCAGCGACGCGATTCGCGCGTGATGGTGATTGATCTGTCGCGCAACTTTGGCCACCAGATCGCCGTGACGGCCGGCCTGGACCACGCTCGCGGCGACGCCGTCATCATCATGGATAGCGACCTACAGGACCCGCCGGCCGTCAGCTTAGAACTACTAGCCAAATGGCGCCAGGGCTATGAAGTGGTCTACGCCCAGCGTCGCACCCGCAAAGATGGCTTCTTTAAACAACTCACAGCTCGCTGGTTCTACATTGTGCTCGATAAATTAACCGACCTGCGCATTCCCCGCGACACCGGCGACTTTCGCCTCATGGACCGCCGAGTGGTCGACGAGCTGGTAAAGTTTCGCGAGCACAGCCGGTTTATCCGCGGCCTCGTCAGCTACGTGGGCTTCCGACAGACCGCCGTGCTGTTTGACCGCGACGAGCGCCACGCTGGCACCACCGGCTACCCGCTGGGCAAGATGATCGACTTTGCCATCGACGGCCTGCTCAGCTCGTCGTCGTACCCGCTACGGCTAATGTCGCAGGTCGGCTTTGGCTTTGCCGCCATTAGCTTTATCGGCATTATCTACATTGTGGTGCTGCACATCTTTTGGCCACAGGTCACCGTGCCCGGCTGGACCATGATCGTGGTCTCCATTCTGCTCATCGGCGGCCTCCAAACGATCATGCTGGGCGTGCTGGGCGAGTACCTCAGCCGCGTCTTTACCGAGGTGCAGAATCGGCCGCTGTATATTGTGGCGCGGGTGTATTCCAATCAAAAAGAGCGCTAGCAACCTCGTCAGCGATGGGCTTTCGTGCCTGGGTAAGATAGAATGTAAGGTAACTATCAGTAAGACGAAGGTTACCTATGCCCACAAGTCATCTCTATCAAATTAACGAGATCGTTGAGCTAATCCTAACCACCAAGCCTTCGTCGATGCTCGACGTAGGTGTGGGCTTTGGCAAGTACGGCTTTTTGGCTCGCGAATATCTGGAGTTGTGGGACGGCCGCGAAAAATACGACGATTGGACGCACCGCATCGACGGTATCGAGGTCTTTAAGGAGTATCTGACGCCGGTCCACGAGTACATTTATAGCAATCTGTTTATCGGCAATGCTCAAGATATTTTGCCCACCATGCGTGATAAGCAATATGATCTTATTCTCCTCATGGACGTGGTCGAACACTTCGACTACGACGAGGCTATGAGCCTCATTCGCGAGGCGCAGCGAGTAGGACGCAACCTGCTTATCTCGACCCCCAAGGACATCGGCACACAGACCGACTCGTTTGGTAATGTCCATGAGACACATAAGTTCCAGTTTACTCTTAAGCAGCTTCGGGAGCTGGGGCCAAGCTATGCGGTGCCAAATGTGCACTCACTGATTTGCCTGGTGGGGCCGGATGCTCCACGGGTGCAGCGCGAGATTGCTGCTCTGCGTAAGGCGTGGCTCCACAAGGCCCATCCCATCACCGCCTACCCGGAGCGAGCCATTAACAAGCTTAAGAAGCTCCGCTCGTCGGGCAAGTAAGGCGAGGTTAGTATGTCCGGTATTAAAGTTAGTTTAATTGCCACGGAGCGCAACGAGGTCGGCGCGATCGCCGAGTTTATCGAGTCGGCGCTGGCGCAGTCGATGAAGCCGGACGAGATCGTGATCGCCGACGGCGACTCGGACGACGGCACACGGCAGATCATTCAGCGCTACATCGACCAGGGAGCACCGGTGACACTGCTGAATGTGCCGGGCAACCGCTCGGTGGGGCGCAATGCGGCGATTGAGGCGGCGCGCAACGAGATTATTGCTGTGGGCGACATCGGCTGCCGCTTCGACCACGACTGGCTGAAGCACATTACGCAGCCGTTTCGGGACAACCGCGAGACGCAGACAGTGGCCGGTTTCTTTTTGGCCGAGCCAAAAACCCACTTCGAGAAGGTCTCGACCGACCTAATGCTCCAGGCCAACGAGAAGGTGGATGTAAAGACCTGGCTACCGTCGAGCCGGTCGATCGCCTTTACCAAGACGGCCTGGCGCAAGGCCGGGCGCTACCCCGAATACGCCGAGTTTGAGGCCCGACTGGCGCGCAAGTGCGGCGGCGAGGACACGCTGTTTGACCTGGCGCTCAAGGACGCCGGCTACGAGTTTGCCGACGGCCTCAAGGCGATTGTCTACTGGCGGCCGCGGCCCGACCTGAAGTCGTTTTATCTGCAATACTACTGGTACGCGGTGGGTGACGGCATGGACCTGACCGGCCTGGCCGATCACGCGTTCTTTCGGCGGCTTAGTACCAAATACGCACTGGTGGCGGCGCTAACGCTGGTGCTGGGCTCGTGGTGGGAGCCGCTGGGGCTACTGCCGCTGGCCTACTTGGGCGCGGGGCTGGGTCGGCGCAGCTTGGCACCGTGGCGCCGCACCTCCAGCCGGCCCGATGACCTGCTGCTGATGATGCTGCTCTTGCTGGTCTATGATATCTCGCAGATTTTTGGCTACTGGTATGGCTTTTATCGGCGGCCGGCCAACAAGACGACGCGAGCCTAGCATGAAGATCAGCGCCGTCTTTGCCGTTAAGGACGAGGCCGAGTACCTGCCGGAGGCACTGCGGTCGGTGGCCTTTTGCGACGATGTGGTGGTGGTGATCGACGACCGCACCACCGATGCCACGGCCGCTATTGCTACGGCCGCCGGCGCACGCATCTTTACGCGCCGCTTCGACGGCTTTGCCTCGCAAAAGAACTACGCCATCGATCAAGCCAAGCACGATTGGGTGCTCATTATGGACGGCGACGAGCGAGTAACACCCGAGCTGCGGGCAACCCTGCACAAGCTCGAGCCGGCCCGTGGCACCGTCGCCTATCAGTTCGCCTGGCGCAACTACTTGGGGCACAAGTGGCTGGCCCACGGCGGCCTCTACCCCGATCGTCACACTCGCCTCATCGATCGGCGGCATGCCCGATATGGCCAGCGCGAGATCCACGAATTGCTCGAGATCGACGGCACTACCGAGACGTTAGCCGGCGACATTATTCACCTTACCTACGCCAACACCGCGGCTTATTATGCCAAGGTAATGAAGTATGCGCGCGAAGAAGCCAACTGGACCGAGGTACGCCCCACCGTGCGTTCGGCCGTTAAAGAATTTGCCGTGCGCTATGTAAAATTAGGCGGCTGGCGCGATGGTTGGGCCGGGCTAGTAAGTGCGTTGTTATTGGCGTATTATCGCTTGATAGTACGGTGGAACATGAAGGAGCGATCATGAGTTTGCGGGTATTGTTTTATGTCCGAGCCAATCACGACGAGGTGAAAGGTGGCGACTTGGTTCAGCTCGAGTCGACGGCGGCCGGGCTGCGGCGGCAGGGCGTGACGGTGGATTATTCGTCCGATCCGGCGGCCGATCTAAGTAGCTATGATGTGGTCCATATCTTTAATTCACCGCGCTTTGGCGAGTGCATTAGCTTTTTGGAGAACGCTCATCGGCAGCATAAGCCAGTGGCCCTATCGACCATCTTTTGGGGCAAAGATGAGCTCGCCATTGGCATTGCCAACTCGTCGAAGATGAAACTAGCCAAGCGCGTACTGGGTCGGTCTGGAAGTACGCTGATCTGGCGCCAAGTAAAGGGCCTGGCCCGGTTTAAGGCCAGCAGCAACTACAGCCTGGAGCGGCGCCTCTTTGCCGAAGCTGATCTGCTACTGCCAAACTCCGATGGCGAGATGGATGAGATTAACCGCGTCTACCATGTGGGGCGGCGACCGTACCGGGCAGTGCGCAATGCCATCGAGGCCACGGCCTTTGCCAAAAAACCCTCGACCAAGCGCGAGGACTTTGTGCTGAGCGTCGGCCGGATTGAGCTACGCAAGAACACCCTGCAGCTGATTGAGGCCTGCCACGAGCTGGGTCTGCACTTGGTTCTCATTGGCGGCGTGGTAAAGGGCGAGCCGTACAACGAGGAGTGCTTGGCTAAGATTAAGCAGTACGGCTTTGATTATGCTGGCACTATGCCGCCGGATCAAATTGTGCCCTACTACTACCGAGCGCGCGTGCACGCCATTGCGGCCTGGTACGAGACGCCGGGTCTCGCCACTATGGAGGCAGCCTGTGGCGGCTGCACCATTGTCAGCACCAACCGCGGCAGCACGCGCGAGTACTTTGGCGACCTGGTGCACTACTGCGACCCGTTCTCGCGCGCCAGCTTGGTAAAGGCACTGCGGGCGGCTATAGCGGCCGACCCAGCCGAGGCCCTGCGCCTGCGCGACAAGATTATGCGCGACTACACCTGGGACCAAGCCGCCACCGACACCCTGGCCGGCTACCGGCAGCTACTGGGATGAGCACCGAGTTCGGCCCGCAGCCATCCCGCCGGCCCCAGGTCTGGCTGGAGGCCACCCATACGCTGGCCAACCGTACTCGCACCGGCGTGGGCTACTACACCGAGGAGCTCATTGCCGGCATCGTGGCGGCCGACCCGGGCCGCGATTACACCTTGGTTGGCAACGTTTTTGCTTCGGCTAAGCCACAACTGCCGCCCATGCCACCGGCCGTACGCCAGCGCCTGCGGGTGCGATTATCGCGCTTCTTTCCCGGCAAAGTCTGGAATCAGCTCTTTAAGAAGCGCTTACTGCCGCCGCTCAATCAGCTTATTCCTGGTCGGCCCAATCTGGTGGTATTTTTTAATTTTGTGCGCCTACCCGTCACCCGGGGGGTCAAAACTATTGTCACCGTTCACGACCTGGCCTATCGCCGCTTTCCCGAGACGGTGCAGGACCGCAATCGTGCTTACTTGTCGGCCTTTGTGCCGCGGGCCGTGGCCGAGGCTACCCACCTCATCGCCGTCTCCGAGTGGACCAAGCGCGACCTCATGGAGTACTACGACACGCCGGCCGACAAGATCAGTGTGGTCTACCCCGGCGTCGATCTGACGCGTTATCGCCCCGACCTGCCCACGGCCGAGCTCCGCGCCCGGCTTAATCTGCCCGAGCACTACTTCTTGTTCGTGAGCACCCTAGAGCCGCGCAAGAACGTGCTCGGTCTGATCGCCGCTTACCGCGCCCTGCCCGACGAGGTTAAGCGCCAGCATGCCCTGGTGCTAACTGGCGGTGTCGGCTGGCTGGCCGACGACATTATGGCGGCCATCGCCGCCGGCGACCCCGTCGGCCGCATTATGCGCACCAGCTACGTGCCGGAGGCCGACCTACCCACGCTCTACAATGGCGCCACCGCCTTCGTCTTCCCCAGTCTGTACGAGGGCTTTGGCATGCCGGTGCTCGAGGCCATGGCCTGCGGTACGCCGGTCATTACGGCCGATAACTCCTCGCTGCCCGAGGTTGCCCGGGGTGCCTCCATTATGGTTCGGGCCGAAGACACTCAGGCTATCAGTCTAGCTATGACCGAGCTGGCCACCAACGATGGCCTGCGTGCCGATCTGGCCATTAAGGGCCTAGCTCGAGCTCAACAATTTACTTGGACCAATAGCGCTCAACAGCTTAAAACAGTAGTTGATAGGGTACTCGGGCAGTAGCCTGGCCACCGTCCATTGTCGTTACTAATGAGCTCACCTACAATAAGTTCGGCCTCCTCTTGGCACCAACCATTGCGCTCCAGCAGAAAGCGAGCCCGCATGTCGATCCAAACTCAGCTCGAGAGTCACATCGCCCAAGGCATCGCGGCGCTAAATACCGTGCTCGATGATGCCGACCTTGCTGCCCTCTTTAAGCCTCTGGGGCCCAAGCTAAACGCCCTGGCCATTACGTTCCCCGACTCGACCGCTTGGGCCGAGGCGCTCATCGGCTACGGCCTGGGCCATCAAATCTACGCGAGCGCAACCGACGGCCGCTTTCTCGCCACCATTCGCCACCCCGACGGGCTGCCCGGCCATCCGGACCTGCGACAGGTACAATTGACGCAACGCCGGCCTGACTTTGTCGGGCCCGCCGAGGACCTCGATCACGTCGACCTCCTGTTGCCTCAGACGGTTGACCTCGATGAGCTAGCGAGCACGCTCATGGCGGCTGGCCAAGATTGCGAGGCTAGGCGGAGCGATCTGCGGCCCTACGTCACGCTCTGGCATGGTGGCCACAAGTTCAAGCTGGTAACCTGCGAGGCCTGGCAAGCCTGTGTGCTGCGGGCCGACAGCCTCATTTAGCGGTCCTGCGGGCTGCCGGGCAACGAACCTATCGTTGTACCTGGCAGCCCGCCTCAAATGTTTGAGTCACGCTCACTCATCTGATAAGCTAGTGAGGTCATGCAGCAAACGCAATTGGCTCGCTGGAGCCGCTACCTCATTTATTTTATTTTGGCCGTGCTGCCACTTGAGCGCATTCCGTCGTACGAGCTCACTCATCCCCTCCATATGACGATCCGGCTCAGTCAGATTGCTGGCGTGATCTTAATCGCCCTTAACCTGCCGCTACTGTGGCGCACACGAGCTAAGTTACTGCAGAACCCGTGGCGCTGGCTCGTAGCCTTCTGGGTTGTCTGCATTCTATCCACCGGCCTGGCCATGGACCTCAAGCGTGCCGTGAGCGTGACGGCTTTCACTCTCTTTGCCGGCCTGCTAGCCTGGGTATTCGCGCTGCGGCTAGAACGGGCCAAGCTACGGGTCTACCTGATCATTCTGGGCGCCAGCGCCCTGGCTGTCTGCCTGTTTGGCTACTATCAATTCTTTGGCGACCTGCTCGGCCTCTCGACCCACTGGACCGGCCTGCGCGACCAGTACACCAAGGGCGTCTTCGGCTTCCCGCGCATTCAATCGACCGCCCTGGAGCCGCTCTATTTTGGCGACTACCTGCTGATACCGGCCGGTGTGATGCTGGCGGCCATCGCCGCCAAATACCGCAGCAAGTTGCTGGCTGGCCTGCTCATCCCCATCTTTGCCGTTGTCTGGTTGACGGTATCACGCGGCGCTATCGTGGCCCTCGTCGTCATGCTCACCATCACCATTGTGGTAACGTGGTGGCGCAAATATTGGCTTCAGAGCGGCCTAATCGTAACCGCAGCAGTTATTAGTGTTGGGCTAGCTTACGGCCTGCTCTACCTTGGCTCTCATTACGTCACCCAAAAACCCAACCAGCAGACCACCCAAGCCATCACCAACTTCTCCAAGCAGACTACCAACATCAGCAACGGCGAATCGTCCGAGGGCCGCACCGTTACGCGCGATCTCGCCCTGCAAGCCTTCCGGTCGCATCCCGTTCTCGGCATCGGTCCAGGCAACTTTGGCAGCTACGCCAGCCTGCATATGCCCGACCGGTTCAGCGGCGATACCGGCATCGTCAACAATGAGCCGCTGGAGATTCTAGCCGAGACCGGCGCACTTGGCATCTTCGCCTTTGGCGTCTTCGTCGTTAGTCTGCTCATTGGCGCACTACGGATCAAGCTAGACGGGCTGGACAGCGTTTGGCGCTACGGTTTGGTACTGGCACTAGTCGGCATCGCCATTCAATATCAGACCTTCTCCACGCTCTATATCACCCATATTTGGGTGGCTATTGGCCTCCTCGCCGGCCTCGTTTTCCTAAGTCAATCGACCAAACAGCGAGCTTAACATGAAGATCGCCATTGACGCTCGCATCATCTACACCAGCACCGGCCGATACGTGGAGCGACTACTGCACCACCTACAGGAGCTTGATCGCGCTAATGAGTACGTAGTACTCCTGCGTCAAGCCGACTACGACCGCTGGCAACCTGCGGCGCCAAACTTTACTAAGGTAGTGGCTGACGCTCCGCCGTATAGCCTGCGCGAACAACTCCAACTTGCCGTGCTGCTGTACCGGCTGCGCGTGGATCTGGTGCATTTTACAATGCCACAGCAGCCGATTTTGTACCTTAAGCCACATCTCACCACCATTCATGACCTCATTTTAATCGACTTCGTGAATAAGCGCCGTCAGGGCTGGCTCAAGGACCTGTATAAGCACTGGGTAAAGCCGGCGGTTTTTCGCGTGGCTATGCGGCTGATAGTCCATAACTCGCAGCGGATAATCGTGCCAACTAATTTTGTTAAGCAGCAAGTGGTACAGCGGTTTGGCGTACCCGAAGAACACGTTATCCGTACCTATGAAGCCGGCGAGCTTACCACGACCGCCGAGGCGCCTTACCGGCCGCTGGAAGGCAAAAAGTTTATTTTGTGCGTGGGTAATGCTTACCCCTACAAGAACTTGCAAGCCGTGATCGATGCTCTGCAACTGCTTAATCGACCCGATTACAGCTTGATTCTGGTAGGCAAGACTGATTTCTTTTATGAACAATTGCAAGCCGAGGCCAAGCGCCGCCAGGCTGAACGAGTTATCTTCGCTGGGTTCGTCAGTGACGAGGAGCTTACTTGGCTCTACCATCATGCCGCCGCTTATGTGTTTGCTTCGTTGTCCGAAGGCTTTGGTCTGCCGGGGCTAGAAGCCATGCTGCATGGTGCGCCGGTGGTGGCCAGCGATGCTACGTGCCTGCCCGAGGTTTATGGCGAAGCGGCCCACTACTTTAACCCCCGCGACGTTCGCGATATTGCGGCTAAAATTGCCGAGGTACTCGACGATGACCAGCTCCGGCAACGGCTCATTGCGGCCGGGCATCAGCAGGTTCAGCGCTACTCTTGGCGGCACATGGCCGAGGAAACCTTGGCGATTTACGGCGCCGCTCGTCGCCAGCGTTAAACAATATAGCCTGTCGTTCAACGACTTGTAAAGTGTTGAACCTTCCGCTACACTGTGAGGCAACGGGAGAAAACTATGCCAAGCACTGCCGCTAGCAAACTTTCGGCCAAGTACCAGGTGGTCATTCCGCGGGAAATTCGCGAAACCATGGACCTGCACGAGGGCCAAACTATCTATATTGAACGCGTGAGTAATACGGAGCTGCGTTTATCAACCCGCTCGGTGATAGATCGGTTTGGTGGTCAGCTGGGCGACCTCTGGGGTCCAGACCCCATGGCCTGGCTCAAACAGCAGCGAGCCGAGTCGGATCGTTTTGCATGAGGCTAGCGCTCGATTCGGCGATCTTTATTTACGCACTCAGCTCCACCCCAGAATGGTCGGCGCGCGCCCAGGCCCTACTCGAGCATATCCATGCTGGTCGAGCTCAGGCCGTGGCCTCAACGCTTTGTCTAACCGAAGTCCTCATTAAGCCGTATGGGCTGTCAGACTCAGCCGGCTTAGCAGCTCAACTCTTTATGGAGGGCTTGGAGCACCTTGATTACATACCAGTGGATACCGAAATCGCCATCCGGGCGGCGACGTTGCGCGGTCACTATGGCTCAGTCTTAAAGCTGGCCGATGCCATCCATCTGGCTGCCGCTTTAGAGCACCGGGCAGATGCCTTTATAACTAACGATCATGCTCTGGCTAAGCTCAAAATCGAGGGATTGACCGTTACACTATTAGCCAACTGGTCAGCCTAACAAGCCAGGGACGGCCCAACCCTAGGCGGCCGGCAACACCACGATTCGGCGCGAACGATCTTCGCCGCGGCTCTCGGTGGCGACCTCGGGGATCTCGCGCAGGGCCATATGCACGATGCGGCGCTCGGCCGGATTCATGGGCTTGAGTTCCTCTTCGCGGCCGGTCTCAACTACGCGCTGAGCCACCTCGCGGGCCATCTCCTCGAGTGAGGCACGGCGAGCCTTCTTGTAGCCGGCCACATCCACCAGTACGCGCGGAGCATCGCCGTCGGTGTGTTTGATCATCTGGTTGACCAAGAATTCAATGGCGCGCAGCGTCTCACCGCGGTGGCCAATAAGGCGTGGCGTGGCTGGTGTTGAGGCTAAGTCGAGCTCGATGCCTTCTTCAGTCTGACGAACCTCAGCCTCGGCATTAACGCCAAAGAATGATACCAACTCCTCGAGCCGCCGCCGCGCCTCGGCCTGCAACGCTTCGCTCACGCTTTGCCTCCTTTGGCCTTAGCCTTGCCACCGCTCAGCTTGGCCGGCGCTGGCGTATCGATTGAAGCCTCCAGTTCCACCACATCGCGCTGCAGCACCAGATACTGCTGCAAGATCGCTACCAGGCTGGTGGTGGTCCAGTACAGCGCCAACGCCGATGGCAGCGACAGGCCAACAATAAACGTTAACACCGGGAAGAGATAAATCATGCCAGCCATCATCTGCGCCTGAGCGTCCTTGGCCTTCTGCTTGGGCTGCAGCTGCTTGGTCTGCACAAACTGCGCGATGGCCGCCAGTACGGCCAGGATGGGCGACGCCTTGGCCAACACCACGACGCCCAAGAACTTAGGATCAAAGGTGTGCGTACCATGAATAATGTCGGCGATCGGCCCTAAGTGCTTGACCGGCTCATAGGCCAGCTGAGCGATCTCGCCCGGCTTCACCACGTCGCGCAACACCACAAATAGGGCAAAAAAGATCGGTAACTGGATGAGCAGCGGCAAGAACGAGGCAAATGGATTGATCTCCTTCTCTTTGTAGAGCTCCATCACCAGCTTGCCTTCGAGCTGCTTGTCGCCTTTGACCTGCGACTTGATGCGCTGCAGCTCCGGCTGGAGCTCCTGGAGCGCCCGCTGTGAATGCAGCTGCTTATTGACGAGCGGCCACAGCAGCAGCCGTACCACAATTGTCAGCAGAATAATAGCCACGCCAAAGTCGTGGAACGGGATCACTGCGTAAATAAACGCGAGCAAGTTAAATAATGGCTGGACCAGAATGGTGTTAAACATAGGGACTCCGATTAGGCAGTCAGAACCCGGGCTCGGCGCAGCGCCTGCTGTAATAGCTCACGGAGCTTAGGCGTTGGCAGACCGCTAATATCTGAATGAACACTTACTACTATATCGTACCCGGCGGGCACTGTCGCCCACATCTCGTGCAGACTAGCCGCCAACCGGCGCCGAATGCGATTACGAACCACGGCCCGCTTATCGACTTTTTTGCTCACCACCACCACGGCGCGCGCCTCGGGTCGCCCACTAGTGGCCGCCTTGACGCTCAGTAGTCCCTCGGCTCCACCATAAACACCGCGCTTATAAACGCGGCTGATCTCGTGCGGCTTGCGGAGACGGTAATGAGCGGCAAGCATGAGACTTGGCCTGCGCCCTACCTAAATAGCGACGCGCTTGCGACCCTTAAGCTTGCGGCGCTTAAGGACGAGGCGGCCGGCCCGGGTCGCCATGCGGCTCAGGAATCCGTGAACACGCTGACGGCGGCTCTTCTTTGGCTGATACGTTCGCTTCGACATAACTTCAGTACTTTACACTAAGTTCGGCTCAGGGTCAATCTGATTTGCACGCAGTAACCCATCCTTCGTCCGACCGGCTCGCAGTTGGCTCGAAACGATCGAGCACAACGGCCAATTCGTCCCGCGGTTTGCGCGCGTAGTTAGCGGCTAATCCACCGGTCCGTCCCCAGCCTTGTCCCCAGCTATCCCCAGGCTTTTCCACCGCCTTTCTATCTGGAGATGCACCAAATCTGTGTATAAATCGGGCCATAATCAGAGCCGGAAAACAACGTTGTGGAAAAGGCTCATGCTCGGTTATGATGAATACCAACGTTAGGAGTGGAGCATGGAAGATAGGGGCCTGTGGCAGGCTGTCCTGGGTGAACTTGAGGTCACCTTAACTCGGGCAAATTTCGCGACCTGGTTTCAGAACACCGGCATCTTGTCCAACGAGGACGGGCATGTAGTGGTGGCGGTGCCTCATATGATGGCCAAGAATTGGCTGGAGAAGAAGTTCCACACCAGCATTCAGGCGACCATGACCAAGATGAGTCCCGGCGTGCGTAGTATTGAGTATAAGGTGGCGCACTTGGTGGCGCCGGTAGCTCCCAGTAAGCCAGCCAAGCGGACCGAAACAGCACCAACCGCGGGCACCAAGGCCAATGCGCCGGCGGCCCAGGCCAGCCTGCCGATGGCGCCGACCACACCCAATCACAGCCTTAACCCGCGCTACACCTTTGAGACCTTTGTGGTAGGCGCCAGCAACGAACTAGCCTATGCTGCCTGCCAGGCGGTGGCCAAGACGCCCGGCGCCAAGTACAATCCCCTGTTTCTGTATGGTGGCGTCGGCCTCGGCAAGACCCACTTAATGCAGGCCGTGGGCAACGAGATCTTTCGGCGCGATCCGTCTAAGCGCATTCAATACGTCACCAGCGAGATGTTCACCAACGAGTTCATCGGTGCCATTCAAAAGAAGAAGAACTCGGCCTTCGTCGACAAATACCGCAATATCGACGTACTCATCATCGACGACATGCAGTTTTTGGCCGGCAAGGAGGCCACCCAGGACGAGTTCTTTCATACCTTTAATACGCTGCATCAGGCCAATAAGCAGATCGTGATCTGCAGCGATAAGCCACCGCAGCTCCTGGTGCAGCTAGAGGACCGGCTGCGATCGCGCTTTGCTATGGGTATGATCGCCGATATTCAGCTGCCGGATCTGGAGACGCGCCAGGCAATTCTGCAGGCCAAGGCCGCCGCTGAGGGCAAAATTCTGCCGCTCGACGTCATCGACTACCTGGCGCGCCAGGCCCAGCAGAACATCCGCGAGCTGGAGGGCGCACTAACCCAGCTGCTGGCCATCTGCGAGGTGCGCCATACCGAGCCCACGCTAGCGCTGGCCACCCAAATGCTGGCCGGTCAAACCGCCGCCAAGCCGCGGTTTAAGCCGCTCAGCCCCAAGCTCATCATCGACCGTGTCGCCGCCTACTTTGACCTGCAAACGGCCGACATCATCGGCGCCAAGCGCGACAAAGAGATTGTGGTGCCGCGGCAGATCGCCATGTACCTGATGCGCCACGAGATGAGCCTGAGCTTCCCCAAGATCGCCGCAGCGGTGGGCGGGCGCGACCACACTACCGCCATGCATTCGGTCAGCAAGATCGAGAGGCAGGCGGAAGATGACGAGAATCTGCGCACCGACCTCCAGGCCATCCGTGATCAACTCGTGGCGATCGGCTAGTCAGGAGTATTGCGCTTTTCCCCGGATCTGAGGAAAAGGCTGGGTATAACCTTGGGGACGGCTGGGTACAACACAAGCGTTTTATAAAGCTTCCCACAGCCCAAAGTTCGCCATCCACAGCCGTATCCTCGATCCGTCCGCACCCTTGTTCGTCACTTATCCCATGTAAGCGTAAGCATTTTTTAATATCAGCAGAGCCAAAAATAGACTTTTGCCCAGCTTCCACAAGGCTTATTATGATTACGACGAGTTAACTATTAAGATCTATATAAGACATAACGCAGCAGGGAGTGGATAATGCGACTAAGCCTAACTCAGGAGAATCTATCTCGGGCTCTGGCCAGCGTTGGCCGAGTAGTATCGGGCCGCTCCAGCCTACCGGTGCTCTCCAACGTGCTCTTAACGACTGATGGCAATCGGCTGCGGCTCTCGGCTACCAACTTGGAGATCGGCATTAATTACTGGATCGGCTCCAAGATCGACGAGCAGGGTTCGTTAACGGTGCCGGCACGACTCTTTGCCGAGTTTGTGTCGAGCCTGCCGCACGGCAATATCGATCTGGAGGCCGACGAGGCTAACCTTACGGTGCGCTCGCCCCATTATGAGTCGAAGATTAATGGCATTACTGCCGAGGAGTTCCCAATTATTCCTCAGGTTACCTCGGATCCGGCGCTTAAGGTGGACGGCACGCTCTTTCGGGAAGCTCTGGCCCAGGTGGTGATTGCGGCCTCGGCCGACGAGGCGCGACCGGTGCTGGCGGGCGTGTATTTATATACCGAGGAAGGTGTGCTGTATATGGTGGCAACCGACTCATACCGGCTAGCCGAGAAGCGGCTGGAGTTAGGTGAGGGTCAGACCGGCGAGTTGTCAGTGATTGTGCCGGTACGAACAATGCAGGAACTGGTGCGGCTGCTGGCTGAGGCCGAAGGCGAGCTGGAGCTCTATCTGGACGAGAATCAAATTATGTTTCGCGTCGATGAGGTTGAGCTGATTTCACGGTTAATTGAAGGACAATTCCCCAACTACCGGCCGCTTATCCCCAAGCAGGCGGCGACCTCGTTTGATATCGAGACGGCTGAGTTCGCGCGCATCACCAAGGTGGCCGGCCTGTTCGCGCGCGAGAGTGCTGGCAGCGTGAAGCTCGAGATTAAGGCCGAGGGCGAGGTTAGTATTGTATCGAGCGACTCTGAGGTGGGCGGCAACAAGAGTACAGCCGAGTGCGAGGTGTCCGGCGATGACGGCGAGATTGCCCTGAATGCCCGCTACCTACAAGACGCGCTGAGCGTGATGAAGGCACCCAAAGTGACGTTTGCCATTAGCGGTAAGCTGAACCCATGCGTGCTGTCGCCCGCCGGCGAGGGCACGGCCGATGATTATATTCACATCGTGATGCCGCTGCGGACTTAAAACTGGAGGCGCCGGCGGGCTAGTAAGATGCAGAAACGGATTGATTCGAGCGGAGCGAGAGTAGTCATTGGAGCATACTAGGCAAATTTATGGCATAAGGAAAGCTTGAGAGTTTTGAGGAGCTAAATTATGCCTTTGCCAAGTTGTTTATCGGGCGCGCCTGTTTGTAATAATGCAACTATGCCAAATATTTGTATAGTAGACCAAGAGAGATAAGCCCACCAGCACAACGGTTCGGCGCCTAGGTGGGTTATCAGATACAATAGAACTATGACGTTGCGAGAGCTGGAGTTAACGAATTTTCGGTCGTACGAGCGGGCGCGATTTGAGCTGCACCCGGCCGTCACGCTGGTGGTGGGGCCGAATGCTAGCGGCAAGACCAACTTGCTCGAGAGCCTGTACGTGCTGGCTAGCACCAAGAGCTTTCGGGCTAAGGATCGCGATCTGGTGCGGCACGAGCAGGACCATTTTCGGATCGTGGCGGCTGGTGACGAGGCCGAGTACGCGCTGGGCTTAAGCACGGCCGGCGGCGGGCTCGAGAAGAAACTTACCCACGACGGCGCCAAAAAGACGCTGCTGGCACACATTGGCCAGATCCAGGTGACGCTGTTTGAGCCGACCGATCTGGAGCTGGTGGCCGGGCCGCCCGAGGAGCGACGCAAATATCTCGATTTTATTTTGTGCCAAACTGACCGGAGGTACCTCAAGACCCTCCAGGCCTACAAACGCGTTCTGAGGCAGCGTAACGCGCTCCTAGAGGGCTTTGAGATTGGGCCGGTGCGCGATCAGATCTTTGCGTGGGACGTGCAGCTGGCCGAATTGGCGCTGGCGGTGTACGAGCGCCGCCAAACGCTGCTGGCAGCACTGAATGCGGCGCTCCCGGCGCTGTACGGCGATATTGCCGGGGAGGCAGTGAGCCTGGAGCTGGAGTACCTGCCGAGCGTGCCGGGCCAGCGCTACGGCGATGAGTTCCTGGAGGCGCTGGCCCGCAACCTGCCGCGCGATCTGGGCGCCGGCTTTACCACCATTGGGCCGCATCGCGAGGACTTTCGGATTCACTTTAAAGCCGGCGCCATCGGAGCTATTGCCTCGCGCGGCGAGACGCGCACCGTGGTGCTGGCGCTCAAACTGGCCGAGGTGGCCTACGCCGAGGCTCAGACCGGCCGTCGTCCCCTGCTGCTGCTCGACGACGTCTTTAGCGAACTGGACCACGATCGGCGCGGCTACTTGCTGGAGCGGCTGCAGGGCCACCAGGCGGTTATTACCACCACCGACGCCGACGCCGTGACGCGCGAGATCCGCAGCTCCCACGCCATCATCTCGACGGCCGGAGGCGTGCGTGTCTGACGAGATCCGCGACTACCTGGCGCGCAAGCGCCACGAGCTGGGTCTAGACCGCGCCGACGCGCTGGCCGCCATTCAGGCCACGCTCGACGCCTGGTATCCCGGCCAGGCTCGGGCGCGCCAGCTGCACCAGGGCGTGCTGCACCTCATTACCCCCAATGCTACCGTGGCCGGCGAACTCCGCCTGCGCCAGGTGGAGCTACTGCGCCGCCACAGCTTGGCCGATACGCGGCTGCAGATTAGTATTCAGAGCCTGTCTTAATCGTTGACATTGACTTTAACTACACCCGAGTCAAATAACGTTTTATTGCTCTGGGGATCGGTTATCGTCACTTTGGTCGATTCCAGGTCGGTGTAATCGGCCCGAGCGTGGTAGTTCGCATTATTACTCAGAAGCACGTCAAACGTCAGGTAGTCTGTGGCCACATTTCGATAATGCACATGGACCGCATTGGTAATAGTGACCTGCTTGGGATTCTGCCCGACTTGTTTAAAGAATCGATACAGGGCAAATTTAACGCCGGCGACTTGCTGATCGGTGAAACCGCGGTCGCTCAGCAGGCTAATGCCGACGTAGCTTGGGCCGCTATTCTTGTAGGTAGCTACTGTTGGGCTGGGGCTCGCGGCTGGATGGCTGGCAGACTGAGCAATCATTAAGATAATACCCACAATGACGGCTATGATGGCGGCGCCGATAATGATGAGCCGAGTGCGAAATGAGTTCATGGAGGCCTCCGAAGGATTAATTAATGAGCCGCCGGGCCAAAATACTGGTATGGATGAGCGGCTGGCGCCGGAGCTTGACCAAGTAGGGCCGGCATTGCTGTCTGACCGGACGGAACCAGTAGAGCCGTCACGCTATCGGTGGTGGTGGCGAGCAGGGTGCTGCCGGCTCGGGCCAGTGAGGCAACCGGCTCGGCCACGTCGGCCAGCTTCACCAGCTCGGCGGTGGAGCTGGTAGCGTCGTAGCTCCAGATGGCGTGGTCGCGCGCTATCTGGAGGATGTCGCCCAGCCAGGTGGCGCCGCTGGTGTCGTAGCTGGGCAACGTGGCGCGACGATTGGTCGCGAGATCCAGCACCGTCATGGCTAGCTCAAATTTGCGCTTAAGGGCCACGTAATGCCCGCTGGCCGAGATCGAGAGGTACGTAACGGGCTGAAAGCCGGTGAGCGTTTTGATGAGCTTACCGCTGGCAGCATCAATGATGAGCGGATCGAGCTGCCGGGTCTTGCCGTACTCTGCCAGAACGGCGGGATCGGTGGTGGGTACGTCGTCAAAATACACGGCCACGTGCCCACCACCAGCGACGATGCGGTTAACCTCGAGCGGGCTACTATAGAGCTTGGTGGGGCGGCTGGTGGGCTGGTCAATTTGATAGCGGTAGATGCCCTTGTCGTAGGCCGATAAGAGAAACAAGCTGTGATTGCTGGCGTCGTAGCTACTGCTAACGAAATTAAGCGAACCCTTGGTATAACTAGGCAGCTCGATGATGGTGTGAGCGTTATGAGCCAAGAATACACCCATGGTGGTGGTTATAATGGCCTCGCCGTTCTGGGTGGGTTCAATGTTAATAAGCGCGTCGTTAATGGGCCCATTAGCGCCCTCGATAGCTTGATCCGAGCTGGCGGTGAGCCGAATGCGGCTGCTGAGATCGATGGCGCCGGTAACGTCGGCATAGTTTAGGCCGCCGGTGAGCTGATTAAGGAATAAATAGCCGGCACCTAGCGGTGTTACCAGGTCGACGGGCTGGCGCAGAATGGGGGCTAGCTTGCTGGTGGCGGTGCTGTTGGCGGCGTAGCCTACCGTGCGCGCAGGGGCTAGCCCGCCGTTGAGCTGACCCCAGGCCAGCCAGCCGGCGCCGCCTATTACCAGCAAGACAATCAGCCCGAGGACGAGCCGGCGCCCGAGAGAGCTAGTATTCATTGGCTACCTCCGGGTAGTGGCATTTGCTTAAGGCTGTACGCCTGGCTGCCATCGGGATTGTAGTACATGTGGTAGCGAAAGTAACGCTCGGGGCTATCGATGTAGAACGAGAAGGCGCAGTCGTAGTCGGTAGTGCAATCAACCGACGAGGCGTCGACTTGAATATAGGTGGGAGCATAGGTGGGTACTACGGCGCGGGCTAGCTGTCCCGGCAGGCTCTCGTGCATCTGGTAGGTTAGCGCGTCCGAGATCTGCAGCGAGCTCACGCCAAATAGCTCGAATGGCTGGTGGACGGCCACGTTGTTGGGATCAACTTTAAAGCCAGAGTTGACGGCTATATCGGCGCTAGTCTTGCTAAAGCGGCTGCTGATGCTGGTGGTTTTGGCCGGATCGACGACGGTGGCGGCCTGTCGGGAGTTACTGGCCAAGCCCAGTATCAGCAGAATAACCACCACCAGGCCGCCTAGGCCTAGCGTGAGGCGCGGGTGGTTGGTGATAAGGTTCATGGCTAGTTCGCTCCCTTTGGCGGGGTGGAGCCGTCTTGGCAGGAGCCACCGCCGTACACGGCTCCGCCCGGGCCGGGATCCTGTTGTGTCTGAGCGCCCAGGCTACGTAGGAACTTGGCGGCGGCGATACCGCTAACGCTGGGGTAGTTGCCGTTGCCAACGCTGGTGGCGGCCAAGTGGTTTGCTTTGGCGAAGCCCACCTCTAGCTGCCAGCCGCCCGGATTAAGCGTGCCGATGTGGTCGCCGGCTTTGTACTGCTTGCCGACTTCCGGCAGATCGCTGCGCGAGAGGTGCTCGGCGTAGTACCAGCACTTGCCAGCAAAGGGTCCACTGGTGAGCTTGGCGTAAAAGAACGACGAGCCTGGCCCCCAGCCCTCGGTAGCGTCGGTGGCCAAAAAGACCATGTCGCAGACGGCCAGCAGCGGCTGAGGCGTGTCTACCTCGTAGTCGACGCCGTCGTCGGTGCGGCCGAGCTGGAACTTGCCGGCAGCAAACGGATTGGTGCAGCCGCCCGTAGTGGTGACGGCGCCGCTGGAGCAGCCTTCGGTGGAGACGGGGCCGCCGGCGCTGCCGGGCGTACCCGACGAGGGTGCGCCGTTGCCGTACTTGGCCAGAATCTCGGTAGCAAACTGCAGCCGAATGGGCTGAGGCGGGCCGGAATGGCGCTCGTAGCCGATCTCAAAGGCTAAGCGGGCTTGGTCTAGCGTGGTTGAGTCCATAACAGCTTTGCCGGCGGCTTTTTCGCTGCCAGTAGTTAGCTCCCCCCAGAGAGCGTCCATCTCATTTAGTACGGTTGAGGGCTTACCGTTAAGCAGCCGTGCCAGCTTGGAACCCGGCGTCCACTGCACCAAGCCGTAGCCGCCCGAGCCTGCGGCGTTGGGATCGGGCGAGTTGCCGCCGCCCTCAATGAGGGTGGGGTCAAAGTGCGACTCGGCCTGCATGTTGCCCATGACGCCGGCGGCTTGGTATGGCTGCAGGCGACCGGGAGCATTAAGGTAGTTCCAGACGTCCTGCTCGTTCTCCCCCGTGGCGGCGTCCGCAGTGGTGGTGCCGGTGCCGCAGGATAGCTGGTCGCCCTTAAGGTAAAATGGGTAGTTGGTTCTAATGGCGCGCAGGTCGTCGAGCTCGGCCGCTACCGGGGCGGGAATAAATACCGCCAAGAGCTGAATGAGTACAGCGCCCAAGGCCAAGAAATAGCGCGGACGAATAAGGTTGGCTACTCGTTTCATTTGGGCAAATCCTGGCCGGCCGGCGTAATGGCCTCATCATCGGGGAGCCGTTGGACGCTGCCGCTAAAGAGCTCGATTCCGCTGGCGTAGCCACGCTCGAAGTGGTAGACGCCCATGTGGCTAACAGCAGTATCCGTAGAGGCGTCGCAGAGCCCGGCCTCATCGGCTGGATCCACTTGGACTGGGGTATAGCACTTACTGATCACATCTTGATACTTCTGCAGCATAGCTGGGTCGTCGATGATGGGGCTCTCCTCTGCGTCCACGGCCTGGGCGGTGGGGTCGTTGTCGGCGTGATGACCTGGCACGGGCGGCAGCGGCGGAGCGTCAAACTCGGCATCGGTAATGCCGTATTGCCCAACGCCGTCCCAGCTGCCAACTTCTGGCAGGCCGAGAGCGCGGGCCTGACCACCCAGGTGCGCCACCAAGCCGTTAGGAGCCAATACCCAGCTGCCAGCCGCAAAGGGATTAATGCTGGCCATGTATTGAGCCAACGAGGAAGTTATAGCCGAGAGCGAACTGGGCAATGCAAAAGCGAACCGGGCGGTTACTGAGTTGGGATTATCGAGGTTAAAGAGGCGGTCGGCCAAGCTGCGCCGAGCGTCCTCTTGCTGCTGCTCTTGGGCGATCTCGATGTTCATGGCGTCGACCTCGACCTTTTTGAGCTTGTGGCCACCGCTGCGGCGAAGAAGGGAATTATAGAGATAATCGGAGCCGGCGAAGAAGGCGCTGTCTTTGTCTTTGCCAGGCTCATCGCCGGTTACCGCCTCACCAGCTAGCATTTGAATAGCCAAAGGCTTAAGGATCTCGGTAGTAGCGGCAATAGCAAACGAAGTAGTAGCGCTGCTGGCTATACCCACAATGCTAATACCGCCGCCCGTAAAGAAGTCGGCGGCCAAGGTGACGCCAATACTGCCAACCTGGAAGAAGACGTTTGTGACCACCGCACAGAGCGTACCGCCGCCGGGAATACCGTCTAGTGAAGCGTTGAGTTTGCCGAGTGTTCCGGTAAAGCCACCTTGAGCGGCTAGGTTAGTAGAGTACTTGTCGGCGTTGTCGACCTTGGCATGGGGATTCTGACCGGTAGCAACATCGAAAGCCGCCGAGTTACCCATGTCGCCGACGAGCTGATTGACGGCCTCAGACTCATCGCTGCTCACCTTGTCGCCAACCTTGTACTGATCGGCTGCTACGTCAATAATGCCGGCCCAGCGCACCTCGGAGGTGGCGCGCAAAAACTGGGAGCCAACGATAACTTCGGAGAGTAGATTCTTGATGTTGCACACCTGAGTTAACTCATTGGTCACCGAGAGCGCCCCTTTAAGGCTCTCGATGGCACCTGAGGACAGGATCTTGGCCCCATCGATGGGCAGGTTGGTGTCTACCGGCGGCACCGGTTTGCCGTCCAGGAAGTCTTGGCGCGCCTTATCGACGTCGGGCTTTAGTTGCTCATTAAGGTCATTAATGGCTTTGGTGGCTTCTTCGTCGGCCTTGTTGTTCTGGTCTTTATTCTCGGCCTCCAGGGTGGGGTTGCCATTGGCGTCAACAAGGCGCGGCCGGACCTCCTCCTTTTTGAACTGGTTTAACCAGTCGGTCAGCTTCTCGCCGGCTTTGCGCTTAACATTATCAAAGAACGATAGTTTGATGCCAAAGGCATGAAAGACGCGGATAGCCCGCAGATTACGTCGAAAGAAGCCATCATCCGGATAGACCTCTTTGAGAGTTTGGCGAATAGCTGAGCGGTAATCGCTAACGCTGGCCGCCATGGGCTCGCCGTTAAGGAGTACTCGATAATGGTTACTGGGATCGAGCGACACATTCATGCCGCGGGCCTTCATGTCGTTAAGGAGGTTCTGGGTATTAACGTTATGAATGGCATCGAGCAGCGGCCGTCCGGTTGCTTTGGTGTAGTGGAGATTGCCGTTTTTGTCGAGCACGTAGGACCACATCTTGCCGCCGCGATACTGCGTCATGTGTTTTTGGCGGCCGCCAAAGTACTGGTCCATGACCTCGCGCAGGTGAATGAGCTTGAGCGGCGCCAGGCCAAGGAGGACAGCGTAGGCTAGGCCGATAACGACGGCGATAACGCCGCCCATGCCCACCTGCTTGCGCTTGCCCCAGAGGCTCTTGCCGAATTTTTTCCAGCTGTCCTGGCCTTTGCCTGCCCCGCCCGCCAGAGGGTTGGCGCCGCCGGGTCCGGTGGGACCGGCGGGACCTCCGCCGGCCGGAGACTTGGTGCCCTTCTCGCCGCTCTTGCCCTTGTCGTGCTTAAGCCCGGCGCCGATCTGGTCCAGCTTGGCCTGCTCGGCCGGATTGAGCGGAGCGGCCTTGGGCTTGGTGCCGCTGGGTGCGGCGGGGCTTGCCGCACTGCCGGTGGGAGCCGAGGCAGTCGGCGCCGCTCCTTTGGCCGCGGGCTCGGGCGCCGTCTGGTCAAAGCCCTTAATGATGTCGTCGAGGCTGGCCTGCTCATGCTCGTCGAGGGGCGCGCCGTCTTGGCGCAGGTCGCCGGGGTCGGTCAGGGTCGCCATTAGGCCGCTCCGCCTGCTTGCTTAGTATCAGCAGTGGCTTGTTCCTGTCGGGCCGCCTGTAGCGCCTGCGGGTTGGTGCTAATGAGCTCGGCCTCGGTCTGGCTAGCCAGAATGCGAATAATCACATGATTGAGGCCGGCAAAGAACAGGCCCTCGCCCACCGGGAACTGGCTGAGGCGGTTCTGCTCCTCGCTGGTGAGCTTAAAGGTTTGGGCCACAATGTCGACGGCGCTCGGCGCCTGCTTGAGCAGTAACTGTAGCGATGAGTTGGCCACCACCGCTCGGCCCATCTTGTTGCTCAAAAAGTCTTCCACGTCCTGGCTGATGGTAGTGAGACCCAAATAGTACTTGCGGGCGCGCTTGGCGAGGCTAAACATAAAGTTAGCCGAGTCATCGAACTTCATCAGCTGCCAGGCCTCGTCAACGATGAGAATCCGCTTCCGCTTATCTGACTTAACCTTATTCCAAATGTAATTAAGCACGATGTACATGCCCACTGGCCGCAGCTCATCCTCCAGGTCGCGAATGTTAAAGACTAAGAACGGGTTGTTAAGCTCCACATTGCTCTGCTCGCTAAAGATGCCACTAAAGGTGCCGGTAGTGTACTTGCGCAGGCGCTGGGCCAGGCTGGGCCCGTTGCCGGTCATACTGGCCAGGGTGTTGTAGAGGTCGTTCATGGTGGGCGGCGTCACGTTGTGAGTGAGCGGATCCTTAGTGATACCGGCGCGGGCGTAGGTGTTGATGATGGCTACATCGAGGTCGGCGTCCTCGGCCGGAGTAAGCGGCGCACTCAGGGTGGCGCCGGTGCTGGTGTTAACCGTGGCGCCGCCCATCATTAGCCGCAGTAGGCCGTGGAGCGTAATAATATTGGCCTGCAATGCATTGTCGGCCTCCTCTTGGTCGAAGACGCGCGGCAGATCGAAGGGGTTGATGCGTGTACTGGAAGCCAGGCTTAGCCGCAGATAACTGCCGCCCACGGCATCGGCCAGGGTGTGGTACTCGTTCTCGGGGTCGATCACGATCACCTCGGTGCCCATCATGAGCGAGCGTAGGGCCTCGAGCTTAATGGCGAACGATTTACCGGCACCAGACTTAGCGAAGACCACCATGTTGGCATTCTCCAGCGAGAAGCGGTCGAACAGCACCAGGCCGTTATTGTGGCGGTTGAGGCCATAGAGCACGCCCTCGTTGCGCGACAGCTCGGCCGAGGTAAAGGGAAAAGCCGTGCTGATGGCGCCGGTGTTCATGTTGCGCGAGATCAGCAGCTGGTCGCTGGCTAGTGGCAGGGTGGTGTTAAAGCCCTGCTCCATCTGCATGGTGGCCGGCTTGGTGTACACCAGCGATTGGCCAAAGATACCCTCGATCTTGCGGTTAACCTGCGTCATCTCGTCGAGCGAGTTGGCGTACATTGTCAGGTACAGGCCAAAGCGGAAGAAGCGCTCCTCGCCCACCTGTAGCTTGTCGCGCAGCTCCTCGGCGTCTTGAATGGCTGCCTCTAATCCAGGGTCGCGCACCCGGCCCTTCTCTTGGTTGATGGTGTAACTGGCCTCCAACTGCCCCACTTTTTTGCGCAGGTTCTCGAGCACCACGCGGCTCTCCACCGGGTAGATGTAGAGCGCGATGTCGATGATCTCGTCGAGGTTAACGATAGGCGAGAGCCAGCCGGTAAAGACCTGCCGCGGAAAGCCGTATACATACACCGTCTTGGCGTAGCGCTTGCCAATGCGAATGTAACCGGTCTCGATCTCGAGCGACGGCGGCGCAATCAGGTCGCGCATCGTCACGATGCCTTGGCGGTAGATTAGCTCGGCTTCGCGCTGCTCCTGGGCCTGCTGGGCCGCCGCCAAGCTGGCCTGATCGAGTTGTGGCTGTTTCTTGCCAAAGATAGCCATTAGACCGGTGCTCCTGGTAGGGGTCCGCGTGGCGCCGAGCCCTCACCTTTGGTTACTACCGGCGTCTGCAGCTGCGAGGCATCGATGAGCTTCTCGTTGGTCGCTACATCGGGGTTATACCAGCTGTAATACAGGTCGATGAGCTCCTGCGTGCCCAGCGCGATAGCGCGAATTCCCATCTGCGCCATCCCGCTGGAGACGAGAGCCATGCGCTGCGACAGTTCCTGCTTGTACTCCTTAAACTCTTCTTCGGTCACATTAATGACCGGCGTGGGCTGCAGTGCGGCCTGAATACCGGCAATGAGGCTAACTGTCTTGGCGGTATTCGTGGGCGGAAAGTACGGCACCACTACGTAAATCTGCTTATCCATAATATTGACCTCATCGACCAGAGCACGGATGTTGGCGATGTAGTCTTCCATTAAGATGCCGAGCAGCTCATTGGACTGCTCGCTGCGCAGTGCCTGCAGCTTCTCGATGTAGTTGTCGAGATCGATCTTTTGGCTCTTAATAACGATTTGAATCGGAAAGTGGAGCGAGTTAAGGAAGCCCTGAAATGAGAACTCAATGGCGTCTTGCTCCTGCTGGCTCATCAGGTCGAAGTTGATGGCCGAGCCCAGAATAACGCCGCGCAGGCTGCCGTCACGCATAATCACGACGCCGTCCTTAATCTCCGAGATCAGGAGGCTGTTCTGCGTGCTCTTACTGGTATTGGTCGTCGAGCTATTACCGCCCGGCTGCTGCGCTGCCATTGTTGTGTAACTCCACTGCTTGGCCCTCTGGCAGCGGAGCGATGCGTGTAGCGGTCGCGGCCAACTGCGAGACGGTCAAATCATCTCTCTTGGTTGCTAACTCTAGTATATCGCCGGTGGACGGGGTTGTCACGCCGCTTACGCTTGGCGGAGCAGCAACCGCGCGGCGAGCGGCGGCTTGGCGGGCCTTCATCTGCTCAATGGCCTCCTCGCGCACATCGGCCGCCGCGTCTTGAATAAGCGCAGCTAGATTCTGAGCCAGCGGACTGTGTTGCAGATCCAGAATGTCTTCGCTGGGTGTGGTCTCGGCCGTCATGGGCTCTGGCACGTTAGACGGCGCAATCAGCCGATCAGATGGCACCGACGGTGTGGCCACTAGCTCTGGATTGGCCTCTTGGTTCCAGCCGCGCGAATCGATCAGCGAGGCCAAGTGATCAAGCTGGCTGCGCACTTCTACGGGGTTACGCTGGCTCTGCTCGGCCACCACTTTATGAGGCTCAATGTGGAATGATTCAACAATGGCTTCTTTGCGCCAAATGCGCCGCCGCGAGTTAGCAAAAAAACCGACCATGGCGATCAGTAGCTGCTCAAAGTTCTGTCCGTCGCGCGTATAAAAGGCCAATAGCAAGAACAGTATTACCACTGGCCCACCCAGCACGATCATAACCGGCAGCAACGTATGGAACAGCGCAAAACAGACGATGCCCCAGCCCATGCCGATCATGGCGTACACAAATTGTTTGAACGTTAGCGGTCCAAGAATCTTGTCCTCGGCCTCAACGTTCTGGGGTACCTTGTACTGACCCATAGTCTCCGAGCTCACCTATCTACTCTTTAAGCTTACGCTAAATTAGGGCGGGGGCCAAGAGAGGGCGCCAGGGTGGGCGAGGCGGTTGCGGGCGTGAACTACCAGGTATTAATAACCTTGGCGGTGTTGGTATTGAGCTTGCCGCTAAGGTTCGGATTTGCGGCAATCTCGGCAAACCGGGCCTTGAAGTTGGCGGCTTCGTTGGCGATGGCGGGATCGGCGGCGTTCCGCTTGTAGAAGTCGATAGCGCGGGCAGCTTGCTGGGCACTCATGCCGGCGATCTCCTCGGAGCTGACGTCACTGAAGGCGGAGACCGGCGGCTTATTGATATCCATGCTTTTGGCGTTGGCGGTGCCTTTAGACCAAGCGGCGGCCCATTTCTGATCGACTACCCGGCTGTCGCTGCCGCCCAGGAGCGAGGCGGTGCCGTCGCCATTGACACCATTGGCGCCCCTGTGAAGCACACCGGCTGCATCGATGTGATCCTCGCCCGACCGGAGCTTCTGCAGGGCGTCAATGCCGCCCTGTGATTGGCTCATGCGCTGCATAATAGCCACGGCGCGGCCTTGGTCGCCCGTGCGCACAGCCTCTTTGAGGGCGTTCGACAAGTCCCTAATGCCACTCGAGTCCAGCGTAACGTCGCGAATAGCGGGCCCGTCCTTTACAGCCGACTGCAGGCCGGCTTGAGCTGCTCGCTCGTCGAGCATCTTATCTTTGAGGGCCCGCGTCTGCGCATCCAGGGCGTCTTGGGCGGTAATTTGTGAGTTGTCCCTATTGAACTCTTTGCGAGCCTGAGCCGAGGCGCGGTCAGCGGTGCCCTTTGTGGCCACTTGCTGCATCTGGTTATACTGAGCGTTCTTAGGGTTCCAACCAAAGCCGGCGCGCTTAGCTCCAAAGGCTTTATTAAGAGCGCCTAATACGGGAACAGCCTGCATGCCCTTGCCAACCTGACTTAGCGGCTGGCCGGTGGCGCTCATGGAGCCGCGGTACTGGCGGTTGGCGGCTCGCCGGGCGGCAAAGTCACTCTTGGCGCCAAACTGGCCGTGAAGCACATTGCCCACCGCCCGTACGCCCGCCTCGGCGCCGGCCACCGCCGCAATACCGGCCGAGATAAGACCGCCGACCAAAAAGAGCGGCACGGCTTCACTGGCAAAACCAATCAGTGGCTGCACGGCCGATACCGAGGGATTGGCCGTGGCTGCAATGGCCGAGATCTTGCCGGCAAACCGACTAAGCTCAACCAAAAAGACAAATCCGGGGTATATAAAGGCCATCACCACCATGCCCTTAGCCCATCGGTTGGTGTATTTTTCGGTATTAGGCAGTACCCAGGCCACAAACGCAAAGGGACTCGCTACGGCCAGTGCATCAACGAAGACCACGCGCAATACGAGCATAAAGAATACCACCAGCATGCTAATCAGCACCCCAAAGATGACGCCAAAGCTAATGCCGATTACGGCAGAGCCGGCCGCTGCTATGCCTAATGCGGCAGCACCCAGGGCGGTCCAGCTGGACCAGCCGTTCGCGGTGAAGTCGATGGTGGGGGCGCCCCCGGCGTTAATAGCCGGCTCCATAATTCTGGCGATGCCGCCACCCACCACGTTGCCAGAATCAACAATAGCCGCCGATATAAGGTACGAGAACTGTACCAGTACGGCTGCCGCAATGAGCCGAGGCAGAACCTTTTTGACTGAGTAATTATCGAACCCGAGGGCCGTGCCAAAGATAACCAAGAAGAAGATGAGAATAAAGAAGACGTTGGCGATATCGCGGAACTGGGACCAGACCGCTAGAGCAACGTTGCTACTTGACGGGGTTAGGTCGAGCGGTGTGGTTTTGAGGAAGGGGATGATGATATTATCGCGAATCCAGTCGATGGCACCGGTCATCACCTTTAAGGCACCACATAACAGCCAGCTTAAGCCGCCGTCAGACTGGCACTCTACTTGATTTTGGGTGCCGTCGGCCGAGGTGCTGCCCGTGGGGTCGGCCACGCAGTAGTTGCCGGTGTTGTGGCCGTTGCCCAGTACCAGTGTGGCGCCGGTTGGACACTGGTCGTTGTTGACGCCGGTGGGTGCGCTGGTGCACTTGCCGACGTCGGGATTGAGGTGCATGCCGCTGGGGCACTCAGACGGGCCGCCGACGATCTGGGCTTCGTGGATGGCGACATTGCCGGTGACGTCTTGATTCTGACCGCGCGGCAGCGGCAGCTCGCAGCCTACACCCACAATGCCGATGATGCCGCCAGCTGCGCTAATAGTGACGGCTCCCTTGTCCCAGGCGCCATTAAGTTTGAGCGAGAAGTTAATTCGACAGGCGTCGCCGGCCGCGTTTTTGGCGGTGGCCGATGTACCTTGGCCGGTAAAGGTAGCGCTGGTATTAGTAAAGGGGTTGGTGGCGCTGCACGATGGGTCGCTGGTGTTGGCACAGCCGCCGGAGTCAAACGTGAGGATGGCGGGCTCGCGGAGGTGACCTCCACTTACCTGAATGGTGGCCGAGGGGTCGTTCGGATTGGAGTTGTCGTAGGTGAGGTATTTAAAGAAGAACTCGCTGGCGGTGACGGCCGTATCGGCGGCATGAGCGGCTTGAGGCGCCAGGAGCAAGGGTGTGGCAAACGTGATCGTCGCGACCAATGTCGTGGCGATACCAATTAAAGCCCGCTTGAAGCGCTCACCCACCATAGTGTTCTTATTTTAGCATTAGCATAATCACAACGCAAAAGAATGCGCGGGCATGATTCAGCCCCCGGAGAGCATCCTTGGCGAGGATGACTCCGAGGGCTGACCCCTGATGGTACTAGGGGCTGATCACGACCGGCCAGGCGAGGCCGGAGGTGGGGTCGACCGTGAATTGGAACACGGCCGATCGGAGCGGGGCGTTGGGCATGTAGTTGTACTGCACGCTCAGGGAGCGTCGGGTCTGGCCGGCGCCCACACCCTCGGCGCGGAGGCTCCAGGTGAACGGCTGCTGGCCGCAGTTGCGGCCAGACACCAGGTCGCGGTAGAGCTGGCTGCCCTGGAGGGCGAAGCCGCCTACCACAGTAGTGAAGTACTCCGTGCCAACGTACTGCTGGCACAGGCCCTGCACCACCTGGCCATACCACAGCAGCAGCTGGTTGTTGTCCCAGGTGGGCAGCGGCATGGGCCCCGACGCTTGCACCTTCTGCAGCATTCCAGGCACGGCCAGGAAGGCCTGGACCTGGAGCGCCGGGTCGGCCGGCACGGTCTTGGCCGGCGCCGTGGTGGTGGCGGCCGGCGGTGGCGCGATGGAGACGGTGGCGCCGCCGGTGGTGCTGGGCGCCGACGTGCTGGCCTTGAGCGCCAGGAAGGTGGCGATTACCGCGGCCAGCAGCACCAGTGTCACGCCGACACCGATCCAGCGGGCAATGGTCATGCCCCGGCGAACCTTGGCAGCGGCCGGAGTGCCGCGGAACTCATTGACGGCTGCCTCGAGCCGGTTGAGGCCGCGGCGGTTCAGCGTCTCGGCGGGGCGAGCGGCCTGTTCGACCACATCGTCCAGCCGGCCGCTGAAAGGCTGGTCGGTGTCGGTGTCAGTGTCAGTGGCGGGCCAGGGGCGCGGGTCGTTGTCGGGGGCCACAGAACCGCGGCCGGTGGTGTCGGGCGTGCTCATAGTGGCCTCCTCGGGCCTCGACGAAGACGAATATTTGCTTTTGATTTCAATTCGCCCAGGATGCGGGCGGATCGCAATCAAGATCTCTTGGACCTTAACTGTCTATATTCTATACGATAATATCGAAAAAGTCAAATACGGCTTATGCTTACTACGGTGGATAAATCTTTGGAGCCGCCGGCGCGTCGGCAGAACCCTCGGGTTAGGGCTTGAGGGCGTTACGAATGCGGTCTCTCATCTGCTGGAAGTGCAGGTCGTTCGCCAAATCGTATCGCGAGGGGTCGTCGTTGAGTACTTCTTTATAAAAGTCGGCGAAGATATCGGCATTGCGCCGCTCGGTCATTTTATCGGCCACAATTTGCAGCATTTGTCGACCCTGCGCGGTGTCCTTAAAGACGTCCTTTTGAACACTCATCATCTTGAGGAGCTGGGCACGCTTGTCGGTCTGGCCATAGTTGCGGTCGCCGGGGGTCATAAACTCGCTGAGGGCGGTGGTACTAAGGTGATCGCGCCAGCTGCGGGCCATACTGCGGGCGCGCTCGTCGGCGCCGTCCCAGCTGGTGGTGCCGTCGGCTCGCTTAGCCTTGAGGCCGGTGGCGGTCTCGAGGCTGGTGACGTGAATCACCTTCTTGAGCTCATCGGCCGACAGCGTGCGCAGGTAGCCGCCGTAAGCCTCCTCATTTACTTTAAACTTAGGATCATCGAAGTCGCCGTAAAAGAGGTAGCGCCGCTCCTTCCAGTTCTTACTACCCAGGCTGGCCATAACCGTATTGCCATCTTGCGGGCGGCTGGCGTGCATGGCGCGAATCTCTTTGTCGCCAAACGAGTTGGCGGCGTTGGCCTTGGTGGCTAGGGCTTGGCGGCCGGCTAGCGTCTTGGTGTACTCCATAAGCGCCGGGGCCTTCTCGTGAACCTGCTTAAGAGCTGCTTTGTCGCCATAACTGGCCCGGAAGGCCGCGGCTATCAGATCGGGCGAGATGGTGTCGAGGTCGCCTAGCGACTTCTCGTGAGCCTTATAGGCGGCGTTGTAGGAGCGGCCGACGGCTCGGCCCGACTTAGGCGCGTTGCCCAGCATAAGGCCGCTAATCCCCACCAATCCCGCGCCGGCCAGTCGCTTGCCGGCATTCGAGCTATGGGTGAGGCCGGTGATGGTTTTACTGTTGGTCAGGCTCATCATTAAGCTGGCCTGGCGGCTCTGGCGAGCCTTAACGCCCTCTTGCCAGAAGCTCGTCTTCTTGAGGGCGCCCTGGGTGGTTCGGTGCATGAGCCGGTGGACCGTCTGGATGGTGCGTCCGGCTAGGCGGAACGTAAAGATAATAAGCAAGAACGCTGCTAATGCCACGATTGGCTTCATTAAAGCCGCCGCCACCGAAGCCGCCGTTGAATCGGTGAGGCCGCCTCCGGCCGCGCCGTCGTTAAAGGCCAGCAATTGATTAATAATGGCCACGAGCGAGAGAATGCCAACCGTCATGGGGTACATCAGGACGAGCCGAAGGAAGAGCTTCAAGCCGTCATTAGAGCGCCACAGAATCATGTGCAGCACAATTAGTGGCGACCCGGCGATAATGACGGCCATCACCAAGAATCGCAAGCCCAGCACCAGGAACACCACCAGAACGGTCGCGAGCAGGCTCACCAGGATGGGCAGGGCCGCCGCCCACAAGCCAAGTGCCCCAAAGACCGTGCCGCCGACGATGCCCAGGCCGGCGGTAATGACGCCGATGTTCTCGACGAAGTTGCTGACGCTGGCCGGTCCCGACGACGGCGCCAGCACATCATTAAAGAACGTTTGGATGCCGGCTGCCAGTACATTGCCCAGGTCCACGATGATGGCGCAGCCCAAGAAGCTAAACTGCACCGCCACGGCGGCGATGATCAGCCGCGGCCAGATCTTCTTGATGGTATAGGCGTCGAGGCCGATATCTTGGTTAAGCAGCGTGGAGCCAATAATAATGAAGAAGACCAGGATAAACAGCACGTCGGCTAGGTCGCGTATATGAGTCCAGGTCTGGTAGAGGCCAGGCGTGGTCTGAGGCGTTATGCGATTGACGCGCAGCAGCGGCACCAGCGCGCCTTTGACCAGACCGGTAATAGCGCGGGTGATGTTATCGATGACCGGGCAGAAGAGCCAGCTAAGACCGCCCTGGTCGCATTTGTCGACCGGGTCTTGGGTGGGTGCGCCAGTACCGGCGTCGGTGCCGGCCAGCTTAATAACGGCCGCGGTAAAGTCGCAGGAGCTGTCGCCGCCGGTAACCGTCCCGCCCGTTAGATTGGAGGCCTGAGGGTTATTGTAGTCGTCGCTCTTAACGGTGACGGTGAGCTGGGTCTGAAAGTCTTTGCCGACACAACTATACGAGGCATTGCCAGTAAAAGGGATGGTGCCGCCCGACTCGGTGCCCTTGGTGAATGTGGCCGTACCAGAGCCAAAATTCCCTCCTGTACCGGTAATGGTAGTGCGGCTGGAGTCGGTCCAAACATAGGCCTCGTTAAAGGCCAGTACTGGCTGACTAATCGCTAGGCTTACACACAGCGCAAAAGCAATCGCTCGAAGCGATCGCCGGGGAGGTCGTTTCCAGATAGAGCGAGCCGTAAACACAATATAAGAAAGTACCAGAATTTGGCCTGTTTGTCAAAAGATGTTTTGACTTATGCTTTCGCCTTGAGCTACAATCTGGCCAATGAGACGCGCACCGCTGTTTTCGACTCTCGTACTAGCTGGCCTCATCGGGCTGGGCAGCTTAATGCCGCTTAAGCTAGTGGTTAGTCCGGCCGGAGTAGCGGTGGCATCCCAAACGGTGCTAGCGGCCGGCGTGACCTCCGAGGATTGTATACCTATCGCGGTACAGCTCATAAAGACCGCGCAGGACGGCTGTCCGGCCGGCACCATTTCGAACAAGGCACCCGGCGGCGCTATCGTGGCCTACCTCAAGACCGTCCTGCAGTTTCTGTCCGGCGGCATTGGTCTGGTTATTCTGTTGATGATGGTGATCGCTGGCGCGCAGTACATTACCTCGGCCGGCGACCCTGGCCTCATCAAGGCGGCCAAGACTCGGCTCATCAATGCCATTACGGCGCTGTTACTTTTTTTGCTGGCCTTTGCGATTATTAACTTTATTGTTCCGGGAGGCGTCTTAGGATGACCGGACCCTTGGCGTTGATTCATCCGCTGCTGGCGGCCGGCGGTAATGCCTGCGGTACCAACAACGGCTTTTTGCCCGGTCTTTACGACGGCCTCTGCTCGGGCGGTAACGTCCAAATTCAGAGCGCCAGCGACGTCTGGGTGATCGTAGCTAATGCGATTCGCATCGTTATGGCCGCATCCGGTGGTCTAGCGGTTATCTTCATCATCGTGGCTGGCATTATGTACACCATTGCCTCCGGCGATCCAGGGCGACTTAAGCAAGCTAGAGAGGTGCTCGTGCAGGCCATTACGGGCCTCGTTATCGTCTCGATTTCGTACGCTGTTATCACCTTTATTGCGCAAGGGTTTTAAATGATGCACTTCTGGGCCCACCTCCTCGCCGCCTTTAACCTCAAGGCCACCGACGTTGGTCTGCCTACCAGTACGGCCAATGTCGGCAACGCGCTTACCAACACCATTACGTTGCTAACCGGCTTTATTGGTAGCTTATCGGTTATTTTCATTATCGTGGGCGGCCTGCAGATCGCTTTAGGCGGTGGTAACCCGGCCCGCCTCAAGCAAGGCCGCGAGACGATCATCTTTGCTTGCGTGGGCCTCGCCATAGCCATTGGCGCATACGGCATTGTCCGGTTTGTGTTAGGCTATTTGTAGACATTTTAGGAGGCCATTTTTATGGTAAATCTACTCAGCCATCTCAGCCTGGCTGATGCCAGCGGGCTGGTTACGAGCGGCGTTACGGCGGCTTGTGGCAGCTCGTGCAATAGTGGCACCACCGTGCCAGGCGTCTTAAACGGCGTAGTTAGCGTACTGATCTTCTTGATTGGCGCCGTCTCGGTCATTATGATCGTGGTGGGTGGGCTGCGGTTCGTGCTCTCCAACGGCGACTCTAAGGCCGCCGAGAGTGGCCGGCAGACCATTCTGTACGCGGTTATTGGCCTAGTTGTAGCTATTGCGGCCTATGCTATCGTCAAATTTGTTATCGTTCATATCAAGTAATTTGCCTTTCGCATGGTGCTTATGGTAAGGTCGCTTCAAAGCTTATTGAATTCATATAGGAGTCTTAAGGTTCACATGAACATCCCAACTATTGGCAAGAAACTTGCCGTTGCATTACAGGCTCTGGCCCTTATGCTAACGATTGGTTCGTTTACGATTGCGGGTGCGGCTCCGGCCCTAGCCGATTGTAGTGCGACCGATTTGTCGTTATCGAACGGTGCGGCTTGTGCTCAGGCTAACGGTACCCGTGGCGACCTGTTTGCCTCCGGCGGCATCTTCCAGACTATCTCTAACACGCTCATCTTCTTGGTTGGTGCGGTAGCGGTACTGTTCCTCATCATCGGTGGCTTGCGCTATGTGATCTCCAATGGTGATCCCAAGAACGTGGAGGCGGCTAAGAACACTATCCTCTACGCTATCGTCGGTATTGTGGTAGCAATTCTGTCGTTTGCGGCGGTTCAGTTCGTGATTAATGCCTTGAACAAACAGTAGTTGCCCTTGGTATAAGAAAAGCCCCTGCAATTTGCAGGGGCTTTTCTTATGGGCACCTACCGCCAAAAAAAGAGCTGCCAGGTGGCAGCTCTTTTTTGTCTTGGCCAGCCAATTAGATCGGCTTGACCTTGATCTTCTTAACCTTGTCCTGAGCGACCTTAGGAATGGTGATGGTGAGCACGCCGTCCTTGAGGCTAGCAGCGGCCTTCTCAGCGATGGTTGAGGTCGGCAGAATTACCGACCGGCTAAAGGCGCCAAAGTAGCACTCTTGCACGTAGTAGTGCTCGCGATCGACCTCTTTCTCGTCGACGCGCTCGCCGCGGATGGTGACGACGTCCTCGGCTACTTCGATGTCGATCTTGTCTGGTGTTACGCCAGCGATCGGCGCCTTAATGACGACGTTTTCTTTGGTCTGATAGACGTCGACGGCCAGCTGGCCTTCGGCCTGGTCGGCCCAATCATCTTCGGCGCCCTCTAGCGTACCGTCCAGGAAATCGTCCTGCAGCACGTTGTCTTGGTCTTGGGGAGCATTTTTCTTGCCCGGCATTTAAGGTATCTCCACGTTAATGGCTAGCGTAGTTTTTGGCCCGCAGTTTTGTAGATTTGCGGTGCGGGCATCTTTTGCCTATTATAGGCCAGTCTTCAGATGGAACGCAAGGAAACGCCTTATGCTCGTGCAACAGCTGATTGAATTTATCGCCCCAGCGGCCTGTTTGGGCTGTGGAAGAGAAGGTGCATTGATCTGCGACGAGTGTAGGCGCGACGTCTCGAGCTCTGAAGAGCGTTGTTATTTTTGCAACAAATATACGGCCGGCTACCACACTTGTCACGACTGCTGGGCAGAGGCGCCGCTGGTTGGAGTAGTGCCGGCCGCGCTCTACACCGGACCGGTGCGCGAGCTGGTATTGGGGCTTAAGTTTAAGCGCTCGCGTGCTAGCGCGCAGCTGGCGGCCGAGCTGATGGCGGTGGCGCTAACCCGGGCCGGCGCGCCCCTGGCCGATGCCGTTACGGCTGTGCCGATCGCGCCGGCCCGCTATCGCGAGCGTGGCTATAACCAGGCTGAGCTGATGGCTCGTGCGCTCGCTCGGCGGCTCGGCCTCCCCTACCGCCCGCTACTCGGCCGCGTTGGCGCTGACCACCAGATTGGCCGCGGCCGCCATGAGCGGCTCGACCAAGTGCGCGGCCGGTTCTACGCTACGCGCCAACTTAACGACCAGCGCCTGCTGATCGTCGACGATGTACTCACTACCGGCGCTACCTTGGCCGAGTGCTCGCGCGTGCTCGCTCAGGCCGGCGCCGGCGCCATTTGGGCGGCCACGGTGGCGCGAGGTTAAGGTGCGCTCGCTTCTCCCCCTTGAGCAAAACGCCATCTCGCGCTATAGTAGCAAAGTTCAGCCCAGCGCCGCCCAACCAATACCGGCGACCGTGGAGAGGTACCCAAGTGGCTGAAGGGGCGGGTTTGCTAAACCTGTAGGGGGGCGTAAGCTCTCGCGAGAGTTCGAATCTCTCCCTCTCCGCCAGGAATTATTCGTACAATTTAGACTTGGAGAGATGGCCGAGTGGTTGAAGGCACCGGTCTTGAAAACCGGCAGGTCACAAGCCTCATGGGTTCGAATCCCATTCTCTCCGCCATGGAAACAGCCGCATTGCTAGATGGGGCTTTTTCCATGGCCAAAGCGGATTGGCGGCTAAGCGTAAGCGTAATATTGTACAATAGTTGGTATTTGCGCCATAATAGGGGTGAAATTAGGAACACGGCATGCCAGATCAGCCTACAAATGATACGAATCCTCAACCAGGAGCACCGGTTGTCCCTGCGCCTCCGACGCCATCGCCCGCAGCTGTAACTGCGCCGGTTGCAGAGACGCCGGCGCCACTTGATCAGCCGACGGCGGCCGAAGAGGCCACTATTGCGCAGATAGCTCAAGGCGATGAAACAACTCAGTCAAGCAATGACCAACCGGCAGCTGCGCCCGAAGAGCCCTTGGTCTGGCAGGCCTCTGAGTATGTGCATCACGATAAAGGCATTGGCTGGTATGCCCTGCTAGCCATTGCGGTAATTATTTTGCTATTGGTAGCGATAGTCCTTAAGTTGTGGCTTAGCATAGGCGTATTTTTGGCTATGGCAGCGGCTATTGTGGTTTACGCGCGCAAGCCCCCGCGCGTGCTGGAGTATCGGGTTGATAGCAGCGGCATCACCATTGCCGACAAAACCTACCCGTACTCAACTTTTCGGTCGTACGCCGTACTGCGCGACCTGTCGTGGCACACGATCGACCTTGAGCCGACGCAGCGGTTTATGCCTCGGCTGAGTGTGCTGTTTGGTGAGGAGGATTTAGAGGCCATCGTGGCGCACCTCTCGGCTCATCTGCCGCGAGTTGACCGCGATCCAGATTTAGTAGAGCGACTCAGTCGGTACCTGCGGTTTTAGCTAGCGCCTTGGTTAATCAAAAAAGCTCCACGACTGGTGGAGCTTTTTTGGCGGCGAATAATCTCTGGTGCGCTTGGCAGGATTTGAACCTGCGACCCCCAGCACCGCAAGCTGATGCTCTATCCACTGAGCTACAAGCGCGGGAACCTAACGATACTACCATACTTTGGACCACCCGGGAAGCCCCGAGCCTGCTTGCTATAATAGGCCAATGAAAACAGTGGTGGGTGAGCTTGGGCGTCGGTTGCGGCCGCACTGGTGGTGGCTGGTCCTGGCGACCACGGGACTAGTGGGCTGCGCAGGGCTGGTGATCGGCTGGGTGAGGGTACTGGCGGCGCATGACGCCACCTTGGGGCCAATTTACGGCTTTGACGATCCGCTCTATTACCAATTGATGGCGGCTGGCCGGCTGTGTCTGCACAATGCCACCTCGCTGCTTGCAGATGGGGGCTGTCGGGTGCGGCCGGTGTGGTGGATCGGAGGGTTGCTCAGCTTTGGTCAGCCAGCGCTGGGTGGGCTGCTGCTGCGGGTTATCACACTGGCGGCCTTGGCGCTGGTGCTGGGCTGGGGTGCGCGGCAGTGGGCTCGGCGCGAGGGGCTGCCGGAGTTGCCAGCGCGTAATCTGTTGGTGGCGGGTCTGGTGCTAAGTCCTCTGCCGCTGGCGCTGCTTATGCCATATGCCATTGGCGTGTCCGACCTCACGTTGTCCGAATCGCTGGTGTTCTCGCCGCCCAATCTGCTCTCGTGGTTGTTGTATACCGTGACGGTGGGTGGGCTCTATGTGTATCGCGATCGGCCGCAAGCGTGGCCATTCTTGGGCTTGGTGGCGGGATTCTGGGGGCTTAATCACCCATTCTTCTTGGGATTTATGCTCAGCTTGTTTGGCCTCTGGTTGGTCATTGAGTGGCGCCAGACTCGCCGGCACTGGCTGGCGGCCGTAGCTTTGGTAGTGCCGCCCGGGTTGGCCGGTCTTTACTATATTTGGCTGAGCCGGGTTAATCAGTTCTTTCAGTTTCACCTCATCAGTAATGTGACGCGGCATTATCCCGGTATGGTGTGGTGGTTGGCGGCGGCCATCACGATGGTGGTTATTATGGCTTGGTATGGGTACTACCGAACGCAGGTTGGTCGATCACGGCCGCTGCCCGATCGGTTCTTGTTGCTATGGGTGGCGGTGGCGGGGTTGTGGCAGTTCGTTCCTCAGCCAACCGAGCGACGCTTGGTGCTCATTCTGGCCCTGCCGCTGGCCTTGCTGGTGGCACGGATGCTGTTGAGTACGTCGCAGCTGTGGGTGCGCCGGGCCGTCGCCGGCCTCTGGGTTAGCAATGGCCTGATGCTGCTGGCCGTGGCCCTCAGCATGAACGCGCCATTGTTTGGCCGCGACGTGCAGCGGTATATGGTGACTCCGCGTGATCAACAGTTCGCCCAGCAGCTGAGCCCGCCGGGTCGGCTGCAGCGGTACCTGGCCGACATTCCGGCTGCCAATGAATTTTTGTGGCAGACGCCGCTGCTAATTCTGAACGGCCATCAATTTGAGAGTCCCCGCTTCGATCAGCTCAACCGAGCACTGGCGGATCTACGCGACGGGCATTCGTCGTGCCAGGCCTTTGCGCAGAGGGTGGCACCGCTGCAGTTGGACGGGCTCGTGCTACAGCGAGCAGCCTCGGCTCGGCTTATCGCGCGGCTGGCGGCATGCGGCTCGCGGCCGCTTCACCAGAACGCTACTTGGACGGTCATGACGCCCCCGGCGGCCAGGGCTGGATTTTAGCCGCGCATCCCGCTATAATTTGGCCCTGTAATGCCCGACAACCTGGAGAGGTCGCATAGTGGACTAGTGCGCCGCACTCGAAATGCGGTGAGGTCGCAAGGCTTCCGTGGGTTCGAATCCCACCCTCTCCGCCAGGAATTATCAAATCAAGCTTCATAGCCACAGACTTTGACTGCCCGGTCCCGCAAGGAGACCGGGCAGTTTTGTGAGACACGCGAATATCGATCAGACGGAGCCCATAGCCTCGCCGCCTTCCCTCGTTTCTTTGTGCCTGCTTTCGGCCGAGATTTGGACGCTAGTCTTTGCCCGCGGATCCATCCTCTCTAGCTTGGGCTTTTGATGATGTCCAGCTGACTCCGTAGCGCAGGCCAAGCAGAACACAAAGAATAGTATCTTTGGACCAGGTATGCTTGTAAACTTACTTTTCGCTAACGCGGCCGGCGTGCTCACGTGTGAGTTGCTACAATGTTTCACATGAATGGCCGTTTGCACAAAGCGTGGCGCTGGGGGTTGCTTGCGCTTCCCTACTTGATCTGCCTCGGTCTGTTTATATTTGTGGCGCTGCTGCGGGTAGACTTGGACTTTGGCTGGCATTATCGCACGGGTCAGTATATTTTTGCGCACGGCATTCCCTATCACGACATTTACACTTACACGGCACGCGATTTTGCTTGGATCAATCACGAGTGGCTGAACGACGTGCTGGTGTTTGTGGTGAAACGGTGGCTGGGTTGGCCGGCGTTGGCGGTGTTGTTTGCGGGAATGTGGGCACTGGCGTTGGGGCTGGCGACGCTCTGGCGGCTGCCGTGGCCTATGGCGGCTCTGGCGCTCCTGGCGCTATTGCCGTATGTGGGGGTGCGGCCGATCGCTTGGTCGGCGCTGTTGTTTGCGCTGGTGTTGTCGGCGGTGCGGCGGCCGGGAGCGGTGCAGCGGCTGTGGTGGCTGCCGCCGGTCTTTGCGCTGTGGGCCAATCTGCATGGTGGGTTTATTCTGGGGCTGGCGGTGCTGGGTGTGTATGCGGTGGTGCGGCGATCGTGGCGAATGGGGGTGTTGGCGCTTTTATGCGGGGCGGCGGCAGGACTCAACCCGTATGGCTTTAACGTTTATGTGGAGATTTGGCGGACGCTGAGCGATGGGCGGCTGCACAGCTTTATTACCGAGTGGGCGCCGCTGACGCTGAGCTGGGCCAATGCGGGGCTGATGGCGGGCGCGGTGGTAGTGCTGGCGCTGCGGGCGGATTGGGCAACGCGCCTGATCGGCGGCGGCTTGCTGCTAAGCTGCTTGTCGTCGAATCGCCAGGCAGTGTTTGTAGTGGTAGCTATGTTGGGGCCACTGGCTGAGGCGTATCGATGGGGGCTGGTGCGATTAGAGCGGCGCTTGCCGGCGGTTGGAGGCTGGCTGCCAGGAGTGGCAGGTGCGGTTGGCGGGCTGGCATTGCTGGGAGCTCTGGTAGCGCCGCCGGCCTCGAGCGGCCAGCGCGTAGTAGCGCCGAGCCAGGCCGTTATCAGTTTGGAGCAGCAGCCCTGCGCTGGTCATGTGTTTAATGATTACGACTTTGGCGGGTATTTAATTGGCCGGCGGCCCACCGAACCGGTTTATATCGATGGCCGCATGCCGAGCTGGAGCGGGCCAGAGGGCCGATATTTGGATCGCTGGCTGCGAGTACTGCAGGATCCCGGGTATGCCGATAGCGAGTTTGCGCGTTATAACGTACGCTGTGTGCTGATCCGGAATAGTCGCACCACGCTAATGAAGCACTTGCGCGCGACTGGCTGGCGCGTGACCGCTCGTGACGAGGGCTCGGCGCTGTGGCGAAACTAGCGCGGTTGAGTTAGGGCCGACCGGCGTCAAGCTGAGCCTGGAGAGCCGTCTGCTTATCGGCGGCCTCGTCGTCTTTGAGCGCACGGAGGGTGGCAATGAGTCCTTGGCGGGCCGGCCGATTCGTCGGATCGAGTTGCAGAGCGGCGGCGTAAAAGTCGCGGGCTGTGGCCTGAGAGCCGGGTGTCGCGCGCGCGGCGTTAATGGTACCCAGAATGACGTCGCGCGTAGTGGAGCTGGGTTGTTTCATGAGCAATCGCTCTGAGCTCTGTAGGAGGCCTGTGGCGTACAATTCACGGCCTAGCGCTAGATTGTCGGCTTGTGCGGCTTGCAGGCGCTGAGCGGCTTCTGGAGGGGCTAGGCGCGGCACGAGCGACGGAAGCGATTGCGGCTGACCGGCTACTAGATAGGCCAGGCCGGCCAGCTGGGCATCGTCGGCGCTGGGCGAGCGGGCGGCTAGCTGGCCGGCTGTAACCGCGGCGTCAGCGGTGCGGCCAAGCTCGAGCTGCGTGCGCAACTGGAGCCGCAACACCTCGGTCCCCTGCCCCGCCGCGCGCAGCGTCTGTATGGCCAGGTCGCTCTGGCCGGCGACTAGTTGGCGCTGGGCCAGAGCGAGCGCGGCCGTCTGGTTCCGTGGGTCCAGTCGGTGCGCTAACTCAAAGTCCAGCTGGGCCTCACTCCCCTGCGCTTGCCGGCCGGCCGCGGCCAGCCGATCGCTCTCGCCTCGCGCCGCTTCGATCACATAGGGCGAAAATAAGGCTATTAAGCCGGCATTGAGCACTAAAACTACGCCGGTCGCCGCCCAGAAAACCATATGATTATGCCGATTTGGTACCGCATTACTCATCTCACGTTGATAGTAGCATGAGCACTTCCCTGCTCGCGAACTTACCCTTTAAAGCAACCAGCCGGCCCGTCCTCTGGGACGAGCCGGCCTTTTGTTGAGCCCTAACCGCGGTTAGCCAGAGGCACCTCTGTGTAAAGTTCATCTCCAATTTTAAGTAATACGTCTGCGTAATTGTGCGGGTGCTGAGGCGCTCCCCGGTAGCTGGGAATCCGCATGTTTCTGGAAATCTCGACTACGTACCGATGATCTGGTCTGCAGCTTACTTGAAGCGTGGCTCGTCGGCTGAAGGTGGAGGCGAATACCGGTATGATGCAAGCCCGCCAATTGTCGGGTCGCGCCCCCAGCGAGGTTACTGGAATCCAGCCGGTCTGGCCGGGCCGCAAGCAGGTAATTCGATCGGTCACACAGTCCTCAAGGTGCATTCGAGGGATTGGGCGTTTGTATTAAACTACGCGGCTGCGGCTGGTGCAAGCCACTCGCTATTATTTACTTATAATTGCTTATATTTTATACTAAACGATCGTCAAGCGACGTGTAGTATGAAATGAGAGGGGGTGGCCCCGCATGGCCACCTACAAATCAGAGAATCCGGTCAACCCGTTCGCGGCCGACTTCTCCGGCGCTAAGCCGGAGCATCTGGCCAGCAACCGGAGATTCGTGGAGCGGCTGGCGAGCTCGCCGCGCGGAACTACCATCTTCCGGTACACCGACGACCCCACGGGCAATGGGCACTACGACCTGTTTGTCTTCCCTGGTCAGTACCGTGAAGGTGCCATTCCGGCGCCGGTGCTGGCCAAGATTCTGGGACTCCCCAGTGATCCGGCCGGCCAGGCACTCAAGGAGTACCTGGATGGTTGGTTCATCGTCCAGCGCCAGTCGCGCGAGCACGAGTGGAACTGCCTCCCGAGTCGGCCCGACGAGCACGAGCTCTACCGCCTGGGAGACGATCGTTACCTAGCCGTTGGCCTGATGAAGGACGAGCGGAAGCCGGCGGACGTGAAGCCGTACGCGTGCATAACGCTCGGAAATCCTCGGCTTCACACTGCTAGTGGCCGCGTGCATGCCTATCTGACGCCGGCTCAGGCCCGGGAGCTGGCGGCTCAGCTTCGAACGGATTACGCCGCTATCGAGGGCGAGAACTTCGTGTTGAGATGGCGGCCGGAGGTCTTCGACGCCACCACCAGCCAGCGGCTGAGCATTCGCAACAAGGCGCCCGAGCCGTTGTGCTACAGCCTGGAGTTCCCCCATAGTTTGCGGGCCGCGCTAGTCAACGCGCTGCTCAGTCGGGCGTCGCAGATCGAAGACGCCTCACGCTAGCTTGAACGATAAGGCCCGGAGCGGTTTCGCTCCGGGCCTTTCGCGTATTTGAGGGGCGTGGCGTTAACGCAGGCTCTGCAGCTGCGCCTCGATTCGCTCCAGCAGTGCCTCCGTTTCGGCCTGGCGGTCGCGCGTCTCCTGCACGACGGCGGCCGGTGCCGAGGCCACGAAGCGCTCGTTGGCGAGCTTGGCCTGGAGACTCTTGAGGTAGCCGGTCTTCTCAGCGCGTTGCTGCTGGAGGCGGTGCTGGCGAGCTTTAATGAGCTCGTCGCCGGCCTCAATCCAGGCCTCTCCGCCGAGGTAGAGTCCACTTCCCTGCTTCACCAGCCGTACTTCTCCGGCTCGAGCTAGGCGCTGAATCAGCTCGGCAGAGGCAAAGAGTGTTTTGTCGGTGGTGAGGATGGCGGGCTTGCTTAGCTGCTCCTCTGCGGCCAGAGCGCGCGCAGCTAGCACCGTTTGACGCACAGCTTCAAATTCAGTACCATTTGTTCGGCCCTTGTTCGCGCTCGGCCAAGAGGTGATAATGAGTTGGCTCGACTGCCAGGGCAGTTCACTCCAGATAGCCTCAGTGACGAAGGGTGCGATAGGGTGGAGAAGTTTAAGAATGGTCTCGAGGCCATAAATCAGCAGATCGTGATTGGGCGAGATCTTGCTAGCTTCCACGTACCAGTCGGCAAAGTCGTCCCACAGGAGGGAGTAGAGAGTCTGGCCGGCATCGCCAAAGCGGTAATCTTCAAGCGCGCGCGTCACCTCGGTGATGGTGGTGGCTAATTTGGCCATAATCCAGCGGTCGGTCGGGGAGTGGAGCTCGGGCGTGGCAGGAGAGTAAGCCTCGGGCAGTTGGCCGAGGATGAAGCGCGCTACATTCCACAATTTATTGCAGAAGTTGCGGTAGCCCTCGATCTTGGGCTCGCTTAACGACCCGTCGTTGCCTGGCGTAATACCAATGGTCAGGGCTAGCCGCAGAGCGTCGGTGCCGTATTTGGCGGTCACTTCGAGGGGATTGAGTACGTTGCCCTTGCTCTTGCTCATCTTTTTGCCGTGAGCGTCGTTCACCAGGCCCCAGAGGTAGACGTCTTTAAAGGGGACTTGCCTGGTGCGGTAGAGGCTAAACATCGTCATGCGGGTGATCCACTTGGTGAGGATGTCGCGGCCGCTCATCATGGCGCTGGTGGGGAAGAAGCCGCGGTCGAAGTCGCCGGTGGCCATGAGGGTGGCATAGGCCCACTGGCCGCTGGAGAACCAGGTGTCAAAGACGTCGGTTTCGGCTCGGTAGTTGCCTTCGCCGTAGTAGGCTTTGGCTTCGGCCTCGTCGGCAGTGATGAGGTAAGGGTCTTTGTTGGGGTCGTTCGACTCTTTGTAGAAAATAGGCATACGGATGCCGAACCAGTTCTGGCGGCTGATATTCCAGTCGTGCTCGTTGTTGAGCCAGTCGATGGCGATTTTTTTAAAGCGTGCCGGATAAACGGTGATCTGATTGGTCTCGAAGGCCTTAATGACCGGCGCGTTGAGCTCGGCCATGCGCAGGTACCATTGCTCAGTGATGAGCGGCTCGATGACCGTGCCGCAGCGGTCGTGGTAGCCGACGGAGTGGGTGAGGGGCTTGGTCTCGAGCAGTTTGCCGGTCTGGTCGAGGGCGGCCAAGACGGCCTGACGCGCTTCGGCCACGGTGAGGCCAGCGTACTCCTCGGGCACGTTGATCATGCGGCCGTCGAGGTCGATGATGCTGATCTCGGGCAGACGGTGGCGCAGGCCGATTTCGTAGTCGTTTTTATCATGCGCAGGGGTAACTTTAAGCGCACCGGTGCCGAAGTGCAGGTCGACGTGCTCGTCCGCGATGATGGGAATGGGCCGGTCGATCAGCGGGATGAGAGCGGTTTCGCCCACCAGCTCGCCGTTCACGTCGTCCTTGGGGTTAACGGCCACGGCGGCGTCGGCAAAGATGGTCTCGGGTCGCGTGGTGGCGATGCGCACGGGGCCGTAGTCGAGGGTGTAGAGGGCGTCTTCGCGCTCAACGAACTTGACCTCGATGTCGGCGAAGCTGGAGCGGCAGTTGGTGCACCAGTTGACGATGCGGTTGCCGCGGTAGATGTGGCCGTCGGCGTGCATCTGTTTGAAGGTGGCGTACACAATCTCAACGATGTCGGGATCAAGGGTGAATTTGAGGCGGCTCCAGTCGGCGGAATAGCCGGCGCTCTTGAATTGGCTAATAATATTGGGGCTATTTTTGTGCGTAAACTCGAGCACTTGGCGCGAGAACTCCTCGCGGCCGAGGTCAAAACGGCTCTGGCCCTGCATGGCGAGGAGTCGCTCGTACACCACCTGGGTCTCGATGGCGGCATGGTCGGTGCCGGGCAGCCAGAGCGTGGCATGGCCCTGCATGCGGCGGTAGCGCGCGGTGATGTCTTCCACGACGTACATGCCGTGGCCGGCGTGCATGTCGCCGTTGGCGTTGAGGGGCGGCATGATGATGGTGAAGGGCTCTTTGGTGGCGTCGGGATTGGGCTTAAAGGCGCCAGATTCTTCCCATTGCTGGTAGAGTTTGGCCTCGTATTTGGCCGGGTTGTACGCTTTGTCGAGCTCGAAGTGTTGCTTCAAGTGAATGTCTCCTCTGAACGTTGTCGTTATGTGGCGAGGATCCGCCGAGTTGTTGTGTGAGCTTATTGTACCACCTCAGAGCTCAATGCTGGGATTGAGGCTGAGGTGGGGTCCGCGCCCCCGGTGAGGGCGCGGACGTGGATTCTAAGAGTCGGTGGATGACGATGATGGTTCGCACCAAGGGCAGGGCTTGGGAAAGAGCCCACCTTTGACATCGGCTGACTCTAGACTCTGGGTGTCGCAGTCGAGGCCCAGCTCGTTGAACGCTTGGCGAATACGACTCTCGGCGTCTTCGGTGAACCCTAGGAGCATGCTGCCCGCGGGATGCATATCGCGAGCAACCTGACCCGATCGCTGAGTGCGCTGCAGGTGGTCGTGGACCTGGGTTATCACGGATGAAGGGGCGTGGAAGTACGTATGGCTCACGTTGTCACCTTGGACTAGGAATCATGGTCTGCTGACAAGGCAGCTCAAAGAGGTGCCGATCAGAGCTTACCAGACTTAGCTTCTAACCCCAAGTGCAACACCCGAGTGAAACACCGTATACGGCGACTGGTAGCCAAGTCGCTTCCTGGGTCTAGTATTGAGTCTTCGGACGGCCCAGTCAACTTGTTCTTGGGTCACGGCTTCAAATGAAGT
>DATIIV010000028.1:0-4922 GCA_035479295.1 Candidatus Saccharimonadia bacterium | reverse complement strand
AACGACTACCGTCGTTCGCGCCCAATTCGCGTTTTAGAGGCAGCTATCGTATGCTAGGCAACGATGGATCAAGCGTTGGCGTTGGAGATTATGCTAAGCAGCCACAGCGTGCTGTTGACCGGGCCGGCCGGGTCGGGCAAGACGTATGTGTTGGCCGAGTTTATTCGTCAGGCCAAAAAGGCCGGCCAGACGGTGGCGGTAACGGCCACGACAGGCTTGGCGGCGAGTCATTTGGGCGGCGCCACCATTCATGCCTGGAGCGGACTGGGCATTCACGATGCGTTGCCGGCCAATTTTTTGCGCGATCTTAGCCAAGCCCGGCGCGATACCATAGCCAAAACCGACGTTTTAATTATCGACGAGATCTCGATGCTGCATGATTTTCGGCTCGACCTGGTGGACGAGGCGCTGCGGCTGGTGCGCGACGATGAGCGGCCGTTTGGCGGCGTGCAAGTGGTGCTATGCGGCGATTTCTTTCAGCTGCCGCCGGTTAATCGAGGCGGCGAGCGGGGCGGGAATTTTGTGACCAAGGCGGCGGCCTGGGCAGCCCTGGAGCTGGTCATCTGCTACCTGGCCGAGCAGCACCGCCAGAACGACGCCGAGTTTCTGGAGATTCTGGGCGCTCTGCGAGCCGGCGACGTGCGGCGGCGTCACGCCGAGCGGCTCCTGGCTCAGGTTGGCGCCGAGGTGGGCGGCGGCGTCACCGAGCTGCACACCACCAATGCCGACGTCGACTGGATCAACCAGGTGCAGCTCGAGGCCATGCCCGGCGAGCCCCACACGTACCACATGGAGACGACCGGCTCGGCCAACTACGTGGAGTCGCTGAAACGCTCGTGCCTAGCCGTCGAGGAACTCGTGCTTAAGTCGGGAGCACTAGTGATGTGCATTAAAAATAGCCCCGACCGCAAGTACGTTAACGGCTCGCTCGGCACGGTGGTTGAGTTTGAGCCGCTGACCGATTACCCCATCGTAGAGCTCCATAGCGGTCGCCGCCTCACGATTACGCCCGAGAGCTGGGAGCTGCGCGACGGCGACAAAAAGCGGGCCGGTCTCAGCCAACTGCCGCTGCGGCTGGCCTGGGCTATTACTGTACACAAGAGCCAGGGCATGACGCTCGATGCGGCGCGCGTTGATCTGCGGCGAGCCTTTGTGCCGGGCATGGGCTATGTGGCGCTATCGCGAGTGCGCAGCTTGGCCACGCTCAGCCTGGTGGGCATCAACCAGATGGCACTGCGCGTCTCGCCCGAGGCGCTGGCCATCGACCAGGAACTGCGAGCACGGTCGGCGGTCGACGTGGAGCGATTTGGGCACTTGGCCGCGGCCGCCGCCAAACGAGCCGCTGCAAGCGCCAAAGCCCCCGCCAACAGCCCGAGCGGCTCAGGTGGCGGCTGGTCGGTTCGCCTGGCCGACATGCGCACTACCTACCCTAACGCGTTTAAACCCTGGTCCAAAGCCGATGATGCCGAGCTGCAACAGCGGTTCCGCGACGGCCAAGGCCTGGCCGAATTGGGCCAGCGGTTTGGGCGCCAGGCCGGCTCGATTCGGGCACGGCTCCAGAAGCACTTTGGCGAGGATGTCGCTATTCCCAGTTAGCCGCGTTGAGTGGACTGTCTTTATTTATGGGCGTCATATATCGCCAAACGTAATATCGGCACCGCAACAACATATTACGTTTGGCGATACAATAAGCGAGCAGCAAGTGCCCCAACCTTAATCGACCACCACCGCCTGATTACTCAAGCCACCCAGCACATTCAAGTTAGCTAGCAGCTGGCTCGTAGTCCAATAATATTGACCGCCCGTGGCGGGATCGTTGACATAAAAACCAGCCGGTGCATCAACACTACCGACGACACCTGCCACCACGCGGGTATGCTCTCCCACCCAGGCTTGGACCACACCGTCCGGCGTGTTCCAGCTATCCGGCCTGGCCACCGTATTGTAGCCCCAAATAATCACCGGCTCGCCGCTGTGAAGGCGCGCCGAAATAAAACTAGCCGAGATGCTACTGTAAGCCGAGGCAGGACGGCCAAAGCTCTGAGCGGCCGCAGCGATCGGTCCCGCATAAACACCGTAGCCGGTACTGTTTTGCACACCCGTTACATCACCCACAAACATAGTGTAGGGATTGTCCCAGTTGTTGCCGGCAGTATCACGCGGCCGCGGATTGTAATTAAGTCGTTGCAGCACATCAAAGTCGGACACGGCCACACCGCGGTAGGCGAGGGCCATGCGCAACGCTGCCGACTCGCAGCTCAGGGCATACGCCTGGCGGTAGGTGGGCACATTTAGGTAAATAGTCTGGAGGGCGGTGGTAAATTGAGTCGTATAGACCTGAGTGGTAGGCAGGCCGTACACCGAGGCCACGCCGGCGGCCAAGCTAGCCGTGTAGGTAGTTTGGTAGTCATAGTTTTGATTGGGTGTAAAAACCAACATGTTCCCGGACCAGCTAAAGCCGCCGGGCACGGCCGGGCTGATGGCAAAATGAGACTCGGCCGAAGCGTGATCGACGGGCTGGTCAAAACTAAACCGAACCGTGGCGTTAAGGCCAACGCCGCTACCGCCAGGGCTATGGTCAGCTACGACAACGTGGCCGGGCGTTGAGATCTGAAAAGTCTGGTCGGCCATAACGACGCCGCCCGCCGCCGAAAGAGCACCTTTGACGAGGCGGTAACTGTAGCTCGCGCCCGGGCTTAAACCGTTAGGCTTAAAAACATATGTAGCGGCATTCGTCCAGCTGCCACTGCCCGGCATGGCAAAGCTCAGCGGCGCAGGGTCGGGCCGCATATCCTGGGCAAACGCCACCGTAATAGTGCTACCCGGATAAAAGTAGCCGCCGGTCGTGGCGTTACTGATGGTGGGCTCAGCTACGGTGCGGAAGGTCTGGTCGATCAGGCGGCGATGGTTGGGTCGGGCGGAGGGGCTGGTGTCGTCAACCATAACGCGATAGGTGGTGCCTTGAGTTAAGTCAGCGGCCGGTTGCCAGCTAAAACTCGTGTCGTTGCTCGCAACGGCGGTAAACGGCACGGCTGGTTCAAGGCTTAATTTTGGCTTAATGAGGCCGTGATTGGCAGCTCCCAGTCGTAGCGTAAAGTTTGGACGCACCGGCACATTTACGGCACCCGGGGCCAAGCTAAACCCGGCCACCGCCGGGGGCGCCTCGGTGACAAAACGCAGAGTTTGAGCCGGCACCGGCGCCCCCGTCGCCAGCCGCCGCAAGCCGCTTAAGCGCACGGTGTAGGTTTGATCGGCCAGTAACGGCGCAGTTGGCACAAAGGTTAGGCCGGTTAGACCCAGCAACCCCCGGGTCGGCTGCCAGACTCCGGCGGCGACCGGCTGCAGCTGCGCCCGCGGCTGGCCGGCCAGCTCTTGGCCAAACCTCATCTGGAGGTGGCCGCTCACCGACACGCCGACCGTCGCGGCCAGCCGCGGGCGCACCGGGCCCTGTGTCTGCAGCCAGCCCCAGGTTGCTAGCGCCACCAGCACCGCCCCGCCCGCGCTCACGCCCACCCACCTCAACTGCCGCCGATAGCGTCGCCGATACCGTTGCGCTACCTTCCAAAATCGCTGGTAAGCCATAACAATTATGGTACCTCAAAAACCGTCGTCTGGGCTATGGCAAGCCGCCTAATTTAAGCCGCAGCTGCACGTCGCGTCCGCACCCGTCCGCCAAGCCAACGAGCAATGATATAAATGCTAAAGCTGAGGCCGGTTACAAAAACACTAGGCTTAACGGTGCCAACAGCCAAGCTAACCAAGAGACCGCCGTCGCTAGCGATGAGCGCAAACAGAATCGACAGCGCCGTCACCAGTGCTGGACGAGCCGTAAATCGTTGAGCAGCTGCGGCCGGCGTAATCGCTAAGCTCAGCACGAGCAGGGTACCCACAATCTGAGCCGCTTCTGTAACCGTAAGCGCCAACACAAACAAGAAGACGAGGCCCAATAACCGCACCGGCACACCCCGGGCCAGCGCTACTTCGGGGTCGACCGAGGCAAACAGCAGCGGTCGATGAATCAACGCCATTACCGCAATCACTCCCACTCCAATGCCAAAGAGTAGCCAGAGTTGTCCGCTGCTAACACCAAAGATATTGCCAAAGAGAATATTGGTGGCCTGAGTAGCAAAGCCATGATAAAAACTGAGCAGCAACACGCCCAGGCCCAAGCCAAAGGCCAGAATAACGCCAATGGACGAGTCGCGCTCGCGCTCGCGCACTCCCAGGAGACCGATCACGGCGGCCACCACCACTGCGCCGCCCAGAGCCCCAGCTACCGCATTGCCGCTGATAAGTAAGCCGGCCGCCGCCCCGGTAAAGGCCAACTCGCTGGTGCCGTGCACGGCAAAGGCCATGCCGCGCGTAATGACGAACGGCGCGATGAGACCGCAGCTAATGGCCACCAGTGTAGCCGCCGCCAGGGCATGCAGCGCAAACGGCTGCGTTAGGTAGAGCAGCAGATCCATTACAGCTGATCCTCGGCGGCGCGACCGGCGTGCTCATGGTGGTGAGCGCCGGGCTCGGTCGACACAGCCTCACCGGCGCCCACCACGACCACTCGCCCTCGCACCCGCAGCACGTCCACCGGCGTGCCATACAGTTCGGTGAGCTTGGCGGTGGTCAGCACCTCGTCGGGCTTGCCGATGGCCCAACGGTGGCCCACCAGATACAACACGCGGTCGACCATGGGCAGAATGGGGTTAATGTCGTGAGTAACGAACACTACCGCCGCCCCGGTGCGCTGCCGGTGCTGGTCGATTAATACGCTAACGGCCTGCTGATGCGATAGGTCGAGCGACAACAGCGGCTCATCGCACAGCAGCAGGTGCGGCTCGCCCAGCAGCGCCTGAGCAATGCGCAACCGCTGCTGCTCGCCGCCGGAGAGCAGGCCGACCGGCGCGTCGGCATACGCCGACGCGCCC
>DATIIV010000027.1:0-58084 GCA_035479295.1 Candidatus Saccharimonadia bacterium | reverse complement strand
CGTGAGACAGTTCGGTCCCTATCTGGTGTGGGCGTAAGGAAATTTGAGAGGATTGGCTCCTAGTACGAGAGGACCGGAGTGAACGAACCTCTGGTGTATCGATTGTTCTGCCAAGGGCATTGTCGAGTAGCTATGTTCGGTCGGGATAAGCGCTGAAAGCATATAAGCGCGAAACCCACCTCAAGATGAGATTTCCCCATTAGACCCCAGAAAGACTATCTGGTTGATAGGCACTAGGTGTACGCACAGCAATGTGTTTAGCCGAGGTGTACTAATCGGTCGATTGACTTTTTTACACTTTCTCGTCAGCTCAGCAATTGGCTGGCGTGAGAGGAATGTTTGACTAGCAGTTTGTGGCCACTAGGCCTACCATTCATAAGCTGGCGCTCGTCTAAGAGCGCCGAGTTCGCCAATTGGGAACTTCCTTCGGGATTACGCCAATTGGCGGCCCCGGTGCTTTTAGCGCGGGGGATACACTGGTTCCCATCCCGAACACCACCGTTAAGACCCGCTGCGGCGATGATACTCCTCTGGGGGAAAGTAGCACGGTGCCGGATTATTCAAAAACCTGCCGAAAGGCAGGTTTTTGGCGTACCGGAGGGTAAGGCTAATAGAGTAGTGAGAAATTATATAGCTAAGCCGCTGGGCGTGGGCTAGCCAGGCGTACACGAAGCTGGGGCGGAGCAAATCAAAGAGCCGGGCTCGGGCGAGCTCGGCTCTTTGAATATTTAGCTAGTCATGAGTAATTATCAGCAGGTTAGTCAACGCAGCCAGTTGAGCTTACTGTTGAGGTTGCATTGAAGTTGGTATCGGCCGTAACGATTGAGTTGCCCGACCATGACTGGTTGCTGCAGGTGCCCTCAGTTGTAATGGCATCGTAGGCCCAGCTGCCCTTGACCCAGGCGTTGCCTTTGACGACCCAGGCATTGCCGGCGTCCCAATGGAGGTCGGTCGTGTAGCCGCCACCTAGGAACAGGTTGTCGTTGAGCGTGACATTACGCATGTGGTAGCCGTCGGGACCCGAGCCGAGGTTGAGGGCTGAGTTACCGGTCGGAGTACCGTTGTAGATGGCCCGAGCGTCGATGGTGTTGTGCGTCAGGGTTAGGTTCGAGCAGGTCGCGCTGCATTGATCCTGCACGCCATCCGAGTGGAAGCCGTCACTGCCAACGACGGAGGCTGGCTGGAAGCAGGGCTGCAGGAGCGAGTCGGTGACCGTGACGTTATCGGCGCCCATATCGACTCCATCTTGGTGGCCGCGCAGATAGACGCGTGTAGCGGTAAAGTCGTGACCCTGGAGGCTGGGTAGGCCATTCGTGGCACACGTCGCGGGACCCACGGTTGAATCAGCTACCGTAAATGAAGTGCCAGCATAGCCGTCGTTGTTGATGGTACCGTCAATCTGGCTGTTGCGAATAACCACGTTGGCAGCCTTGATGTCGAGGTCACCCTTGACGTGCCAATTGTCTATGACGGTGTCATTGGTAGTAACGGTGTAGTCGCTCACCTCGTTGGTATAGCTGCTACCGAGGCTGCTGGATCGACCGGTGCACGAAGTGGATGGATAAGCGGGTAAGGGGCAGGTAGTGGTACCGGTGATGGGCGTAGGTGTAACGGTCGCCGTCGGCGTAGGAGTCGAGATTGCCGCCGGACTAAACACCACATCCACCCAGTAGTTGGTAGCCTGGCCGGGCTGTGTCGGGAAGGCACTGGCACCGTGGACGTAGACGCCGTTTGGACTGGTGTTGGTGCTAAGGAGCGCGTGGAGCGGACCTTTGGTGCGGGCCGTATTAAAGTAACCCAGGTCGACACCATAACTGCCCACATTGGTATGGTAGGACACTACATAGGTGGTATTAGCCGCTATTTTAACCGGTGTGGCAAACTTAGCCGTCTGCCAGCCCTTGGCCGTCTCGGCGGTAAAGGTGACCGTAGCTAAGCGCTCGCCGCTACTAGTCCAGAGACTGCCGGTGTGGACGCCGGTGTTGGCTTTGGCCTTATAGAAGCGAACGGCATCGATGGTGCCGGCACTGTCAGAGTTAAATTTAAGGCCGAGCTCCGTAGCTTGAGTGTCGGCGGTGATCCGGTTCGGAACGGCTGAGTTGCTCCAGAACGAGTAGCTCGAAGCGGCAAAGCTGTAGGCTACGGCTGCGATGCCAATAACGGCCATAAAACCGGCCGCTAGCAGCGCTTGCGAACGGCTCAGCTTGAGCGGCCGAAACAAGTTGATGGCGCCGAGTTGGCTAAGCAATGATTTCGATTTGCGACGACGGGAACTGGCAGCTTGGCGGCGACTACTGGGGCGCCGTCCCGGAGATTTGGAAACCCTGGGCATGTTGTTTTCCTATATTGGTTATGTTTATTTCAGTTTCCATCATGCACTCCAATAGCGGCTTTGTAAAGGGCCTACTTAAGTAGTTATTACAATGAAAATAGCTGAAGTGACTGAGTTTTAGGGATAAGTGTGAATAAATGACGGGCAAATGTAAAAATGGCCAGACTTCTCAGCCATGCTAAGCTTTAATAAGAATGCAAGACGAGAGGAAAGCAAAAGGCGTAGTGGAGGCAGAGAAGACCGATATGGGTGTAGACCAAGCTGGTAGCGAGAATTCAGCAGGGACTAAGCTAGCTGAAACCCTTCAGAGCATTACGGCCTCAGCTGAGCAGTCGGGCGTAGCCGCGCCTGGGGTGGCCGGCCCTTCGGGTGAGCTCGAGGCTGGCAGGGCTGCGCTGGAGGTCGCGAAGCGCCAGGCTGAACAGGCGGCCGAGCAGGCTCGTCAGACCATTAAGGCCATGGGTGAGCCCGAGGCTGGGTCGACTCCTAAAGCTGAGACGTCGGCTAAAATGGTGGTTAACCGTGCTGAGCGGCCTGGCCCAAACGCATCGATGGAAGAGCGGGAGCAGGCGATAATTGAACTCATTGACACCCTGCCGCCACGCTCTGACCCGATTCGAGCGGACCAGGTGGAAGATTTTTTTGTGGCGCTCGACGAGCTTCGCACTACCAAATGGGATCCGGCGCAACTCGAGCGTATCGAGGACCGGTTGCGCCAGGGCGGGCTGGTAGCCTACGACATGAACGACAAGCGTTTTGGCCTGAGCAATCCTTACGTTCAGGCTGGAACGGTTATTCAGAACGCCCGGCTTGATGCCAAGATGCCAATCGGATACTTTCAGGAGACGGTCGACTCATGGCCTAAGCCCGAGCCAAACGCCGGCCCGATTTTGCCAGCTGCCGATCGAGTAACTCAGCCGGCCGCAGCCGAACAGCCGCCTGCGGATGACGAAACTGCTGGACAGATACCGGCGCCGGCCGAGGCGGTCACAGTCGGCGAGGAAGAGCCTGAATTTGAGCCTGAGGCCGCGGATATTCCGAGAGAGTCGTCGGATGACCCGGCCGCACAGGAGGAGCGAGAGCGGGCTCGCGATAGAAGGGCCTTTGAGCACAAGCTCGAGAGAAGCCGAGCGGCCCTGGAGCGTCGGATCCAAGAGATTAACGCCGGGCCGGTAGTGGCGCCTGATGTTCGGCAGTCGGCTATGCCGCCGCGCGAGATGACGTCTTATGATCTAACTCCAAGGGTCTCTGCGGCGCCGGCCGAGACTCAGTCAGCTGCGGTGGTGAATCGGCCCAAACGACCCTCGCCATGGCGAGCTTGGCTGCGGCGTTGGCTGGGTGGGGCTTAACCGAACTAGCCGTCTATCCAAAGCGAAGCCGGTACAGGGCAATGCCGGCAGCGACCGACACATTGAGCGACTCCTTACGCCCTAGCATGGGTAATTCTAAAATGGTGTCGCAGAGCGCTAGGTCGGCCAACGCCAGGCCGGCAACTTCTGGGCCTACCACGAGAGCCAGTTGCGATGGCGTCGTAAAGTCAAATAATGGTTGTGAGTTTTCAGCTTGCTCTAAGGCAGCGATACTATAGTGATGATGCCGCATATGCTTAATAGCCGCCTCCAGGGTGGCGAAGTGCTGTTGCGGTACCGTTAGCTCGGCCCCCAGAGCGGTCTTGGCAATAGCGCGGTGGTTGCTGGCTGCCACGTGGCCGGGTCGAGGGTCGTTTGGCTGCTGGGGGTGGGGCGTAATACCGCAGGTGATGACAAGTTCGGCACCAACTGCGTCGGCTGTGCGCAGGATGGCGCCGACGTTTTGGGCGCTGCGGACGTCGGCCAGAATGATGGCGAGACACGGCATCGGCCGCACCGCTGGGGTGGTGACTTTGGTCATGTCTCTAGTTTACCGGTTTTAGCGTTGGTGAGAAGCATAAATATTATTGACAGCATAAGCCGTTTGTGCTATTATACTAGTGCTAACAGATGATAGGCGTTTTGCCTAACCCTAAAGGCCAGTAGCTCGGCTTTTTGGCAAAACGGCTAAAGCTGATACAGCCTAATTTTGCCACAATAACCCTAAGGTAATGGAGTACAAAAACCATGGCAGGTACCCGCACTGGCGGCCGGAAGGCTGCTGCGACCAACAAGCAACGTTACGGCATAAACTTCTACGAGCAGATCGGTAAGAAGGGCGGCACCATTTCGCGTGGCGGTGGCTTCGCCAAGAACCCGGAGCTGGCCCGCATGGCCGGCGCCAAGGGTGGCAAGGCCTCGCGCCGCACCAAGAAGACCGCCAACCTGGCTGCCTAAGCCAGCTGACGTCTGAACCAAAAAAGATCCCTTCGGGGGTCTTTTTTGGTGTGGGCGACGGCGCTGCGTCACGTGAATGAGCTTTATGGCTGCGTCGTGCGCGTGATGCGCTCGGCCAGGCTGGTAACGGTGGTGGCGGTATTGGCATTGGCCAGCGGCGCCATGGCCGCGCTCGAGAGCTGAACGAAGCGTGAGATAACGGTGCGTTTAACGCGGCGGTCTTTGCGCCAGTTGACTACCCACTTGGCGCCGCAGGCAAAGCAACCATAGGCGTCGCGGGCGCGCTGCAGGCTAAAGTTATGGCAGTCGGGGCAGGTGGCGCGCTTGGTTAGCCATTCGTCGTATGAGGCGATGGCGTCGGCTACGTGATCTTCATTGATGCTAACTCCGAACTGCGGCGCCAGCTTACGAGCAATATCCCAAGCCTCCATCTCCATGCGCAGCAGCTCCATGTCGTACTTGTAGACACGGTGGCCCAGGCGAGCGTGGCCAATCTCGTGCAGCAGCGCCAGGCGGCCATTGTTGGTCTTGAGGCGCCGGGCATCATAGGTGATCGTTTTGGTATTGGGCGACCACATAAAGTAGCGACCAGGCACAAATGTTTGATCGGGGAAATTTTTAAGAAACTCCAAGCTCACCCTCCTGAGTCATCTGTTGTTAAATATACCGCGGGGGTTAAGGCCCTGTCGAGCATAAGCGGATTGGTGCCTTGGCAGCGGCCTTTTGCCGCCGATGGTATAACGTGGCGCCAGCTGGCGTAGGTTCTGTCGCGCTTGAATAGTTGTGTGGATGGCGTTCGCCAGCCAGCCACGTTATACCATCAAGGCAATTGCCCGGGCTTCTTTGGCGGCGCCTAATGACTGGTCGGCGAACGTGAACTCTCTGCTCGGTTAGGACGCGACAGAACCGGCGCCGACTGGCGTCATTAGGCATCCGCCGGCAGAACCGGCGAAGCTGCCTGGGCTCTGGTATGATGGGGCTATGAAGCGGTTATTGACGCTCGTGGCGGCTGAGCATCCGCTGGTGAGATCGGGCGAGTCGGCGGTGCTCATCGGCCATCGCGGGGCCTCGGCACGCCGGCGCGAGAACACGTTGGCGGCCTTTGAACTCGCCATGCAGCTGGGCGCCGGTATGATCGAGTTTGATGCGCGCCGAACGGCCGACGGCGTGCTGGTGGTACATCATAATCGGCGGATTCGCGGCCGGCGAATTAGCCGGTTGACTTACGCGCGACTGCAGACCTGGAGGCATAGCCGCCATGTGCCCACGCTAGAGCAGGTGCTGCAGCTGGCGGCCGGTCGAGTGCGCCTCGATATTGAACTAAAAGAGGCCGGCTACGAGGCCGAGGTTATCGCGCTGGTGCGGCGCTATGTCCAGCCGGATTCGTTTGTGATGAGCTCGTTCCTGGAGGGAACGGTGCGGCGCCTTAAGCAGCTCGATTCGGAGCTGTGTGTGGGGCTGCTGGTAGGGCGGGGACTCCCCAAATTTATCTTTAATCGACTGAGCAACTTTGCTCCAGCTCGGCGGGTGGCGCGTAGCGGAGCCGACTTTTTGGCCTGCCACTACAGTCTGGCGGATCTGGGAGTGCTCGGGCAAATGGCCCGCCGCGGGGTGCCAGTGATGATCTGGACGGTCAACGATGCCAGGCGGCTGCGGCGCTACCTGGCCGACCCGCGGGTGCGCGGAGTCATCAGTAATTTGCCGCCGGCAGCTGAGCCTTATTTGCCCTTGGCAGAGGCATAGTTAAGTTGATATTAGCCTAGCCTGTTGACTTTTGAGAGCTGATATGTTACATTAGATACCAGTAATCGATCGTGAGGGTGACGAGCGGTGACGGGGCTTTTGCCCGCCAGATGCGAGTGCTCACCTCCTTGTAATTTGGTCTGGATGAAAGCCCCTTCTCTGCTCGGTGTCGATCCGGCAAAGCCTCGGCGTTGCTTGGGTGTCGGCCCCTTTGGGTGTCCGCTCCTCGGCAACGCCGAGGTTTTTTGGTAGAATCGGAGGGCGTTCTTTCCCCGTAGAAAGCGGTTAAGTGATCATGAGTCAGCAGTCTGGGGGTAATATACCGGTGAACGCCGCGACGACGGCCACTGCTGGGACGTCGGATTCGGGCGAGCTGGCCTCGGCACCGTACTGTCCGTGTCCGGGCGCCCTGTGTAATCCCGATCGCAGCTGCACCTGTGGCAACTACGGAGTCGGCGCGCCTTGCAAGACCGTGGTGACGAGCACAGGGGGATGCTCGTGTCCGTAGGGTTAGCTTGCCAATGAAGATGATGGGAGCCTGATGACAGGGACGACGCCAGCCGGCGATGACGGCCAGGTGGCTAGCAGTCCGGATGGGCCGGCTGGAACCACGTGTCGCTGCTTTGGCGACCATTGTCATGGAAGCTGCTGCGACAATTGTTGTCGGGGCGACTACTGCTCAAATCCGCCGGCACCTGGCGCTGATCGTTGTGCTAACTGCTAGCCAGCGTTAACGCCGGCTGATGTTGTACTACAGAACCGGTTCTGGCCCCGAGCCAGGACCGGTTTCTTATGCCAGGTTATGCTTATGCTTGCTCCGGGAGCCGATAAAAGGTATAACCCTGGTAAAGCAGGAGTGGACCAAGATGAAGCGAGATATGGTAAAGACGGTAGCTGGGTTGTTGGTGATTGCCATAATTGTAGTGGCGACGTTCTTGTACGGCAACGCTCAGCGCCAGGCGCAGCAGAGGCGTGATGCGGCCAGCAAGAGCCCACAGGTGGCCGTGGCCTCGCCGAGCGCCAGTGCCAAGGCAACTTCGCCAGTGGTGACCACCACGCCGGCCCCCAAGGCTACGGTTACGCCGATGCCCACCAAGAGCCCGGCGGCTGGCACCGTGGCCGGACAGTCCACTACTACGCCGTCGGCCGGGGCTACGGCACCACTACCGGCTACGGGTCCCGCCGAGATGGCGCTCCCGGCACTAGGACTGACGGCTATGGTGGTTGGCTATCTCCTGTGGCGTCGCAGCCGTCAAAATGTGTTAGCTGCCGTGCGCACGACCGGCCGGCTGTAGCTAGCCCCCTGGTAAAATTTACAAGCACTGTTATAGTTGCCGTGATGGTAAGTACCATCGTGTAGCTGAGGTTTAGAGAGTATGGGCGCTCCCGTATGAGAGGCGGCGATACGTAGTGGCAGGCCTACCACGGAAAAGCACTCAGGTTTGGGGTGTGATTCCTCAGGGCAGTATTGGCGAATTGTCTCGGCGGTTGTGTATTCGGCAAGGGCCGAATAATGTAGCGGAGTTTGCCGAAAACCTGCTATATATGCCGGAGGTCATTCGTGGTCACGAGCTTTGGGTGCAAGGCGCCCAAGGTGAGCAACCGTGTGAGTACCAGCGTATGGAGCCCGATGATCAGACGGCGGCTTCTAATGGTGAGACCTGGCGCGGGTACCGGTTGGATCGGGTGGCGCGGGCAATTTGGCGCTCGAGCAGCGGTCATTCAGTGCTAGAGCTGAACTGCCGAAGTGAAGATGCGCTTTGGGAACTAACCTATTGGGGGCCGGCCGATCGTGATTCTAGCTACCTGTGCGCCTGGTTGCGCTTCGTTGACTGGGACACGGCTTACTTCGCTTCGGTCTTGCCGGCTTCCGCTTCAGGTTTGCGGCGATTGGGGTTTTGTTTGCCCGTAACGGATTTGACCGAGGAAGAGGAGGGAGTCGAGGCGGAGCTGGAGTGGCAGGACGCCGGCTATACCGGTCCATGGCCACTCACAAACGGCGAGCGGTGGGAGCTATTGAGGCGTCATTTCAATTCTCGGCCGCAACCTGAAATAAGCCAATTCTTTGATCCGCATTACGACCGAGTTGTGCGCACCCGAGTGATTAGGTGTATCTGACGGCTTGGGTGGTCGGTGTAAGGCCGACCACCCAAGCCGCAGGGCCTTTACGCCCGGCATTTATTAGCGTAAAATAATGTTAGATCACTCTGGCGCGATGCCAACCGTCCGGGGTGAAATTTTTTTGAAAGGAGAAGTACCTGCGCGCTTGAATGCGCAGGGAAACTTAAAAGTTTATGGCAACAGCAACACAAGATATAACGATGGAGCAGCTCCTGGCCGAGGCGCCGGTTGGTGCTATGCAGCCGGGCGATGTGGTGGAAGGCACCGTCATTGCCGCCGAGAAGCACGAGGTCTGGCTCGATTTGGGTCCGCGCGGCACCGGTTTAGTGGTCGGTCGCGAGATCGAGCACTCGCAGAACATTAAGCCTGGTGACGTCATTAGCGCCTCTGTTATGGAGACCGAGGACGACCACGGTTATGCTATCCTGAGCCTCAAAAAGGTGGCCAAGGAGAAGGGCTGGGAGAGCCTGGAGGAGCGCCACGGCAAGGGCGAGATCTTCACCGTTCAAGCGTTTGACGCCAACAAGGGCGGTCTGCTCATTGAGGCCGACGGCATTCGCGGCTTCTTGCCGGTGAGCCAGCTGAGCGCCGAGAACTACCCACGCGTCAGCGGCGCCGATAAGGATGAGATCCTGCACCGGCTCAATGCTCTGGTGGGTAAGCCGCTCGAGGTGCGCGTGCTCGACATTAACCGCCGCGACAACAAGCTTATTTTGAGCGAGAAGGCGGCCAAGCGCGAGGCTACCGAGAGCAAGGTCTCCAAGCTGGCGGTGGGCGACGTGATCGAGGGTGTGGCCACCGGTGTGGTCGACTTCGGCATCTTCGTTAACGTAAACGGCATCGAAGGCCTCGTTCACATTAGCGAGATTGCTTGGGATCGCGTCGACAATCCGTCGAGCTATGTAAAGGTGGGCGACCGCGTTAAGGCCGAGATCATCTCGATCGACCGCGACAAATTGAGCTTGAGCATGAAGCGGCTGCAGGCTGACCCGTGGATCAAGGACGCCGCCAAGTACAAGCTGGGCGACGAGGTCGAGGGCAAGATTACCCGCATCACGCCGTTCGGCGCCTTTGTACAGGTTACATCGGCCATCGAGGCGCTGGTGCACATTAGCGAGCTGGCCGACCAGCACGTTGAGGACCCGGCCGCCCTGGTGAAGCTGGGCGAGACCAAGAAGTTCCGCATTATCGCCATCGACCCAGAGGCTCACAAGCTGAGCCTGAGCCTAAAGAGCCGCAAGGCCGGCAAGGGCGACGATAAGTAAATGACCGCCACGCCAACGCGGAGCTGCCGAGTCTGCCGGAGACGGCTGCCCAAGGCCGAGCTCCTGCGTTGGACCGTGGTAGAGGGCGAGCTCCGGCCGGACCGGGCGCAGACCGCGCCGGGGCGAGGGTATTATAGTTGTAGTGAGAAGTGCGCGGAGATTCTGCCGCGAACGCTAAAGAGAAAGAAGTAACGGTATGGCCGAGAAGACGACGCAGACACAACAGCCCATTATGGTTCCCGCGGTGATCGGGGTGGGCGAGCTGGCCGAGCGGCTGGGCCTGCCGGTAACCAAGGTCATTGGCGAGCTGATGAAGAACGGTGTGTTTGCCAACATCAACGAGCAGATCGACTTTGATACGGCGGCCGTGATTGGCTCGGATCTTGGTTTCGAGATCGAGGCCGAGGCGGTGGTGGAGCCCGAGAAGCCGGTGATGCGCGCCGCTAAACTGGCCGAGGGCGAGACCGGTGAGGCGCGCCCGCCGATCGTGACTGTGATGGGCCACGTTGACCACGGCAAGACCTCGCTGCTTGACGCGATTCGCGAGAGCCACGTGGCCGACAAGGAGGCTGGCGGCATCACTCAGCACATCGGCGCCTACCAGATTAAGCGCGGCGACCGCTGGATCACCTTCTTGGACACGCCGGGCCACGAGGCCTTTAGTGCGTTGCGTCAGCACGGTGCCCGGATGACCGATGTGGCCATTATCGTGGTGGCGGCTGATGACGGAGTAAAGCCACAGACCAAAGAAGCTATTCGCTATGCCCAAGAGGCTGGCGTGCAGATTGTGGTAGCTATCAACAAAGTCGACAAGGAAGGAGCCGATCCGGTTCGCGTGCGCCAGGAGTTAACCGAGCTGGGCCTGCAGCCAGAAGACTGGGGCGGCAGCACGGTGACGGTGGAGGTATCGGCGCGCACCGGCCAGAACATCGACAAGCTACTCGACCTCGTGCTGCTGGTGGCCGATATCGAGGACCTGCGCGCGCGACCCGATGGCCCGAGCGAGGGCGTTATTATCGAGTCGCATCTGGATGCGGGTCGCGGCCCCGTAGCTACGGTGTTAGTGCAGCATGGCCTCCTTAAGCAGGGCGACTACCTGGTGGCTGGCAGCACGTACGCCAAGGTGCGCAGTTTAACAGACTACCGCGGCAAGCGGATTACGGCTGCTCACCCCGGTATGCCGGCCATGGTGACCGGCTTTAAGGCCGTGCCTGCCTTCGGCGACGTCTTCCACAGCGAGGCGGCCGGCCGGGCCGCGCGCGAGGCGGCCGAGGCCGTAGTGCGGCGCGAGCAAGTTAAGAGCCTGGGTGTCAAAAAAATCGACGCCTCGCAGCTGTCGGCCGCCATCTCGGCCGGCAATATCCGCGAGCTCAACGTAGTGCTTAAGGCCGATGTGCAGGGCTCGCTCGAATCGCTGCTGGAGAGTCTGGAGAAGCTGCGCAACGACGAGGTGGCGGTGCGCGTAGTATCGAGCGCCGTCGGCGATATCGCCGAATCTGATGTGGCCTTCGCCAAGACGGCCGGTGCGCTTCTCATCGGCTTTAATGTGGGCCTGAGCTCCAGCCTTAAATCACTCGCCTCGCGCGAGAGTGTGCCGGTGCATTTGTATAAAGTAATTTACGAACTGACCGACGATCTGCGCGATGCCCTGAGCCAGATGCTGGCGCCAGAGGTGATCGAGACGGTGGTGGGTGAGCTCGAGATTAAGGGCGTCTTTAAGACCACCAAGAGCAATGTGGTCTGCGGCGGCACCGTCACCAGCGGCCATATTACGCCCAAGATGACGCTGCGCATCAAGCGCGGTGGCGAGGCGTTGGGCGAGGGCACGCTGGCCAGCTTGCAAAAGGATAAGCAGGAGGCGCGCGAGGCCTTTGAGGGCGAGACCTGCGGTATTAATGTGACGACCACGACGGGCATTGAGCTGGGCGACATGCTCGAGTTTTACACCCGCGAAGAGAGAGCCCGTAGCCTGTAGGCCATGATATGAGCCAGCGTGTTGCCAAAGTAGAGAGCTTGATTCAGCAAGTGGTGGCCGTGGCCGCTACTGAGCTACTGGGGCCGGATGCGGCGCGAGTAACCGTAACGCGAGTCGATGCGGCTCCTGATCTGCGCAACGCCACGGTCTGGTTTGGGCTGCTGGGCAATGACGGCCAGCAGGCGGCACTCTTGGCCGCGTTGCAGCGGCAGCACGGTGAGTTTCAGGCCGCGCTGGGTGCCCGGATGATGACTAAATTTGTGCCCCATCTGCATTTCCGCCATGATACCGGCGGTGAGTATGCGGCCGAGATCGACCGACTGCTTAAAGGCCTGTGATATACTCCAGGTAGCAAATAGCGGGAGTAGCAGTGTCGGCCGAACAACCCTCTCAGGAGCCAGGAGCTGAACAGAAGCAACCGGTTGCCAAGGCAGAACAGAGTGATCTGGCGCGCGAGCTGAGTGATATCGTGCAGCAGCGTAAGTCGGAGACGGCCGCCCCTGATCCGGCTTCGGCCGATGTGGTGGAGCGCGAGAAGACCAAGGCTCACAAGATGCTAACGGCCGCCCGGGATAAGCTGCGAGCCATTCACGGCGGAGCTGAGTCGCCTGACGCCCAAGCCGCCGCCGCTCATACATTAGCGCCGGGCGGGGCCGACCACCTAGCGAACACGGCCCACCCCGAGGCTCAAGCTTTGTCTGATGCTCGGGCGGAGGCGGTACAGAGGGTGGTCGATGCCTACAACGCTAAAGAGGCCGAGCTGCCCGAGGGTGATGTGGCGCTGAGGACGGCCCTCAGAGAGCAAGCAACATTGGCGGTTAAGGCCGAGCGCGCCCGGCAGGAGGAAGTTATTCGGTCGGAAGCTCGCAGGCTGAGCAACGAAGTGCGGGATCAGTTGTTTCAGCAAGACATGGCCAATATTCGTGCTGAGTATGAAGCTGAACTAGCCGATATTAATCGAGCATATAATGAAGAGCGCGGAGCGGGGAGGGTGCATGAGCGACCGGCTGCGACGGCTCAGCCTGAGGTGTCGGCGCCGACGGGGCGGCCCCCGGCTACGGAGAAGCTTGTATACAACGTAACCACATTACCGCCTGAAACACCACGATCTCCTGCAGCCTCTTCCGATCAATCGGCCGAGAGGGTGATTGACGCCGTGCAGGCTGCTCCAGAGGCCCAACCAGAGTCTGCCGAGAGAAGAGCTGAAACGACGGGGAGTGCGGAACGCCCTTCAACCGAGGCGGCTCATGCTCCTACCGAGCAGCCGCAGCCGGCACCGGCTGCTCGGTCTGAGGTGCCGGCCGACGGTGCGCCTCTGAGCGCCGACGAGGAGGCGGCCTTTAATGATATTGTGGCTCATTACGACCAGACGGCTGTTCGGCCGCCGGCCAAGGAGCCGACCGCCTCTGGACCGTCTGCCGGGGCCGGAGCGGTCATCGACACCGACATGGGCCATCCATCTGATCTAACACCACTCACCAATGTGCCGAGTCCGGAGGCCACACCTCCGCGTGCTGGCTCGGCCTCTCGGCGTGAGCAGCAACGGCCTCAACAGCCCAAAGCGCCGTGGTGGCAGCGCTTGTTTCGGCGTGGCCCACAGCAGCAGAAGAGGCCGCCGCGCCGCTAAGGTTGCCATCTGGAGCCATTCGACATTATACTTATGGTAATAACAGAGAATGAGGGAAGTTGTGGCTCCACAAACACTCGAAGAATATGTGCATTGGGTATTATCCGAGGACAAAACGCTCGATAGCCTTGAGCCGGAGGTGAGACAGCAACTTGAGGCCGATTATGTGCATGCGCTCGAGGATGAGATTACCACGGCGCTGGTGGCGGCGCTGCCCGAGGAGCACTTGGCCGAGCTGGAGAAGCAGGTCGATAGTGGTAAGCTCGATGAGCTGCAGGGCTGGATCGAGGAGCGCGTGCCAGGCACAGGCGAGATTATCGCCACCATCTTGGTGCGGTTCCGCAGCGACTACGTGAGCGCAGACGATGTCCTCTGAACGCGCTACCGCTACCATGGCACCGGAGGGTGATCAGCTGCAGCGGGGGCAGAAGTTGGCGGCCGAGTTGCATGATTTGGCCGGCGACAAGCCACTAAATGCAGCCGAGAGCCAAGCGATCGCAGACCTTGAGGGCAGCTTGGCGGCGGGCGAGGTGGGCTACAAGCCGGGCGAGCCGCTGAGCGACGTTGAGGCCAATACCTTGAGCGCCCTCGAGGCCAGCCTAGCCTCGGGCGAGACCGCGCCCGAGCCGGCGCTACCCACCGCGCCGATTACGGCCGAGGCGGTGCATACGGCGGTGGATCTGGCGCCGGCGCCGGCGGCCGCTCCGCCCGAGGTGGCGGCGCCGCCCGATGTGGCTCCCACCTTGCCGTTGCGCCCGCCGGAGACGGTGCCGGTTGCGCCGGCCCCAACTGAGCCGACGGCGCCTACCACTCCGGAAACAACTCCGGCCGCGCCCGTAACGCCCGAGGCGGCCACCCCGCCACCCGCCGAGCCCGCCACTCCGTCCACCGAGACTACGCCACCCACCACCGAGACCACCCCGGCGCCGCCCGAGCCGCCGACGGCCGAGGGCGCCCCCGCCCCCAACACCTCGCCGCTCGAGATTCACCTAGTGGGCGAGCACAAAGTAGCGGCCGAGAAGGCTCACGAGGTGGCCGAGCGCCGGTTGAATGAGTCGTTGGCGGCGCATCGTGGTTTCAAAGAGGCTATTAAGGACAATGGCTTCTGGAAAGGCATGGCTGAGGGTGCTAAGGGCGTAGGTACGCGCATGTGGAAGGGCGGCCTAGCTCGCAACTACTATTTAATTAAAGAGCGGACTAAGGCTGATCGTGAGATTAAAGAGTCGGGTAACGCACTGATTCACGAGGGCGCCACGCTCGACGACTACCGTCGTGAAGCTGCGGCCGATGTCGACCGGTTCGTTCATCACTACCATGGCACGCTGGATGCCAGTGAAGCGCCGACCCAGCTCACCAGCGAGAATGGTGCGCCGGTGGTTAGCGCTCTTATGGGCGTGGTGCGTGAGGCTGTTGAGCAGAATATGGATGCAGCTACATTCCGCACCAGCTCTGACCGTGTTATTCAGGGGCTAGCCAAAAACCATCCTAATCTTATCAAAGAGGCCAACCTTTACGCCGATAACCTGGGCCAGATCTTCGAGCAAGTCAAGATCCGCACAGCTGCGGGTATGAATTTGGACGAGATTATGGCTAATACCAAGGTCTATATGGGCGAGGCTAGCACTGGCACCAATGTCGAGACCAAATACAACGGTGTCGAGCGGGTAATGACCAAGGTGATGGACTCAAAGATCGGCAGCCGATTGCTGCTAAAAGGTGCTATTAACGAAGACACTTTGGCAACCGCTGTTGGTGTGGCCTACTCCTTTGTGGTGGGCGGCTCACGGTCGGTTGCGAGTGCAGCTAGTAAGGTTGGTCTCATTGGTGTGGGGGCCGGGGTAATGACGGCTATTCGCGAGAATCGCCGCATGAAAGAAGAGCGCGCCCAGCACATGCGCGAGCGGGCCGAGGGGCGCATGAACGAGCAAGACATCCCCGAGAACTCTCGTCGTGCCCGGTTTGAAGCCGGCTCTTACAACATGGCCTCGGCTCGCTGGATGATGGATAACATTCGCGACACCACTTTTGAAACGAAACCTGATGGCACGCGGGCTGCCAAGGAGTTTACTCGCGAGACGTTCTATAACGCCGTAATGCACCTGACGAATCTTGAGACTCGTCGGGAGATTTCCGACAAGAAGAAGGTGGCGCTCATTCGGTATCAGTCGCCGGAGTCGCGTCGGACCGAGCGCAAAGAGACCTACCTGCTGGCGGCTGAAGCTAAAGCAGCTTTGCGGAAGGCGGCCCAAGAACACCCGGAGCTCTTTCAGGGTAATGCTTTGGGCAATGCCGGTAGCTTTGATGAGGCGCTAACAAATGCTAAGGCGGTTCATGAACGGCTCATCGAAGGCGATATGACCGCCAAGGACAAGCTTGCTCGTAACCACCGTTTAAAGGCAGTGATCGGCAAGACGGCCTTAGCTATGAGCATTGGCGTCGCGGCTGGCACGGTCCTCCAAGAGGGCATGGCCGCCTTCCGGCCCGACGAGGTTGGTCTGCTGCCGCACGTCGGCACGCCCGAGGCCGGTGCGCACCAGACGTTGCTGCGGGGCTGGTTCGACAACATTAATGGTGGTGGCGATCATGCCGCCAATATGCTCAGCGACAATATTCACACCCAGGCCATCGACGGCCACACGGTGCAGGTGCCCGACGGCGTTAGCTTTAAGGCCGAGCCCGATGGCTCGTACGACCTAATGCGCGGTGACCAGGTGGCCAGTTCGGGTCTGCACTTTGGCCCCGATGGCGGGCTCGACCAGGCCTCGGTGCAGCACCTGCAGGCGGCGGGCGTGGCGGTTGATCACCAGCCGGGAGCGCCCAAGATCGACCATCAGCCGACGACCGTGAACTCGGCCGAGTACGCCCAGCAGTCGCTCAATACCACTGAAGTCCACCGCACCGAGTGGATGAGCAACAATACCCCCAACAAGCCCGACCTGAACGAGCTCAAGCTGTGGTGGGGTGGCCAACACGGCGTGGATGCCAACGGCAATTACAATATGTCGATGAGCCACATGACGCCGAATGGCTCGTTTAACCATGGCCTCTCGGTGAATGCTCAGGAGTTAGCGCGGAATGGGCAGCTCAAGATGCTGATCTCGCTGAACGACGCCTCGCAAGACCACGTGTTCGCGATTCCGGTTCAGCCCGATGGCAGCATCCAGATTCCGGCTGACTCCGAGGTGGGCAAGCTGGCCTTTACCACCGACGGCAACGGCAACGCGGTCTTTAACGGCCGCTATGCCGAGGTGGCGCAGTCGCTCGGCAAAGACAGCAACGGCGTCGAGCAGGTGCGGATTCTGGCCACGCACACCGGCCATGGCTTCGACACCGTGGCAACCACTACAACCGTTGAGACGCCCACCACCGTCACGGTCATCCATGGCGTACCGGTACCGGCTGCGCCCGAGGCGCCCGTGGACGCCCCGCCCATTGCGCCGATCTACGCGCGGCGAGGGTTGGAGTCGGTGGAGGAGGCGCCAGTACCAACCCCCGAGGCACCCTATTATTACATGGGTGGCGCGACCCCCGAGCAGCAAGCTCAGTGGCGCCGTGAGCGCTCACCTCGATTACTAGATAATCCCTCGGCTGAGTTAAATATGAACGAAGAAATTAGCTGGTACGTCTCTGAGCTAGAGCGAAAATACGGCCAAGATTATATCAACAAGCTTCGTTCAAATGTGGCTGCCAATGAGTCCCTTAAAAACCTGCCCAAAGATCTCAAGTCAATCGTTTGTATTCCGGTAGGTGCCGCCATTGAGCAGGACAATATATACAACACGCTCTCACTCTATGCGCAACAGGATCCTGAAGCATTGAAAGAGTCGGTCGTGCTTATGCACGTCAACTGGGTGAACGATGCCGATATGGCTAAGGTTGCCAAGACCAAGGCCGAGATTGAGCGTGCTCGAAAGGACTTCCCTGACCTTAAGATTGCGGCCTTCGAGACCGAGTGGTCGCGCGACTGGGTTACCGAGAGGCAGGGTCGTCTGTACGGTCAGATTATGAAGAACCTATACGATACAGCATTCATGGCTCTTCATGATGGTTCGGCAGCGGGCGAGCTCCAGAGCAAGGACGTTCAGATTGTGGGCAACGATGCCGATCCTCACGCTATTGGAAAGCACTATCTGAAGAACTTGCATAAGGCTCTTGATGCTCACCCTGAGGCTGATATTCTTTTGGGTACCGTACGCTGGGGTACCAAGGACTTCAAAGATCAGCCAGGTTATGGCACGGTTGTTACGGCTATGCAGGTGTTGCAGCAGCTTACTCGCCGCCCTGGTGCGCAGTATGGGGTGCCTGCAGCTCTTGGTCCCAACACTTCATTCCGCGCTTCAACCTTAGCGGCTGTTGGTAGCGTTAATGGTGACATGGGGGCGGGAACCGATATTGAGATAGGCTTGCGGATTTGGGATGGTCGGTCGACGCCGGGCGGCTCAGCAGGAACTGTTGGTAGTATGAGCGGTGGCACAACTCCAGCTGGCGGCAGTCCTCAGCGCGAGGTGTGGAGAATGGTAGCTGGCGCTGGCGTCGATACATCAGGCGATCGGTTACTGGGAACCTACATGGCGGGCGAACCTATTACGCATGCTTGGCTGGGTTACAATGAGGCCGGTGGTTATGCTCCACGGGATGCTAAGCCTGTAACGGGGGTTGAACGGGACGAAGCTCCTGATGTGATATTGAGCCGAGTTGAGTTCCAGCTTTCAGCGATCTTGAATGATTGGTCAGCCAACGATAAGCAGCGAACGGACGCTCTAAACATTATGTTCCCGCCTGGCGGTGAGCGTGGTCCAGGCAGTGAGAGCCGCGAGCCACTTTGGAGCATGATTCGGAATGAAGAGGGTCACGTCGACTTCCAGTTTACGGATCTTGGTCGTCGCGTGGCGACAGAGCGCTTCCAGCGTTATGGCGACTTTGTCGATCGCCACATTACTCGTACCCACGTGCGGCCAGTCGAGGGTCCACTGCCGTCCGCGACTCCTCCGGCCGGTGGGCCAACGCCGCCGACCACACCACCCGCTTCGCGAAGACGTGGTACCACGCCACCAGCTCCAACTCCAGGACCAAGTACGCCGCCCGCGCCTCGACCTACGCCCGCGCCGACTCCGGCTCCGGCCCCCACGGCGCCTGACGCCGGTCAGCCCGGTCCGCCGGAAGATCCCACTTTGTTGGCAGCGCGGCGTGAGCTTATGCCGCGGCTACCCGAGGCTCGTACTCGCGATGCCATAGTAGATATGGCCCAGGAGGGCGCCAGACGAGGGTTGCTCCGGGATAGTGGTGCGGTTAACCAGCCCATTGAACGCCGCTATAGTGCCACCGAAGACGCATCGAGTGCCAGTTATCGTCGAGCACTCTTGGAGCAAGAGGAGGCTGTGTGGTCTTATGGCAACCTGCGATCTTACCTGCACTCGCTTAAACCAGAGGACCTACCGAGGCGCTCTCGTACGGCTATTGAGATGATGCAAGCAGATATGAATGCGGCGGAGGCTCGGGATATTGTCTGGACACCTCCGATGGTGCGGGCTCTGGTTGAGACCTTGCCGGATGATGAGGCCGCGAGAAACAGGATAATTAATGCTCTGGCGCGGCAGCTTATCTCGGCCGGCCACATTGTACCGCTTGATGTGCCAGACGGTCGTCGGCGAGAGTTCCGCTTTGCCGGTGACGATGTCTTGCTTCGGGCGCAGCAGGGTGATAGAGCTGGTGAGCTTGGGCTAGACTTGATCCGTAGAGAACGAACGCGAGCAGCGCGACAACGTAAGGCTAATCGTTAATCCGCGCGAGGCTAACTCAGCACTCCCTCTGTCTGCAATTTAAACAACCGCGCGTAGAGGCCGCCGGCTGTGTCGGCTAGCTCGGCGTGGGTGCCGCGCTCGATGACGCGGCCGCGCTGGAGCACTAGGATCTGGTCGGCCTGGCGCACGGTGCTGAGGCGGTGGGCAATGACGATGGCGGTGCGCCCGCGCATCAGCCGCTGGAGGCCGGCCTGTACGTGGTGCTCGCTCTCGGAGTCGAGCGCGCTGGTGGCTTCGTCGAGCACGATTAGCTGCGGGTCGCGCAGGATGGCGCGGGCCACGGCTACGCGCTGCTTCTCGCCGCCGCTCAGCTTAACGCCGCGCTCGCCCACCATCGTGCCGTAGCCGTCGGCCAGCTTGGCGATGAAGGCATCGGCGTGGGCGGCCTGGGCGGCGGCTCGTAGCTGCTGGTCGCTGGCGTCGGGGCGGGCAAAGCGCAGGTTCTCGGCCACCGTCTCGTTAAAGAGCGCCACGTCTTGCATTACCATGCCCAGATGCTGGCGGATCGAGGCTTGGGTAAAGGTCGAGACGGGCCGGTCGTTAATGAGAATCTGCCCGGCGGTGGGCTCATAAAACCGCAGCAACAGCTTGGTGATGGTGGTCTTGCCGACGCCGCTCGGGCCTACCAGCGCCAAGGTCTGGCCGGCCATTAGTTTAAACGACACCTTATTGAGCACCAGCGCCTTGTGCTCGGGGTAGTGAAACGAGACGCCGCGAAACTCGATCGACTCGAGCTGCTCGAGCGGACGTGCGTCGGCATCGTCGATCACCGTGGGCTGCATATCGAGGAGCTCGACGGTGCGTTCCAGCGTGACCTCGAGCTCGCTGGTCTGCTGCGTTAGCATAGCCAGCGGCCGAATGTAGCCGGCGATCTGATTGACCAGTAGCAGCACCAGAATAATATCGCCCGGCGTGGCCTGGCCGTGCATTACCTGCAGAAAGGTGAGGCCAACCGCGGCGGTAAGCACCAGCGCCTGCAGCAGCTCGCGCAGCATGCGCATGAGCCGACCAAAGCGGAACCGGGTCAGGCCGAGGCGCTGCCAGTCGTCGGCCAGCCGGCGAAAGGTCTGGTAAACCTGCGGCTCGGCGCCAAAGCTGCGAATGGTGGAGAGCTGGCCGATGCTCTCGGCCATCACGCCCTGGGCCTGGCCAAAGACCGTTTGAGCCTGGCGCATCAGCGGCCGCGTGCGGCGCGTGGCCAGCAGGCTAATGCCAAAGTTAATGGGCAAGAGTAGCGCCACAATCAGGCCGGCTAGCCAATTGGTATGAAAGATGACGATGAGGCCAAAGATCATGGAGAAGAGCTGCATAAGGGTGCTACCAATCAGGCCATTGAGCCAGCCGATAAACTGGCCAATATTACCACTAGCTCGGTCCATAATATCGCCGACGCGGTTGCGCTCGTAGTAGTCGACCGAGAGCTGCATGAGTTGTTCAAATAACCGTAGCCGCAGCTGGCGCGAGATGGCCACAAATAGGAAGTTATCGAGCGAGTCCTGAATGTAGTCGGTGATGGCGGTGAGAATGCGCAGCGCTAGCAAGAGCGCGAGTACGGCTAGAGCGGTGGCGCCCAGGTGCTGCGTATTGAGCTGGTGGCCGAGCTGGCTGGCCTGGTCGACGATATATTTAAAGAGGTAGGGCGAGGCAATGTTGGTAAGGCCAAGCAGGCCATCGGCCAGAACGGTGCCAAGCAGCCACCATTTAAAGTTGGCTACCAAGGCCAGCATGCGCCAAATATTCTTCACTGTGTATAATCTCCTTGCTTTTGTTGTGCCCTAGTAGGTTTAGGTTGTTTGGCGCCCGCTACGTAATGGCAGCGGGCGCCGGTTGGTGGGTGTCTAGAGAATGTAATGACCTGGGCAGTCTCCGCCCGAGCAGTTAAGTCGCTCCCAAATCGCATTTACCGGGTCTTGCCAGGCCGCCTGTTCAGCCGGCAGGGTGGGCGGCCGCGGGCACGTTGGATCCTCGATACGCATCTCAAGTTGAAGCTCTTCATCAACTCTGATATTAAGCTGACTTGGGTCTGGTCGGCCTAGCTTAAGCCATTTAGCCACGAGCCAACACGCGCCGTTGCGATTAAAGTAGCGTCGCGCGATCCCTAGTGTGTGGGGGTGATCGATCTTTGCTTGCAGGTGCCAGTCACCTCGGCTAATAGACGAGGTACTGGTTGTGCGGCAAGGAAGCTGGTTGGGGCCGGGTATGGCGGCAACGAGACAACTGGGCCGTTCGTGGTCATTATAGCAGCTTTCAATTGACTGTATCCAAACCTGAGCGGCGAGACTGTCCGCTCCGTTTACGGGGATGGGCGGCGTGAGAATTTTGGGCGGCGATTGCCGCTGGCCGACGTATTGAAAGCCGGAGGGGTCTGTGCGGCTTTTTTGCCAGGACTCGGGAGATAGTGCGGCGGTCTGGCGGTAGTCAACGTCAAGCCTCAGCCATAGGTCGCCCCCAGACAAGAAGTGAGCATCACCATAAGACAACGCCTTCTCCTGGCAGGCCTGGCGCAGGTTAGCGCTTGGGTTAGGAATAATCGCCAGGACACGATACAACGTATGACTCATGCGCGACTTCTCTCGGGACTTGTTGGGTTGGATTCCGGGCGAGCCTTAGCTCAGCCGGATTACTGCATTATAACTGATGCCCGGCTAAAAATTCTTGGGCCGCCATGTCGCGGCGGCCGGCTGGCTTGAGGCGGTCGATAATGAGGGCGCCGTCGCTGGTGGGGAACAGCAGCTGGCGCTGGGTCGGCGCGGTGGCCTCGGTGGGGCTCGCGACGTGGGCGGCCGTAATGGTGACGTCGGTGCGGGCGACGGTGGTGTGGCTGCCGGGCCATCCCAGATAGGCGCGAATGTGGCGCTCGAGGGCGGCGGCCGGCTGGCTTAGGTCGAGCTGACCGTCGGCTTTGGTGAGAAGGCGCGTCACCGAGGCGCCGCTTGCCGGTTGGGACTGGGGCAACAATTGGCCCCCCAGAATGGCGGGTAAATGCTGAATTAATAATTCGGTGCCAAGTCCAAATAGGTGGTTGTAGAGTTCGGCGCGCGATTCGTGGCCGGTCAATTCAACGGTAATCTGGGCGTAGAGTGGGCCAGTGTCCATGCCGGCATCGAGCTGCATGAGCGTGACGCCGGTGCGCTGGTCGCCGGCCAGGATGGCGGCCTCGATGGGGGCCGGGCCCCGGTAGCGCGGCAGCAGCGAGGGATGAATATTAATGATGCCGCGCGGAAACAGCTCCAGGACGGCCGGCGGAATAATCTTGCCAAAGGCCACCAACACGCCGGCCTCAGCGTGCAGCGCCGCCAGCTCGGCCACTACCTCGCGCAGGCGTGCCGGCTGCAGTACGGGCAGACCGTGGCGCTCGGCCGCCAGCTTAACCTCGGGCGCCACCAGGGTGCGGCCGCGGCCGGCCGGCGCGTCTGGCTTGGTTACCACAGTGGCCACATGGTAGCCGGCCGCCAGCAATGCCTCGAGCGTTGGCACGCTGTAGGCCTCGGTACCAAAGAAGACCAGTCGGCCGGCCGTATCCGCCGCCACCATTACTCCGTGGGCGCCGGTTTGGGCGCTGATTTGGCCGGCCGCAGCGGGCTAAACTCGCCGTTTGGTTCCAGCCGATACAGCTTGCGCGGGTCCTCCACGCGGTCCACAAACACAATGCCATTGGTGTGGTCGATCTCGTGCTGAAAGACCCGAGCCAAGAAGCCGGTAGCCGTCAGCCGCACCGCCTTGCCATCCAGGTTGAGCGCCTTTACTTTTACCTTGGGGTAGCGCTTAACGGCGCCGTACAGATCTTTAACGCTCAGGCAGCCTTCGAGCTCCTCGGTCGGCTCGCCTTCGGCCTTCACGATCTCGGGATTAATAAAAACGCTGAACTCTTTATTGGCTTTGTCGTCAAAGTCGTGGCGTACTACCACCAAGCGATAGGGCTGAGCAATCTGCACCGCCGCCAGGGCCGCACCAAACTCGTGCTCGCGCTGAGCCTCCCAATCTAGTGTGGCCTCAATCATCTGCTGAGCCAATTCCTGAATCGACGCATCGATATGTCCGATGCGCTGGCTCTTCTGTCGCAGTAGCGGATGGGGAATAGTAATAATGTCGTTGGCAGTCATTGGCCTCATTTTACCGGCTGCGCAGGGAATTGTCTAAGATTGTTGCTCAAGCTGCTTATGATTGGGGAAAGTTAGAGCCTGAGTTACACTGAAGGCGGTCGTTGGGGCCAATGTCTCTTGGGGCAGTACTTTGAGGGATGGGGCGTGTTATGTCGTTTCAGAATTTTCAGACTCAGGCCGCGAGTGGCAGATTACTGGTAGTCATGCGACCGGCGAGCATTGAGCGGCCATGGAGCGAGAAGGTGAGAGCGCTTGTTGATCGCCGTATTGGGCATGCCGTGGCCACTCTTGAGTCGAACCTGGCCGTTGCGCCGCCGGTGACGGTTATGGTGGACGCTCGCCGAGGTGCGCCGGAGCTATTGTGGACGGCGCAGGCTTTGGCCCAAGCCCTAGGCCAGTCTGACCAGCAGAGCCTCTCTTTCTGTAACTTGCGTGATTTGGAGGGAAGCTCACCAACAGGAGTTAACATTCTGTCGCCGCTCATGTATCAGCAGTGGCGGTGGTCTGAACGTCGAGTGCCACTGGTTGTCACGACTGATCGGGTGCTGGTTGGGCTATTTAGCCATGTGGGGCTTGGAATCACCCCACAGCCCCGTCGGTCTTTGCCGAATGGCTCGTACTCGCTCCCTCCGGCTGAGCCGCATTGCTTTGAATGCCTGCCGAACAGCAGTCGGCTGATTTACCATCGCTGGAAGGAGCCGGAGGAGAAGCGGCTCGAGCAGGCTTAGACTCGGGTTCAGCGGCACCATGACGTATATTTCGATAAATCAAGATAAAGCAAGCTACTGAGGCAGCTCTGGCTTTTTGAGAGGTTCTCGTTGTCCGAACTGGAGCAATCTGGTTCGGGCAACGCCAATGCAGTTATTTAAGGGTAATCCGTTAGAGTAGGTTGATCGGGTCGAGGTCGGCGCTCCAGCGGGGGCCGGGCAGGGCTTGGGCGACGGCGACCAGGGCGGGGCGGCGATTGGACTTGACGGTGAGAACCCAGCGGAATGTATTGGCTTGCTGCTCGATGAAGGCTGGAGCAGGGCCGACAACGGTGAGGCCGGGTTGGCGTTGCAGTGTGGTGGCCAGAGCCTCGGCCTCGGCGCAGGCAGCCTGGCGGCTGGGGGCGGCCACGGTGAGTTTGAGCAGGTAGACGAAAGGTGGGTAGTGCAGGGCCTGGCGCTGCTGGAGTTCGGCCGCGGCCAGCTGGTCGTAGTGGCCGTTGGCGGCGGCTACGATGGCTGGGTGGTCGGGGGTGTAGGTCTGGATAAAGATGCGGCCGGGCCGATCGCCTCGGCCGGCCCGGCCGCTCACCTGCGACAGCAACTGGTAGGTACGCTCGGCAGCGGTGTAGTCGGGCAGGTGCAGCATGGTGTCGGCGCTCACCACGCCTACCGTGTCGATGGCTGGCAGGTCGAGGCCTTTGGCGATCATTTGGGTGCCGATGATGATATCGAGCTCGCCGGCGCGGAGCTGGCGGTAGGTGGCCTCGATGTGTTTGAGGTTGGCGCTGTCGCGGTCGAGCCGGGCGATGCGCGCCTGGGGCCAGAGCCGTCGAGCCTCGTCCTCGATGCGCTTGGTGCCGCCGCCCAGCAGCCGCAAGTTGGCGCCATGGCAGGCGGGACAGACGGCCGGGCTCGCCTGGCGGTAGTTGCAGTGATGGCAGATGAGGCGCATGAGGTCGGCATGAAAGGTGAGCGGCAGCTGGCAGTGCGGGCAGACGATGACGTGACCACAATCGCCGCAGACTTGGCTGCTGGCGCTGCCGCGGCGATTGATATAGAGCAGGCTTTGGCGGCTGGCGGCCAAACTTTCGCTAACGGCGTCTATGAGTGGTTGAGTAATAAATTTGCTCAGGCTGCGTAAATCTTTGTTCCGAAGATCGATTATCTGGGCTTGAGAATGGGATATTTTATTGGCACGCTGTGTTAATAAATAGTGACCGATTCGACCCGATTGAGCCAAAAAGAGCTCGTTTAGACCGGGCGTGGCAGAGCCTAATATCACGCGAGCATCGGTGAGCTGGCTGAGCTTGGCGGCGGCAGTAATAGCATGGTAGCGCGGGTGCTGGTCTTGCTTGTAGCTGGTCTCGTGGCACTCGTCGATGACGACCAGGCCGGGCTGATGCAGGGGCAGAAAGAGCGATGACCGTGGCCCAATGACGATACGCGGCTGGCCGGCCTCATAGGCGGCGGTGGCGGCCCGCCAAATGCGATCGCGCTGAGCCGGCGTGAGCTTGGAGTGAGTGGTAAGGACCCGCTCGCCAAAAGCCGCCTCAAACTGCGCCACTACCTGGGGCGTCAGCGTGATCTCCGGCACCAGCACGACCACGCCGCGGCCGGCTGCCAGCGCCTCGGCGGCTAGCTCTAGGTATAGGCGCGTCTTGCCCGAGCCGGTGACGCCCTGCACCAGGTGTACGCGCTGGCTCGAGGTGCGAATAGCCGCTAGCGCCGCCGCCTGCTCAGCCGTGAGCGGTGCGGCCGGCAGCCCCTGGCCTGGACCGCTCGCGGCCGGCCGCCCACCGCTGGCCCGCCGCGCCGTGCCCAGCCCACTGGGCAGCAGGGTAGTCCACGCGGCGCTGGGGCTGGCCGCATAATACTGGCTGAGCCAAGCCGCTAGCTCGCGCAAGTAGGCCGGCACCGGCGGCAGATCGAGCGCCGCCGCTACGGCCTTGGTGGCAAAGGCCGGCCGCTCCACCATGGCCGTTACCACACCTAGGCTACGCCGCGGCCCAATCGGGATCCGCACGATCTGGCCGGCCTTCAGCGCACCCAGGCCCTCGGCCTCATCGCCATGGTACGTAAAGGCGCTCGCTGCACCAGTGTAGGCCAGCGGCGTCACCACATAGTATCGGCGGGCCTCACTCATGACTTCATTATAGCCGAATCAGCAACAGGGCGTGCGCCGGTTACGCCTGTGGTTGGATTGCCGTCTCGGCCGACCCTGGCTACAACGCGGTTTCCGGGCTCAAGTTATGCTTGGGCTTGGTTAATCCTTATGCTAAGCTAGCGTTAACACGGGCTGGGGCGGCGTCGACCAGAAAGGGTAGGCTGATGGGCCGGTTAATCTATTTTTGTGGCACCATGGGCAGCGGCAAGTCCACGCTAGCCCTCCAAATGCACTATAATTTTGCTCAAGTTGGCCGGCTGGGCCTGCTCTTTACCCAGAGCGATCGCAGTAGTCAATCGCACGTGACGAGTCGCATCGGGCTGTCGGCGCCGGCGCTGATGGTGGGGCCGCGTTTAAATCTCTATACCGCCATTAAGCAGCAAGCCAAGCAGCGCCCCCTTAGCTACGTGTTGTGCGACGAGGTTCAATTTTATGCCCCGGAGCAGATTGAGCAGCTGGCCCAGGCCGTAGACGAGCTAAAGGTGGATGGCTACGGTTTTGGCATTACTACCGATTTTCGGTCGCGGCTCTTTCACGGCTCAGCCCGCATGATTGAGCTGGCCGACGACATTCGCAAAGTGCAGTCCGAGATGCCGTGCTGGTGCGGCCAGCCGGCTACGCACAATGGCCGCGTGGTGGCCGGCCAGTTGGTAACCGAGGGTGAGCAGGTGGTAGTGGGAGACCTGTCGGCCGCGGCGGCGGTGCAGTATGTGGTGTTGTGCCGGCCGCATTATCGGGCGCGGCGGGCGTTTGCGTAAGCCCAAGCTAGGCGGGGTAAGTGGTGTAGGCCGCAATGAGGATAACGAGTAAAAAGCCGCCAAAGTAGCTGCTTTGGTAAGCCAAATAATAAGACTTAGCGCGCGGGACCAAGAAGAACAAGGTGGCATAAATGGCTGCCACCAAGAGAAACGCCACGGCGGCCCAGTGCGCGGCCGCTGATGCCTGAGGCGCCCGAGCAATGAGAAAAGCGAGCGGTACCATGATGATCGCCATCGCAAAAGCGCCGATATTATGGATCCGACTCTCTAGACCGGGCCGATCCGGTATCCAGGCGGCTAGGGCTTGACCAATGCCGGCTGCACTTACCAGCCAACTGAATAACATCGGGAGGCCGAGCGCCGGCACAAACCAGAACCATAAAAACGCATAGAACATAAGGCCGGTTACCGTGATGGAGAAGCCAAACACAAGCGTAGCCTGGGGGTGGGCCGCGGCATGGCGGCTGATGGTCATGGTGCGATCGCCGCGCCACTTCCAGATCATGCCGCTAATACATACGAGGGCCAAGAGCACGGCGTAGAGGCCAACATATTTAAGCTCGGGAATCGGCTGCATACCTCTAGTTTAGCAGGCCAATCGACCTAGCCACACCCCGACCATTCCTGATATGCTTAAACCATGTACTTCCACGATCGTGCCGAGGCCGGCGACCTGCTGGCTAACAAGCTGGCCCACTACCGCTACGAGAATACGGCGGTACTGGCGCTATCACCCGGCGGGGTAGCGGTGGGCGAGCAGATCGCTCGGCGCCTGCATACCACCTTGGCACTCTTATTGACCGCTCGCATCACCGCGCCGGGCGACGATTCGCTGGTGATTGGCACGCTCGACCAGACCGGCCTCTTTACTTACAACTCCATGATCGCGGCCGGCGAGATGGAAGAGTACCTGGAAGATATGCGCAACTACGTGGAGGAGGCCAAGCTGCGCCACCTGTATGAGATGACGGCCATTGTGGGCGAGCATGGCCTGGCCGATCCGAGCCAGCTCGAGGGCCGCAACGTTATCATTGCCACCGACGGCGTTAAGAACGGTCTATCGTTCGACGCTGCGCTGCATTTCTTGGACCGCATTCATACCGAAAAGATCATAGCGGCAGTGCCGGTGGGCCCGGCCGACGTCATCGAGCGCATTCAGGAGCGGGTCGATGAGCTGCATTATTTGTATATTCCCGATAATTTCTTAACGGTGTCACATTACTATACGGATGAAGATCGAATCGACCCCGAGACGGTGATGGAACGGATCGATAATGTAGTGGCGCGCTGGATTTAGGCTGTGCCTGGCCAAGAAACGTAGACTTGCATAATGGCCAATGAGGTGTGATGGTAGAAAGCGCTCGAGGCTTGATGGCCGGCTAAGTCCTATTGGCGGCGAAAGAAGAACAGAAAGAAGGCGAGCGAGCGTGTCGAACGCGCAGGAAGAAGCGCTGACTAAGTTGCTGCCCAGGGTGCAAGTGGTGTACTCGCCCTGGGGCAAGACCGCCGAAGAGCGCCGCATGTATCAGGATCAGCTTTTCTCCGACTTGGCCCGAGTGGCTGCCAGTTGGGAGGAGCGTCTGCAGCGGCTGGTAGGGCACGGTAAGGGCTGATGCCTGGCTTCGGCGCCGCTCTGGTGATGTTCGAGGAGCGGCTGCTGGAAGTTGAGGCAACGTCGGAGACCGGCGGCGACTCCGGTCTGCCCGAGTCGGTGGCCGTGGTCCTGCTGGGCGATCGCAAGCGAGCGGCGGGCTTCTATAGAAACGCCGCGAACTACGCTCGGGCAGCGGTTGCACGCGGGGCGCTGTCGTATGGCCTGTTTGGCCGGATGGAACTGATCGACGGCGTTCAGGTCTGCTTTGGCGGAGCGGGTCTTGGTCGGTTCATGGTGCCCTGTGGCGCCGCATTGTGGGCCGAAAGTTTGCTGGGTATCCTGAGTCGCTTGCCCGGCCCGGCGCCCGTGGAGCTACCGGCTGCCGACGGCAGCCTGCTTCAGCTACTTGGGCGGGGCGTGACCTTACGCGATTAGCCAGCGTTCGAATGCGGCCCCCGAGGTTTTTGAGCGACTATCAGTCGTTGGCCTCGGGGGCCGAGTGCTGTTCTGGGGGGGGGCGACTCTGGCCGACAAAATTGACGGGCGACTCAGATATCAGCTATCATCTACACCATCATGAGTTTACGCGTTAAGTTTGCCCTGATTCTGCTGTTAGCCGCCATTACGGCTGCGCTGGCGATGCCGCGCGAGGACCTGGTTTTTAAGGCTTTGGGGCTTAAGAATGCCAAATTACAGGTGCAGCAGGGACTTGATCTGCAGGGCGGTGCGCAGCTGGTATTTCAGGCCGACCTGAGCAAGACCAAGTCGGCCGATCGGCAGACGGCGCTGAACTCGCTGATTACCGTGATCCAGAAGCGGGCCAACTTTGGCGGCACCTCCGAGATTAGCGTGCAGCAGCAGGGGAGCGATCGGGTGAGCGTTAGCCTACCCGGGGTCAAGGACGTGCACGAGGCCATCGACCGTATCGGCAAGACGGCTAATCTGACGTTTGTGACGGTGGATGCGACGACCGGAGTCCAGACGCCGGCTGGCATCGACGGCAAGGACATCGACTCGGCGGTGGCCGACTATGACCCGCAGCGGTCGGAGCCGGTAGTGCGACTTAAGCTTAAGGGCGGCGACAGCACGAAGAAGTTTGGCGACCTCACTACCCAGCTCAGCCAGAATGGCAACCTGCTGCTGACACTGCTGGACGGCCAGCCGACCTTTGGTCCGGCCAAAACTGAGGCCATTACCGACGGCACGGCGATCTTGAGCGGCAATATGGACATCGAGACGGCCAAGAAGATCGCCGACGAGATTACGGCCGGCGCGCTGCCGGTGCCGGTGACGCTGGTGGAGCAGCGCACGGTTGGTCCGAGCCTGGGCCGCGAGTCGGTGCAGCATTCGGTGGTGGCCGGTCTCATCGGCCTAGGTGTGGTGGCGCTGTTTATGCTGCTGTACTACCGGCTGGCCGGTGTGCTGGCGGTGTTAGCGCTGGCGATTTACACCACCATTACGTTATCGCTCTACAAGCTGAGCGCCTTTTTGCCGGGCTACACCATTGTGCTAACGCTGGCCGGTATTGCGGGCTTTATCCTCAGTATTGGTATGGCGGTTGATGCTAATATTCTGATCTTTGAGCGCATGAAGGAGGAGCTGCGGGCTGGCAAGAGCTTTGTGGCGGCCATCGAGGCGGCCTTCGACCGGGCTTGGAGCAGCATTCGCGATAGCAATGTCTCAACTTTGATCACCTGCGCCATCCTGTACCTCACATCGTCGGCCACGCCGATCATTCGCGGCTTTGCGGTGACGCTGGCGCTGGGCGTGCTGGTGTCGATGTTTACGGCGGTGGTGGTGACGCGTACGCTGTTGCGGCTGGTCATCCGCCAGCGCTGGGGCCGCCACCCGCGGTGGTATGGCCTGCGCGACGTAGAGGAGCCATCATGAATTTAATTGGTAAGCGCAAAATTTGGTACGCTATCTCGCTCGTAATGATCGTGCCAGGTGTTATCTCGCTGGCGGTCTTTGGGCTGCGGCTGGGCATCGACTTTAGCTCGGGTCAGCTCAGCACCGTGCGGGGTAGCGTCACCGTAGAGCAGGCCGATACGGCGGCGGCTGGGCTTGGCTTCCAAGATATTCAGGTGGTGCCAAGTGGCGGCGAGACGCAGATTCGCTTCCGTGATCCGGCGCCGCAGGCTCAGCACGAGACCAATCACCAAAAGTTCAAGTCGGCCTTGGCCACGCACCATATCGAGGAGCTTAGCTTCGACTCAGTTGGGCCGACGGTCTCGGGGGATATCGCGCTCGGCGCCATTCTGAGCCTGCTGCTGGCTTCGGCCGCCATCGTGCTCTACATTGCCTACGCCTTTCGTAACGCGCCGCCGCCGGTGTCGCCCTGGAGCTTTGGCGTTATGGCCATTGTGGCTCTGCTGCACGACGCGTTGTTTGTGCTGGGTGTATTCTCGATCCTGGGCCATTTCTTTGGCGTCGAGGTTGATGCGCTGTTTGTGACGGCTATTTTGACAGTCATTGGCTTTAGTGTGCACGACACTATTGTGGTCTTCGACCGGATTCGCGAGAACCTGCGCCGCGAGAAGGGCGCCTTTGAGCAGATCGTCAACACGAGCATTCTCGAGACGCTGGCTCGGTCCATTAATACCTCACTGACCGTGCTGCTGACGCTGTTGGCGCTCTACCTGTTTGGCGGCCAGAGTATCCGGCTATTTGTGCTGGCGCTGCTGATCGGTGTGGCCTCGGGGACGTATTCATCGATCTTTAACGCTTCGCCACTGTTGGTGACCTGGCATAATTACAAGCTGAAGCGACTAGAGCTCGCGCGGGCTAAGCCCAAGAGCTAAAGCTAACCGTCTTATAATTAAAACGATTTCGGGCCCGGTGTCGCATGATCGCGACACCGGGCCCGGATTGTCTTGGCGAGGCTCAGCGGAAGTCGTCCCTGAACCATCGGGGTCCGTCATCCCTCGAAGGCCCGGCCTGGGCCGGCCAGCCGGCCGCGGAATGAGGATAGACGGGAATTTCAACGACACCCAGGGCATCAGGCCGGATTTCAGCCAGCTTACCGTTGGGTTGTATGGTCCAGCCGCAGTTGGTGTTGCGCAGCACGCTCTCGAAGGCCCGCAACAGTCCGCGAAGGTTGCTGGCCGGCGTAGTCTCCCGGAAGCACAGGCTGGGCTGCACGCTTTCGGCGGCCAGGGTGGTGAAGACGAAGCCGTGTTGGGGCGGGAGTGATTCCAGTCCCAACTTCACTGCCGGCACGGCTAGCAGCTTGGCTAAGCCGGGATCGTGGGAATAGTGGTGCTGGTTGCTCACGGGTGGGCTCCCTTGGCTGGTGGGATTTGGACTTAGCAGTAACCGGACGCCACTGCTGGATCATAATTATGAATCTTTTAACGCTATTTGTCAATAAATCGTAAATGTAATGTGCCTCCGATGCGACGAGTGGCCGCACCGGAGGCAGTAAAGGAGGGAGTGATCAGCGGGCGCCGATCATCTGGACGTCGCTAGCCTTGACGTAGGCCAGGCGATGGTTGAATTGGATGGGGTAGTAGCGGTCGCTGGCCGGGCCAAAGACCGTGGTGTGATCGTTCGGCAGTCGACTGTCGATGGTCCAGTAGTAGCCGTAATCGCTGCCGACGGCGCCGGTGGTGCTGTAGCTCTGGCCGGCGGCGATGGTGTAGTTGAGCGGCACCACGCTCTGAACCGGGATGCTGCCATCGGCCGGGTAAGCCGAGGCGGCTGGATAGGCGCGGCCGTACACTGGGATACTGGTCAGGCCGGCGCGCGGCGTAATGAACTGGCCGCTGCTGCCCATGACGGTGAATCCGCCGGGCAGGTTGAACTGCCTGAACCAGCCCTTCTGGCCGCCGTACCAAATGGCCAGCCACGGGCCCTGGCGGTCGGCAATGGCAAAGGTCTGGCCGTAATCGGCGGTGGCGCTCCAATCGTCGATGTGAGTGGTGCCGGGGCTGCCGTCGGAGTGGATGGCCAGATCGGTCAGGAGCGGCGCGGTCTCGCTGGGGGCCTGACGTAGGTACACGAAGTTGGCCGACTGCCGAGGCAGCGTGGTGCAGACGTGGGTCGTGGAATCGCAGCTGGTCACTACGGGCTGGTTGGTGGCCCAGTTGGGCGTGATGGTTACCAGCTTGGCCTCGGGCCCGGCCGTCGGCCGGATCGGTGCCCCCATTAGCGCCATGTAGCGGTCCCAGTTCCAAAACGCGGCTGGATCCCAATGCATACCGGCCACAGAGATCTGAGTAGGTCCGGGCACGTTGTCGTGGCCGATCACATGCTGCCGGTCGAGCGAGAATCCATAGTTGCTCGACAACCAGCGCACCAACGTCGCGCTACTGTTGTACATGGCGCTGGTGTAGTCCGTGGCGCCGCTAATGGCATGCCCCACATGCTCAATGCCCACGGTGTGGACATTGAGATACCAGTTGCCGGCTTGCCAGCCGATATTGTGCGGCGACACCACGATGTAGATGGTGCCGTCGCTGTCGATGACATAGTGGGCGCTGACGTACGCCAACGGATTCTGGAACTCCGCCAGCGCCGACTGCAACGTGCCCTCGGTGTCGTGGATGACGACGCCGGTGATCTTGTTGCCATCGGCCGGCCGATTGGCCTTGTCGTAGTTGCCGTAATCGGACGGATCAGCGCTGTTGAGGCGGTAGGCCGCCGGCACGATCACGCAGTGCAGACCCGGCGGGCAGTCGGCCATGGTGGGGTCATCAGGTGCGGCGCTGCCGGCCGGCGTGGTCAGCGGTGAGGCCGCCAGTGGAGCTGCGCCGCGGGTCGCCCAGTGGTCCAGTGGGTTGCCAGCGGCGTCGGTCTTGCCACTGCTTAGGCTGGCCAGTGGCACCGCCGGAGCGGACGCAGGATTGGCCTGGGCTGCCGCTGGCACGAGCACGCTGGCGGCTAGCGCCAGTGCGGCGGCTATCGAGCCGAGACGAAGCCGTCTCATTGGTCTCCTTGGTCGAGTCGATCAACTTTGGTAGGGGCAAAAGCCCGCTCCATACGGTATCATGGCGCATCCAGCCAAGTGATAGGCGCTTCACCCAAATCAACGTGGCTTGGAGGCAAGACTTCTGGTGCGGATGACGTAGTCGGTTAACGGGCAAGAGAACTACAAGCACAGGAGTACGCCATCGGAGACGGAAGCTCGACTAACCTTGAGATGATCCTGTTGTAAAAAAGACTTGCATTCTACTTATGCTTGCAGTAGAGTCAAATTAACAACACCAAGCAAGCAAACTAAAAACCAATGCTCGAACTATTTATCACGTCCAAAACCCGACGCAAAATCATCGTTATATATACGAAGTATCCCGACTTCCGGATGCATGTGCGTGGTCTGGCCAAGATGATCAAGGAGGACCCCGGCAACGTGCAGCGTGAGCTCAAGCGGCTTGCGGAGGTCGGTTTTGTGAAGGTTCAGCTCGAGGGCAATAGTAAGGTGTATGCTGCCAATCCTAAGTTTGCGCTCTATCGCGAACTGCAAGGCTTGGTGCTCAAGAGCCAGGCTCGGCGAGGGAGCAAGACGATATGAGACGGCTCATTGACTCCTGGCTGCATGGCGGCCGGCGCCGGCCCACTACCCATCAGCCACGCGTGGTGTATCGCACGCCCGAGCCGCCGATCGGCTTTGTACGTCGCAGCGACCCCAACTTTTACTTCTTGGCACGCAAGTTCTAATTATATTATAAGGCCGATAACAAACTTGAGGGCCGCGGATTCACGAGAATCTACGGCCCTCGGTGGGCAGTGGGGGTGGTGGCGATTGGCCTAGGCAGCCTGGGCGGTGGGGCCTTCATCGGTGGTGGGGTCCTCGCTTTCGAGTTCGAGGTGGACAAGGTCAAGGGGGAGCTGGAGCTGCCTGAAATCTGCCTCTTCCTCGACGGCCAGAGCCAAGGCTGGCCGGTAGGGCCGGTAGAGCACTGCCAGACGGGCACCGAGCCGGACCAGTACGTACTCGAAGCTCTCTACAACGCTATAGATGACGTCGTTGGTATCGGTGCCGTACCAGTTGCGGAGGTTGTCCTTGTACAGAATCATCTCGGAGCCCAGGACCTGAAAGTAAGCTATGCCGGAGGCCCTTTGGAGCCGTCGAATGATCTGGAGGCCGGCTGGAGTGAGATTGCCTACCGCTTTCAGGTTGCTGTCGGGAAAGATCTTTTCGGTGCCGGCTTCTGCCAGTCGAATCTCGCAGGCAAGGATGCACCGGTCGGGATCATCCGTCTCGCGGATGATCAGACGAATGCGGTTGTCGAGGCGACTCTGTCGTTTCCAGTAGCTAAAGGATAGGCTGATGAAGCCGCGCGGTCCACGGCGCTTAGCCATGGCGTCCTCCCAAATTGTCGAAGGAGCTATGTTGGTACAATTAATCATAACTACTGTGGCGCTGTCAAATAGAGCGATGGGGTGGAGCTGCTATACTTGAGCCATGACCTCGTTGAATAATGCTGCCACTACGTCGCCGGTGCCCGAGATTGTGGCGCGGATTTTGGCAGGACGGGGTGTGCCGGCCGAGGCGGTGGCTGATTTTCTCCACCCCAAGTACGATGAGCATCTGCATGACCCATACTTGCTGAGTGATATGATGCCGGCGGTGGAGCGGATTGTGGCGGCGGTGGAGGCGGGCGAGCAGGTGGTAGTGTATGGCGATTACGACATCGACGGCATTACGGCCAGCGCCATAATGCTGGAGACGTTAGCGGCGTTGGGGCTCACAACGGCGCGGAGCTACATTCCGGATCGGTTTGAGGAGGGCTATGGCATTAATGCGGCGGCGTTAGAGCAGCTGCAGGCTGCAGGCGCGCAGCTGGTGATTAGTGTGGACTGCGGCATTACCAGCGTGGCCGAGGCCGAGTGGGCGCGCGAGCATGGACTTGATTTGATTATTACCGATCACCACGCGGTGCCGGCGGTACTACCCGAGGCGATTGCGGTGGTAAATCCAAAGCGGCCGGGCGATGAGTATCCGTTTAAAGATCTGTGCGGGGCCGGCGTGGCCTTTAAGGTGGCGCAGGCGCTGCAGCTGCGCACCGGCCGGCCGGCGGCGGGGCACGAGAAGTGGCTGCTGGATCTGGTAGCGCTGGGCACGGTCTGCGATGTGGTCGATCTGGTGGGCGAGAATCGGGTGTTGGCGCATTACGGGTTGCAGGTGATGCGGCGAACGCGGCGCGTGGGCCTGCGGGCGCTGGCGGCGGTGGGCGGAGTGGACATCGCCCAGATTACGGCGCAGCAGCTGGGCTTTGTGCTGGGGCCGCGCATGAATGCGGCCGGTCGGTTGGAGCACGCGGCTCGGGCGCTGGAGCTGGTGATGACCGCCGACGAGGGGCGGGCGCTGGCAATTGCCGAGGAGCTCGAGGTGCTCAACCGCCAGCGCCGAACCGACCAAGACGCGGCCGTTAAAGCCGCCGAGGCCATGGCGACTGCCCGGCAGGCCGAACGCGCCGCGGCCGGCCAGACCGATGAGCCGGTGCTGGTGCTGGCTCACGCCGACTGGTCGCATGGCATTGTGGGCATCGTGGCCAGCAAGCTGGTAGAGAAGTGGCATAAGCCAGTGCTGGTGGCGCAGGTGATGGGCGAGGTCACCAAGGGGTCGGCCCGCAGCACTGGCACCTTTAATATGGTGGAGGGCCTGCGGGCCAACGCCGATCTGCTAACCAAATTTGGCGGCCACTTTTACGCCGCCGGCTACACGCTGCCCACCGAGCGGCTGGATGACCTGCGGGCCGGATTATGCGCCTACTACGAGGCCAGTGCGGCCGATACGACGCCGCCGGTGGTGGAGGCCGAGGCTCGCTTTGCCGATCTGGCCGATCTAAACTGGTCCTTGTACGAGCAGCTGCAGTTGCTCGAGCCTTATGGTGCGGCTAATCCGGTGCCAGTGCTCGAGCTGGCCGGCTTAGTGGCAGCCTCACTCAGCAAGATTGGGCAGGAGGGCGCGCATCTGCGGTTGAGCTTGCGTGATAGTGGCGGTCGCAATTTGGCGGCGATCGGCTTTGGTTTGGCGGTCAAGCATCCGCAGTTAGCCGAGGGCCAGTCGGTGACGGTTTTGGGCCAATTGAACAAAAATGAGTTTCGGGGTAATAGTACCCTTCAGCTCGTGATATCGGACATTCGCTATGAGTAAAATAGTTGTTCGTTATGATAAAAAAGCCTTTAGCAAGGAGCAGAACGAGGCTATAAACCGAGCCTTCAAGGTAGCCGAAGTGGCTCATACCGGCCAACTGCGCAGTAGTGGTGAACCGTATTTGGTCCACCCAGTAACGGTGGCGAGCATCGTGGCCGAGTGGGGGCTCGACCACGAGGCTATCATGGCGGCGCTGCTGCACGATGTGGTAGAGGACACCGATATCACCTTGGAGCAGCTGGCAGTCGATTTTGGCCCCAAGGTAGCCGAGCTGGTCGATGGCGTGACCAAGCTGAAGCTGCGGCGCCTGCCCGGCCTGGCCGAGGACAGTGCGCGGCGCGAGGCCTCCACCGAGAACCTGCGCAAGCTGCTGCTGGCTACGGCCAAAGATTATCGCGTCATCATGGTTAAACTGGCCGATCGTCTGCACAATCTGCGCACGCTGGAGCACCTCTCGCCCGAGCGCCGCCAACGCATCGCTCGCGAATCGCTGGAGATCTTTGCGCCGCTGGCCGATCGCTTGGGTATGGGCCAGCTTAAGTCAGAGATGGAGGACCTGAGCTTTCGCTACGCTCGCCCGGACGATTATGACCATGTGATGCGCCTGACCAAGGCTTCGATTCGCAAGTCGGCCCAGTATTTAGCGCTGCTTAAGCACGATATTCGCGCCTTGCTGGGCGAGGGCGGTTTAAAGCACATCGAGGTGGAGGGCCGCCAGAAGCACCTGTACTCCATCTACAAAAAGTTAGTGAAGGTCGACGGCGATATCGACAAGATCTATGATCTGATCGCCATCCGCGTGATTGTGCCCGATGTGGCGGCCTGCTATCAGGCGCTAGGGCTGATTCACCAGCAGTATAAGCCGCTGATTTACCGCATCAAAGATTATATTGCTGTGCCTAAGCCGAATGGCTACCAGAGCTTGCACACGACGGTATTTGCGCGCGACGGGCGGATCACCGAGATTCAGATTCGCACGCCGCAGATGCATGATGAGGCTGAGCGTGGTTTGGCAGCGCACTTTTTCTACGACTCCCACAAAGCCTCGGCAGCCTACGCTCGGGGCGAGAGTGCAGCCAAACTGCCGGCCAAACTGGGTTGGGTGCAGCAGCTAGCCAATATTAAGCAGCTGGCCGGCGAGGGGCAGGAGTTCCTGGAGGACGCGCGGCTGGAGCTATTTACCGACCGCATCTTTGTGTTTAGCCCCAAGGGTGACTTGTATGATCTGCCGGAGGGCTCGACGCCGCTCGATTTTGCCTTTGCCGTGCACAGTGATATGGGACTACGGACGATGGGAGCGCGGGTGAATGGCCGAATGGTGACACTGGATGCGCGGCTAGAGAATCGCGATGTGGTGGAGGTGATTACCCGGCGGCAGGCGCTGCCCAACCGGGATTGGCTGAGCTTTGTAAAGACGCCTGGGGCCAAGAACCGCATTCGCAGCTGGTTTCGGGCGGCTAGCCGCGACGGCAATGTAGCCAGTGGCCGGGCGGCGCTCGAGACCGAGCTGAAGGCTTGGGGCAAGGGTCGGCTCGAGGATCTGCCGCCGCGCCAGGTGGCCGACGCGCTCGACGCGCTGCACGTTAAATCGGCCGAGGATCTGCTGGCAGCCATCGGCGAGGGTGCGCTCACGGCTGCTCAGGCAATTCGCCGGCTGCTGCCCGATGCGGCGCGCCCAGCCTCGCTGCCCGTGGTGAGGCGCGTGGAGACGACCGGCCGTGTCATCATTGAGGGAGGCGAGCCGCTGCCGTATAGTTTGGCCGCCTGCTGTCGGCCGGTCTTTCCGCAGCCGCTGGTAGGCTACATTACTCGTGGCGCCGGCGTGACGGTGCACGCGCTGGGCTGCCCTAACCTGCCGGGCGATACCGAGCGGTTTGTGGGCTGCCACTGGGAGACGCTGGCCGACGTGCCTGAGCGGCTGCTGTGTCGGCTGGAGGTGCATGGTCTCAACCGAGTCGGCCTTATCTCCGATATCACCAGCATTATTGCTCGGCAGCGGCTTAATATTACTCAGATTGTGAGCGGCTGGGCCGACCGTCCGGGCCAGTCAGCTGCGGCCGTCCAAGCCTCGGGCGAGGTGCAGGTGAGCTTCTCGGTGGATGTGCCCGACCTCTTTGCCTTGGCCGACCTTATGCGCCGATTAGAACACCTGCCGGGCGTGACCAGTGTGCGGCGGGCGTAGTTTTGCCCCCTTGCCGGTAACTCACGGGTAGCGAGCGGTCGGCAAGGGGGGGGGCTGGGCTAGGGCTCATCAACGAGCTCTAGCGGCTTCTGATTGGGCGGTGTCGCTAAGCCTCTCCGTTTGATAGTGAGCCGGAAATGCCCGGACTTGCTTTACGGTGCATTTTTGCCCCTGGCAAAAAGCGGCGAGCTCCTCCATCTGGGGCTTAATGTAGCGATAGCTATGAGCGCCTTTCTTAAGGGGGAGGTCGTAGCAGGGCAGGTAGCCGTTAGTGGCCCATCGCAAGATGGTAATGTCGTCAACTTGAAGCAGCTTCGCAACTTGCTTGATATCCAGTAGCTCGGGAGGGCTCATGTGTTCTTGCTGCGCAAGCCATCTCATATACTGGTCATGATCGGACTCTGAGCCGACCCAGTGTTGGCGCAGAAACTCATTAATCTCGGCCGGGTCATAGGTAAAACGATTAAGCTCTCCTGCTGCCGATGGCCGACCGACCTCTATGATCCTTTGGACATTCTCGACGCTTACTCCAAGTCGCTCCGCGACTACTCTGGAGTTGAGTCGTGGGGTTTTATGCTGGAAGTTGGCGGCGTACCAGGCTCTTGATACCTCGGTCACGAGCAGGTCCGGAAGATTCGGATCCTTGGTCAGGAGGTCCTCGCACCCCTGTCTAAACTCGCGCAGGATCGACGGGCAGAGCCGCTGTCCCTTGGCAAAGAACAGCAGCTCTTTCAGGTACAAGTCGGGGTAGCGCAGCGCGGCAGCTTGGGCTCCAGGTGCTCGAATATCGTAATGGGGGAGGAGATTAAGGTTTTTCCATCCCTGCATTGTGCGCCTGGGGGTGGCGAGCATTCGTATGACTTCCCAGCCCTCAAGGTAGCGAACCCGACCGGCTAGGCCTCGCTCTTGGCGAAGTCGTTGCACGATCTCATATCCCAACGGATCACACCAACGAGCCTGCCGCAAACGCTCGATTGCTTTCGGGTCGTAATAGTACGCACAGAACCCGATACTCAAGAGGCTCCGATCAAGCTCGCCATGTCTCGCCAGCGCTGTTAGCGTTTTGGTGCTAGTGGCAAGGGCCTCAGCGGCCTGAGGTGAGCTGAACCACTTCTTAGCTTGAGACTGGCCTTCTTCGCGTTGTCGTTTAAGCTCTAGCACCCCGAGCTCGTCATGGCGTACTGCACCCAAGCCAGGGCTACTGCGGCTAATTTGCGCCTTTTTGGCCATCGCGGAGAAGCTTCCCCGTGCGACACCCAGGAGGTCGGCTGCTTCCGAATCCAGTAGTCCATCTTGTCGGGACTGGTTCAGAGCCTCGATATCGCTCGCAGTATACCAGTAGTCGCCACGCTCAAGCCGGTAACCGGTAAGGCTGCCCTGGCTTCTCCACCGATACAGCGCCGTGTGGCTGGCATTCAGCCTGGCGGCGGCTTCACCGGCCCTCAGTACCAGGCCGTCTCTTTTAAGGCTTGCTAGGTGCTTGTGGTAGGCAGCTTTTTGGCCGGTCTCGAGCAAGTATCTGCAGTAGTAGAGGTGAATGTGGGCTAGCTCAAGCGGCTCTTTCAGCGCGGCCAAACCTTCTAGAAAGACCCGGTCATAGTAGTAGTACTTGCCAAAATGCAGCCATTCGATGATCCCAGCCTGGCGCAAGGTAACCCAGACGATATCCTTACGCCTGGCTAGCTCGGTGACTTCGGCCGAGCCGGCCCAGGCCCGAGCCATGAGCTGCCTGTATAGGGCAGTAGTAGAGTAGTCAGGGTTCTGCTCCCGCAACGCGCGCCAGAATGCTCGGGCTAGCTGGCGGAGAGTCGAGCCCGCCTTGGTCTCGGCGGCGGCCTTAAGAAGATATTGGGCAGCTACAAGCGAACTTACGCTAGGCCCAAGATAGAGACTTAGGCCTTGGGCGTAGGCTCGGGAATAAACGGTAGTTCCGTTCTTGTCGGTCCAGTAAGGCAGAAGTCCGCGATCCCTAAGTTTCTTAGTGGCATGGCCTAGCAGCTTATTAACGACGTAAAAGTTGATGCGGTCATGTTGCGGCGGCAGGTCATTCACGGTAGACTTCCTAGTCTCAGTCAAGGTACGGTAAGCGGCAGCGCTAGCATATCATATTGCCCGTATGGCTGATTTGCCCGGCGGCCACAGCTATGCTACGCTAGCCCAAGCTATATAGTAGGAGTGAATCGGGTGGCCAAGCAGCAGTTTCAGACCGTTCGTGGCATGTACGATCTGTTGCCCGAGCGGCGCTACATCTTTGATTACGTGATGACGACCTTCGCCAAGGCGGCCGAGGATGCCGGCTATGGCCGCATTGAGACGCCGCTGCTCGAGGACGAGGCGGTGTTTCTGCGCTCGATCGGTGAGGGCACCGATGTGGTCGACAAGGAGATCTACTCATTTACTGACCGCGGTGATAAGCGCTTGGCCTTGCGGCCCGAGGGCACGGCTGGCATTATGCGAGCCTACATTGAACACGGTATGGGTTCACGGCCGCAGCCGGTGCGTCTGTATTATTTAGAAGAGATGTTTCGCTACGATCGGCCGCAAGAGGGTCGCTACCGGCAGCACCAGCAGATGGGTATTGAGGTAATTGGCGAGGCCAATCCGAGCCAGGACGCCCAGGTGATTACGCTGATTCAGCGAGTGTACAAGCGGCTGCGCTTGCCTAATGTCAGTCTACAGATCAACTCGATTGGCGATGCCAACTGCCGCCCCAAGTATCGCAAGGCGCTGGTGGAGTTTTTGCAGGCCAACGAGAAGCAGCTGGCTGAGATCGACCGCGAGCGACTCAAGAAGAATCCGCTGCGAGTGCTCGATAGTAAGGAGCCCAGTACTCAGGTGATTCTGGGCGATGCGCCGCAGACGCTTAATTATCTGTGCGACGACTGCCAGCAGCACTTTGCCGGCGTCTTGGAGTACTTGGATGATTTGGGGGTGAGCTACGACCTCAATCCCTTGCTGGTGCGCGGGCTCGACTACTACACGCGCACCGTGTTTGAATTCTATGGCGAGCGTGAAGGCGCCCAGGCGAGTCTGAGCGGTGGCGGTCGGTACGACGGCCTGGCCGAGCAGCTGGGTGGCACCGCTACGCCGGCCGTGGGCTTTAGCGGCGGCATTGAGCGGGTGGTGCTAGAGCTGGAGGCGGCCGGCGTACTGCCGCCGGAGCCCAAGCTGGCGCGGGTGTACGTGGCCTCGCTGGGCGAGCCGGCTCGGCTGGCCGCCTTCCGTCTGATTGAGCAGCTACTGGACGGCGCCGTGCCGGCTACTGGTGCGGTCGATCGCGACGGCATTGGTGCGCAGCTGGCCCGGGCCGACAAGCTAGGCGTGCCTTATGCCATTATCATCGGCCAAAAAGAGGTTAAGGAAGGCACGGTGCTGCTGCGCGACATGGCCTCCGGCGCCCAGGAGACGCTCAAGCTCGAGGCCGTAGTGGGCGAGCTGCGACAGCGCTTCGGCGTTAATTAGTCTCGGGTTCGATTGTAAAAAACCGCTCCCCGGCGCAAAATAGAATCGTAATAACAGTGGAGTGGCAGTGATTACAACCCTTATCATTATCGTCTTAATCTTAGTAGGCATGGGCCTGCGGATCGTGCAGCAGTACGAGCAGGGCGTGGTGTTTCGGCTCGGCCGAGTGGTGGGCGTGAAGGGGCCGGGCTTACGGCTGATCATTCCGTTCATCGATCAGTTGCGCAAGGTTAATATGCGCATCATTACCATGGGTATTCCCGGCCAGCAGGTCATTACTCAGGACAATGTGTCGATTAGCGTGGCGGCGGTGGCCTACTATAAGGTGGTTGACCCGACCAAGTCGCTGGTGGCGATCGATAACGTGATGGCAGCCATCAATCAGATTGCTCAGACTACCGTGCGCAACATCGTCGGCCAGCACCCGCTGGACGAAGTGCTGAGCAATACCAATAAGATCAACGCGCTGGTCAAGGAGATGCTGGAGAGCACCATTGAGCAGTGGGGTGTGGAGCTGACGCGGGTGGAGCTCAAGGATATTCAGCTGCCCGATACCATGCAGCGAGCCATGGCCCGCCAGGCCGAGGCCGAGCGCGAGAAGCGGGCCAAGATCATCGCCGCCGAGGGCGAGTTCCAGAGTGCTGAGAAGCTCGGCGAGGCGGCCGACATTATTGCGGCTCATCCGGTAGCGCTGCAGCTGCGCAACCTGCAGGTATTAACCGAGATCGCCGGCGAGAAGAACTCTACTATTATCTTCCCGAGCCAATTTATGGATACCATGAAGAGCGTGAAAGACTTCATGGCCAAAGAGGGCAAGTAGATGGGGCTGTATGACTTTTTGTGGGCCACCTACAACGAGTTTCTGGTCTTCTTTCCAGCCGATGTGCGCTGGCTGGTGAGCTTGGCGCTGCTGGGCGCCATTATCATGATCTGCATTGGGCTGATTCGGCGCAGCGTAGTGTTTGTGCTGGTGCCGATTCTGCTCTTGCCGATCATCGCGCCGGTGGCCGAGCATGTCTGGATCGATCTCGAGGGCTTCCTCATCTATATTCTTTACTTGCTGCACATTGCGCCGGCTACCTGGCACGTGCCGCCGACGCCGTAGGGCAAGGCTAGAGTCCGAGTTGGTGGGCGATGCCGAGGACTTTGCTAACGTAGGCGTTGGAGTGGTTGTAATTAAAGAGGGCAGTGGTGTAATTGCCGCGGTTGGCGCCGCCGGCCGCTAGGTAGTGGCCAGCTGTCATCATGGCGTCGTCCAGGCTCGTGATCTGGGCGGCACCGTCGCCATTACCATCAACAGCGTAGGCGCGGAAGGTGGCCGGCATAAACTGCATGGGACCGACCGCGCCCGCGTATGAGGCCCGGCTGGTGTCGCCGCTCTGGCCAGTCTCCACGCGGTGGACGGCCGCCAGGAGCTGCCAGGGCGTGCCGGTGGTGCTCTGTACGCGCAGGTACAGAGCGGCAAAGTCGGGCTTAAGGCCGGCCGCTGCTAGCTTCTGCGCAGCGGCCACGGCGGCGTCGCTGGGGGCGGGCGCTGAGCTGGGTGGAGCAGCTGGAGCGACCGAGTTGGCGGTAGCCGACGCGCCGCTCTGGCTCTGGGCGGCGGCCGTAGTGGCGGCGGTAGCTGGGGCTGGACCGGAGGCGTCGGCGGCCTTGGTGGCCGCCCAGGCCGGGGCAAAGGCAGCCTCGCGTTGCTGGTAGCTACTACAGAAGTGCCACAGATTGAGCAGCACCATGAGGGTAGTAGAGAAGATAAGAGTCTTTTTGAGCGTAATCATAACGGGCGAGACGGCGGCCTCAATTTGGCAATGTGTTATCTTGCGCCTGAGCGAGTCCAAAGTCAAGCTTAAGCATAATTATTTCCCCCTCAAAATGACAGAGGAATTTGACACAAATAGCATATAAGCGTATTCTAAAGGGCATATACTCATACAAGCGTAAGCACCATGAGATGGCGTTCTGCTTGCGATCCTCGACTCCTTAGCTGGGAGTTTTTTATGGGTTCGATTCAAGGTGGAGCTTTGCTATAATGAGCCTATGAACGATTGCTTATTCTGCTCCATTGCTCATGGCCCGGCCGACCGGCTGGTGTGGCAGAATGAGGTAGCGGCGGCGTTTAACGATATTCATCCCAAAGCGCCGGTACATATTTTGGTGGTGCCCAAGCGCCACATCGAGAATCTCGATGCGTTGGACGACCCGGAGCTGGGCGGTCAGCTGCTAATGGCGGCGCGCGAGGTGGCTCATGCGGCCGGTCTACGGGGGCGTTTTCGCTTAGCGCTCAATAATGGTCGGCCGGCCGGCCAGGTCATCGACCATCTGCATCTGCACGTGCTGGGGCAGAAGGCCGGCGGTCAGTTTGGCACGGTTGGCGCCGAGGCCGACACGGTTTAACTCCGGTCTCGCGTCTTTACTGGAACCCGTCTCGTTACTGCAAACATGAGGTGAGCTGGTATGATGTCACGCAAAAGAGCGGCTGAGCTCAACTGGCATTTGGCCGTCGGGCACGTCTACGGGATCGGCCTGGCCGGCGCTATTCTCGACGTCAGCCGTAAGCGGTTGTTCCAGCTGGCTGACCAGGGCGAGCTGCTAATGGTGCGGAACACCAAGGAGCAGCGGGTCTTTCCGAGCTGGCAGTTTGCCGATCATCTACGGCGGCTGGCCTGGCCCGAGGTAGTGCTGGCGATGAAGCTTTCGGGAAGCTCAGCTCTTGAGGCCCAACAGTGGGCCGAGTGGATGTTCACTACTCATTCGGTGGCGATCGATGGGCTGTCGCCGGTGGCCTGGCTGGGCCGGGATGGTAGCGCCGCTCGGGTTATCGAGCTAATCGAGCTCTGGGCGGGGCGGCGCCAAGTGCAGCCGGCGTAGTGGGAGAGGTCAGCGTTTTGGCCCCGGACGGTGCAGCGGTATCGTCCGGGGCTCTCCCTTGCTTAGCCTCAAAGTATCTGGTAAAGTAGCCAAAGCTATCATTCGCTAATAAATGATGCCAACGCCTTAGGAAAGGAGGTGATTCACTTGCTACAAGTTACCCGCAAAGACAGCAACGAGTCGGTCGAGAACCTGATTCGTCGCTTCAATAAGAAGGTGCAGCAGTCTGGTGTGCTGGGTGTGGCCCGCCGCAACAAGTACTTCGAGAGAGAGCTAACCAAACGGGCTCAGCGAGAGATCGCCATCCGCAAGGCCGCTCGTAAGGCCGCCAAGGCCAAGGCTTACTACGGGCGCTAAGTTCTAGCGAGAGGCGGCGATAAGCGGCCTATACTACTTTTAAAAAAGATCGGCTCAGGCCGGTCTTTTTTGGGCCAGTGAGGGTCTTGGCATTTATAGACAGCCATTGTATAATGTTTTTCCAACCAGTCAATTGACCAAGTTTGGAGCTTGACACGTTCGAACGCGCATAGAAGGCGAGGGAGAGCCATGCACGCTTGCTCATCAAGTTGCCGGCCGTACTGCCGGATCCAAGAAGAGGACGATGCGCTCACTACGGCGACTTTGAAGGAGAGGGTGGAGGAGCGGCGGACGGCTATGCGGCTCTTCGCGCTCCATGTGCCGCCGCACTACCAGTTCATGTCGTGCCTGGGTAACTCCTGGAGCTACGCCAGCTTCACCAGCATCGACAAGCTGCCGCTGGTGAAGAGGAATCGGGAGCTGCCGCCGACGTTGCGTTCGCCGGCTGACCTCAAGGGTTGTGGCCTGACGAAGCCGGTGCGTCGGCTGTTCGAGCAGTTGTTGCGGCGGTCGACGATCGTCGACTCCATCACCGTGACGGATGCATATACGTTCAAGGCAGAGGGGCCATGGGGGCCGCTGGCGGCCAGCCAGCCGCCAGCTCCGATGTCGATCCAGGAGCTGGTTCGGCGGGAGATCGGCAAGCTGCTGGGATTCGAGAAAGGCTGGGAGATTGTGCTGCTGCCGACGCGTGACAGCCTCTACCCGGAGTAGTTCGCTCACCTCAATATCGGTTTGCAAAGGCCGGGGACCCACGCTGGATTCCCGGCCTTAGCCATGCTGCTGGTAGGGCAAACATTCACCAGGAGACATCCAGGTCGCCACAGGCCTGGCCTATCTCACCGTGCAGTGGTGGCTGGAGCGTCTGCGAGCACGATTACCTCAAGGAGAGAATAGCCCGCTTGAGGGCCTGCTCGAGATTGACCAGAGCTGTTCCAGGATCCATTTGCGGTGCTTAAGAGGTTGGCTGTTCTGGTTTAGGGGACAGAATCTGCCGGTGCCATCTTGGTATTCATAGCATAATGTTGTACAATATGTCTTCACTCAGCCGTTTGGCGGGGTGCGGAGCTCGATACGATCGGAAGAGAGGGAACACCATGCATGTTTGCAGGCCGGAATGTCCGGATGACTGCCGAGAAGACGAGAGGTGGGGACAGGAGATGCAGGACAGGCAGCGGCGGGAGGTGGTCGACCAGCGGGCCGTCATGGCGCGCTTCTTGCAGTCGGTGCCGCTGTGCTACCAGTTCGAGTCCTACCCCAGCAACTCCTGGGCGGGTGGCACCTTCGTCAGCCGCCGCGAGCTACCGCTGTTGAAAGACGGCTACAGCCTGCCGGTGGTGTTGCGGTCGCCGGCCGATGTTAACAAGAGCTGTGGTCTGAAGCGGTCGGCCCGTAGGCTGTTCAGGCGGCTGCTGAGCCAGTCGGTTGTCGTCGGCTCCGTTACGGTGACGGATTCGCGTACTTTCACGCTGGACCTGTCGGAGCAGGCGCAGGGAATGTCGCTCGCCCAGATGCACGATGCTGGCATTGACTCGATCGACCAGTCGCTTCAGCGGGCTATCGCCTACCTGTCGGGCATCAGCGACCTGGAGGTTGTGCGGTTTCCGGGGCGGTACAGCCTCAGCTCGGCGGCGTAGCGCCAATGTTGCTCAGGTTGTTGATTTGTAAAAGGCCGGGGATCTATACCTAGATCCCCGGCCTTCGAGCGTTGCGTGGTCTGGCGGTTCGGCAAATGGGTAGGGCAGTGGTACAATGTGGCGTAGAAAGAGATGATTATGACCATTGCCGAACAACTGACCGAAGACATGAAGACCAGCATGAAGGCTGGTACAGCCGACCGCACGGGGGCGTTGCGCCTGTTGCGGAGCGCCATCAAGAATGAAGAGATTAAGCTGGGTCATGCGCTAAGCGACGATGAGGCACTCAAGCTGTTGCAGCGCGAGGCAAAGCAGCGGCGTGACTCAATCGAACAGTACCAGGCGGCTGGTCGCGATGAGCTGGCGGCGGTGGAGGAGGCCGAGCTGGCTATTATTGGTGCCTATTTGCCGCAGCCGCTCACCGAGGCCGAGCTCAAAGCGCTCGTGGCCGAGGTGGCGACGGCCCAGGGCGCGACGACGCCGGCCCAAATGGGCGCCGTGATTGGCGAGGTGATGCGGCGAGCTGGCGCGCGGGCCGAGGGTGGCGCCGTCTCGCGCCTAGCGCGGGAACAGCTGAGCGCCTAATGCCGAACCTAGAGCTCGACATTCTGGGAGAGGTGCCGGCCGAGCTGGACGTGGCGCCGACGCGACGAGTGTTTCTGGCCTTAGTAGCCGAATTGCCGGCATTAGCGCCCGCCATGGTCGCAGTTGGCGGGGTGATTAATCTGGCGCTGGTCGACGATGAGCGGGTGCGTCAGCTCAACCGGGATCAGGCTGGTCACGATTACGCTACCGACGTGCTGTCGTTTAGCTATGTTGAGGATGGGGGTGAGCCGATCGACGGTGTGGTTGGCGAGATGGTGATTAGCCTCGAAACAGCCGCTCGGCAGGCTGCTCAGGCCGGCACTTCGCTGGCCGAGGAGGTGGCGTTGCTGGCGTTGCATGGCGTGCTCCATATTCTGGGCTACGATCACCAAGGCGAGGCCGGCCAGATCGCCATGCAGGAAGTGCAGCGGCGGCTCATGAGCCAGGTAGGTTATAGCTACCGGGAGTTTGTATGGCAAGATTAGAAGCGGCTTTGCGCAAGTTTGTTAAAGGCTTTTACTATGCGCTGCAGGGCGTGGTCTACGTGTTCCGTTACGAGCGTAACGCTCGAGTACATTTATTGTTCGCCATCGCCGCATTTATGTTGGGCCTCGTGCTGGGCGTCTCGGATGCCGAGTTGGCGGCGATCTTCTTTGCCGTTATCATCGTCTTCTTGGCCGAGATCTTTAATACCGCTATCGAGAAGACCCTTGATCTGGTTGATACCAATCATAACCCTAAGATAATGATCATTAAGGATATGGCGGCCGGTGCCGTGTTGCTAGCTGCAGTGGCCGCCGCTATGATAGGTGTTGTAATTTTTGCACCATACCTGGTACGAGAATGGCCGAGATAGTAGTATTGTGGGGTCCGACCGGAGCGGGCAAGACGGTGCAGGGCGAGCGGCTGGCGACGGCCAAAGGCTGGGCGCATTTTTCAACCGGCCGACTCTTGCGGCGCGATCCCGTAACAGCAGCTCAGCTGCGTAGTGGTGAGCTGGCGCCCACCGCCGAGGTTCAGCGGGTTCTGACCGAGGCTGTTGCGGCTGTGCCGCGCCATCAAGGTATTGTGCTCGACGGCTTCCCGCGTACGGCCGATCAAGCAGCTTGGTTAGAGCAGCAACTACCCCAGTGGGGGCGGCACTTGCGGCGCGTTATCTTGCTGAGCATCGATGAGGCAACCAGTCGGGAGCGACTCCGGTTGCGCAGCCGCAGCGACGATTCGTCGGCGGCTCAGCGCGAGAAGTGGCGAGAGTATCAAAAACTTATGCAACCATTGGTAGCGTTTTATCAGCCGCGTGGTTTGCTAGCTATTGTCGACGGCGGGGGCACTATCGACCAAGTAACGGAAAGCATAGAGGCAACATTAGCATGATGAACCAAGTAAAAACGCCGACTGAGATTGCTAATATCCGCATTAGCGGCCAGATGCTGGCGGCGGTCCTGCGGTACCTTCAGGATCGCGTTCATCCCGGTATTACAACGCGCGAGCTGGATCGCTTGGCTAGTCAAGAACTGCAGCGCCTGGGCGGCCAGCCGGCGTTCTTGGGCTATCAGGGTTTTCCGGCGGTTATCTGCATCTCGATTAACGACGAAGTGGTGCATGGCATTCCGGGCAAGCGACAGTTGGCCGAGGGCGATATCGTGGGTCTCGATTTTGGCGTCAACTACGGCGGCATGATCACCGATGGCGCTGTTACCGTGGCGGTGGGTCACGCTAGCCCGGAGGCAGAAGTGCTCCTAAAAGCAACCGAGGAGGCGCTAGCTAAGGGCATCGCGCAGGCTCGCGAGGGCGCTCACTTGGGCGATATCTCGCACGCCATCGAGAGCCGGTTGCGCCGCGATGGCTTGGGGGTGATCGAGGAGATGTGCGGTCATGGAGTTGGCCACGAGGTGCATGAGGATCCGCTGGTGCTCAATTATGGCAAGGCGGGCACGGGTATGCGCCTTAAGGCCGGCATGACTATTGCGATTGAGCCCATGGCGACGCTGGGTAGTCGAGAGATTTATGTGGCCGAAGATAACTGGACTATAAAGACGGCTGACGGTAGCTTGGGGGCTCAGTTTGAGCACACGGTCTTAATTACATCGACCGGCGCCGAGATTCTAACTCGTTAGAACAACAAAGTTGTTCAGGGCGAACAGTATTTAGATTCAGGCCAGAACGCTATATACTAATGTCGTCAGTATTTGCGCAATCTATGGCGTAAGAACTATAATATGAGTCAATGAGGAGACCGGCAGCTATCGTGGCCGCAAAAACTACCGAAGAAATCTATATCGGCCTGGATATCGGCAGCACTAAGGTCTGCTGCATTGTTGGGCTACACGAAGAGGGCGCGGCTCTGCCGAGTGTCATCGGAGTGGGCGTGGCGCCGACCAGCGGCATGCGTAAGGGGGTGGTGGTAGATGTCGAGGAGACGGTCTCAAGCATTACCGCTGCCGTAGATGAGGCCGAGCGCATCTCGGGAGTGGCGATCGACCGCGCCACCATTAGCATCGACGGCGCTCACGTGCAGAGCCTCAACTCCAAGGGTGTCATCGCGGTTGGTCGGGCCGACCAGGAGATCACAATTGATGACCTGCACCGAGTGGAGGAGGCGGCTACGGCCATTCAGCTGCCGCCCAATCGCGAGATTCTGCAGGTATTTCCACGCAGTTACACCGTTGACTCGCAGAGCAATATTAAGGATCCGGTCGGCATGAATGGGGTGCGCCTCGAGGTAGAGTCGCACATCGTGACGGCCGCTACGCCAGCCATCAAAAATTTGGACCGCAGTATTTATCAAGCCGGCATCGAGATTCAGGGCCAGGTGCTGGTGCCACTAGCCGCCGCTCGGGCCGTACTCACCAAGCGGCAAAAAGAGCTCGGCGTGGCCGTTATCGATATTGGCGGCGGCACCACTGGTATCGCCATTTATGAAGAGGGCGATGTGCTGTATTCGAGCGTGCTGCCGGTAGGGGCCGGTCACATTACCAATGACTTGGCTATTGGTCTCAAGACCGATATCGACACGGCCGAGAAGATCAAGCTCACCCATGTGCGGGCTCACGTTAGCAAGGTTAATCTGGCCGAGAAGGTTCGGATTGAGGAGCTGGAGGGTGACAACAACTTGATTGCTCGGCGTGATCTGCAAAGGATCGCTGGCGCTCGCCTCCACGAGATCTTCCACTTGGTGCGGGCCGAGCTCAAGAAGGTCGGCAAGGACCACCTGCTGCCGGGGGGTGTGGTACTAACCGGCGGCGGCGCCAAGATGATCGGCATCGAGGAGCTGGCCAAGGAGCTGCTGGAACTGCCGGCCGTCGTGGGCAAGCCTGAGGGCTTTAGCGGCATCGTTGACCGCATCAACGATCCAGCCTTTGCCGCGCCCATCGGCCTTATGCTAGAGAACATGAGCCATGGCCGAGTAGCGCCGGCGCCGGGAGCGGGTATTGGCCAAGCCGTCGATCGGATTACCGGGATCTTTAAGCGGCTGTTGCCGTAGCTTAAGCAGTTTATTGTCTGCTATTATGACGGGGTGCTTCTGCCCCCCCAGAGAGGAACGGAAGCACACCAGCGGTGATCGATAGCGGAGAGGAATCATGGGTAGAGAAGACATGTGTGCGTGGGACGACTGGAGCGGCGACGAGACCGTTGTCGATGTTTCAGTGCTTCCTGAGTGATCCTCGCAATTTCCTCCGAAGGGGAGCGCATGATTTGAACGATGCGAAACTGACAGGGCGCAACGACGGGAAATAATTACCGCCATCTCGAGGCTAGCCCTACCACGGTAGGTGCTTGAATCGAAGCTATTTGCAGGAGCGGGTTCCGGGTTATCGCCCGGAACCCGTTAAGCTTGTGGAAAACTTTTATTCGGGCACTTTCTTTAAAGCGAGTAATCGGCTTATTTATCGCTATTATCGCATACCTTAACAAAGGTCAAAAGTGGCGCTATTGAACAATTAAAATATACACAGGTTTTTGCTCTCCTAAGGCGAATAACTTATTTGCATTGTCTGAACAAGCGCGTTAGACTGCACCTTGTACCCATATAAAACGTTAACGATCGCTTGAGCTCGTTGGCTGGGTTCTTTGGTGGTAAGGAGTAACTATCGTATGGCAGAAATACTGCCCGAGGTCGATACGTCGGCCCGGATCAAGGTTATCGGTGTCGGGGGCGGCGGCAATTCGGCGGTTAACCGCATGATTGAAGCCAAAATGCAGGGCGTGGAGTTTGTGGTGATCAACACCGACGCCCAGGCGCTGCTGCATTCAAAGGCGCATAATAAAATTCACATTGGCCGCGAGACGACGCGCGGTCTGGGCGCGGGCGCTGATCCCGAGGTGGGCCGCCGGGCCGCCGAAGAGAGTGAGAAGGAGATTTACGAGGCCGTTAAGGGCGCCGATATGGTCTTTATTACCCTGGGCGAAGGCGGCGGTACCGGTACGGGCGGCGCGCCATTTGTGGCAGCGGCAGCTCGCGAGGCCGGAGCGCTGGTGGTGGCCATCGTCACGAAGCCGTTTACGTTTGAGGGCGAGCGGCGGCGGCGCAGTGCCGACAGTGGTATCTCCGACCTCAAGGATAACGTTGATACGCTCATCACTATCCCAAATGATCGGTTGCTGCAGATGATCGACCGCAAGACTAGTCTGGTTGATGCCTTCGGTATTGTGGACGAGGTACTGCAGCAGGGTGTGCAGGGCATTAGCAACTTAATCACTATTCATGGCCTCATTAACCTCGACTTTGCCGACGTGAAAGCCATTATGAGCAACGCCGGCTCGGCTCTGATGGGCATTGGGCGCGCGCGCGGTGATAGTCGAGCCGTGGAGGCGGCGCGCCAGGCTATCGACTCGCCGCTCCTCGAGACGAGCATTGAGGGCGCACGGGGCGTGCTGTTTAACATTACCGGCGGCCGTGGCATGACCATGCACGAGATTGACGAGGCGGCCAAGACCATCACCGAGGCGGTAGCCGAGGACGCCAACATCATCTTTGGCGCGGTGCTCGATGAGTCGCTCGAAGATGACGTGCAGATTACGGTGGTGGCGACGGGCTTCGACACGGTGCCGCGCGAGCGTGAGGTGTCGGTGCGACCGGTTAATACGCACTATGCTACCTCGGTGCCACAGCCCCAGGCGCCTGCGCCGGTTCACGCGGCGGCGCCCCAACCTGAGCCAGAACCCGAGCCGGTCTACGAGCAGCCAGCGGTGATGCCGCTATCGCGCCAACCGCTCATCAATGAACGGCTGCAGACGGCGGTTGAGCCCGAGGTGGTGCCGATCCAGCCTGAGCCCGAGGTGGTGGCGCCGCCGCGCCGCTTTGCGCCGTTGGCCTCGATTGAGCCCGAGGACAACCGTGAGGAGCCGCCGGTGCACCACGTGGCTACTAGCCACCATCCGGCCGCCGCACCCGCGCACCACAGCGCCGCCACGCACCGGCCGGCCGCAGCGGAGCCAGTCATGCCGGCTTACGAGGAGGCAAGCGAGGCGCCGACACCGGCCGCCAAGTCGCAGCCGCTGAGCGAACTCGGCCTTGACGACAACAGTGACCTGGACGTGCCGGCCTTCATTCGTCACAAGCTCGACTAGACTGACGGGGCCTGCCGTCGACGGTATCTCACTCTAAGCCAACCAGTTTCAAGATTTCTCCAAGCGGGGTCCGTCGTCGGGCCTCGCTTGTTGTGGAAAATACTATAGTGGTAGTGCTTGCGATAGTGGTATGCTACTAATTACATACACCACCTGTGGGGTATGAGACGGAGGGCGACAACATATGAAGTGCCATGTGTGCCAATGCCTCGACTCGCGCGTTATCGAGTCGCGCGATCTCGATAGTGATGCCACGGTGCGCCGACGCCGTCAGTGCCTTAGCTGCAATGCGCGGTTTACTACCTACGAGCGCATGGAGACGCCCATGGTGGCGGTGGTCAAAAAAGACGGCCGTCGCGAGCTGTTCAACCGCGACAAGGTGGCCTCAGGTGTCTATCGCGCGGTGGAGAAGCGGCCGATTGCGATTGCTCAAATCGAGGAGCTCATTAACAGTATCGAGCGCGAAGTGCGCAGCCTAGGCGAGGCCGAAATCACGAGTAAGTGCGTGGGTGAGTTGGTGATGGTCGGCCTGGAGCAGCTCGACGAGGTAGCCTACGTGCGGTTTGCCAGCGTTTATCGCAGCTTTACCGATGTGGCTAGCTTTGAGGCCGAGTTGCGGCGACTGCGGGAACGAGCCAGTTAGCTGATTGTGTGGATAGTTGGGGAACCTGTGGAGGGTGCAGGTGCCCCGGCCGCCTACATAATGAGCGCGAACGAGGCGCAAAAGATGCTACAATAACGGCAATGAAGACGTATTTGCTGTACAACCGCCAGACGCCCGGCGAGGGTCAGATGCAGGAGCTGGCACGCCGGCTGGAGCCGCTCCAAGTTGAGACCGAGCTACTCGACGCCGACTCGCCGCGCGGTGTGCAGCTGGCCGAGCACTACGACGTGTTGGCCCGGCCGGCCGTACTATTGCTGCGCGATGACGGCAGCCCGGTGCAGCTGTGGGCCGGTGACGACCAGCTGCCTGCACCCACCGACATCAGCTACTTGGCCCACCAATGATCGAGCTGGTCCTGGTCACGTTTGTCGATCTGTTCGTGCTGATCTTTAGCCCGCTGTTACTGCTGCGGGTTATTTTAAGCTACTTTCCGCGGCTGCACGGCAGCTGGTTTTATGGCGGCTTGCTTAACCTCACCGAGCCCATCTTAGCGCCGGTGCGCCGGCTATTGCCGCAGTTGCCGGGTGTGGATCTGGCGCCGCTGGCGACATTTTTTGTGCTGCAAGGGGTGCAGTATTTGGTGCATTTGCTGGCAGGGGCGTAAGGCTTTAGCCGGGCGGGCAGCTGTATTTACCCCAAATCGTTATTTTCCATTTTCCACAAATGGAAAATGCTGGGTTGCGCCAAATATCTTTGCTCCAGCAGCAGTTTTGGTTCTAGCCGGTCAAGCGTATAATTTAGCCTGACAATAAGGAGTCAGCTATGCGTAAACTCGTCGTCCTAACGTTCGTATCACTTGACGGCGTCATGCAAGCGCCGGGCGCCCCCGACGAAGACCGTTCGGGCGGCTTTAAGTACGGCGGCTGGACGGCGCCGTTCTTTGACGAAGCTAGCGGTGAAATTATGGCCAAACAAATGGGCCAGCCGTTTGACCTACTGCTCGGCCGCAAAACCTACGACATCTTTGCTGGCTACTGGCCGCAGCACGACAACGAGGTAGGGCAGCCGCTTAATGCCGCCACCAAGTACGTAGTAACCGACCACCCGTTTGAGGCCAGCTGGGACAAAACCGTGCAGATTCATGGCGATGTGGTGACACAATTGCGCGAGCTAAAGGCCGGCGACGGCCCCATGCTGCAGGTGCACGGCAGCGGCAACATGATCCAGACCCTCCTGGAGCACGATCTGGTGGACGAGTTATGGCTCAAAACCTTCCCGGTCACGCTGGGCCAGGGCAAGCGCCTGTGGGGCGAGGGCGTACGCCCGGCGGCCTGGAAGCTCACCGAATCCACCGTGACGCCCAGCGGCATTATCGCGGCCAACTACGTGCGGGATGGCGAGGTGAAGACGGGCACGGTGGGCGAATAATCGCCCGGGCTGTGGTACACTGGGCTCTATGAAAACCGTACTCATGGCCATTGCCGTTATTCGCCAAGGCGACCGCATCTTGCTCCGAAAGTTCGACCCGGCCAAGAATCCCTACGATAAGCCGTGGGGCCTCTTCGGCGGTCGGCTAGAAGGCGACGGCACAGTGGTAGAGATGCTCAACCGCGAGCTCCTGGAGCGCTGGAACATGACCGTCACCATCAGCGAGCAGCTCACCTGGGATGAGGATCAAAAGGCCGACCACGACGGGGAGGTGAAGCGCTTCATCTACCTCGACGCACTGTGCGAGCTGGCCTCGGGCGAGCCTAAGCCGGTTAACCCCAACGAGGAGCTCAAGTGGGCCGCCATAACCGAGCTGGCCAGCTACGAGCACGTTCCGCCGAGTGAGCGGTTGCTCAAGAAGTTGGGCTATTTCTAGGGCGAGCTAACCCAGCGGCTGCCACAACTCCACTTTATTCCCCTCGGGATCGTACACCCAGGCAAACCGGCCATAGTCGGCCTCCTGGCGGTCGTCGTCGATCTTGACGCCGCCGGCCCGCAGCTGCTCCAGCATGGCGTCGAGGTCAGCCACGCGGAAATTGAGCATCACTTGCTGGCCGAGCGGATAATAATCGCTGCTGGCCTCAAACGGCGCAAAGACCGTCGGGCCGCCGGCTTGCTGCCAGGGCTCGGTATTGGTGGCACTCATGGCGGTAATGCCGAAGTGGTCGTCGTACCACTGGGCGAGGGCGGCGGGGTCCTTGGCGCGGATGAAGATGCCGCCGATGCCGGTGATGGTTTGTTTGGGCATGGTGGGGGTCCTTTTGTGAGTGTTATAGCTCGCGGTTGTGATTATAGGCGTTGTTGGGTGGGCGATTGAGTCGATACGAGTAAGTAGAACGGAGAGCAAAGCCTCTAATCTTAGAGGAAGATACTACTAGCTAGTTGAGCTCAAATATAAGCCCGCTGCCATCACAAGCAAGATAATGCCGAGTGCATAAAGGTAGTAGCGGGTCTTATTAGCGCATAAGTCTATAAGAAACTTTAGTCGAGCTGCCGGCTCATTGAGAGGCTGCAAGAATGCCCTTCGGTAGTTATCCTGACCCTCGGTTTGCATATGAATTAACATGCTTTCCATTGTGTCAGCGAAGCTTTTTTCGACCTTTGCATCAGTGAAAGTTGTTTGGTCAACTTTGAAATTGAAGTCAGACTCGTTGGTAGCTCCCCTTGCTAAATCTTTCATCTTTGCATTAATGAGTGTGGTGTTGAGCGGCATATGAACGTCTTCGTGCACTGAAGTCATGCGTTTTACAAACTTCTCTTGAGTTTTGCGGGACAATTGGTCAGCTAACTTACTGCGGATACTTTTGCGTGGTTGCCACCAAGTGGTAAGACTAAAGCTGAGAGCAAAAAATATAATTGAAGCTATTAGACATAATCTCACAGAGATTACGCTACTAAGCGAAGAGGGAAGTGCAGAAAACGCTAGCCCCATCAATGCGATACTGGTGCCGAGTACGACTTTGTCCGATGAGCTAAATATATCCTTGTGCATGGCGCAAAGTTAGCATATTCTCCTTACTGTGCAAAGGGTGAGAATGATTTGCCGGGCTAGGCGTTGGCAAAAGGAGAGCCAGGATGCCATTTCCATACATTTAGCTTTTTATAGCTTTGAGGCGTGGAATATAAGAGACTTTGTCCTAGCCTTTTTTCTAGATGGGCGGTTAGCGCCTCATGCTGAGTGCTGGCTGCTGTATTGTTGATTCGACGACTTAGGGCTCCGATTATGAAGTCGGCTATTTGAATAGTTGAAACGATGTGCGCATCGCATTGCTGTATATGGTTCACGCTAAAACTTGTTCGTTCTTTTAGATAGTAACGTTCGATGTCATCTCGAATTTTTTGAATTTCAGCTGGCTTATGTTCACCGCGGTCAAGCAGGATGTGTAAAGAGTCGCCAGCTGAGCAGTAGCGGCGGCTACCTCGCGAAAGAAGAAGGTATACAAAACTAGCTTTTGTAGCATTGATATTTGACCCCAGGTATTTAGCATGGTGATGAAGCACATCTTTGTCGACAATAATTGAATTGAATGCTAATAAATCGGTATCAATAAACAAATCAATTGATTCTCTATAAAAATCAAATATACTTTGGCTACCAATCGTTTTCTTCCACTGGAGCTTCCCCCAGCATTTATGTTTAAGACGAAGCTCTTTCATTTGGTGCTCAAAATCTAAAAACCCCTTTCTTGCGATTGGCGCCCAGAGGGCGCCAAAAACTACGTTTGGGGGTTGTGTGTCACCAATATCAGAGGTGACCATTATCATTGGGCAACTTGGAGCTCCACTTTAATGTACAGCGAGTCAAGAAGCTCCTTATACTTTTTGAGCGATACCGACGCCTTTGACTCGTCTATGACCTGGAAGTTAGCGCGTTCATTTTCTAACAGCTCCTTTAGGATCTTTAGCTCTTCAACTTTAACTTCAATTTTCGCTGCGTTTGCCATAATATCCTCCATAAAGCTAATGCTTTACTCTAAATCCAGAGTAGCAGAATAGGTTTGAAAATCCTATGCGTTAATGATACCAAACAAAAACCGAAAATGCTAATAAAAAAGTAGTGACGCAAGGATGCCATGAGCAGCTATCAATCGCGAAGCTGCGGGAAGAAATCGCATCAGCGAGAGTAGAACCCGACGGGTGGCCCGTAATAGCCATAAATGAAGTGCTAGAGGAAGTAATTCTTCTGGAAGCCGGATGGTACCTCCCTCGACAGGGATCCGGTGACCGGAA
>DATIIV010000026.1:0-51362 GCA_035479295.1 Candidatus Saccharimonadia bacterium | reverse complement strand
GAGCAGTTGGTTTTGTATACAAGTACGGATACCGCGTACAATATTGAGTGACGACATAGTTGTTTTCCTGTTTGTTTAGAGCGGACAGAAAACAGTGTGTCGTCTTTTTAGTTGGGGTTCAAGGTGTGGGGTGGTTCAGTTTTCAACGCTTGGCAAGCTTCTCGAAGCTTGCCGTAGCTGCGGTTTGCTGTAGAGCATTCGAGATCTGGGGCATAGACGAGCGGTCCCCGAATGCAGTGCGGCGCATTGCATTCGGGGGCCAAACCTGTTATTATTTTCCAGTTACGCCCAGAATTTTAAGCACGCCTGCTAGACCCAGGCTAAAAAGGAGCTTACATGCAAGCAGTTATTACTTCCGGCGGGAAGCAATATTTGGTGAAGAAGGACGAGGTGCTCGAGGTTGAGCTGCTCGGCGATATCAAGAAGATTGAGTTTGATGCACTGATGACGATCGACGGCGACGCCATTAAGGTGGGCCAGCCAACGGTGGCCGGCGTTAAGGTGGCGGCCGAGGTGGTCGACCCTGATGCTAAGGGCGATAAGCTTAAGGTCCTCAAGTTTAAGGCCAAGAAGCGCGTGAAGCGCCTAACCGGCCACCGTCAGCATTACAGCCAGATCAAGATCACCAAGATCGGCTAAACCAGGAGGTCCCGCTGCGGCGGGATTTTTTGGGACTTGCAGATTCGGTTTTTGTTCGATATTATGAAGTGCGGGTGAGCCATTATAATGGGAACAATGAAAGGGGCAGGGGTGGCGCAGGTCGATTTTACGTTAGACGACATACGGACGCTGGTGCAGACTGAGGTAAAGGCTGCGGTTGGGCCATTGCGGGCCGATGTGGGCGAGTTGCGGACGGATGTGACGGGGCTAAAAAGTGATGTAGTGCATCTGCAAACAGATATAGCGGGATTAAAGGTTGACGTGGCCGGTCTTGGCCAGGAGTTTGAGGACTTCCAGGGAGTAATGGTCGATAGCTTTGCTGAACTGAGCGAAGAGATGCGTCAGGGCTTTGCCGAGGTACGAGCGGAGCTGCGTGGTGTGCGCCGGGTAGCACGACAACATTCGGTCGATATTACGGAGCTGCGAGCGGCTCAGCCGGCTTAGGTCTGGCTACTGTACCACCCAGTAGTCGAAGGAGTATGAGGTACCACCTTTGGCGCCGCTGGCCGTGCCAATGGTAAAGCCGGTTGGGGATTTTTGGACGTAGGGTGAGAGCCCGCCGGCCGAGGCGCCGTCGGCGCTAATGATGATGTGGGGCACGCGAGCGTAGGGCGTGCGGAAGGTAACGGTGACGAGTAGGCCGCCATTGTTAAGCACGCTTGAGGTGATGGAGCCGGTGTTGACGGTGACCGTGCCGCCGGAGTCGTTGCCGTCGATGCTGGTGCTGGCGCTGGGACCGGCACCGTCGGCCGGAGCCACCGTGGGGGTCTGGCCGGTGATGGCTAGATGGCCGCTGAGGTTAAGGGTGCCGGTCACGGTAAGGTCGTGAATGCTGAGGAGGCCGGCCGAGAGTGAGCCCCCAAAACTGCCATTGCCCGAGGCGGTGACGTTGCCGCTAATGCTGGCGCCAGCGGCCAGGGTGGCCGGGCTCTGTAGCGTGAGCGGCCCTGCTACGGTAAGCTGGCCGCGCACGTTAGTAACGCCCAGGGTAGCGACTTTGTCGACGGTGAGGGCGCCTAGGGCGGTGGGGCCGTCGGCCGAGAGGTCCCCAGTTATTTTTAGATCATTATTAACGCCCACCCGACCCTTAAACAGTGAGGCTGAGCTGATGGTGAGGATCTCGGATGAAGTGCCGACGTTGTTGCCGGTAAAGAAGGCGCCTAGCTTCTGCAGATCGGCCGAGCTAAGAGTAGTGAGCTTGGGCGGCGGGGCAGTGATGGTTTTGCCGCGCGTGGCGTAAATGTAGATACCGAGGACAAGGCTGCTTGCTACCAGGGCCGTAACGAGAGTAATGAGGGTGGTGATGACGTCGGCGCGGCGGTAGATGCGGCCGAGGCCCATGGGGGCGACTTTGGCGGTGGCATGTGGTCGGCCGGCGCCCGTTTGGAGAACGGTAGGGGTGGTGCCGTCGGCTAGGGGTTCGGTGGGAACGCTGGCCGACGGATTGGCGGGGTTGGCCGGGCTAGACTGAGTTGGGGCACCATCGTTAGGGGCGCCGGTGGGGTCGGCTTTAGGCGCCGAGGCGTCTGGGCCGGCGGGGGTGGTTGCGTTTGGTTGGGGAGTGGGTTCGTCGGCCACAGGGCGTCTCACAACTATGCTTATGCTTTATGATACGAGGTGCGGCTTTATTGAGCAATGGCTGAGACTAATCTTTTGAGCCGATCGAGCCTTAGTTGAGGCGAAATTGGGCTCTCGGGCGGCCGCCTGGTCTTATGATAAGATTAAAGCTAATGGTTAGCCTACGATATAGTCACCATCGTCATACGGGGCGGCTGCGGCCGCACCACGAGACCTCCTACGCTTTGCTGGTATTTGTGCTGGTGTTGTGCGGCCTGCTGCTGGGGGCTTACTCGGTTACGGCCACGGCCGCTAATACCACTGGCGGCGGCCAGTATACGGTAGGCGCGGTGGTGAATGGACCGCGGCCGGTTAAGCCGGCCATCATCACCTCGCCGGTGAACGGCCAAGTGTTTCAGACCAACCCCATTACCGTAGTTGGCACCTGCCAACCGGCCACGCTGGTTAAGGTATTTAAGAACGGCATTTTGGCGGGTAGCGTGCTGTGCGATGCTTCGGGGCATTTTTCGCTGCAAATTGATCTAGTCATTGGCCAGAACGCGCTGACCGCGGTATCGTATAACGCCAACGACCAGGCCGGGCCGGAGTCGCCGGCAGTGAATGTGACATTGGTGGCGCCGGCCGGCGGCTTGGGTTTCTCCACCGAGCTGATCATTCAGTCGACCAGCTACTATCGCGGGGTGCAGCCGGGCGAGCAGGTGGTCTGGCCGATCGAGCTGGTGGGTGGCCAGTCGCCCTACGCCGTTAGCGTGGACTGGGGCGACGGCACCTCGGATCTGCTGACGCGGTTGGCGCCGGGGCCGTTTACGGCCAGCCATGTTTATCGCAAGATTGGTACCGGCTATCTGAACTCGTTTCCGCTGATTATTCGGGCCACGGATGCGGCTGGGCATACGGCTTACTTGCAGTTGACGACGATCGTGAGCCAATCGACGGCGGCCAGCTCGACGGCTCAGCCGGCCAAGAAGACCTTTGACCTGGTGATGCTGTGGCCGATTTGGATTGTACTGCTGCTCATGGTGGTATCGTTCTGGCTGGGCGAGCGGCGTGAGAAGGCGGTGATGCGCCGCCAGTTTGAGGCAGTGGCATGAGCGCGCCAGAGCGAGCGACCGGTCTGCCGGCCACCAGCCTGCACGGAGCGGTGGCGCCGGTACCGGCAGTGGCGGGCGGTCGTCGCTGGGCTGGCCGCTCGCCCTGGCGCTGGGCGGGTTGGCTGGCCGGCATGGCCATGATTGGGCTGGCCTTTGGTCTGGCTATGGTGGTGGTACTTAAGTTTATTAATGATCCGGTGCAGGCCAGCACGCTAACGCTCAAGCAGGCTCAGGCGAGCCTAGCGCCCAGCCCCACGCCGGCCACCATCAATCTGCTGGGTGGCTTGTATGTGGAGCTGCCGTACCCGCGGAGCTTCGACATGGTGGGGCAGGTTAAGACCGACAACGCGGCGCTGGAGCAGTACACGCTGGGCTCCAAGGGCAACTATCGCCACACCATTACCGTGGATGTACGGACGCTACCGTCGGGCAGCTTGGCCGATGATGCCAGCTACCGGCTGCGACAGCTACAGTCGGCGGTGTACGCGCCCAGCGTGGTGACGGTGGGCGGCGAGGTGGTGACGCTGATGACCAAGAACGATCACTCAGAGCAGACGCTATTTTGGCCTCATCAAGGTAAATTATTGACCGTGGCGGTGGTTAGTACCGATCCGGCCGATAATGTGGTGACCATTATGAAGACGATTACGGCTGGTGCCCGGTGGCGCAAATGACTGGCCAGTGGTGGAGCTGGGCGTTAGCGGGGCTGCTAGTGGCCAGCTTGCCGGCTAGCGGGAGCTATCATTTGAACTCGTATGGCTTTGGCAGTGGCGGCACGGCTAACTCGGCCTCTAGTGGCGGCAGCTATCGGCTGAACGGCCTGGCCGGTGATACGGCCAGCGGCACCGAGTCGTCGACCAATTACAGTGTGCGGGCCGGCGAGACCCACACCAAAGAGGCCAACGTGCCGACCGTCGCCATTGTGAATAGTGCTAGCTGGTACAATAAGCTGCTGTTGACGATCGGCCCCCAGAATAACCCTAGCGATGCTAAATTTGCTGTGGCCATTAGCACCGACAACTTTGCCACCACCCAGTACGTTAAGAGTGATCTTACTATCGGTTCGAGCTTAAGCTTTAGCGATTATCAGACCTATGCGGCCTGGGGCGGTGGCGCCGGCGTGTTTGTGCGCGGCCTGTCGCGCAGCACGGTGTATACCGTAAAGGCTAAGGCCTACACGGGCAAATTTACCGAGTCACCCTATGGGCCGACGGCCAGCGCTACCACGAGTGATCCACAGTTGTCGTTCGACATTGACGTGTCGGCTACCGATGTCTCGACCAATCCGCCGTACGCTATCGACTTTGGTAACCTGCTGCCCGGCAGCGTGGTCGATTCGCCGCAGCGCGTCTGGGTGAGCCTGGATACCAACGGCGAATCGGGCGGCAAGGTGTATCTGAGCAGCCAGAACGCCGGCCTCCATAGCACCACCAGCGCCTATACTATTGGCGCGCTAACCGGCGACTTGAGCGCCCAGGCCGAGGGCTTTGGCGTGCAGGCGGCTAGCGCTACCCAGAGCGCCGGCGGCCCGCTCGTGACCAGCTCGCCGTACAACGGCGCCAGCCAGAACGTCGGCCTGGTCGACCAGACGATTCGCGACTTGTTTACGGCCGCCGCACCGATTACGGCTGGTCGGGGCTCATTTATCCTTAAGGCTAAATCCAAGCCACTGACGCCGTCATCGAGCGACTACACCGAGATCTTGACGGCCATCGCCTCGGCTAGTTTTTGAGCGGTTGTTGTGCGGTTCTGTTGTGGAAAAGAAACGTTGTAAAAAGTGTTGACAGTCCGAAGTGCTATCGGTTAAGGTAAGCGTAAGTAGTTTAAAAGATCACAAACGTTACCGCCACTCTCGGCTTAAAAGATCCAAACCAAACCCCAAATGACCAAAGCCAAACTAAAACTCATTATTGCCTCTACCGCTGCGCTGGTTTTAGAGCTGGTGGTGCCAAGTTTGACCGGCGTCGCCTACGCCATCCCGCCGCAGTTTACGCAGGCGTGGGTGCGCCCGGATACGCACAAGGCGCTGGCTCACACCGGCGTGATGGTCTGCGCGACGCCATCGGCTGCCTCAACAGCTGCCACTGAGACGCTGATTAAGATCACGTTCCCAACGCAGACGGTCGGCACCGACTATGTGGTTAACTCGACGGCCGCCAACTGGACCGTGGATACCACCAACCTGCCGACCGGCGCCACTGCCTGGCCTGGCATCGGTACTGCTACGGCCGTGAGCGGCCACACGGTCACATTCCCCTCAAGCGACCTGACGGCTGCCACCCAGTACTGCTTCCACACTGCGTCCGTCAACACGCTGACGAACGGCTCGGCCGGCCTGTCGTCGGGCATCGTCGGCGCTACGCTCATTAGCTACGACAACGCCGGCACCCCGGCCCCGGTCAACCAGACCAACTGGTCGACGGCTATCATCTCCGACGACACCATTACGGTGAGCGCGGTGGTGCCGCCGAACTTCACCATTACGCTCGACGGCAATACCGATACGTTCCCGGCCAACCTTGACCCCGGCTCGATTAGTGCCACCGGTGGCCGCACCGTTACGATCGTTACCAACGCTGTGGGCGGCTGGATCGCCTGGGTCAAAGACTCGCAGCAAGGCCTGTTCTCGACCACGGCCAACTACACCATTCCGTCGATTAACTACGCCACTTCGCCGGCCGACCTGACCGCTGGCACCGAGGGCTACGCCCTGGACGTCGACCTGACGACCGACGCGGCCGGCGGCTGCACCGTGGCCGTGGACGCTAAGTACAACAGCGCCAGTGGTATAGGCGGCGGCGGCTTAACGGCCAACTTTGAGCCCATCGCCGCCTGCACCCGCCCCGGTCTGCCGCCTGGCACTTCCGACGGCGATGTGCTGACTTTGATTGAGCGCGCCGCTATCCGTGGTGGCACCCCGGCCGGCTCGGACTACTCCGATGTGCTGACCGTGGTGGGCGCCGGTAACTTTTAGACCCTTACTACTCCGAGAGAGGCTCCTGCCGAGGCCGATCCTCGCCAGGAGCCCCGCTCCAAATACCAACCCAATATAAACACAGACGCGCTGCGGCGACATAAAGTTGTTGCATGGTGCTTATGCTTCGGATACACTAGATACAAGTAGTGTGATGGAGTTTTAATGCACCGCTGGAGTCAGCGTCTGCCCATTCGGGTTATTGTTGCGGGAATACTGGCGATTAGCACGCTAGCGTCGCTGGTGCCGGCTCAGGCCGAAGCTGGTTTTCAGCAGGCCTACGTGCGCCTCGACCGCATGAAGGCCAACATGGCCACCGGTGGCATGGTCTGTGCTCAGCCTGCCACGGTTGGCACCGAGGCCAAGGTAGTGGTAACCTTCCCGATTACCTACACGCTGAACACCACCGCCGCCAACTGGACGGTGACGACTACCAATATTCCGAGCACAGCTACGGCTTGGCCCGGCATCGGCACGGCTACAGCGGCCGATAACTCGGCCAAGACGGTCACGTTCCCCTCGGGTGACTTAACGCCGGGAACGCTGTACTGCTTTAACTTTGCGGCTACTAATACATTGACTACGGCGGCCGCGGCGGCTAATAGCCAGCAAGCTAGCATTCAGACGCAGACCTCGGGCAGCGCCGTCGTCGACCTCACCCAGATCGCGCTGGCCAACATCGCCGACGATACCATCACGGTGACGGCCACCGTTCCGCCGTCGTTTATCTTTACACTCGACGGCAACGCCGACACCTTTACGAGTAATCTTGATCCACTGAGCGTGGTCTCGACCGGCGGCCGCACCGCCACTATTACCACCAACGCCAAGGGCGGCTGGATTGCCTGGGCCAAGGATCAGTACCAGGGCCTGCACTCGGCTACGGCTGGCTACACCATCAATACGGCTGGCACCGTCAACGGCGCTCCGTCAACGCTGTCGGTGGGTAGCGAAGGGTATGTGCTCGACACCGACCTCACCACCGATGCCAGCGGCGGCTGTACCTTGGCCATCGACCCTGAGTATAATGGGGCTACCGTGAGCCAAGGCGGTACGCTTAGCGGCAGCTTTCAGCCGATCGCCTCGTGTACTGGTGCCTCGCCGGCCACGGCCAACGGTGACGTCATTACCATGATCGAGCGAGCCACCATCTCGGGCGCCACCCCGGCCAGCTCCGACTACACCGACGTGCTGACGGTTGTGGGCGCCGGCAATTTTTAACGAGACCATCAACCCATGAAGCGTTCGCTGCTGATTATCGCTCATTTTATCCTCGTGCTCGGCGGCGTCCTGGGCCCCGGCCTGGCTCGGGCGGCCGACTCCAAGCCCTTGGTGCTCGAGACGACGCCGCTGCCCATCGATCTAATCGCTGATCCGGGTAAAACCGTCTCGACCGATCTGCGAGTAAAGCAGAACGGCACCGGCACCGAGCGATTGAAAGTGAGCTTGATGAAGTTTGTAGCCTATGGCAACGAGGGCAAGCCGCGGCTGATCGACCGCCAGCCGGGCGATGATTACTTTGACTGGGCCAAGTTTGACAAGGTGCAGTTTGATGCGCCGCCCAACGTCTGGCAGACCGTTCATATGACCATTAACGTGCCTAAAACGGCCGCCTTTGGTTACTACTATGCGGTGGTCTTTTCGCGAGTGGGCGACGATGCGCGGCTCGATAATCATACCAATGCCATTGCCGGTGGTAGCGCCGTGCTGGTGCTCCTAGATGCTAACTCGCCCAACGCCAAGCGCAGTCTGCAGCTGGTGTCGTTTGCGGCTACGCACCGGGTCTACGAGTTTTTGCCGGCCGACTTTACCATGCAGGTGGCCAATACGGGCAATGTGCACGTGGTGCCGCAGGGTGATGTGTTTATTAGTTATGGTGGTAAACAGCTGGCAACCCTGCCGGTGAACGCTCAGCTGGGCAATACGTTGCCGGGATCCCAGCGGATCTATCCTATCTCGTGGGCCGATGGATTTCCGCATTATGAACCGATTACCGAGAATGGCAAGGTTAAGCTGGATAAGAACGGCAATCAGGTAACGCATTTGGTATGGGACTGGTCGAAGCTGCTTAAGTTCCGCATGGGTAAGTATACGGCGCACCTCTTTGCGGTCTACGATGACGGCCACCATGACGCACCACTGGAGGCCGAGGTGTCGTTCTGGGTGATTCCGTGGCGCTTCTTGCTGGTGTTGCTAGCAGTGATCGCGTTGATTGGCTTCGGTATCTTCTTTAGCCTCCGCGGCGTGTGGCGCGGGGCCACGCAGAGCGTGCGGCGGTTGCGGGGTCGGCGGTAGATATGAGGTGGCTGGCGGGGGCCGGCTGGACTGGGCTGCTGCTTGGTTTGGGCTGGGTGCTCCTGGTGGGCGGCTTGGCGCAGGCGGCTGGTGGGCATGGGTTTGCGGTGTCACCGGCCTTTCAGCCGGTCGAGATTGCGGCTGGTCAGTCGCAGGTGGAGTTTGAGCTCAAATTAACCAATCACGCCAGCCAGGATCAGAACTTTCGGCTCAGTGCGGCCGATTTTGGTGCGCTCGACGAGGAGGGCGGCGTGGCCTTTTTGGGCCAGCCTACCGGCGAGCTAGAACACCGGTACGGTTTGGCCTCGTGGATGAGGCTGAGCGCCAATGCAGTGTTTGTGCCGGCCGGGAAGACCGTCGCTATCACCGTGACGATCGATAATCGTGCCTCGCTGGCGCCGGGTGGCCACTACGGCGCGGTGCTGGCTACGGCCGTGACCGATAGCGGCGCGCCGGTGACCGGCAGTGCCGAGGTGGGGGTGCGGCAGGTGCTGTCGTCGCTGGTACTGGTAACGAAGGACGGCGGGGCAGCGCCTAGCCTGCGACTTGTGAGCCAGACCACCGACGGCGGCTGGTGGCACTTGCCCGGCCAGATCGACCAGCGCTTTGAGGACGATGGCAACGTGCATGTGGTGCCGCGCGGCGTCGTGGAGGTGCGTGATCCGCTAGGCCGAGTGGTGCAGCGGGCGGCTCTTAACGCGGAGAGCGCGGTGATTCTGCCCGAGAGTTATCGCAACTACCACACCTCGCTGCTGAAGCTGGCCCTGGCTTGGCTGCCCGGTCGCTACGCCGTGGTGTCAACCTACCGCTACGACGGCACCGAGCAGACGCAGATGCTGACGACCTCGTTCTGGTATGCCGGCCAGGTGGTAATTTGGTTGACCATACTGCTGGCGCTGGTGGCGGCCGGCCTGCTGGGCTGGTGGTTGTGGCGGCTAAACCGCCCGACCCGTTTGCGCTAGGCGGCCCAGCAGCAGCGCTCGTTCGAGCTGCTTGGTTTCGGTCTGGAGTCGGCGTTGGCCAGTTGTCGTCAGTCGGTATTGTGGCACTTGGCCATTGTCGCTGGGGGCTGGCTCGATGGTTCCGGCGGCCATGAGCCCCTTGAGCGCGTGGTGCATGGTAGCCGTCGTCGGCGTCACCTGACCAACTGAGTCGGTGGCGATGCGTTGGCAGAGATCGTAGGCGTTGCGCTCGTGCAGGCCGAGTGTGGCATAAATGTAGTAATTGAGCAGGCTAAAGCGGGTGGCAAATTGATGAATCATATCTCATTCTCTACTAGTTGTATTATACAACTAGTTCTCTCCCGTGACGTAGGTTGTATAATACAACCTCTCTGATTCTGAATACAGGCTGGGTGGGCAAAGAGCGGGCCCGTCAGTAACAAATCTGCTGACGGGCCCCAAAGCGGTACGGCTGGTGTTAGGGTCGCGACGCCAGTCTGACGGTAGCACCGCCGGCTGGGCTGAGCGTCATGCTGTAGCTGCCAGGCGGCAGCTTCTGGCGGACGGGGAGCAGATCAAACCGCTCCACCAGCAGCCCCAGCGCTTGAGGCACCACGGTGAGTGCCAGGTGCTCACCCAGGCAGCGCCGCTCTCCCAGCCCAAAGGGCAGAAAAGCTTGCCGCATGACCGATCGCTGCGCCGCGGTCCCAGAAGCGGCATCCCATCGGCCGGGATCGAACTCGCTGGCCCGATCTCCCCACACCTTGGAACTGGTTTGGGCGGCCAGCGGGACAAAGAGCAACTGGGCGCCCTGAGGAATAACCGGGGTGGCTGCCCGCAGCTCGGCCGGCAGATGATCCGGCAGCTCGATGTCGCGTGCCGCCCCGCCAAAGAAGACCGGGAACGATGGCCTGAGCCGCAGCGTCTCCGTCACGACGCGACTCAGGAGCGAGTGGTGGCGGTGTTCTCGGCTAAGCAGTTGACCCCAACCACTGGCGAGCTCGGCCTGAAGTGCCTGTTGGAGGGGCCAATCTCGGGCCAGAAACTCGGCGGCCCAGCCCAGGGTGACGGCCATGGAGTCGAAGCCGGCCAGGAAAGCCGTGAATAGTTGATCGCGGATCTGCTGGTCGCCCATCTTGCCGCTGGCGATCAGCGTGCTGAGCAGGTTGTCGGTGGTCGTGGGCTGGTCGCGCCGCCCCTGGATGATCTGGTAGACCAATTGATCGAGCCGCCCGATGGCCTCCTGGTAGCGTCGGCCACCCGGCAGCCAGTCCGGCAGTGCCAATCGCACTAGGTTGAGCGCCATATTGCTGAAGACAGCCTCGGTAAGCGCCGGCACTTGGCTGGCTTGGGCGGCCGGTAACTCGCCCAGCACCACTCGGCTGAGCACCCGGACACTGAGCTGAATGAACCGCGGCACCAGCGCCACGGTCCGACCCTGAATCAGGTCGGGCTGCTGGCCCTGCCACCAATCTAGCGTGGTGTGGGCGGCGATATCCGCCACCTGGCTGCGCCGAAAGAACGGCGCCCAGAGCTCGTGCGCGGTTCGCCAACACTCCGGGTCGTTGGTGGTGAAGACGCCTTCGCCCATGGCTCGGCGCAGCATGCCGTTGGCCGGGCTGCTGTTGTCGCAGAGCGGGTTGTCGCCCTGGCGTTGCCGCAGCAAGTAGCTCAGCAGCTCCGGACTACCAATGGCGTAGATGGGCTGGCCCTGAAGCTGTACTGGCAGGCGCCAACAGCCTTTTGCTCCCGCCCTCTGGGCGAGTTCGTGGACGCCTTGGGCCATCACGGCATGAAACATTCGCTGCGAATGAGTCATCGAGACCAACCTTCCGTACTAGGAACAACCCAGATTTTGGGCTGGCCAAATCGTACCTATTTATGGAGCGATGCACAACCATGACGAGCGCCAAAATCGTGCTACACTACCACTATGGACATGACCGAATGGCTCGAACACGCTCGGCAACTGCTACGGCGGGTACATCACCCGGCTATCGCTACGGCTAGTAACGCCGGCCAGCCGTGGAACACGCCCGTCTTTGCGGTGTATGATGTGGCGCTAAATTTTTTCTGGTCGTCGGACCCCGAGGCGCAACATTCGCGCAATATCGCGGCCAATGGCCGGGCCTTTCTGGTCTTCTTTGACTCGCTGACTGGGCGCGATGGCGGGTTGTACATCGAGACGACCGTTGAACAGCTGAGCGATCCGGCTGAGATCGGGGCGGCCATCGTTAACATGAGCAATGTGCGCGGCCGACCGCTGTCGTTAGAGAAGTTTATGCGCGACTCGGGCCAGCGGATTTATCGCGCCAAACCGGTGCGGGCCTGGATCAACCACGCCATCAAGGACCCGGCCGGCGACTTTGTGGTCGACCAGCGTTACCAAATTGATCTGGACGAGCTGCGCCAAGACCTGGCCAAGTAGCTCGCAAAACCCTTGTGCTTACGGGTAAGCGTTAGTACAATAAAGCCATAACTGTGTGATGGAGTGCAGCTACCCAATCGTCTCGTAACGAGTCGAAGATTCCGGGTACTGGCGGGGGTGACACCGCGTCGCATGGTAACCAGGGCCATTATGGCGATTGGTCTCTTTGGCGTGCTACTGGGAGCGGTAGGGCAGCTGCTGCCGACGCCCAGTGCGATCGCCGCCACCGGCATCAACCACACCATCAACTTCCAGGGCAAGGTGGTCAACAGCAACGGCACCAACGTGACCGATGGTAGCTACACTTTTGTGTTTAAGCTCTACAGCGTAAGCTCGGGCGGCAGCGCTGTCTGGACCGAGTCCAAGAGCCTCACGGTAACCGATGGTGTCTTCCAGACTAACTTGGGCGATACGACTAGTTTGCCAGGCTCGGTCGACTTTAATACCGACAACATCTTCCTTGGCATCAACTTTAACAGCGACGGCGAGATGAGCCCGCGGATTCAGTTTACGGCCGCGCCGTATGCCTTTAACTCCGAGAAGTTGGGCGGCCTGACGGCGGCGCAGTTTGCCCAGCTGAACCCCAGCTCGGCGCAGAGCGGCTCACTCAACGTGACCGGTAGCGTGCAGGCGGCCACGAGCTTGCAGGCGCCGCTGGTGGACACGGCTACGGCCGTGGCGCTGGGCATTGGTACCGGCACGGCCACCAGCGTGACGGTGGGCCGCACCACCACGCCGTTTACCATTCAGGGCAACGCTAGCAGCACGTTTACGGCCACCAACGGCTCGTTTACCACCACGGTGGGCTTTACCACGCCGACGGCTAATAATAGCATTACCTTCCCGAACGCCGGCGGCACGCTGTGTACGACAGTGGCTAGTACTTGTAGCGGCACCTACCAGGCGGCCGGCAGTTATCTGGCCAAGAACGCCGCCGACACTTCCAGTTTTGCGGTGACGGCGAGTAATTATTTGTACGGCTTTACCAATAGCAGCTCGGCCGTGGCCAGCGGCGTGCTCAAGCTCGATAACGGCACCAACACCGGCGATACGCTGTTGGTAACGAGCGCCGGTAATCCTGGTGCGGGCAGTGCGCTGATTGTGGCCAACAACACCAACGCCTCGCCCGGTGGCACTAACCTGATTGATTTGCAGGCCAATAGCGTCAGCAAATTTAGCGTCAGCGCGGGTGGCGCGGTTACTACCGCCAGCACGATTAATGGCCAGACGATTAGCTCGGCGGCCAGCTTTACGGGCACGGTGACGGCTGCTACGAGCCTGCTGGCGCCGCTGATCGACACGGCCAGTGCTGGCACGCTTAGCGTGGGCACGGCCACAGCTACGGCCGTCAGTATTGGTACGGCTAGCTCTACTACCACGGTGAATGGCGCGCTGACGGTGGCGACCGGCAAGACGCTGACGGCTGGCGGCGCCCTAACGCAGTCGGGCGGGACGGCCAGCCTGAATGCCAGCTCTAACAATGCCACCAACATTAACACCGGCAGCTCGACTGGCACAGTGACCATTGGCGGCGGCTCGGCACCGCTGGTGATCGACTCGACTAACTTCGACGTCTCGAGCGCCGGTGCGTTGTCGGGCGTTACCACGATTGCCACGAGCGGCACTATCAACTCGCAGACCATCTCAAGCACGGCCAACTTTACCGGTACCTTGACGGTACAGGGTAGTAATGCGCTGACGCTGGGCGTGACCGGAAGCACCACTGGTGCCGAGATCTTTAAGGGTGCCACGGCCGCTAGTGGCAGCATTACCTTGATTGGCCAGACTAACCCGACCGGCGCGCAGACCATCACCCTGCCGGATGCTAGCGGCACGGTCTGCTTGCAGGCCTCGGCCGCCTGTGGCTTTGCTACGGGTACTTCGGGCAGCTATATTCAGAACCAGAACGCGGCCCAGCAGGCTAGCTCCAACTTCTGGATCTCGGGCACCGGTCGGGCCGACACCTCGCTGTTGACGCCGCTGGTGGATGTGCCGGCCGCTGGTACGCTGAGCGTAGGTACGGCCACGGCCACGGCTGTTAGTATTGGTACCGCCTCGGCCACCACTACTATTAATGGTGCCCTGACGGTGGCTACTGGCAAGACGCTGACGGCCGGCGGCGCTCTAACGCAGTCGGGCGGGGCGGTCAGCCTGAATGCTAGCTCCAACAATAATACGAGCATCAATACTGGCACTTCGACGGGCACCATTACCCTGGGGGGCGGCAGTGCACCGCTGGTGATCGACTCGACCAACTTCGATGTATCGAGCGCCGGCGCCTTGTCGGGCATTACCACCATTGCTACCAGTAGCACTATCAATAGCCAGACCATCTCGAGTACGGCCAATTTTACCGGTACGGTCACGGTTCAGGGCAGCAGCGCGCTTACGTTGGGCGTAACTGGTTCGGCCACCGGCGCCATTGCGTTTAAGGGCGCCACGGCCGCCAGCGGCACCATTAACCTGGTAGGCCAAGCCAACCCAACCGGCACACAGACGCTGACGCTACCCAACGAGACTGGCACGCTCTGCACCAGCGCTACCGGCTCAACGACCTGCGCCGGCAACTACATTGTGAACGAGGACTCGACCGGCAATGTGCAGGCCAACGCCAATATCGCCATCCAGAGCTCGGCCGACGCTAGCGTGACTCTGAACCTGAAGGAGCGCGCTACTCAGAGCGCTAACGTCTTCCAGATCATCGACAGCACCAATGTGGCCATGCTCACGTTCGATGCTTTTGGTGCGCTACACCTCATCTCGGGCAAGGCTACCTTTGACAAGGCGGTTGGTATTGGTGATACGGCCAGTACGGGCCAGGCCCTGCGGGTGGCTACGAGCGCGGTGGGTGATATTGGCCTTACGGTTAACACGGTCAACGGCCAGACTGGTGATGTGGTGCAATACAACGGCCAGGGCGGGCGAAGCGTTATTTATAACGCGGCGGGCACCCTGGCGGTGACGACCGGCACAGCTCAGACGGCCGATGCCATGAGCGCAGCGTTAGGGAACACCTCGGGTACCATTACCAACGGTCTGCTGGTAAACCGGAGCGCCTCGGGCGGCACCACTACTAACGGCGTAAATGTGACTAATACGCTGGGCACATTGACCAATGGCGTCAGTATCAATCAATCGGGTGGTACGCTAACGAATGGCCTGAGCTTTGGTGGCACCATTGGCACCGATATCAACCGCGCCTCGGGTACGCTAACAATCTTGGGCGGCGGTGGCATCACCGTAAAGTCGACGGCCTCAAGCTCAGCCAACTCGGGCGACATTACCGTAGCCACCGGCAATGTAACGGGCGGCAGCGCGCTCAGTACCGGCACGCTCAACCTGAAGACGGGCGACGGCAGCGGTACCAACACCAGCTCGGGCAACGTCAACCTCGACACCGGCGCCAAAACGGGTACGGGCTTTGCCGGGAACATCAACATTGGGGGCACCAACGCACCCAATGTCAACATTGGCCGCGCCGCCGCCACGGTGACGATTCAGGGTCTGGCCGGCACAGGCGCCAGCGGTACCTCGTTGATCCTGTCGTCGGGCGGCTTTGCCACCACCATTAATGCGGTGGCGCCGACGGCCAACCGCACCATTAGCTTCCCAGATGCTGGCGGTACGGTCTGTACGACTACGGCTAGTACCTGCAATGGCACCTATCAGGCGGCGGGCAGTTACTTGCTACAGAATCCAGCGGCCAACCAGACCTCAACGAGCGGCTTTGCTGGCTACCAGTACACGTTTTCCCAAACCAGTGCCGGCGCCGGCGGTAACTTGCAGCTGCAGAACAGTGGGACCAACGCGGCGCTGGCTATTACCCAGAACACCACCCCCAGTGCCGGGCAGGCGGCCTTGTTGGTGAATGGCGCCACGGGCATTACGGGCAATCTGCTCGACCTGCAGCTCAACAGCGTGAGTAAGTTTAAGGTCGACACGACCGGCGCGGCTACGCTCACCAGCACGCTCAATGGCCAGACCATTAGCGCGGCGGCCAACTTTACCGGCACCGTCACGGCGGCCTCGGCAGTAACGGTCAGCGCCGGCGGTATCGCCGTGACCGGCAACTCCAGCATCACCGGCACACTACAGGTGAGCAGTGCCTTTACCGTTAGTGCCGGTGGAGCCAGTATTAGCGGCGGCCTCAACAATAACACCGGCGGCATTACGGCGACCGGCGCGATCTCGGGCGCCACCACCATTTCCCTCAACTCCACCATTTCCGGCGGCACCACCTACACGGCCAGCACCTCGCTGGTGGCGCCGTTGGTAAACTCGGCCGATACCAGCACCGGCACCACCAACTCGGGCACATTAACGCTGCGGTCGGGTAATGCTACCGGCGCCACCTCCAACTCGGGCAACGTCAGCCTGGACGCCGGCACCGCTACAGGTACGGCCGGCACCGTTAGCATTGGCACCGGTAACTCCTCGGGGACTACGGTGGGCCGCTCGGGGGCGTCACTTAGTCTGCAGGGCAACGGCAGCTCGGCCCTTACGGCCACCACCGGCGCCAATACGGTTACGGTTAACTTTGCCACGATTAACGGCAGCGGCACCTACCAGTTTGCCAGCCCGACCGCCAACTCTACCTACACCATCTGCACCACCGATCTCAACTCCTGTGGTGCTAGCAGTAGCGGCTACCTGCGCAAGGGCGTGGTCGAGACCGATAACGTGAACGTGGCCACCAACGGCACCTTGCTGACGCTCAGCAATAGTGGCGGCGCGAGTACCAGCACACTCAAGGTGGATAATGGCGCCGGCACCAACTCGGCTCTAAACGTGGTGGCCGCCGCCAACCCGGCCGCCAGCAACGCCTTGATCTTTGCTAAGCTCACCAATGCCTCGGTCAGCGGCAACCTAATCGACCTGTGGAGCGGCGCCAGCGGTGGTGAGACCAGCAAGTTTAGCGTGAATGCGGCCGGCGCCGTCCTGACCGCCAGCACCATCAATGGTCAGACCATTAGCTCGGCGGCTAGCTTTACCGGCACGGTCACGACCGCCTCTACGCTGACGGTCAGCGCCGGCGGCCTGACGGTGAGCGGCACTGGTACCTTTAACAATGCGCTCACTGCCACCGGTGCGTTCACGGCCAGCGGCGGCGCCAGCATCTCCACCGGCCTCAACAACAACGCTGGCGGCATCACCAACGCCGGCGCCGTCAGTGGCCTCACCAGCCTGCAGTTTAGCAGCGCCGGCACCATCGACACCAACTCGGCCGTCTCCATTGGCATCGGCGGCGCCAACGCTAGCGCCCTTAACCTGGGTCGTTCCGGCATCACCACGACCACAAGCGGGACGAGCCAAGTGGGTGCCTCGGCCGGCACAGGTGCTTTTGTTAATAATGGCACCACCAAGAATACCACGCTGGCCATTAGCAACCTCGACTACAGTGGCTCAGGTAACTCGGGCGCCATTGGCACGGCCGCTGCTACCGTCGACCTCTACACCTCATTTACCATCAACCAGAGCACGGCCGGCCAAACGCTAACGATACCGACGCCAACGGTCGGAGCGGCGGCTTCCACGGGCCGGGTCATCTACATCGCCAACATCGGCTCAACCAGCTTTACCCTGTTGAGCGGCGGTGCCACGCTCAACGCCGGCAGTACGGCTACCTTGTTATTTAACGGCACCACTTGGACGTTTGCCGGGGCTGACGGCAGCTCTATTCTTAACCAGAATACCGCCGCCCAGTCGGCCAACTTCTGGATTAACGGCACGGGTCGGGCGGCGACGAGTTTGCTAACGCCCAGTCTTGACGTAATCTCGGCCGGTTCTCTCAGTCTCGGTTCAAGCACGGCTACGTCGATCAATATGGGTGGCTCCAATATCACGGGCAATATTACGCTCCAGACCAACGCGTCATCAGCTGGCGTGGTCGTAAAGACCAGTACCAACTCGGCCACCGCCCTGACCGTTCAGAATGCCATTGGTGCTGCTGTATTGCGCGTCGGCACCACTGACACTAACTTGATTACTAACCCCGACATCGAGGCGGCCATCTCATCGTCCGACTGGCCGACGACGGGCTACGGAAGCGGCGTGACGGCTTCGCAGGTGAATAGCACGGCCTATAGTGGGTCGGCCTCGTTGCAGGTGGTAACCACGGGAACCGCCAGTACCGGCGCCCAGAATAAATTGGGGGCGGCTTTAGCCGTAAGTACTACCTACACCTTAAGCTTTTACGGCAAGTTAAACTCGGGTAGCTTTACCGATATCGCGGCGGCCTACTCGCGTGATGGCACTGCCGGTACCGAGGTGGCGTGCGCCAACTACAATACGCAGACCATTGTGACGGGTGGCTGGACACGCGTTACCTGCACTATCGCTACGACTTCGACCGCCGGCACCACCAGTGCCTATATTGCTATTCGTCAAACCGCTGGCGCCTCGCGGACATTCTTCTTGGACAGCGTGCAGATTGAAGCTGCCAATAATATTGCCAGTCTTGAAGGTGCAGGCAGCTTGGCCCTAAATGCGGTAGTGACCTCGCCGCTCGGCCTGCGCAATACTGAGAATTCGACCACGGCCTTTACCATTCAAAATGCGGCCGCCACCACGATCTTTAATGTCGATACGCTCAATAACGTGGTGACGGCTAGCTCGCAGCTGACCATTGGCACAGGCGCCAACACCGTTACCTTTAGCGGCTCCACTTTTGAGCCGACGCTGGCTGGTACGGCGCGTCACACCAAGAACATTAAGCTCACGGCCGAATATGCCGGCGCCGTGCTTGACTCGGGCGGCCAGAGCAGCGTTACCGGCACGATGACGGCGGCTTTTGATAGTACCAACTTTGTAAGCTACTACAACTGGACCACGAGCCAGGCCACGGCTCAAACCTACGATATCGTCATCCGGGTGCCGATTCCCGATGATTGGAGCGCCTGGAATGGCAACCCCACCTTTAAGGACGAGGTTAGCTCAACCGCGGCCGGCCAGAGCCTGACGGTGCAATCGATTACGAATAGCTCTAATGCTACCGATGCTACCTTTGGCACCTACACCATCACACCTGGGTCAATTAATACCTGGACGAGCAATAGTGCCAATGCGCTAGCGAGTAGCGGCTACGCGGCTGGTGGCACTATGACCATTCGTCTGCGGTTGAGCGCCATCAATAATAACTCGGTACAAATGGGCGACATCACCCTGCCGTACCTGAGCCGGTGGTAGGGTTTGATCATGGCACCTCGACGAATTATGCTTATGATAATGCGTGATGGAAGGCAGATTACGAGGCGGATGGGCCAGGCGATGCGCCAATGGCCAGGCTGGCTGCGCCGCTTGGACGTACGGCGGCCGATGCATGCGGTAGCGGTGGGGCTGATTATCGCCGGCGTGGTGGCGCCAGTGGCCAATTGGGCTGCTACCAACCAGCGGTATCGGTTGGCCGAGTCTGACCGGGCTGTGATTGCCACGCCGGCGCCGCACCTAATGAGCAAACTTACCTATGATGCCACGAAGCGAGCCAGTATCTTTAATGCTAAAGCCGACGGCGCCACCGATCCCGTGAGCGGCGGCACCTTGGCGGCCGAGACGGGCGGGGGAGCGCACCAGCTGTATAGTGCTACGCTTCCTGATGATGCGAGCCAAGGCATCGCGGTGCAGGATAACGTTAATAACGTAACGGTCACATTTAGGCCTGAGATGGGCTTGCTAAGCGGTCGAGCGACGGCCGGTCAGGTGGCTTATCCGTTACAGAATCAAGCTGGGCAGATGATCTTTACGCCCAAGGGCAATGGCCTTAAAGAGGACATTCTTTTAACTCAGCCGCCGCAGGCCAATACGGCTGATTATCGCTACCGGCTGAGCATGCCCGATTATGTGCAGGCCCGCATTGATGACGATGGGAGTGTTGGTTTTTACACCGCCAGCCCAGAGTTTTTTGGCAACATTACCTATGGTACGCCCCAAGATCAGCAGCTGATTAACCGGGCACGTCAGAACGGCACCAAGAACTACCTGATGTTCAAGATTCCGACACCGGTGGTGCGCCAGACGGGCCGAGGTGGCAATGTGTTGGCTCGGTTTAATCTAGTGGGCGATGAGCTGAGCGTCCACGTTGCTGGGCTGGCGCAGGCCGGTTATCCACTCTCGATCGACCCAACGTTCTTGCTGTCCAGCACGAGCGACTTTGTACTGGGCAGCGTGGACGACAACATTGACCTGACCCAGGCCAACCAAGTCGGTCGCTCTACTCTTAGCGGCGGCTCGGTGTCGGGCTGGACGGTTGACACCAACAGCTTGGCTAGTGGCGATTACGCCGCTGGCCTGGTGGCCTACAATAGCGCGCTGTATCTTATTGGTGGCGGCAACCAGGATGGCACCACCACCAATGCAACAACGACTCAGGTAATGCATGTGCTGCTTAACTCTAATGGTACCGAGAATGGCACCTGGGCTACCGATACCAACTCGCTTAATACTGCTCGCCAAGGGTTGGTGGCGTTTGGCTTTAATGGCTATTTGTACGCGGTGGGCGGCGAGAATACCAGCGCCGCCGCTTTGAGCTCGGTGGAGTACGCCAAAATCAACTCTGATGGCTCGGTGGGTACGTGGACTACCAGTACGCATTCACTCACGGTGGCGCGGGGCTATGCGGCCGGGGCAATTTATCAGGGCGTAATGTATGTGGTTGGCGGTTCTAGTGGTACGCTTAATGCCTCGTTGCTGAGCTCAACGGAGTATTCGCGCATTGGGGGCGATGGCTCGGTGGGTACCTGGTCGACGACGGGCATGCCAACGCTGCCCACCGCCACTAATCGGCTCGTTGGCGGCGCCTACAATGGCTTTGTATATGTGGCCGGTGGCTTTACCAATCCAGGCACGGCAGCGGTAGTCAACACGGTGCTGTATGCGCCCATTAAAAGCGATGGCACATTGGGCAGTTTTGTGACCACAACCGCTTTTCCGACGGCTCGGCGTGATCATGGTTTCGCGGTTGTTAATGGCCATATTTATATCTATGCGGGTTGTTCGTCGGCTACGCTACCCTGTGCCACGGCCAACTTGCAGCCTGACACGGAGTACGCCGTTATTAATGCCGATGGCAGCGTGGGGCAATGGCAGCGCACGGAGGATTATAACTATCAATCGGGAACGACGCCGTTTGGACCTCGTACCAATCCCTCGTCGGCTTTCTACAACGGCTTTTTGCACTTTGTGGGCGGCTGTAATGCCGAGGCGTCGTCGGCCAATAACCACTGCACCTCGGCCGGTCTGCGCGTTGGTACCTTCTTCACGGGCTTTGATGTGACCGGCCGGTTTGATCGTGGCATTCAGACGGTGCAGACAACCCAGCCCTACAACAATAATGCTTCTACGTTGGCCCGTATGGGTGGCCGTAATGTAGCACTCAATGGCTACATGTACTACGTTGGTGGCTGTAGCGTAGCCACTTGCAATACCGCCACATCGTATTCGGCGACAGTGGAGTATGCCCCCATTAACGCTAATGGTTCGTTGGGGACTTTTACCGCGACCAACTCGCTAATCTCTACCAGCGGTGGCGCTAATAACGCTGGCCGCATCGGTCATTCGGTGCTAGCCTACAATAATAAAATCTACGTTATTGGTGGCGTTGAACGCACCACGGGCAACGTTGACTCATTTCGTAGTGACGTGATCTCGGCGACGCAAAACTCTAATGGCACCCTCGGTACGTTTGCGGCCGAGGCAAACTCACTGCCGGTAGCCAAGGCTTTTGCGACGGCCGCGGTTTGGCACAACTGGCTCTATGTGGTGGGCGGTCTGAGCGCCGCTGGTACGGTGGTCGGTACTATTTATCACGCCCAAATCAGTAGTAACGCACCCGGTACCTGGACGGCCACCACCACCGGTCTCACCAATGCACGCTGGGGTCAGTCTGGTGGTATTTGGGGCAACTGGCTCTATGTGGTAGGCGGTCAGAGTAATACAACGGGCACATACATTACGGCGGCCAACGGCACAGAGCAGCTGACCATTACGAACTCGGGCGATATCACGGCGGCGGCTTCGGTGCAGAATGTGACTGGGGCGCCATTGACGCGGCTGATGGGCGGGTTTGTGCATAATGGCGTTATTTATACCTTTGGCGGCTATACCAGCGGCTCTACCAGCGCCGTTACTACGATCAACTGGTCAAAACTTAACGCCAGCACCGGTGCCTTGGGCGCCTGGTCGAACACCAATATTGGCAACGCCATCACTTGCACCACTACCTGCCCAGCTTCGGGTACCTATGGTCTGGCCACGGCTCGGGGCGCTACTACGGCGGCCGCAGCTAATGGGGTGTTCTATGTAATGGGAGGCTGTACGGCCACTATGGCCACCACTACCTTTAGCTCCTGCGGCACGTTTGTAACCACCACCAATACCACCGAGGTTAGCCTGGCCAATAATGGCGGCACGGGCCAGACCAATGCCTTTGCCGCCGCTACCGCGTTGCCGACGGTAAGTTCGACTGCCGGCCGGGCGGATCATGCTACCGTGGCTTACAATGGCTACCTATATATCCTCGGCGGCTGTTTTAACTACACCTCCGGTGCTTGTACCTCGGGCGACAATATGACCGACGTGGAGGGGGCGCCCATTAACGCGGATGGTTCGCTTGGATCCTGGACCACCACCGGCATGACGGCCTTGCCGAGTGACGGTTCCTCGTTGGGTGGGGCAGTGGCGTACAACGGTCATATGTATGTTGTGGCCGGTAAAACTAACAGTACTAGCGCTAGCACCAAGGTGTGGTACGCCACTATTTCAAGTACGGGCACCATTGGCAGTTGGGTGGACAGCACCTCCAATTATTTGCCCAGCGGCACCGATCGCAATGCTTTTGGTTTGGCGGTGGCGCGCGGCTATCTGTATGTGGCTGGGGGAGACAATGGTTCGGGAACGAAAAAGAGTGACGTCTATTACACTCAGATTAGTAGTACTAGTGGCGCTTTATCGGCGCCGGGGGCAGGCTGCAGCGGCAATACCTGGTGCTCAACTACATCGTTTACGACGGCTCGTTCGGGGCTTAGCCTGGCGTCGTATAACGGTGACTTGTATGTAGTAGGTGGCACCGATGGCACGAACAATCTGGCCGATGTGCAGTATGCCGCCACCAGCGCTTCTGACGGCTCGATTACCGCCTGGAATTACGCTACCGATGTGCCGCGCGGAATGGCGTTTCGTCAGGCGGTGGCAGCCAATGGCTATATGTACTTCATTGGCGACGAGGGCTCTGGTACCGACGCTGCCTATGTCGATATTAATGCTAATGGTACATTAGGTACCACGCAGTCGTCGGTTAACTTAATGGCCGGGGGCCACTCTCACGGCGCCGCCGCCATGGCTGATGGGTTCATTTACGTTAATGGCGGCTGTACATTGGCTACCGGTGCTTGCAGTACGGTGCTCACCTCGGGTACCAGTGAATATGCTGGCCAGGCCGGTATTGCGCGGGTGGGGCATTACTCTAAGCTCTTTAACACGCAAGTCGATACCGCGCCTAGTCAGCTGGTGGTAAACGGCGGCTTGTCTGGTCCGGGTAGTCAGGTAGCACTGCGTTTTTATACGGCTACAGCAGCGAGTTCGACGTTTGGTGTAGCGCAGTTGTTTTCACCGATGATTCTGGGCAACTTCTATAATGTGCAGGCGCTTGATTCAAGCGGTACTAACGTGGGCGTAGCTACTAACTACCTCCTGATCTTTGCGCTTGATGACAGTAATTCAGGCACATTCCCGGACGTCACCAGTGCCACCGAAACGTTTGTTAATAGCGTGACCTTGTACTACCACGCCAACCCAGGTCGGCGACTGCGGCACGGGGCGGCATTTAGTAATACGGGCTGTAATCCCACACCGGCTAACGGTTGTATTTTGGATACGGCGCCATAAAAAGTTTGGCGTGGTCATGGTAGAATAGCGCTAATGCTTAACGTAATGCGGCGAGTTGGGGCGATAGGCTTGGCGGTGGTACTCATGGCCTGGCTATTGCCGACGCCGCCGGCGGCTGCCAGCATTGGGGCCTGTGGGGCGTCGGTGTCGCCGTCGTCGCTCACGCCGGGCTCGGACGCTACGCTGGATGTGCGCGTCTCAAATATTACCGGGCCATCAATGGTGTGGATTCAGGTGGCGCGGCCCAGTGCCGACTACGCTATTACGGGTGCCATCGCCTCCAATCCGAGCTGGCAGCCTAATGTGAGCAGCAATAGCGTGGTTTTTACGGGGGGATTATTGAACGGCGATGGCTCTGTTACGCTGCACTTGGATGTGCATGCGGTGGCTTGGGAGAGTAACCCGGCCAACTGGACCGTGCGGGCATCGGATAGCCCATACGGGGCGGCCGCTACCGATTGTGGTGGGGCTAAGTCAACCACCATTCAGGTGTATGAGGCGCCAGAGAACACGGGTCTCGATATCGCCAATGTGACCGCTGACCCAACGGCTACCGAGGCAACCATTCGCTGGACCAGCGATCTGCCGACTGGATCGGGTGTGGTGTATGGCGTGACGAGTGATTATGGTGCGAGCACGGCCTACAATCCGGCGTTGACGACCGATCATGAGGTAAAACTGAGCGGCCTGACCCCGCAGACGGTCTACCATTTTCAGGTGGCCGGGCTCGATGACGGCAATGCGCCGTATTATTCGGATGATAATACTTTTTTGACGAGCGTCTTGCCGATCGATAACGGCGGAGGCGGGGGCGGCGGTGGCCTGGGCGGCGCGCCGAGTTCACATGCGACTCCGGTCGCGCCGACAGCCGGACCGACACCGAGCGTGGGTGCGCCAAGCGAGACGGTACCGCCGGCCATCACTCTGGCGACTAAGCCGACGGGCGCCTATAAGCAGCCGCCGACCTTTAGCGGCACCGCCAGCGACAATGTAGCCGTAGCGCGGGTGGATTACTCGGTGGACGGTGGCAAGACCTGGTTGTCGGCCGGGGCGTTAGTCCCGGTGACCACTACGAGCACCACTGGTAGCGGCCGCCAGCGCAAAACTACCACGACTACCAGTTATGCCAACGTCAGCTTTGCCTTTACGCCAGTCTTAATCGATGATGGCAATTACAGCGTGTTGGCGCGAGCCACCGACACCTCGGGCAATCAAGCGCAGACGGCGGCCGTCACCTTGGTGATCGATCGTCTGCCGCCGCGGTTGGGCGCCGGCGTGGTGACGACCGGCGCGCAGGTGGTGGTGCCGGATGCGGCGGGGCGGTGGCCGGCGGTGGTGGATGTGGACCAGACGGTGACGCTGAGTGCGGTGGGCGGGCCCATTACCATGGCGGTGCAGGCGGTACGTGGTGGCGGTAGCTCGGTCGGCCAGACCTTTCAGCTAACTCAGAATCAGCAGTCCGGTCTGTGGGTGGGCGCGCTGAGCTTTCATCGGCCAGGTAGTTACCAGCTGACGGTTAACGCCGTGGATGGGGCCGGCAATCACACCCAGAGTAGCTTGCCGGAGGCGGTGGTGTCGCCGGCGGCTCAGCTAGTGGGGGCGGGTGGCCAAGCCGGGGTCAGCAGCGCTCGCGTCATGCTGTATTATCGCCAGCCCGACACCGGCGCCTGGGTGCCGTGGGACGGCCAGTTTTATGGCCAGGCTAATCCTCAGACCACTCGGGCCGACGGTAGTTTTCGCTTCTTGGCGCCGGCTGGTACCTACTATTTACAGGCCACCGCGCCGGGCTATCAGCCGCTCATTACGCGCCAATTCACGCTCAGTCGCGCCACGCCGCTGGTGCCCAAGCTCCAATTAACGCCTGATCCGGTGCTGCGGCTGGCTCGCTGGTCGCTGCGGCTGCCGCTGCCGTGGCCGACGCTGGGCACCGTGACGCCGGCTACTGCCATCACCGCCTCAGCGCCGGCCACCGGCCTCATTGGTCAGGCCTGGCCCAGCTTTGACTTGCCCGCCACCACCGCGGCTGGGGCCACCATCGACACCACCCGGCTTAGCCTGCTCGGCCAGCCCACGCTCGTCACGGCGCTGGCCCTGTGGGCGCCCTCGGCCAACGAGCAGCTGCCGGCCCTGGCTGCTCTGCAGACTCAGCACCAGTTCAACGTCGTGCCGCTGGTGCTCGGAGAGCGGGCCAGCCAAGCCCAGGCCTTCCTGGCCCGCGCCAACTCCGCCGCCACCATCACCGTTGATCCCGGCGCCGACCTTAGTCAGACTCTCGGCGTTCCCAGCGTGCCCGTTCACTATCTGCTCGACCGCAACGGCATCGTCCGGCGCGTCCTTTGGGGTGTCGTCTCTGAGGCCGATTTGGCCAGCGCCCTAAGTCAGCTGTGATCTCCCTTTACGTCGTGGTAGATTGGTAAGTGTGGCGCAAACAACCGCGCCATAGCCTTGCCATTCCGCGGAAGTCATAATCTCAATAAGCAGCTCATGGCCTACGCATCTTACGATTCACCGGAGCCACAACCGTGAGAGGAGAAGTCCGTGACCAATGCTGAGGACGACCCAGAGGGAACGAGATTGCTCCAGGAGGCCCTGCAAGCGGATGCCGATGCGCACGATGCAACCAGGCGAGCTCAAGGGGCTACAGCTGCCTGGAAGGCTTGGGAGGCTAAAGCCGCCGGGCAGCCCCAGCAAGGCACCGCACCCGAGTAATCAAGCATGAGCTCGGGATAGGAACATCGACTGCGGCACGGGCTTACCGGTCTAGCCACGGGCAAGATGCAGCGGTCGCCGCATCTTGCCCGTGGCACATCCCACACATTAAAGGCTCTGCCAAACTCACCACTAGCCTTACTCATCAACCCTTCCAAAAGCGCTTCAAATTTTAGCATCATTTATATCTGCCAGCACGAATCCGAGCTCCTCCTGACATGGTATCGTCGGCCTTGTAAGGGAGAGAACGATATGAAGAAAATTATTAAGCAATGTGCCGTGACTGTGGCGGCTGTGGGCTTGCAGGCCGGGCTGGTGCTGGGCCTGGCGGCGCCGGTAAACGCTGCCAGCCAGGATGAAACGACCATGGTGACCCACGCTAAATTAGCCGTGGGCGCCCCCAACGCCGAGGCCAGTCCGGCCAGCGACCCCATCATTGCCTGTGGTCCGCACCCGGCCGACAAAGACTCGTCGCGCTGGGGCCGGTACTTTATTGGCAACTACATTAACATGCGTCGGTCACCCAATCCGCACGCCACCATTTGTGCCCAGGGGCAAAAGAGCCACATTGTTGATTACCACTGCTGGACGGTGGGCAGCGACGGCTACACCTGGACCTACCTGCGCGACGCCACCACGCATTACGCCGGCTGGGTGCGCGACAATCTGCTGGTGGGGTATGGTAGTTTGGTGCACTGCTAGCAGGCGGTAAGCAAGCTCCCTAAACCACGTTTTAACCTAAAAGGCGCCGCCGGGCGTCTTTTAGACTGCTTAATAAGGTATGATTGAGACCATAAAACAGTAAATCCCGTAGCTAATAACCTTATCTTGGAGGCCACAAAATTATGAAAACCATTCTCATCACCGGCGGCAGCGACGGCCTTGGCAAAGCTATGGCGACTCGGCTGGCGCCGAACCATCGGGTGATTATTCTGTCGCCCGACGAGGCTAAGTTGCGCGAGGCGGCTCAGGCCATCAGCTGCGACTATAAGGTCTGCGACGTGCGCGACTATGCTCAAGTTGAAAAGACGGTGGGCGAGGTGGGTGCTATAGACTGCCTCATTAACAATGCCGGCATTTGGATTGAGGGTCGGCTCGAAGATAATGATCCGACCTATATTCATCAGGTGCTGGAGGTAAATACCCTGGGCGTCATTAACTTCACTCGGGCCGTTGTTCCTGGCATGAAGCAGCAAACGTCTGGGCTTATCATCAATGTTATCTCTCAGGCTGGCCTGCATGCCAAGGCCGAGCGCTCAGTTTATACGGCCAGCAAATGGGCTATCACGGGCTTTACCAAGGCTATGCAGCTAGAGCTGGCGCCGTTTGGCATTGGCGTGACGGGGCTCTATCCGGGTATGCTCAAGACCCAGATGTTCGCCAAAGTGGGCATCAAAAAAGATCTAGACAAGGCGCTCGATACGGAGGAGGTGGCCAAGACGGTTGAGTTTATGTTGAGCCTTGATCCGCGGACCACCTTGCCTGAGGTGGGGCTGAAAAGTATCGACTATTAAGCACAACGAAAAGAGCCAGTTATGAACCCAAACCCCGCCGCCACAACCATCCTCTGCTATGGCGACTCCAATACCTGGGGCCAAAAGCCCGACAAAACCGGTCGGTACGTCGCGGATGTGCGCTGGACCGGTTTGCTGCAGCAGGCACTAGGCGCGTCTTATTACATTATTGAAGAAGGCCTCAGCAGCCGAACCACCGATCTTGACTACAGTCGCAAACCCGGCCGCAATGGCCGGACCTATCTGGAGCCCTGCCTGGATAGTCATATGCCGCTGGACCTGGTTATTTTGATGCTGGGCACCAACGATTTTAAGATTGAGTTTCATCGGAGCGCGGCCGAGATCGCTCGGGCTATCGGCGGCCTAGTCGAGCTTATTCAGGCCAAAACGGCCGGTAATGACGGCGATTCGCCGGCCCAGGTGCTGCTGGTTAGCCCCATCCTGCTAGACGACACCGCGTCAGACTTTAGCAAATTTTACACCGATACCTACAACCATGACTCGGCGCTCAAGTCGCAGCAGTTGGCGGCCGCGCTTGAGCCGGTGGCGCGGGCCGCAAATTGTGCCTTTATCGATGCGGCTCAGATTGCGCAGGCCGGTGATGATGGGATTCACTTTAGCATCGAGGCGCACGCTGCATTGGCTGAGGCGCTAGGCGTCAAGATTAAGGATATGAAGTGAGGCCGGCATCATCGAGCATGACAGGCCGATCACCCAAGGCCGGACTGGGCCGCGTTACTTTTTCATTGAAGACCCAGATGGCATTCTGGTGGAAATCGCGGAAGATAATCGGGAGTTTTAAGTCATGAATATCGAACAAGCCATTCGCGATTACTTGCCGCCCATTGTCCATATGTCGCTGGGCACCAGTAAAGATAATAAGCCGTGGGTATGTGAGGTTCATTTTGCTTATGACGAAGACTTGAATCTCTATTTCCGGTCGCTTAGCTCGCGTCGGCATAGTCAGGAAATTGCTGTGAATCCCTATGTTTCGGGGAATATCGTAAAGCAGCATTCACTCGAAGAGTATCCCCGGGGTGTTTACTTTGAGGGTGTGGCTGTAAGGTTAGAGTTTGGCAGCGAGCGCCAAAAAGCCTTTATTTGCATCAAAGAGCGACTGCATACTAACGACAACATCCTAGAAGAGGCCAATGATCCGAGCGGTCATCAATTCTACAAGATCACGGTTGAAACGTGGTATGTCTTTGGCAAGTTTGATGAGGATGGTAAGAAATATGAATTAGCTTGGAACAAGGGAAAGAGATGAGAACCATAGTTATCACCGGCGGCAGCGACGGCCTTGGCAAGACCTTGGCTCTAAGGCTCTCGAAAGAGAACAAGGTCATTATCCTCGCTCGCAATGAGGCGGCGTTGCAAGAAGTGGCCAAGCAAACAGGCTGCGATTATTTTGTCTGCGACGTGCGTGACGCCAAGCAAGTGGCCGCAACCTTTGCCCAAATCCAAGTCAAACATCCGACCATTGATGTGCTCATCAACAACGCTGGCATAACCGTAAACGGCGACTTTACCGAGACCTCAGACGAGGATATTGAGAGCGTTATGGCCACCAATACCCTGGGAACGATTTTTGCAGCCAAAGCCGCGCTTAAGCTGATGAAGCAGCAGCAAAGAGGTTTGATCGTGAACGTGAACTCGCAATCTGGCCTTACTACCAAAGCCAACCGCTCTATTTATAATGCCTCCAAGTGGGCGGTTACCGGTTTTACCAAAGCCATGCAAGAAGAGGCGGCGGCCTACGGGGTGCGCGTCACCGGCTTTTACCCCGGCACGATCCACACTCAGCTGTTTGCTAAGGCAGGCTTGCCACTTAGGGGCATCGCTTTGACTACCGAGCAGGCCGCGCGGGCGATCGAGTTTGTGATTGATGTGGGTGACGACGTGCTTATTCCGGAGCTGGGGATGAAGCGCATATGAGCCAGACTATCAAAGCCCTCATCTTCGATTGCTTTGGCGTATTCTATGTCGACCCGGTGTTTGCCTACATGCGCGACCCAGCCACGACTCCGGCAAAAGCAGTTACTTTGCACAGCCTGGATGAACAAGCGGCTCGCGGAGTTCTCAGTAAGCAAGATTTTGTCGAGCAAGCCTCGGTGCTGCTTGGCATCACAGCGGAGGCTGCCGAGCAAAGATTCTTCCAGAGCAAAGGCCGCGACGAGCGGTTGGTGGCTCTCGTAAAGCAATTGCGCCGGCATTACAAGATTGGCCTACTTAGCAACATTGGCGCCGATATGATGGGCGGCTTCTTTAGCCCCGCCGAACGCGCCGACCTATTTGACGCGGCTATCTTGTCCGGCGAAGTTAAAATGGCCAAGCCAGACCGAGAAATCTTTGAGCTGGCCTGCCAGCGGCTCGGGGTTGAGCTAAGCGAGGCGGTCATGATAGACGACATGCAAAGCACGTGCGATATGGTGAGAACCTACGGCATGCGGTCGATTTGTTATAGGGATTTTGCGCAGCTCACAGAGGAGTTGCGCCGGATGGGGATTCTTGCTAAGCAAAACTCAAGCTTGAAGCTTAACATGAATGCAGCGACCGCCGACGATCTCGCCGTCATCATCTGGGACTACCACCACCTCCATCAGCCGCTGGAGAAATGCGACGCTATTCTAGCGCTCGGAAGCTCTGACCTGCGGGTTGGCGAGTATGCCGCCAAGCTCTTCCTGGAGGGTTACGCGGATTGGTTGGTGGTATCCGGTGGCTTGGGCAAGATTACGAAAGACCGATTTAATAAGCCAGAAGCGGAGGTATTTGCCGACATTGCCGTGCGCATGGGCGTGCCGCGCGACCGGATTATCATTGAACCAGAAGCTACCAATACCGGACAGAATATAACCCTTACGCATAAGCTACTCGAAGGGCGAGGCTTGCGACCAGCTTCCCTCATCGTCGTCACTAAGCCTTACATGGAGCGCCGGACCTATGCTACCTTTCAGAAACAGTGGCCGGATACCGCCACGAAACTTATCGTCTCTTCGCCTCCCATTGAGTATGCCGATTACGCTACCGAGGAACTGCCAAAGGAGCTGGTGATTAATATTATGGTCGGTGATTTGCAGAGAATTAAGGAGTACCCCAAGCTTGGTTTTCAGATCGAGCAAGACATTCCTCCAAACGTTTGGCGTGCCTACGAGCAGCTGGTGGCGGCTGGGTTTGATAAGGCGCTGATGAAAGAGGCGAGCTGATGGGCTTCACCCGCGTAAAAATCGTCGTGACCATCCCACCCGAAAACGCCGACGCCATCCGCCAAGCATTGGGCAAGGCCGGAGCTGGTAAGCTGGGCAATTATAGTTTTTGCAGCTTTTCCGTGGTGGGCACGGGCAGATTTCTGCCCAACGAGCATGCCCGGCCGCATATTGGCGTGCCCAACCAGCCGGAAACCGTTACCGAAGAACGGGTTGAGGTTCTGTGCGACCGCGCCCACGCCAAAGAAGTTGTGGCGGCTCTTCGCGCTGCCCATCCCTACGAGGAGCCGGCTATTGATATTTATCCGCTGCTTGATGAGCAGGACGTATAATAGCATTATGCAACCAGAACTCACCGAATTCCTCACCTCCTACGAACGCGCCAACAATAGCCATGTCTGGGCGAATGTCGCGCCCTTTATCGCCGAGGACGCCGCCTATTGGTTTAGCGATGGTTCATACAAGGGCGTGGCTGAAATCCGTAGCGCTATCGAGGCGACTTTTGCCAAGATCCAAGACGAGGTCTATAAAATCAGCGATGTGAGTTGGCCGGTGGCGACAGATGCCGTTGCCGTCTGCGCCTACCGCTTTCATTGGCAGGGAATCGTGGGCGGCCAGCAGGCATCGGGCAGCGGGCGCGGCACCAACGTGCTCGAGAAGCGAAACGGCTTGTGGCAGATTGTGCATGAGCATTTGAGCGCATAATGCCGATGACAGGCGGCAGCAACTCCATCGGCCTAAAGCGGGGCACCGTCCAGCTGGCGCCTTACGATCCTGCTTGGGCCCGAGCGTTTCAGGAGGAGAGGGTGCGCCTGAAAGCGGCACTGGGCAGCTCAGTCCACGACATTGCCCACGTTGGCAGTACCTCCATTCCGGGCCTGGCCGCCAAGCCGATTATTGATATCATTGCGTCGGTAGATAATTTAGCGATCTACCGCCAGCTCGTTGGACCGCTTGAAAGCTTGGGCTACGAGTTTATGCCAGAACGTGTCTTTGAAGATCGAGTCTTCTTCCCCAAGGGGCCGCGAGAGAACCGAACCCACCATTTGAGCTTGGTTATTAAGGATAGTGCCGGGTGGCGTGACCCGATTCGCTTTCGCGATTATGTGCGTGCCCACGAAGACGTTCGTGCTGAGTACCAGGTACTAAAAGAAGCCTTGGCGGTGCAGTATCCGAACGACCGAGCTAGTTACACTAAGGCGAAAGACGCCATGATTAAAGAGATCATGGGCCGAGCCGTATAGTATGATGAGGCTATGAAAATAGACCCCCGCCTAGGTGACATCGATGACTGCCTCTACCGCGTGGCGATACGGGTGCTGATTGTGCAGCGCGATAGAGTGCTGCTGGTGCGAGAAAAGTCGGATAAATGGTGGGCGCTGCCGGGCGGCGGGGTCGATCACGGCGAGAGTGTGGAGGCGACGTTGCGGCGCGAGGTTGAAGAAGAGCTGGGCGTGCCGGCCGAGCAGGTTTCGCCTGATCTTCGCATCGCTTACTACAACATTGGTAGCGTGGTGAACGGCGTGCCGCGCATGAACCTGTTCTTTAGGGCTTCGGTGCCAGAGGCGCTGCTCGGGCAGACCGACCATGTGGCGCGGTGGCAGTGGTTTACCAGGGCTGAGTTTTTAGCGGCGGAGCTGCATGCTTCATTTGATAAGGCGGAGTTGGCGGAGGTGATATTTGGTGAAAAGAAATAGTATAGTTTTTGCCGAAGTGAGTGAGCTGTACCAAGCGGCTACTACCAGCATGGGTCAGTGGATGTGGCGCAATCATACGCAGTGGGTGGCCGATAAGGCCAAGCAGCTGGCCGAAAAGTACGGTGCCGATGCGGAAAAAGCCTACTGCGCGGCCTTGTTGCACGATCTGGGGGATAGCCGGTACGAGCGCGGCCATGAGCGGTTTGAGGCTTGGTCGATCGACAAGGGCCAAGAGATTTTGGTGAAGGCCGGATTTACGGGTACCGAGACCGCCGAGATTATGGCGGCGATTCGCACTCATTCGTGCCGGCCGGGCAATTTGCCCACGGCTCAAGAGGGCAGAGTCTTGGCGACGGCCGACGGGATGTGGCACTTACAGACGAGCTTCTTTCCTATTATTTGCTACATGAACCGGCCGGAGACCACCAAGAGTTACGAAGAGTGGCAGGCGTGGTTTGTAGGTAAGATTGAGCGTGATTTTGGCCCCAAGATCTTCTTTGAGGACGAGCGGGCCGAGGTGAGGGCCGATTATGAGGCGTTGGTGAGGGTGTTTGGGAAGAGGACACTGGAAAATTAAAAACGAAGCTCCCGGAGGAGCTCGCTGTGCAGCGGCGGTCCGGGAGGTTATGCCGAGGTAGTTACCCAGCGGCGGATCTTGGGCCATTCAACCAGCCCGATGGCCAGTACCGCCAGTCCGAGGAGCGCCCAATAAAGATCGCTCCAGCCGTAAGCCCGAGCCAGGAATCCCAGGCTGATCCAAGCGTACACCCCCGTAAAGAAAGTGGCGCCGATGAGCTTGAGAATGAGCTGCGGTGTGCGCGGGAAGCGAACGAACCGCGTGGCGGCTAGAAGAATGGTCGGCGCACCGATGGCTAGCAGCGACCAGATGGGCAGCCAGCCAACGATCAGTAGGCTGGTGAACCCGACTGCGCCCATGATCCAGTCGGCCAGGGGATCAAGGCGGGCACCCAAGGTGCTGGTGGTTTTGAGGGCGCGAGCGATGGGGCCATCGATGATGTCGGTTGTGATGGCCGCGACGTAGAGCCAGAATGCCAGGCGAGGCTGACTCGCCAGACAGGCCGCGGCGATGCTAAGACCAATGCGGCTGGCAGTTACCATATTCGCTAGCTGCGTTCGAATCATGTCTTCTCCAAACGTATCCGAATGAGTATATTGTAACATACTTACTGCTATTTTACAAGCAATGACGACCTCAGGGCCGCTTCATGTTACCGCCCCAACTGCCGCGAGATCTGCCGGGCGACCCAATAGATTGGCGCTACCAATAGGAGCAGGCAGATGATCGAGCTAATAAAGGTGAGCTGAATGGCCTGCTGGCTGGTCTGGAGGAAGAGGCTCTGCGGCTCGGCTACGGAGAGCATGCCGACGACGGTGTTGTTGGCGTTTTTGAGCGGCAGGTAGATGGCCAGGAACGAGCGGTTGGCCAGGGTGACGGGGCCGCTCCAGATCTGACCTTGGCGCAGGGTAGTGGCGATGACAGCGGGGTTGGATTCTTGGGCGCCGATGGAGCGCGAGCTGCCGTCTGACCCCACTAGGGTGGTGGCGGTGCGGATGTTGCCGCTGTAGACGGTGCTGTCGAGGCCGGTGCTGGTTTTGAGGCCGTCGACGAAGGCGTTATCGAGCGCCTGGCTGCTAAGCACCACGCCGACCACGTGGCCGCCGCTGCGCACCGGGCTGGCGCTGGCGATGACCAGACTGGGCGCCAGCGCGCCGCTCTGGGCGGCCAGGCCCGAGGCGTTCTGGCCGGCCAGAGCGCGGATCACCAGCGGGTCGGCCGCCGCCGAGTCGTTGTAGCGCTCGGGGTCGGAGGCGCGCAGCAGCACCTGGCCGTTGGCATCGGTTAGCAGTGTTTCGGTAAATTGCTGATGACTGAGCAGCGGAGTGGTGGCGGTGATGAGGGCGGCGTGGTCACTGGCGGCCACAGCCCCGGCGACATCGCCGTTCTGGGCCAAGATATTAGCGTTAGCTCGGGCGTCGGCCGACTTGCCGTTGACGGCGTAGCCGAGCACCTTGGTGGCGGTCTCCAGGTTGGCCAATGAATCGCGCTGCAGGTTCGACAGCAGCGCCCCGGTGATGCCCCAAGCCGCCACTAGTACGACGGCGCCGGCCACATTCATGGCCATCAAGAAGAACTGGGTGGTGGGCTGCTTGGTGAGGTAACGCCAGACCCAGCGCAGCAGCAAAAAACCGGCCAGCAGGAGCAGTGCGTGCTCGAGGAGCCACAAGCTGCCGAGCGGCTGAACGAGCCCTTGCAGGAGCGGATTATCGCTTTGCGCCCACCAATGAGTCAGGGCTAGTAGGTCGGCGGCGGTGAGCACGGCAAAGGCCAGGGCGACGCGCTTAAGGTGGCGCTCTAGGCCCAAGGTAGCTCGCCGCCAGTACAGCAGCGCCACCACCAACGAGCCGAACGGCGGCAGCCAGCTGAGCTTAACGGCGACGCCGGCCGGTACTGCTAACCAGCCGCTAGCAGGGTGCTGCTGGGGCTGGATAACTTTGGGCTCCATTACCAGGCCAGTAACCTTGGGCTGGGGCTGCAGCGGCTCAATAACATTGCCAATGATGATGACCACGTAGCCAACAACTTTGATTAATTCGGCCAGCAGATCAAGCTGGGCGTCTTGCCAGCTGGCGCCGCTCACCAGCAGGCCGATGGCTAAGGTAAAGAAGCCACTGTACTTGGCCACCTTGGCGATCGGGTGGTGATTGCTGGGCGCATCCAAGTACAACCAGCCAGCCGTAAAACAGGCCAGCGCCACAAATAAATTGACCGCAAAGTGCAAGTTTTGGGCGATAAACGAGGCCGGTATTGTGCTAAGAAGCATAAGCATTATTCCTGCCTGCATCATACACGATGTGGCGGCTTGGTTCGAGGGGCAAAATGACGATGAGCGCGTGCCTTGGTCTGGGTGTAGGGGTGACGCTGGAGGAGGGCTTTGGCTGGCGATGAGACCGGTTTGGCCTAGAGTTTATTGCATCACCACATAATCATAAGCAAAGACGCTGCCGGCCGGCGGGGGGTTATCGACGCGGACCTGAAAGCCGGTGGCGGTGCGGGTAATGTAGACTGGCAGGCTGCCGGCGGCGCCGGTGAGTGGCGAGATCACCACGTGCGGCGTGCCGGTGTAGGCGGCCCGGAACACTACCGTCATTAGCACGCCGGCAGCCGGGCCCGAGCCGGTGTTGATGTTGAGCGTGCCCGAGGTATCGTTACCGCTAAGGCTAATGGTGCCACCGCCGCCCACTGCGCTGCCGGCCGTAGCCGTTGGGGCCGCGCCTTGCGACACCAGGTGGCTGATGAGCAGCGGCCCCGAGATCGATAGCGTCTTAACCGAGATATTGCTGGCATTCAGCGCATTCACGCTGGCCGTACCGCTAACGTTAAGGCCGCCGTTGACCGCTACCAGGTCGTTCACCGTTAGGCCTTTTTGCAGCGTGGTGACGCCGGCCACCGTCATATTGGAGCCGACGTTAAGCCCGCCTAGCGCCGTGGTGCCAGTAATGTTGAGCTGACTGAGGGTGACGGCGCCGTTGGCGTTAAACCGCCCGCCCACCGTGAGATCCGAGGTAACATTGACGTTACCACGAAATAGAGCGTTGGCACCGATATTGAGTGTCTGGTTGGCGGTGCCGAGGTTGGTGCCGATGTCCGTGAGCTTCTTGATGTCGTCCTGGCTGAGCGTAGTGATGGCCGGCCCGTTGCTCGGCGCTTTGCTGCTGCGAAACAGCGACAGACTCCAGCCAATGGCGCCGCCCACCACCAACACCGACAGCAGCAACGTAATGACGCCCGAGATGCTGTTGGCGCGAGCCTTCATGCGCGCCCACGAGCGGTCGGTGGGTCGGCGCGGCTCAGGCGGCGTCGAACCAGGCGGTGGGCTCTGGGGCGCGCCGTCACTGGGCGGAGTGGGGAAGATGAGGTTATTATCAGGCATAATTGTCTCATTCATACTATAGCGCTTATGGTTCTGCTCGCAAAGCCATAAGCACAAGCACATTTGCGAAACCGGACCAAATGCGGCACTATTAAAGAACAATGATGCGGTGGAGACGACAGCTGATCGTAGGTGCGGTCTTGGCCTTGAGCCTGGCCGGGGTAGCGCGTGGCACCACTCTGGGCGACCCGTCGATGACCAGCAATAACTTTAGTATTAATGAGAGCGAGGTGGGTGCTAGCGGCGACTTTAGCTCGGCCTCGGGCCACTTTAAATTTAGCCCCAGCACCGATGACGGCGGCTCTACCCTGGGCGATAACTTTGTGGGCAACTCGTCCTCCTTTAACTTCCAGTCCGGTGCCGGCTTTAATACCACCGCGCAGCCCAATCTCACCTTTATCGTCAATACACCCACCGTTAGCCTGGGCAATCTCTCCACGAGCCTGGCCAGCCTCGCTACCGCTACCTTCTCGGTGAGCAATTACACCTCGTACGGCTATGTGGTGCAGGTGGTCGGCAGCCCGCCCTCTAATAGCGGCCACTCGTTGGCGGCTCTAACGAGTGACACGGCCTCCGCTACCAGCCAAGAGCAGTTTGGCATTAATGTGGTGCGCAACACCTCGGCGGCGATCGGGGCCGACCCGACGCAGGTACCAGGCAGCACCTTTAGCTACGGCGTGGCCGGCGACGGCAGCACCGGTACCTTTGGCACCACTCGGCCGTACACCATCTCCGACAAGTGGCGCTACAACTCGGGCGAGACCATCGCCTCGGCGCCCAAGACCTCGGGCGAGACCGACTACACTCTGACGTTCTTGGCTAACATCAGCACGCTAACGCCCGGCGGCAAGTACACGGGCAACATTAGCTTGGTGGCAACGGGAACGTATTAGTAGGTACTAATGAGCGTTCCCACTTAAGCATTGACGCCACAATAAAGCTTATGCTAAACTGAATTCAATAGGTGTGTTTAACGCTAATCAAAGAGGGAATGATAACCATATGAACAGTAGTCGGGAAGTATTAAGAGCCCACTACGCTCGCGTACTAAGGAAGGCAGCAGCTTGGCTGGCTGTGACATCGATTGCCGTTACGGCGGTCATTATTCCGACCACGGCGCAGGCGGCCCAGCTGTCTTCGCGCAAGGCTACCTTGAGCGATTCAGCCTCTAGTTCTACCACAGACAACGTCACGTTTTCGTTTACTTTTGGCTCAAGTTACACCGTTAAAGGCATTAAGTTCCAGGTTTGTAACTCGCCGCTCCAGAGCGTGAGCTGCACGGTACCGACGGGGGCTACGTTTAACAACGCCTCGACGACCTTGGGCAGCACCACCGGTAGCTGTGCCAGCTTTGCCTACAGCAGCAAGAGCGCAACCGACTACAACATTACTTTTTCTACCGGCAATGCCGTCACGAGCGCCTCAACCTGTACAGCGGTGGTGAACGGTCTTACTAACCCGAGCACGGCCAACCTGGAGTTTTATCTGCGCATTACGACCTTTACCGACACCGCCATGACCCTGCCGACAGCTAATGGACAGGACTTTGGTGGCATTGCTGAGTCTACCACCCAGGTTATGTCGGTTACTGCCAACGTCCAAGAGGATCTAACGTTCTGCGTGGGCGCTACGGGCACCACCTGCGCCAACATTACGGGCAGCACAGTGACGCTGGCGCCCAACCCCATGACCACCAGCAGCGCCAGTAAGGGCGCGGCCGTTATGGCTGCCAGTACCAATGCTACCTCGGGATACGTTATTACCTATAATGCTACCAGTTTTACCGATACGACCTCGGATACCATTACGGCGGCGCCGAGTGGTGGAGCGGCCCTGGGAGCCGGTGGTAGCGAGCAGTTTGGCTTTAACCTAGCGGCTAACTCGGGCGGTAACTTCGGCACCTTTGGCGCCGGCCCCAGCGGTGGTAGTGGTAGCGTGACCGCGCCCTATGCTACCAACAACCAGATCGCCTACAACACGGCTGGCGCCACCCAGGTCGCTAGTGCCGCCGGCCCGACCGCGCTGACGCTCTTCACCATGTCGTTTGGCGCCAACGTGGCCATCACTACCAAGGCAGGTGCTTACACTGCTACTCAGACGTTTATCGCGACCGGCACGTTTTAATAACTAAGTAGCCAAAAGGTATACGTGCAGATGACACGTAAACGATTAACACCAATCAATCAAAACCTTCGCCGAGTTGCCAGCTGGGGCGTGGCAACGGCCCTGATTGGCCTGACGCTACTGCCATTAGCGACCGAGGCTGCCACCGCTAGCTTTACCAGTCGCAAAACGGTGCTGAGCACCTCGGAGGCGGGAGCGACGGCTAATTATGACATTAATGTAACGGCCGCGACGGCTACCACCTTAATTAAGGCGTTCCGACTGCAGATCTGCACTTCGCCGCTGCAGTCGGTGGCGTGCTCGGCGCCCAGCGGTTTTGCCTGGGGCAGCACTATTGCCACCCAGACGCTGGCTGGCAGTACCTTTACCAATGCCTACGCCGGCTCGCCCTCGGGCACCGACTTCTTGGTGACGAACGCTTCGGGCAACAACGTTAACACTGGCCAAATAGTGCGGTTTGTCATTAATGGTAACACCAACCCCAGTACGGCCAACCAAGAATTTTACCTGCGCATTACCAGCTGCTCTGATACGACCTGCAACGTGGCCTCGCCGTACACCAATAACATCGACTTTGGTGGCATGGCTGTTTCGACCTCACAGAAGCTGTCGGTGACGGCTAACGTGCAAGAGGACCTCACCTTTTGCGTGGGCACGACGATTACCACCGACTGCAGCACCGTCTCTGGCAGCACAGTGACGCTGGCGCCCAACCCCATGACGACCAGCGGCGCCAGCAAAGGTACGGCCATTATGGCGGCGAGCACCAACGCTGGTGGCGGTTACATCGTAACCTACAACGGTACCAGCTTTACCGATACGACGTCGGACACCATTACGGCCGCTAGCCCCTCAGGCGTGGCGCTGGGCGCCGGCGGTAGTGAGCAGTTTGGCTTTAACTTGGCAGCCAACTCCGGCGGCAACTTTGGTACCTTTGGTGCCGCCCCATCTGGGGGCAGCGGCACGGCTACCTCGCCCTACGGCACCAATAACCAGATCGCTTACAGTACGGCTGGGGCGGTACAAGTAGCCAGCGCGGCCGGCCCTAGCAGCCAGACCACCTATACCATGTCGTTTGGCGCCAATGTGGCCGGCACCACCAAGCCGGGCGCCTATACCGCCACGCAGACCTTCATTGCCACGGGGACATTCTAAATGAGGCGGGGACTGCAGCGCGCACTTGGTGGAGTGGCCGGCCTGAGCCTGCTGATGGCTATGCTAAGTCCGCTGTCGGCTAGTGCCAGTGGCCAGTTGGCCAGCCGGAGCCTCACTATTGGCAGCTCGGGCGCCAGCGCCGTTACCACTTACACCTTTAGCTTTAAGCCCGGCACCAGCGGTAATATTGGCGCCATTAAGTTTGAGCTGTGCGACTCGCCACTGGAGGCTACCAGCTGCGCCAATGCCGGTAATTCGAGTGGTGTTAGCTTTACGTCTAACAGCGCTAGCCTGTCGGGCCAGACGGGTATCGCTGGGTTTGCCGCCGGCACCGGCACCCCGCCGGCACCCACGGCCAACACCTTTTGGATTACCAACGGTACGCCCCAGAACGTGAGCAACAGCACCACGGTTACGGCTACGTTCCAGAATGTGCGCAACCCGTCGGCGGCCAATAAGCAGTTCTATGCAAAGGTTACGACCTACTCCGACTCGGCTGGCAGTACCGAGGTGGACTTTGGGGCCACGGCTGTGGATACGGCTAATCAGATTCAGGTCTCCGGCACCATGCCCGAGAGCCTGGTCTTCTGCGTGGGCACCAGTGGCACCGATTGTACCAATATGACCGGCACCACGGTGTCACTGGGTACGTTCTCGCCGGCCAGCACCAATGTGGGCACCAGCCTGATGGCGGCCAGCACCAACGCCGGCTTTGGCTACGTAATTACGTTAACCGGCGCTACGCTCACCTCGGGCAGCAACACGATTGCCGCCATGGGTACGCAGTCGCTTAATTCGGCCGCCTGCTCGCCCAGCTGCACCAGCACCACCGGTGCTAGCCAATTTGGCAGCAATGTGCGGGCCAACAATGTGGCTTCGGCCGGCGGGGCCTTTGGTGCCGATGTCTCCGGTAGCGGTGCGGGAGTAGGCTCGGGTGGATATAATACGGCCAATAGTTTTCGCTTCTTCTCGGGTGATACGGTGGCGAGCGCCAGCGGCCCCACCAATGCTAATTTGTACACCAATTCGTACCTGGTAAACGTAGCTGGCTCGCAAGCTGCTGGCCTCTATACCGCCACCATGACATATATTTGTACGGCGACCTTCTGATGCAGCAACGGGGCTTGCCAACACGACTCTGGCGGGGGCTTGCCGGCATAGCGGCCGTGGTGCTGGCGCTCGCGCCTGTAACGGCCAGCGCTGCCGGTCTGTCAGCCCGGTCTGACCTCATGGGCACCTCACAGGCTGGGGTGGCCACGACTCATATTGTTGCTGCCACCACCGCTACTACGGCTAATATTGGCTCGATCGGCTTCCAGTTTTGCACTACGGCTACCAGCGGCTGCACTACACCCACCGGCCTCGTTACCACGGGCGCCGGCCTAGCGGCGCAGTCGGGCGCCACTGGATTTACCATGGTGAATACTACCAATGGCGCGCCGTACATTACTCGCAGCGCCATCAACCTGCCGGCCGCCACAGCGCTTAGCTACACCTTGTCGGGCATTACTAATCCAACTACGGCCAACCAATCGTTCTACGTGCGTATTACCACCTATACCGGGAGTGATGGCGCCACTGGCCCCACCGACACGGGGACGGTAGCCGTTAGCACGGCTCAGCCGGTGCAGCTCACCGGCGTGACGCCGGAGATTCTGATCTTCTGCGTCGGCACCTCTATTACGGGCGACTGCACCACCGTGTCGGGCTCCACGGTTGATTTTGGCGATTTTGACCCCCTGGCCACCAAGACCGGCACCAGCATGATGCAGGCCACTACCAACGCCGGCAATGGCTACAGTATTACCGTTAACGGCACGACGCTGGCCTCGGGCGCCAACACCATTCCGGCGCTCACCAGCCAGACGGCCTCGAATGTGGGCACCAGCCAGTTTGGTTTAAATTTGCGGGCTAATGCGACGCCGGCTGTAGGCGCGGATCCCACTGGCGCCGGGAGTGGTAGCTACACTGCTAATTATGGCACGGCCAATCAGTACCGATTTAATACTGGCGACGCGGTGGCTTCGGCCGCTGCGCCTACCAATGCCAATACGTTTACCTCGAGCTACATCGTGAACATTGGTGGGGCTCAGGCGGCCGGCGTCTATACCGCCACCATGACCTATATCTGTACCGCGGCGTTCTAGGCGTTATTATTTGGCACTATATATTGCCAATCGCACTATAATTACAAATGCACCATTATGGCGGTTAACGACATGCTATCTATTAAATATGTGGGAGTGCAACTGAAAGGCTCCGCCCTGGCGCCGTGGCCAAGGCGGAGCGGTTGCTAGGACTAAAACGTGGCGTCCGGGAATCGCGGTCGGTGGAGCTCCGGCGTCGTCGCCTGGCTGAGCTCGAGCAGGGGCGACTGGACGACGGTGCCGTTGGGGCTGACGACGACCGGATAGGCACTCGACGGCATCGACGAGCAGAACCGTCCAAGGACCGGGCGATAGCCGAGGCGAAGACGCTACTTTTTTAGGTGCAGCCTCTATTCTATCATCACTCAGGGTGTAGTCGTGATTAGCGGCGATAGCGGCTTCGGCGGCAGGTCGGGTCGGTACAGGCCCGCCGCGCGTAGAGGCCGTCAACGGCCGGCTGCCAGCCGGCTAGGTCAACCGGTAGGTTGGGCCGATCGGGCGGCTCGGGAATGGCGTACTGGTCGAGCAGTAGCTCTTGGCTGACGATCGCATGGCCGCCATCTCGGCGGATCTCGGCACGCACGATCCTAAGAAAAGTGCGGTCTGGTAGGCGATGCCAACTAATCATGGCCAGTCTAGATTTGCAGAAGCGAGAGGTGGCGTGCCATTGGTAACTTCTGCGGCTTCCATCGCCATCCTCCTTATGCTATACTGCGGCTAATGCGGCAGTGGTTGACCAACGGCTTAATAGGGGCAATCGTAGCGGTGGTCGTGCCGGCCTCATTTGCTATGGCCGCCACGCCTGCACCTACTGCCTCGCCCAGCGGTGCCGCCACCAGCTCGCCGGGCCAGGGTCTCGAGATCTCACCGCCGGTCATCGAGCTGTCGGCCGACCCCGGTCAGACGGTGACGGCCAGCATTCGAGTGCGCAACGTCGCCTCGGGCGAGCTTATTGCCAAGGGCAAGGCCGACGACTTTGGTGCCGGCAGCGATGAGAGCGGCAAGCCTAAGCTGCTCCTTAACGAGACCGGCGCCACCCGCTTTTCGCTTAAATATTGGGTCCAGAGTGTACCCGACTTAACCCTGGCGCCTCAGGAGCTCAAGACGGCTACCATTACCATTAAGGTGCCGGCCAACGCTGAGCCGGGCGGCCACTTTGGGGTTATTCGGTTTACGGCCGTGCCGCCGGATGTTCAGGGTACGGGTGTGGCTTTGAGCGCCAGCGTGGGCAGCTTGGTGCTGCTGCGCGTCTCGGGCGCCGTCACCGACAAGATTTCGCTGGCCGAGTTCTCTACGAGCCAGAGCGGCCATCCGGGCAGCTTCTTTCAGCACGGCCCGGTCGACTTTCTGGTCCGCCTCAAGAACGAGGGGAGCGTGCACGAGAAAGTCCAGGGCACTATCGCCGTCACTAATACGTTTGGCCGCAAGATCGCCTCGGTGGTAGTGAACGATAAAGGCGGCAATGTTCTGCCCGATAGTATTCGTCGATTTGATCAACAGTTAGGCCAAAAACAGCTATTTGGTCACTATACTGCCACCTTGTCGCTGACGTACCTAAATGGCACCAAGCATGTTAATGCAAAGCTTGGTTTCTGGGTGATCCCGTGGGTTCTCATCCTGCTGATCCTGGTTGGCTTGGCAGTGCTCGGCTATCTACTCAAGCTCGGACTCAAGCGCTATAATGCCTACATTATCGCTCAAGCTCGGAAACGCTAACGTGGGAGCGGGGCGGCCTCGGCTCTTGCCATATATTCACAGCGGCCACCTGCGGCCCCATCAGCATACGTCGTATGCGGCCCTGATGTTCGTATTGCTGCTCTGTGGCGTGCTGTTAACGAGCTTTAGCTTGGTGGCGGCTGCAGCTACGCCAGCGGTTAATCCGCAGACGGGTTCGGTGGGGCTCACGGGTACGGTGCCGGGGCCGCCGCCAGGCCAGGCTGCTACCATTACCACGCCGAGCAATGGCCAGCATTTTACGGCTATTCCGATCACGGTAGCGGGCGTTTGCTCGGCAGGCGACTTTATTACCATTACCAAGAACGATGTTTTTGCTGGCGCTACCATCTGTAGTTCGGGCGGAACCTTTAGCCTGCAGATCGACCTATTTGACGGCGCCAATCGCTTGATTGCTCGCACCAGTGATGCATTGGGGCAATTTGGGCCTGACTCGGCGGCGGTGAATGTGGTGTACGATGCCCCTAACTTTACGACGCCCGGCAGTGGCACCTTGGGTAGGCAATTATTCTTGCAGACGGATACAACGGTGGTGGCGACCTCGCCGGGCGTGAGCTTAACGCGAAGTGTCACCATCGTGGGCGGCGTTGGGCCGTACGCGGTGTCGTGGGACTGGGGTGATGGCAAGACCAGCCTCGTGAGTCAGGCGCTCGAGGGCCCAACCAATGCGAGCCACGCCTACGACCGGCCAGGAACGTACCGTGTACTTGTGCGCGTAACGGATAATGCCGGCAACGCGGCTTTCTTGCAGCTGGTAACGGTAGTGAATGGGCCTGTCTCGCGGCTAGGAGCTACCAACGGCAGCGGTCTCGGGGCACTGCCAGGAGAGCTTATGGCGGCTTGGCCGTTATATCTGCTGGCGCTGTTTATGGTAGGTCTGTTCTGGCTGGGCGAATTACGACAACTCGTTAAGCTGCGTCGCAAAGGCATGATAGCGCGCTAATCCGGATCGTTGAGGGGTTGCTATCTGGTGCCAAGATTTCTGTTGTTAAAATCACTACAGATTCTCATGAGAATGGCTTTTTAAGGGCTTAACTCTTACTCAAAGTACTTGTGGTAATTGGCTATTTAGGCTAGAATTTAGAGCGTAAGTAGTTTGTTGGTGAGGGCAAGATTTCAAAGCCTGCTACAGGACGATTGAATCTGTATAACTCACGTCTTGCCCTGGCCCTCGCGGCTACTGGGTTTATTGTGGTTGGCTTGGTGGCGAGTTTTATGCCCAGCTCTACGCCCCTCCACGCCGCCACCGGCATCAACCAACAGATTAACTTCCAGGGGCGGTTACTGAACGCGGCCGGCGCCGTGGTGGCCGACGGCACCTACAACATGGAGTTTAAGATCTACCAAGATGGAGCTGGTACAACCGCTGGCAATCCCGGCGGCTTCCTCAAATGGACCGAAGACTGGGTCTATGGCAGTGGCTCCCCCGACAACCGCGTAACGGTAAGAAACGGTTACTTTTCGGTGGCGTTGGGGTCGGTGACGGCGTTTGGGGGGAGTATCGACTGGAACCAAGACACGCTATGGTTATCGGCCAACATTGGCAATACATCGACGGCGGCGACCTTTGGCGCGGCTGCTGGCGACGGCGAGATGCTACCGATGAAGCGGCTGAGCTCGGCAGCCTATGCGCTGCAGGCGGCTAATGCCGGCCAGCTGGGCGGACTAACCTCGGGCCAGTATGTGCAGCTAGCCCAGGGGGTGCAGACCGATAGCTCCACCAACGCCGCCGTTTTTCTCAACAAAACCAGCACTGGCAACCTGCTGGAGCTGCAGAGGGGTGGGGCCGATGCCTTTACGGTTGATAATACCGGGAATATTGTGCTCGGCTCCAACGCCGATAAGACGATCTCGATCGCGACGGCGGCAGCCAGCACGGCCGGCAATAAACTGACGCTGCAGGCCGGCACCGGCGGCAGCGGCACTGGCTCGGCCGGCGGCTTACTGGTGCTGCAGGGTGGCACCGCCGGTGGCACCAACGCCAACGGCGGTGACGTGATGGTGTACGGCGGCGCCAAGACCGGCAGCGGCACTGCCGGCAACGTCGTGCTGGCCTACAACGGCACCAGCGCCGTCGGCAGCGTCGGTATCGGCAAGGCCGCGAGTAGCAGTTACGCGCTCGACGTGGCCGGCGACGTCAACGTCTCCTCGGGCAGTGCGTATCGCATTAATGGCACCACGGTCTGTAGCGGCACCACTTGTACGCCGGCCGCCGGTTCGGGCAGCTACATTCAGAACGGAAGTTCGCTGCAGTCGAGCTCAAACTTTCACATTTCGGGCAGCGGCACGGCCGACACCTCGTTGCTGGCGCCTACCATCGACACCCCTAGCGGCACCACTACGCTCAATGTGGGCACCAATAACGCTACGGTCGGCATCAACCTTAACCAAAATACCACCATCGCTAGCGGCAAGACGCTTACGGTGGGCGGCGCGGCTACGTTTCAGAATTCGGCCGACTCTACGACGGCCCTGGTGGTCAAGACCTCAACCGGCGGCACTAACGAGAGCGTGCTGCAGGTAGATACCCTCAACGAGCGGGTGGGTATTGGCGTTATGCCGATCGTGCAGGCCAAGCTTAATGTGGTGACGGGGAGCACTACCGGCCTGCTGGTGTTTCAGAATGGCACCAGCGATATCGCCGACTTTACCACCGGCGGCGTTGGCGTCGGCACCGTCACGGTGGGCAGCGGCAGTGCGACTATTACGGGCAGCGGCACCGCCTTTACTACTAACTTTAAAGTTGGTGACGGCATTTATGTGGCCAGCGCCGCGCCCCAGATCCGCACTATTGCCACCATTACCAGCAATACGGCCATGACGGCCGGCAGCAACTTTAGCTCTGGCACGAGCGGGCTGGCCTACACGCTGGGGGCGCTGGGGGCTGGCACCGTTACCACCAATGGCACCGTTAACTTAGTGGGCAGCGGCACCAGTTTTACCACTTTCTACCATGTGGGCGATACTATCTTGGTGAACGGCGAGACCGCGCGCATCGTTAACAGCATTACCGACAATACGCACCTGGCGGTAACGGGCGCCTTTAGTACGAGCGCCTCGAGTCTGGCTTACATGCGGGCCGGCACCACCAATGTGAGCGTGCAGGTGGGTGGTACTGGCGTGGGGACTACGGCGCCGCAGGCCGCGCTACATGTTGTGCCGGCGGGGGTGGCGCAAAAGGGCTTAATTGTGCAGGCTGCCAGCGGCCAGACCGCCAACCTGCTCGAGATTCAGAACAGCGGCGGCACCGCGGTGGTGGCGGCCGACGGCTCGGGCAACGTTACATTGGCCGGCAACCTAACCGACTCGGCCGCGGCCACCTGGAGCACCAGCTCGGGCGATCTCTCGATCCAGGCCGCCGGCAACCTTAACCTGGGCAACGGCGGCGGTACTACCCTTAACCTCGGCACAAACAACACCGCCCACACTATTGGCGTCGGTACGGGCGCGGCCGGCTCTAATATTTCGGCCGTCACTATTGGTTCCAATAACGCCGCCGCTAGCACCACCACCATCCAGGGCGGTAATGGCAGCGGAGCTGTCAGTATTCAGTCGGCGGCCAGCGGCACTATCGCCATCGGCACGGCCAACGCCGCCAATACCATCCAGATTGGCAACATCGCCAATGCTCTGACTCAGACCATCAATATTGGCAATAACGCTACTGCCAGCGCCAACTCACTCGTGGCCATCGGCAGCACCATCGATGGCAGCACCACCACTATTCAGGCGGGTACCGGCAATCTCACGTTGCTCACTAACTCGGCCTCGGCCAAGGTAATTGTAAAATCGAGCACTAATACGGTTACCGCCTTCCAGGTGCAAGACAGCAACGCCAATCCGGTCGTCAACGTCGACACCACCAATCAGCGCCTTGGTCTTAATACCAACGCGCCCAGTGGTTTGCTACAGGTTAATCAAGGCACCTTGGCGCCTGGCACTGTGACCAACTCGGCCTCGAGTGCCGCGGTTACTGGCAGTAGCACTACCTTTACCACCACCTTTACTCCGGGTGATGCGTTTACTATTACTTCCAGCGGTAACACCTGCACCATTCTGTCGATTACCGACAACACCCACCTTACCTGCGCGGCTGCCTTAAGCGGCTCGTCGAGCGGCTCGGCCTACACTCTGGGTAACTCGGCTCGGCTCACGGTGCTACAGAACGGCAGTGTGGGTATTGGCACTAGCTCGCCCACCAATCCGCTGCATGTGGCAGTAAATAACGCCGCCACCGCTGCGCCGATCGCGCTTCTCCAAAACGCCGGCACGGGCGATACCACCATGGAGTTTAAGAGTGCCAGTAGTGGCGGGAGCTTTTACATTGGCCAAGACGCCAGCAACACCGGCGCCTTTACGCTTAACTCATCGACCGCGGCTACGTCCGGCAACATCACGCTGGTGCAGAGCAGCACCGGCTTTAACGATGCTTCGGTCTCCTCGGTTACGGCCACCTTCGGTTCGAGCGTAGCGGTCGGGCACCTCATTATGGCCACGGCAGCTTGGGGTGACTCCGGCGGCGTGGGCGGCACATTAACCTGTTCCGATGATAAGGGTAATAGCTATACCACGCTCGATACGCGCTATGACAGCACCAATCACATGTCGTTTGGTACCTGTTATGCGGTGAGCGCCTCAAACACCACGCCAACCGTAACTGAGTCCAACAGTGTCACCGGCAACTTCCATCGTTTGATCATCCACGATTACAGCGGCACGGCCACAAGCAGCCCCATCGATGTCCACGCCATTAGCGCCGTGACGGCCGGCTCCACCGGCACCGATGCTATTACGAGCGGTTCGGTTACCACCACGCAGGCGGGCGATCTTATCTTTGGTGGCGTTTACGAAGACACCAACTTAACCTCCATTACACCGGGCACGGGCTTTACCAACCGCGTTACGCTCGGCTCGGCCGACCTCATGAACAGCGAGGATAAAATTCAGTCCGGTGCGGGGTCGGTGGCGGCTACCTGGACCTTCTCCAATAATCAGACCTACATGGCGGCGATCGTGGCCATTAAGGCCGCCCCCGTTAGCCTAACCGACACCTATCAGAACGCCTTGCTAGCGGTGTCGCAGACGGGCGGGACGGTCTTGCGCAACTCGCTCAACTCTACCGCGGAGTTCCAGGTGCAGACGGCCAGCGGCAGCGAGCTCTTCCAGGTTGATAGCTCTAATCTGCGCGTGTACGTGGGCAATCCCACGGCCGACTCAACCGGAACGCTGCTGGTGGTTGATACTTCTACCAATACCACCGAGCCCACCGGTGTAAATGGCGCCATTTATTACACCACGGCCGGCATCGGCGGGGCCGACGGCAACGGCGCCAGCTACTCGGGCAAGTTCCGTTGCTACGAGGGTGGCGCCTGGAAGAACTGCATCGGCATGCGCGATATCGCGGAGCGGCGATGGGGTCTGCTATCGACACCGAGCTTGGCCGCCACCGCTCCCACTGCCTCTGGCGGCATTACGCTGCCAGCGGTAGCGGCGGCGGGCACGGGCGACGCCACTAACGCCGAGAGCGCCTACGTTAAGTACACCACCGGCGCCGTCGCTGGTAATGGCAGCGGGCTCAACTCGGCCGCCACCGCTCCCACCACTGGATTTACCGCCAACACCGTACAAGCCGAGTATCGGCCCAAGCTGGTTGCTCGTATTCGAACCGGCAGCTCCGTGAGCAGTGAGCGTATGTGGGTGGGCCTCAGCGATCGCGCGTTTGTGGGCAACGTAAGCGGCACCGCGGTTGGGTTTGACCCCACCACCAGCAACAGCACCGCGGAGACCGGCAACGCTGCCTCCACTAATTACCTGGGGCTGGGCTATAGCTCAGGCGTTAACTCGGGCATCTGGGTCTGCGGCATGGGGAATGGCACCAACCATAGCGGGGTAAGCACTGGGGTGGCGGTGACGGCTAGCCATTATTACGACATCATTCTGGACTACACAACTCAAGGCCAGCTGATCTGCTCCATCTCGGACAATGGCGGTGTGTACACCACTGTGCTCAATAACAACAGTACGGCCGTTACCGAGACGGCCAACCTGGGCCTTACAGTCGGTAACCAAACGACCAACACTACGGCCAAGACCATCGAGACGGCCTACACCTACCTAGAGTATAACTAAAATCGGCTTTACAGAGGCCGAAAGCTGCTGGTTACGGCCTCGGCATCGCGGGGCGAGACGCCGGTAACATTGAGAATAATCCAGGTCTCTTGGGTAACGAGACTTGAGACCATCTTGTCGCCCCACAGGCTCATTTGAGCTTGACCAATGCTGGTAGTGAAGTTCTTCTCGTCGGGAAGCTTAATGCCAGAAGGGTTTTGATGAACGCTAAGGTCGAGGTCGATGGGAAGGTGTGCTTCGCTCACGGCGATAGTTCCGCTCCGCGGTGTCTTAATGGCGAAGATGATAACGTTGTCTTGGCGCCGAAATGAGGTGCTATCAACGGCATAGCCGGTCGGCAGGCCCGTGGGGTAGTAAAGGGGGAAGTTGAGGCCGTGGCGGAGCTGGGCGGGAATCGGCTGCCGATAGGCATTAATAAGTAGCCCCGCACCGACCACGATGAGCGCAAAGGTGCTCATGCCAACGAGGAGCCACCAGCGTCGCATCCAACTAACGGGTGTCGGGTGAGTATTAGCGGCTTGGGGCGATGAAGCAATGGGTAGCATAAGGGTATTCTACCACTAGAGGTGGGCCTGCCTGTGGATAATCATTTTGGAGAATATGCCAACGGTGGTCTTGTCGATTTGGGATTATGTTACAGCAGGTGAGAATTAAAGTGTAGAACATCGCCCAATCGATCGGGAGGATTGTGCCAAAGTGCCCTAATAGAATAACTATTTGATCGCTGAATCCTATAAGATTGCACAATTTCACTTTAGTAACAGTCTTGACATTGGCATTCTGACAGCGGCGTTTTGGGTCTTCAGACGGCGTCTTTATGCTTGTTCGCGAGGCTAATTTCGGGTAAAATTTTGAGCATAACTAGTTTGAGTCAGAGGGTCAGATTTTCAAGTCGCAATCAAGTCGGCGCCGTCCCTTACACTCACGTTCAGCCCTGGCCCTGGTGGCCATTGGGCTTATTGTGGTTGGGTTTGTTGGCTCGCTGGCGCTAACGGTGCGGCCGGCAGTGGCGGCCACCGGCATCAACCAACAGATTAACTTCCAGGGGCGGTTACTCAATGCAGCTGGAGCCGTGGTAGCCGATGGCACCTACAACATGGAATTCAAGATCTACCAGGACGGTACCGGCACGGTGGCGGGCAATCCCGGCGGC
>DATIIV010000025.1:0-10545 GCA_035479295.1 Candidatus Saccharimonadia bacterium | reverse complement strand
GTGGAGTCGCGCCACGCGACTCCACCGCCTTATCTCAGACGCCCCTTAGTTGGGCGATTTAGCGTGGCTTTCGCGCTAGCATCAACACCCGCGGCACTCTAATGGGCTCCGGCTCGTCCGGCCGAAAATACCAGGCCGAGTAGCCAATATCGTAGCGCTGAATCTCCCAACCAGCGTACAGCTCCCGCAGCTCTTCCGGCGCAAACAGATGCGGCCGCGTGCCGGGCGGGTTGGCCGTAGTGTGGCCAGAGATCAGATTGAAGCCGCCCGGCGCGGTCAGCCGCTGCAGCTTGCGCACGGCCGGCTCCACCTGGTCGTCGGGCAAAAAAGTTAGCACCATCAGGCACAGCACCAAGTCAAAGGTGGCCGTAGTCTCGTACTCGGCTACGCTGGCCTGCGCAATCTCCAGAGCCAAGCCGCGATCGGTCGCGCAGGTGCGCAAGCTACCCACCTGCATGGGGTCGGGCTCCACGGCCGTCACAGCAAAGCCGCGCTCGGCCAAATGCATGGCGTTGCGGCCCAGGCGGCGCCCATATCGAGCGCCCGGCCCGGCGGCAGCGTTGCTACGAGCTGCCGCAGCCAGCGCGGCGCTTGGTGCCAGTCCGAGAACTCTCGGCCCGCCGCATCGGCTGGGGTAATCGTGTACGTCTGCATCAGCAGACCTGCCTTTCGCTTACGAACGACGGTCCTTAAACCTCGTTAATCACCGGCAAGATCATCGGGCTGCGCTTGGTCTTGCTGTAGAGCACGTCGCCCACTTCGTCACGCAGCTTGAGCTTGAATTTGGCCCAGTCCTCGCGGCTCATGTGCTCGCTGGCGGCCCGCTTTTCAAAGGCCTTGCGCACCTCGGCGCGGGCCTTGTTAATGAGCTCCTCGTTCTCCTTCATGTAGATGAAGCCGCGCGAGATGATGTCGGGGCTGCTGATGAGGCGGCCGGTCTTGCGCGAGACGGTGGCGATGATCATGAATACGCCGTCGCCGGCCATGGCCAAGCGGTCGCGCAGTACTACGCCCTCCACGTCGCCGATACCAGCGCCGTCGATCATGACCACGCCGGCCGGCACGCGAGCGCCCTTGACGGCCTTATCGGGCGTCAGCTCCAACACGTCGCCGTTGTCCATCACAAAGACGTGATCTTGCGGCACGCCGGCCTCGATAGCGGCCTCGGCGTTGCGCACCAGCATGTGGAACTCGCCGTGAATCGGCATAAAGTACTTGGGCTTAACGATGCGCACCAGCTCCACTACCTCATCGCGACGAGCGTGGCCACCAACGTGCAGCACGCCCACGTGGTCGAGATCACGGAAGACGTGGTGGTAAACGCGGGCGCCCTCGCGCATCAGCGCGTCGATCGAGCCAACCACCGAGCGCTCGTTGCCCGGAATGATGCTCGAGCTCATAACGACCGAGTCGCCGGGCTTAATCTTAACGTTCTGGTGATCGCCGGTGCCCATGCGAGTTAAGGCCGAGTTCTCCTCGCCCTGCGAGCCGGTGCACATAATGACGATCTGGTCGTCGGGCTGGTTGACGATGTCTTGTACGCGCATCACCAGGCCGGCCGGAATCTTGATGTAGCCGAGCTTAACGGCCAGCTCTACGTTGGCCAACATCGACCGACCGACGAAGGCGATCTTGCGGCCGCGGCGAGCCGTGGCGTCGATGACCAACTGGATACGGTTGATCTGGCTCGAGAAGCTGGCCAGAATAATGCGGCCGGTGGCACGATTAAAGAGATCATCAAAGCTGGCGGCGATCTCGCTCTCGCTCTGGGTTCGGCCCAGGAACTCGCACGAGGTACTGTCGCTCATCAGCAGCAGTACGCCCTCGCGGCCCAGCTCTTCCAGTCGCGCCATGTCCATGTTCTTGCCGTCGACCGGCGTTGGGTCAAAGCGCCAGTCGCCAGTGTTGATGATCTTGCCGGCTGGAGTGGTAATAACCACGGCACAGGCATCCGGAATAGTGTGCGTCACCCGCACAAACTCCACGTTAAAGGCACCCAGCTGCACGCGCTCGTGCTTGTCGGGGTCCATTACGCGCAGTTGCGGCTGCGTCTGCAGGTGGTACTCCACCAGCTTCTTCTCCACCATACCGGCGCTAAACCGGGCGGTGTAAATGGGCGCAGGCAGCTGCGGCAGAATGAACGGAATGCCACCCATGTGGTCCTCGTGCGCGTGCGTCAGCAAATGGCCGCGAATCTTGTGCTTGTTCTTCACCAAATACGAGACGTCCGGAATCATGTAGTCGACGCCAGGCTGCTTGGTCGGCGTGGGGAACATAAAGCCCATGTCGACGGTGATGATGTCGTTGCCGTACTCGATGGCCATCATGTTCTTGCCGACTTCGCCGAGGCCGCCGAGCGGAATCACCCGTAGCTTGGGCTCGCGATTAACCTGGTTGGCCGGGCCACGGTCGGGGCCAGCACCCTTCTTGCTCTGCTGCGTGCCGGACAGGCCATTATAAATGCTCTTGTTGACGGGCATGGCGTCGAGTGCCGGCACTAAGTCGGTGTGGTTGGGCACTTGCTGCTGGCCGCGCCGGCGACCGCGGCCGCCGCCTCCGCCGCCACCACCGCGGCCCTTCGACTGCGGTGCCTTGGCGGGCGCGCCGTTACCAGTCGGCGCGCCGGCCTTTGCCTGGCCGCCATTGCCGTTCTGGCCGTCGCGCGGGCCACGCTGGCCTCCGCGGCTGCCTCGGTTTTGGCGCGGCGGCCGGCTCGGCTGGTCGCCCTGCGGGGCCGGGTTACTTTGATTGGTTGAATTATTGTCGTTAGGTTGCATAAACCCTTTCTGAAGTCTCGCCAAGCTTGGGCGAGTTCGGTATTAATGTAGGAGAAATGACGGTTGTCATTCCGGACGCGAGCCGGATGCGTACATCTGGACCGGGTTCAGAACAACAAGGTCGGTTAGGTTATCTTCTTTAAAATTGCTGGAATTAAGCCAAAATCCTCGATCAACGTCTGCCGCATGCCACCGTTGTACAGCGCCGCCGCGGGATGAAACAGGGGCAAATATACCTGGCCATTCTTGCGCACCGGCTGGCCGTGAGCCTGGCTAATGCGCAGCTCGGGCAAAAACGAGCTCATACTGTGGCGGCCAAGAAACACGATCAGCTTGGGCTTAATCACCTCGATCTGCCGGGCTAAATATGGCATAAAAGCCGCCTTCTCGTCCGGCTCCGGATCGCGGTTGTTTGGCGGCCGGTACTTCACGATATTGGTAATGTAAATATCTTTGCGCTCCAGGCCGATGGTGGCCAGCATCTCGTTGAGAAACTGCCCGGCCGCGCCCACAAACGGCTCGCCCTTGAGGTCCTCGTGCTTGCCCGGCGCCTCGCCGATGAACATGATCTTGGCGTCCGGCGAACCGACGCCAAAGACCAGCTGCGTAGCCTGCTCGGCCAGCTGCGGGGTCACCTTGTCATCCAGAATACTCTGGGCGATCTGAGCGAGCGCTTCGGCTTTGGTCGGAGAATGGTCCATTCAGCCTCATTACCACTAAGAGGTGGGGTGCGTTACCGCGTCCCTTCGGGCGCTCGACAGCATCAAACACCCTTGCGACGTAGTAATTCCGTTGGAGAACTGACGCGGCCGGCGCGCCTAAGTACTTCGTATTATACACTACCGGTCTTAATTTGACCAGCCCCGGGACGTCTTCTCTGCGCCCGACCGCTTCCCGCCTACCTTTTTCGAGGTAGGTACTGAATTAATATCAGTCACGGGGCCAGCACGTTAAGCGTAGCATTATAGTGCCTTATTAAAGGCTAAATATTCGGCCCCGTGTAGCAAGAACCACAATACTGAACTCATTTCAGTAAGTACTTCAAAGAGATGGGGGCAATTCTAGCAGGTAAAGGGCTGGTTCAGCGAGCTAAGATTTGACAAATGCACTCAAAAGTATCACTATAGAGAATCTCGCCCACCAAGGGCGTGTTCTTTGTGAGGAGGAGCCATGTAGGAACTGCCCACCTTTGATAACGACTAAAAAGTAAATTAGGCACCACACCAACCCTACGATACTTTTCCGGCCGCTATCAAAGGAGAGCATTCCCGTGGCCATAGCTCTAACCGACAACCTGCTCCCGTGGACAAAAGACCTCGTCGCGCAAGCGGTCTGGTCGAACGACTTCGCACCGCTGGCGGACTTTCTCGAAGCCCAGGTCAACAGTCCTGAGTGGCGTGAGCTCAGCCCGGACCAGATCCGCGGACTGTACCAGCTGGCTCGGCCTGTCTTCGTGGAGCGAATCCAACGGCTGGCCTACCTTTCCCAGGGCAACCATCTGGAGGCGGCTCATCGGCTCCGAGGCCTGCTCGATCGGCTCTGCTCTCGCGGTGGCCTCAACCTTAAGGCTGAACTCGACCGAGAAAACACAGGCTGGAAGCGGATCGTCTACCTTGATCGCCTCTACGGAGTCAAGCGGGCTTTCGAGCAAGCCGAGGACTGGCCCCACGCGCAGCGCGAACTGGCCGACAACCTGCTGAGCACCGATCCCATCAAAGCGTGGGAGATCGATGCCAATCTCGAAGAGATGAGGCGCCTGGCCAGAGCCGGCTACCAGTCGCAAGTGAACGGCTGGATCGAGAAATGCCGGTGCGGCGACCATACCAATGCCGACTGGCTCCAGCAGGCCATCGACCGACTGGGCTACTCGATCGACGACCTCGGCATCACCCTGACCGAGCTCACGGGCTGGGCACGGCAGAAGGTCATCGACAAGATCCGGCCCCACCTGGGCGTGAGCCTCGGCAGTGATGAGCTCAGCTTGGTCCTCAACTCGGCATGGTCGTTGCTCGCCATGGTGGAATACCATATCGCGCCAGAGGAAGCCGACATGGATCGGGCCGCACTGACCGCAGCCCGCAACCGACTGGCCGCCTGGCTGCCGCAGGCCATTCGCTCGCCTCAGCGCGAGGCCAGCGGCATGATATCCGCCGATCGGTTGCGAGCCTACCAGCTCCTCATCCTGCCGCTGTTCGACCAGGTGCTGGTCCTGACCGGCGAGTAACCTAGCTCGGTAACGCACCCCCAAACGGCCCGGAGGGCGCCGCGCAGATCACTGCGGGCGCCCTCCGGGGCCTTTTTTGTTTTAGGGTAGGCTTACTCGGCCTTCTTGGCGGCTTTCATGCTTAGGTTGAGCCGGCCCTGGGCGTCAACTTCCATCAGCTTAACCCGCACATGGTCGCCCACATGCACCACATCCTCCACCTTGGCCACGCGCTCGTCGGCCAGCTGGCTAATGTGAACCAGGCCGTCTTTGCCGGGCAAAATGTTGACGAAGGCGCCAAACTCCATGATCTTAACGACCTTGCCGTCATAGATGGTGCCAACCTCCGGGTCCTCGGTGAGGCCGCGGATGATCTCGATGGCCCGGCGCGAACCCTCGGGGTCGCTCGAGGCAATCATCACCAGACCCGAGTCTTCGATATCGATCTCGACACCCGTCTCAGCGATGATCTTGTTGATGGTCTCGCCGCCCTTGCCGATCACCAGCGCGATTTTTTCAGGATTAATCATAATTTTGTCGATGCGCGGGGCGAGCGGACTCAGCTCCGGTCGCGGCTCAGCCAACACTTCGAGCATCTTGGCCAGAATATGCGCCCGGCCCACCTTAGCCTGCGCCAGCGCCTCACTCATGATTTTGGGCGTAATGCCCTTAACCTTAATGTCCATCTGCAACGCGGTAATGCCATCGCGCGTACCGGCCACCTTAAAGTCCATGTCGCCGGCAAAATCCTCGGCGCCCTGGATGTCACTCAAAATCACGTACTGGTCGCCGTCGCCCTTGACCAGACCCATGGCGATACCCGAGACCGGCTTGGTGATCGGGACACCGGCGTCCATTAAGCTCAAGGTAGAGCCGCAGACCGAGCCCATACTACTGGAGCCGTTCTGGCTCATTACCTCGGACACGGTGCGGATGGTGTAGGGAAAATCCTCCACCGTCGGGATCACCGGCAATAGCGCCCGCTCAGCCAGCGCCCCGTGACCAATCTCGCGGCGGCCCGGCGAGCGCATCGGCCGCACCTCGCCGCTCGAGTAACCCGGCGCGTTGTAGTGGTGCATGTAGCGCTTGGTGGTGTCGTGCTCCATGGTATCGATCAGCTGAGCATAGCTGGTGCTGGCGATGGTGGTGACATTCAAAATTTGCGTGGTACCGCGGGTAAACAGCGCCGAACCATGCGTGCGCGGCAGCAGACCAACCTGGCTTGAGATCGGCCGCACCTCGGTGGTTTTGCGCCCATCTGGCCGCTCACCATCCTCGAGAATGCCGCGGCGAATCTCGTGGTCGATCACCTTGCGGAAGGCTACTTCTAGGTCGGCGTGCTCGTAATCATTGCCAAATTGTGCCGTCACTTCCTCTTCCAGGTTACGAATGGCCTGGTGGCGCTGGTAGTGATCCTGGTGGCGCACCGCCGGACCCAGCTTGTCGACCAGGAAGGCACCAATGGCGCCCATTAGGTCTTCATCAGCCTTAAACAGTTCGTACTCTTTCTCCTTGACGCCAAGCTCGCGCACCATCTCCTCTTGCAGCTTGATGAGCGGCTGGATCGACTTGTGCGCCAGCTCAATGGCCTCGGTCATAGTGGCCTCGTCAACCTCCATGGCGCCGGCTTCCACCATCATGATGGCGTCTTTGGTACCGGCCACGGTCAGGTCAAGCGTGGAGGTGGCCATCTCTTCCTCGGTCGGGAAGGCTACCAGCTTGCCGTCGATCAGACCAATGCGCACCCCGGCCACCGGGCCCTCAAACGGCGCACCCGAGAGCATCAGCGCCGCGCTCACCGCCGTCATGGCAATAATGTTGGGCGCATGGACCAAATCGGCGCTCACCACCATGGCCACGGCCTGCACATCGTGCCGGTAGCCCTTGGGGAACAGCGGCCGGATCGGCCGGTCGATCAGGCGCGCACTCAGCGTGGCATGCTCGCTGGCTCGGCCTTCGCGCTTAATGAAACGGCTGCCCGAAATTTTGCCCGAAGCATAGAACCGCTCCTCGTAATCGATCAGCAGGGGGAAAAAGTCGATGCCGTCGCGCGGCTGGTTACTCACCACCGCCGAACCAAACACCACCGTATCGCCATAGCGCACCGTCACGGCACCATCAGCCAAAAAGCCCATCTTGCCGGTCTCGATGGTGAGCTCACGCCCACAAAACTCGGTCGTAAACTGCCGAGTCTGTCCACCAAACGGGTGGATAATATCTTGATTCATGGAAATCCTTTTTGCGGATGGCGCGTACGTGCCAGGGACAAGAGATTAATCAATATTAATCCCAAAGCTCCAACACATACTTCACGTGCTCGCCATCTAGGTAATAGGCCTGGATGTGTCTGGGGTCATTATACCACGAGTTATCAAGTGAGGCGCTGCCCCGACACGTAGCCGGGACAGCGCGATTGGCTCAGGCAGGTGCGCCCTCGCTAAAGCTCAGTCCTAGTTTTGCCAATGCCTTTTCATAGTACTCTACGTGCCCGCCGCGCCGCAGCTCTTCAGGGAGCTTATTCCTAAATGCATTTCGATCGAGATCGCAGACTTCGGCCAGAGTTCTGAAGCCAGCCTGCCGAAGAGCTTCCCGATAGTAGACCCTAACATCAAGAACAGCAGCTGGCTCATGAATGAGCCGCTCGGGCGACAAGCCCTCGATGTACGCTTGCCGCCTGCTTTCAAACTCGCGGCAGACCGCCTTCCTAGCCTTAGAGAGACGTTCATAAAGGGTAGTAAGTGAAATCCCCAGAGCTTCGGCGGCTTCACGACGGGCGGGCGCCGAAGTGCCAGTGGGATTCCATGCGACCATGATGACGTAACGTAGCTTGTCTTCAAGAGTACTAAAGTACCCTAGGTGGTCGGATACCCACTGACGATCAAGGACGCCGTGGGATTTGAAGAAGGCGCGAGCGTCAGGCACATAATCATTGGCTGACAAAACGCAAATTACGCCTTCGATCTCATCTATCGTCGAGACATCAGGCGCGGGCGCATCAGCAGGGAGGTCGGGAATGTCCATCAGGTCGCTACCCTTCGCGGAGATAATGTACCACTACTGGCTTGCTCAGACCCCAAGCGACGACCTGGGCTGAACGATATGTATTACAACACATACCGTAAGATAAATCTTGTGCAGCTATTGACTATGCAGTAGCTCTTATACCAAGATGCTGCCCATACCTAGGCACTAACCTCGCACCATCCGATCAAAGGAGACCACCATGCCCGGCGCCAGGGGTAAGCACCGCCACGTCCAGACCGCGCCTTCGACCAAGGAGGTCGTGGTCGAGCCCAAGCCGGCCGAGTTGACGCCGTTGTGGCTGAGAGCGCACTTCTGCGATTTCGCGACTTTCAAGGACTGCGACACCCGCCACCACGGCCTGATCCACCTCACCGCGGACGGCCAGCTGGAGTGGGTCGGGCCGGCCTACAACCTGAGCGTGGCGGAGCAGTGGCGCGTCAACGGACCGCTGCGCACGTTCCACCGCCTGCTCAACCACACCCGGACCCCCAGCGGCAAGAAGTCGCGCACCCCGATCGACCTGGCCCTCGGCCAAGCCGGGGTCGAACAGGCCCGGGCCGTCGGCCAGGAGATCTATTTCCTGGTCCACCCATTGGTCGACACCGTCCCTGCGTGACCGTTTCCGTGCGGTCACGCTCCACCCAGCCGGAGCCTCAGCGCTCCGGCTTTCCTATGTATGGCACTCTCGTGTAAAACGGCGCCCCGGGCAATCAAGCCCGGGGCGCCTGCGCGCCTGCCCTCTTACAACGACCCATCATTGTGCCAGTGGCGCACCAGAGCCAGCGCGCCTTGGAGCTGATGGCGCAGCCGATCAGGAGATACCTCGGACCAGTTAATCCGAACCGCCGTCAGGGCAGCCAGGCGTTGCTCGTGATCGTTCAGCTCCACAAGCCGCTCAAGCAGAGCCAGGCTCTGGGGTCCCTGGGCCAGGGCTACCAGATCGGCCAGCTCAGCCGCCCTCACCGCCTGGCCTATCCGCGCCTTGCGCCTAAGGAACGTGATCTCGCCCGGAAGTTGACCCTTCCTCCTGAGGCGCCTAACTTGCTCAGTATTAAAATTACGCTTAGCAGCTCGCTTTCTTGCCCCGGCGTCCACGTACTCGCCGTCGAGCGCAGTCACCAGAATAAATCGCAGCTGGCGATCTAAGCCAATCGTGCGATAGATCCGAGGCACAGTAAGAGGCCGACCTTCTACGCGCCAAGTATTATCATCCCCATTGCCAACCGGCTGCAGAATCTTCAAACGATGTCGCCAGTTGCCTTCAGGAAAATGCACCACATCAATAATCTCGCCCTTTGTGCTCTCCCAGATTTGATCACCCACGACGACACCGTCAGCCTGACAGACTTGCTCTTCGATGGGCTCGCCCTGAGAGAGGCGCCTCGCCCACGAAGTCACCGCCTCTGTAGTGCATTCCACTCGTAATGCGCCCTTGCCCTGAATATGAGCCCAGTACGAATTACTGAGCCCTATCCTTGATAGAGCACGGCAACTCTTATGTCAAGATTAGTTGCAATGATGGGCTCAACCCGAAGACTCAAACAATGTTAAGTACTCAGGTTGAGCCCGATCTCTTCAGGAGATCGGGCGGCGTTACGGCGCCGTCGCTTGATGCAGGTGGGCTACGCGGTGTAGCCCAGAAAGTCACGCTCGAACCTGCAGCCAAAACACAGCTGCCAGAAAATCGCGACCTGGCCCTCCGTCAACTCGCCATACTGCGACTCGCCAAGGAGGTCGTTGAAAGCCCTGACGGCCTTCTGGTCGGGCCGGATAGGCGTCTCGTTGCGCGGGTCGGACCAGCGCGTGAAGACCGTACCCAGATCGCGCGAGTGAGCGGGGGCGGGTCTCCACAGTCGACGCATCAGCTTGAGCCGCAACTCGGCCCGAATGTCGACCGCAAGCCCACAAGGCAGCACCTCGCGCAGCTGGTCGCACCTAATCCAGCCAGCCGAAGAGCTCTGGTCAAGCTCTCGGATCTCCGCCGTGTCATCCGGACCGACCGGACCAACCGGACCAACCCATCGGAGCACAGCGACACTGCCTGCCCCTCCATAAGAACAGAGGTCTCCAGCACGAAAATCTGTTGCAATGCCAGCCATTTTCAAACTCATTCTCTCGTCGGAGTCAGCCGGTTCAGCCTTGCCTGTCACTATGCATCGACAAGCCTGCAATATAGTGGCATTTTTTATACATAAAATCAACACTCGCCGGGGAGTTTTGCGGTTGAACCTAAGTGAGGGTATAATTAGAGCGTAACCAGTTTGTGAGAGGTGGCCGATTCGTAAGTCTACTGGAGACAGGCGAGTTATTGCTTTGATCACGCGGTTAGCCTTGGCTTTTCTGGGAGCAGGGCTTATTCTAGTTGGCTCAACGCTAAGCCCAAGCCCGCCCCTCCACGCCGCCACCGGCATCAACCAACAGATTAACTTCCAGGGGCGGTTACTCAATGCAGCTGGAGCCGTGGTAGCCGATGGCACCTACAACATGGAATTCAAGATCTACCAGGACGGTACCGGCACGGTGGCGGGCAATCCCGGCGGC
>DATIIV010000024.1:0-18158 GCA_035479295.1 Candidatus Saccharimonadia bacterium | reverse complement strand
GCTCCTGCGAGCGAAGGCCGCCCCAACCGCACTTATTTAGATTTCTTGGGCGCCACCGGTTTATCTGCTTTCGCCGCCTCACCGCTAACCAGGCCGGTGTGCAGGTTAAGCGTAGCCGTAGACTCCTTGAGCCGCTGCAGTCGAGCCGGCGTCACGATCGGCACGGTAACCCCAAAGACGCTGCCTTTGCCCGGCGTCGATTCTTCTAGCTTGAGCGTGCCGCCCATGCCCTCGGCCAGCAGCCGCGAGATGTACAGCCCCAAGCCGGTGCCCTTGCTGGCATCACGACTCAGCAGACTATCGCCGGCCTGCTGAAATTTGCGAAACAGCAGCTGTTGGTACTGCGGCGAGATGCCCGTGCCGGTATCCGTTACCGTAACGTGCAAGAGATTACCCGGCGCTACACCCGCCTCTACCGTAATGCCGCCGTGATCGGTAAACTTAGCCGCATTGCCGAGCAGATTAATCAGCACCTGCTTGAGCCGGTTCTTGTCGGCCACCACGTGCGGCAGATGATCGAGCTGAGCAATCGTACCAGCCACCTTTAAATAAACGCCTTTTTGCTTAAGCAGCGGCCCCATCTCGTACACCACCTCCTCGATCAGCTTGGTCATCGACAGCTCCTCGAGATGGAAGGTGATCTTGCCTTGCTCCAGTCGCGAGGCATCCAAGAAATCATTAACAATCTCAATCAGCCGATCGCTCGACTCGTGAATATCCGTCACCATCTCCTTGAGCGCTTTGTCCTTGAGAGGGGCCTGATAGTACTGCAAAATCAGTGAAGAGTTGCCCTTAATAGAAGTAAGGGGGGTACGTAATTCGTGCGAGGCGATGCTAAAGAACTCGTCGCGCGACCGCTCCAGCAAGCGCTCCTGAGTTACATCTTGCAGCACTACGGCGCAGCCGATCGAGCGCCGATCCACCACCATGGGCGAGAGGTAAATGCGCCAGTTCTTATCGAGAAAACTAACGTCTTTGAGCTCAAACGGTAGCTGCCGGCGCAGACAAGTGCGAATGTGCTCGGCCAAATTAGCCTTCGTGCCCATTAATCCTTGGAGCCGAGCCAGTGTCACTTGGCGGCACGAGGCGGCCGTATGGTGCTGATGATCGGGGCAGAAGCTGTGGTGCGCCTCGGTGTTAACCATAAACACCTCGGGCTGCGGGTCTACCAGAATAAAGCCCAGCCGCAGGCTATTCACCGATGTTACCAGGGTAGCCCGAGCCTCCTGCACCTGCCGCGTCTGCTCGGCCACCCGCCGCTCAATGATCTGCGTGGTCTGGGCCATCTCGGTAATATCGGTCATTACCACCACGTAGCCCCGAATGTGGCCCTCGTCGACCACTCGCGAGATCGAGAGTTTAACCGTAATGGGCCGGCCGTCGGCCGTGCGCAAATCGACCGACTCAAACTCGTGGCGCGGCTGCGTATCGAGCGGCCCAAACAGCGCTCGGCGCACCGTCTCGTAGTTCCAGTCCTGGCTTAAAAAGTCGGTGAAGCGGCGCTTGCCAAAGGCCGCCATATCGTAGCCCAGCAGTCGCGCCGCGCCGTCGTTGGCATAGTCGATCTTAAAGTCCGGCCGCACCCCAATCACCGCCTCATTCATGGTCTGTAGAATATTAGTAGCCACGAGTAGGGGACTAAACGACAGGAAGCGATAGCGCAGAATGCCGTAACCGATCAGGGCGCCGCTTACCGCCGTGAGCACCGTGGCCAAGGGCACGACGATGGCATAATCGCCCAAGCTCGGCAGTACGCCGTCAGTAATGCCGCCAACCACCACCGGAATGAGCGTAGCCGCAATAAACAGGCGCATTTGCTGCCGCAATGTGGGCTCTAGCGTTCGTCGGTAGTGAGCCATAAGAGTGCCAGCCGAGACCAAGTACAGTCCTACCACCCAAGCCAAAATAACCGCATAATAGGGACCAGTGGCCACCGCCCCGCCCCAAGGCGTTCCTACAAACTCACTTAAGCCATAGTGGTAGAGCAAAGGCGTCCGGTAGTCAAAGAAAACCAGCAACATCGCTCCAAACATGAGAGGCACAATGGTGAAGGCATTCTTGCCCTGACGGGGGTTGGTGTACGATAGCACAAACATATAAAGCGCCACCGGCATCACATATACCGCCACCGACACCAACGGCCACCAGAACAGGAGTGTTACCGGGCCCGCGCTAATGCGAGTAAGAAATTCCACCGCCGACCACAGCACCAGGCAACCCACATAGAGTGAGAACCAGGTTAAGTCGTCGGTCTTTACCCGGAGTCGGCCCACCATAATTAATACCGCTACATTGCCCGCTACCGCCGCCAGCGACAGCAACGCATAGGGGTTAAAGGCAAAATCATACGGCCGCGTTCCCGGGCCGGCCAACCCCACCGCCACTAACAGGGTAGCCACAACCACCACAGCCAACCCCACCGCCAACCACTGACCGAGGCTCGTGTGGTTGGTGTCGCTGGCTAGTCGCGGAGCTGAGCGCTGCGCTCGAGCCAGCCGCACCTGTGATGGATGAATGCGTGGCGCCATTAGCAGTATCATACACCGAATTTGCTCATTGTGCTTATGCTAATAATGACAATGTTGGCCAACAATTACGGTCAATTCTTCTTCCAAAACTAACATTTTTGACAAGGCGGCGTTTGGAAATTTAGCTATATTCAGGAGCTTGCCCAATTGCCATAATAGCCTCACTACGGAGATGCAGGGCACTTAGCACAGACAGGATACGCTCGTCGCTGTTAAGATCGTCTTATGGGTGAGTAAGGCGATTGATCGGTTCCTTGGCGACAGAGAGCTAGGATACGGTGTGATCAGTTGGCTCCAGGGATTACCACCCTGGAGCCAGCAAACACGCACTTGCCGGCACCGGTCGCTCGCCGGTATTTTTGTGCCCCAAGTGTGCCATAATAACCCCATGCCTCAGCCTAGCCTCTTTTTTTATGACCTAGAGACCTCCGGCCTTAATCCGCGGCGCGATCGCATTATGCAGTTTGCCGGCCAGCGCACCGATATGGAGCTGCGGCCGATCGGGCAGCCGGTTAACCTACTGGTAGCGCTCACCGACGAGATTCTGCCCAGTCCCGGCGCCATTCTGATTACCGGCATTACGCCGCAGCAAACCGGCCGGGACGGCCTGAGCGAGGCGGAGCTGGCCCGCTTCTTGCACGTCGAAGTCTTTACGCCCGGCACGATCGCGGTGGGTTATAATAATGTGCGCTTCGACGACGTCTTTATTCGCTACCTCAATTATCGCAACTTTTACGATCCCTACGAGTGGGCCTGGGCCGACGGCCGCTCGCGTTGGGACTTGCTCGATGTAATGCGGCTAGCCCGGGCGCTGCGGCCGGACGGTTTGGCTTGGCCGACCGATGCCGACGGTCAACCTACCAATCGGCTCGAGCACTTGGCGGCCGCCAACGGCCTGGAGCATACCCGCGCGCACGACGCGCTTAGCGATGTGGAGGCCCTGATCGCGCTGGCCGCCAAACTGCGCCAGGTGCAGCCCAAGTTCTTTGCCTACCTGCTGGGCCTGCGCGGCAAACGCGAGGTGGCGCGGCTGGTGGATGTGCATCAACCCGAGCCGTTTATTTATGCCTCGGGGCGCTACCCCAAAGCTCAGCTGCACACCACCATCGCTTACCCCATTGCGTCCGGGCCCAATGGCAGCGTGGTGGTGTACGATCTGCGCCACGATCCGGCCACCTATGCCGCCATGCCGTTCGAGGAGCTGGCCGGGTCACGCTGGCCGACGGCCGAGCAGCGAGCGCAGCCAGACTTTCGGCCGTTTCCGGCCAAGCTGCTCAAGCCCGGCGACTGCCCGGCCGTGGCGCCGCTGGCCACGCTGACGCCGGCGGCCGAGACGCGCATTGGCCTCACCCAGGCCGAGGCACAGACCCACCTAGAGGCGCTCCTGGCCGGCGACGTAGTGGCCCGCCTGCGCGAGGCCATAGCCGAGCGCGACTTTGAGCCCGACACCGACGTCGACGGCCGCCTCTACGACGGCTTCTTTGGCACCGGCGACAAGGCTGCCGCCGCCAAAATCCGTGCCGCCACGCCCACCGAGCTGGCCACCCTCCAGCCGCACTTTACCGACGACCGCCTGCCTGAGCTGCTCCTCCGCTACAAGGCTCGCAACTACCCCGACGCCCTCACCGACGCCGACCGCGCCGCCTGGCAGACCTACCGCACCGATCGCCTCCGCCAAGACTGGCCGGCCTTTGCCGCTGCCATGCAGCAAGCCAAAGTCGGCGCCGCCACCGAACCAGCCCGCCAGATTCTGGCCGACCTGTCCGCCTGGGCCCAAACCATTGCGCCAGCGGAACTCCTCGATATTCCCAGATAACCTTTGGCATCATGCCCATACTATTGGCGCCACCATAACGCTATGGTTATGGTGACCTGGTGGAATTTACCGTGTCACCATTAAAATTGAGGATGCAATGAAAATTGCCATGATGGTTCGGGGCTACATTCCCGTACCTTGTCCTGCCGATATCATTTACGCACCGATCGACCTAGCCGTGCAGATCAGCGAGGGCCTCGCAGCCCAAGGTCACGAAGTAACGTTTTATGCCCCAACCGGAAGCCGGCTTAGTGTTCCGACAGAGACGCTAAAGCTGCGGCCGCTTGTTCATAACCTCAAGGAGCACCGCGAGCTGCTCAACGATGCCGGCCGCATGTCCCACGACCTGCCTGGCCTGTGGGATCAATACATGGCCCGCGACATGTTCGAGCGAGCCAAGGCCGGCGAGTTTGACCTACTGCACTTTCACCACCCCGAGATGGCACTGCCATACGCTCGGCTCTACCCTGAGGTGCCGGTGGTTTACACCTTTCACGATCCGTTTGCGGCCTGGTATCGTGAAGCCCTCGAGATGTACGTCACGCCTAGTCAGTTCTACATCTCAATCTCTCAGAACCAACGCGTCGATGCCCCCGATCTGCCCTACATCGCCAATATCTACAATGGCATCGATACCGAGCAGTTTGCCTTTTCGGAGGAGCACGATGGCTACCTCCTATTCGCCGGCCGCATCGTGCCCGAGAAAGGCGTCAAAGAGGCGATTCAGGTGGCCCAACAGGCCAATCAACGACTGCTCATTATTGGCCCAACCTACCCCGACCAGCAAGAGTACTTTGATGCTCACATTAAGCCCCACCTCAACGAGCGCATTCTGTACCTGGGTTTTCTGGAGCGCGAGCATCTCATTAAGTACTATCAGATGGCCAAGGCACTGCTATTTCCGATTCAGTGGGAAGAGCCGTTTGGGCTGACCATGACCGAGGCCATGGCCTGTGGTACGCCCGTAATCGCACTGCGGCGCGGCTCGGTGGCCGAGGTAGTAAAGCATAATAAGACCGGATTCGTGGTCGACTCGCTGGCCGAGATGGCGGCCGCCGTGCAAAAGATCGACACCATTAAGCGCCAGGATTGTCGCGATCACGTAGTCAAGAACTTTTCGATCGAGAAGATGGTTCGCGGTTACGCCGCGGCCTTTGAGGCCGCCTTGCGCGCCACCAACACACCGGCTAAGCCCTCGGCCAAAAAAGCCGTATCATCGCAAGGGATAGGCGCCGGAACGCACCTATCGGGTTAGCGGGCGGGCTTGCCGAGCACTAGTCGTTATCCATGGGAACCTCCCGCCTGCGCTCATCGCGAGGCTGGCCTGCCTAGATCAGGCCGGCCGGCATGGTGCGTAGCTCCTCCGGGGTGAAGACGTCTTCCGGTGCGGCCCCGACGGCCGGCTGGTCTCCGGTCTGATCGTCAGGCCCAGACTGTACTGGCTCGGTCATGACTCATTCCTTTCGTACCTGCCGACGGCTAGTTGCTGGTGCTTTCCTCGCCTGCCGTATTCTCCTCCTCGGTCGTCGTACCGTCGCCACGGCTCATATCGACCGGCCTTCGCCTGCCCATGAAGATCTCCTTGCAGTTGAAAAGCTCGAATCGTTGCGTATAATGTTGTGCGTTCCGGCGCGTCACTATTTAAGCATGGTTGGACGCGGCCGCCAATCGTCATTTGGCCAAATTGTGTCATACTGAAATAACATGGATACTTCGCCAAAACTTCCCGCCAAAGCCCGCATCGGCGCTACGCTGCTGGGCCTCGCCATCGTCGGCTGGGCCGGCTGCCTGCTCGTGCCGCTCCTGCCGCTGCCGCACCGTGGCCAGCTCAGCGTGGGGCTCCTGGTGGTAGCCGAAACCAGCTTCGTGGTCGGTCTGGCGCTGCTCGGCAAAACCTACTACCGCCAACTGCGCCAGCGCCTCGCCAAACTGCTAGCTCGTAAGCCATCGTGACCGGCCGCACCCACGACCTGGCCGCCGTGACGGCATTGCTGTGGCTGGCAGCCGCCTATCCGCCGGGCCAGCTTAGCTTGACCACGCTGCTCATAGCGCTACTAGCCAACCTCATTGGCGGCATCGCACCCGACATCGACCAACCCACGGCGCCGTTTTGGCGTAATCTGCCCATCGGCAGCGTGGCCGGTCGCCTCGTCGCGCGGGCCATGGGCGGCCATCGGTTCATTACGCATTCGCTGCTCGGCCTGGCCTTGCTGGCCTTTGGCGCTCACTGGTTGTTGGTCTTCTTAAGCCCCATCATGTCCGGCGTCGACCCGCACCTCGTCTGGCTGGCCTTTCTCGTCGGCGCCGGCTCGCACCTCATTATGGACATGTTTACCAAAGAGGGCGTGCCGCTCCTGCTTCCCATACCGATTAAGTTTGGCCTGCCACCGCTGCGTGCTCTGCGCATTACCACCGGCCATATCGTAGAGCTTTATGCGGTTTTTCCCGGCCTGGCCGCGCTGGCGATCTACATTGTCAGTAGTCATTATCACGGCCTGCTCGAATTATTGCATCACCATATTACGTCCTAGCGCAATGAGGCCCCAATGAAGCCGGAGCCTCATCGGGGCGCTGCCGCTCAGCCAAACCGGAGTCGGCCGATCGCCTGGCAGATCTCCTCGTCCAGGCCCATGTTGTCAGCGTAAATGAAGGCGTCGCTCAGTGCTTCCCGCCACCGCTGCTCGTATGCCGGCACCAAGCAGCTCAGATCACGATATACGCCCGCCGACAGCAGAATCAGCCCGATCTGAGAATCAGCGTTGTTCATCTGGTCCGCGGCCGCCTCGCCCAACTGCTGGTAGCGCGCCATCCACCGATTCTGCCACTCCAGCTGCTGCGGCCACCAGCGTGCGATCACCAGCAGCCGCCACCAGACCAGTCGCATCTGCCAGGTTGGCCGCAGCCCCAGCCGAGCGGCCAGTTTCTCTTCAGTCACGTGCCGTCCTTAAGGTAGGAGTTACCGCAGGCGATTGCTATAATACAGGACACTATGATCATCTACTACACCGACGGCAGCTGCGAACCTAACCCCGGTACGGGCGGCTTTGCCGTTATTCGCGATATGAAGCCGCATATTCTGGGCGGCGAGGCCGACACCACCAATATTCGCATGGAGGGCCGAGCGCTCATCGCTGCGCTCACCGACGCCGCCGGCGCGCCCTGCCAGATCCACACCGACAGCGAATTCTGGATCAACGTTATCACCAAGTGGTCGCTCACCTGGGAGAAGAACGGCTGGCGCAAGAAGGGCGGCGACATCAAGAATCTCGATCTCGTCATGGAGGTCTGTCCGCTCTACCGAGCCAGCCAGGCCCAGCTCATCTGGGTGCGCGGCCACAACAACGACCCCGGCAACGAGCTAGCCGACCACTGGGCCAACGAGGCGCGCAAACAGCAGCTATAGCCGCCTCAAAACAACCCGTCGAAATGATTTGTACCATTTGTTTTGGCTATTCGCTAGCCATACACTAAACTAATGCTATGGAAAACCCCGTTAACCCAACCATTTATGCCACCTTTCGCGGATTCGTTGGGGGCAATGGCGTTGTTGGGATGATTAGTATACTCATAGGGGTGTTTTTTGCTGCAGCAGCTAAGCCCGCATCGGGAACAAGCGCATCCAGCTTAATGTGGCTAGGTGTCTTTTTTGTCTTGCTGGGTTTGGGACTTCTCTTGCAGGCGTTAACATTTCGGATGACATTTACTGGGAATGAAATTATCCTCAGGCAGATAACTTCGAGACGCATGAGCTACGATGACATTGAGCGCATCGAGTGGTCCACGAGCAGATGGGGGAGCCACAATAGCTGGGAGAGAGTGGCCGCCTATGTACTTGTGGGACGAAGCGGCAAGCAACTAAAAATAGTCTCACGGGCTTACAAGGATAAACACGACTGGGCACGACTATTGCTGGCAATAGCAAATGGTCGCAATGTCCAAATTGACCCGAGAGTGCGCCAGCAGCTGGAAAAAGCCAGTGAAGAAGGGTACAAGCAGACACCATATTAAAATGCAGCTGAAGCAAGTCGCGACTTTCGATACGTTGGTTTGAGGTGGCTATAGGCAACGCAACCTAGCATCAGGCGTGTTATAGTTCTTGCTAGTAATAATCACGAGATGAGCACACCATGGGCAAGAATCAAGACAAGGGCAAAAAAGAGGCTAAGAAGCCAAAGAGTAAGGTTAAGAAGCCGAAGAGTTAGGATCGAGCGCCTCTTATTATACTTAATGCATGTACAAACCCGGCTACCTCTTTAGTCGCACCCCCGAAGAACGCAGGGATCCGTTTTTGTTTTGGAAACGCGAAGACCAGCCGTTCTTTGCTGCCGGAGCGTGTCATATCTTGGCAGAGATGTTTCGCCAACTTCATGAGGGCGAGGACTTCCAGATGATCTACCTCAAGCCCAACATCGATCGGGCGGGCAATCATGTCTACATCAGCTACGGCGACTGGGCCTTCGATCGCAACGGCTGGACGCTAGAGAAGGAAATGCTAGATACCATCAGCACAGCCTACAAAGGCCATCACCCGGGATGGGAGGTTGAGCGCATCGTCATCGAGGAAGACTTTGAAACCTTCTGCCGCACCACGGGCCACCGGCTGCCCTGGCAATTTGCCTACTTACCCTGGGAGCGAGCCTATAATTTCATTAAGCAGTTTTCTGACCAGCCTCCGGCATAGTCATTCTCTATCGCACCAGCCGCGCGATCCGCTCCAAAATCACATCCAGCCACCACAAGCTCACGCGGTACTCCTCGGCCAGCCGCAGCAGCACGGCGTTGACCGCCGCATACTGGTCGCCCAGGCGCGCGCCCTCGGCAAAGTCGGGGAACAGGCCCAGGCCGCGCAGCGCCCGCTCGCTGTAATCGTTCCACACGCCGTATTGGCGCGGGTGGGTCACTAGTAATATTGGCGTCAGCTTGGCCTTGCCCAGGTGGGGGACCGCCAGCGCCCCGCGACCCGGCTCCAGCTCATTCAGCCGTTCCGCCACCGGCCGCGACTCGTCGATCAAGCAGGCTAGCGCTGTCTGCAGCGCCCCCATGTCAGTCGTCACGTCTTCTTTGCTAATCTCGCGCCAGCGCTTATTCTGCCGGTAGCTCATAAAGCCGGTCATGTCTTGCTTGGTCAGCGTGGCGATGCCTTTGGGCGAGAAGATCACGCTCCAATAGGCGCAGACTTCCTGCTCTTGCAGTCGCAACGCCAGCACATTGGGCGTGGCCTCGCGCAGGCGGCCGATTTGGTCAGGGGAGATTTGGCTCATACTCACTATTCTATAATGCAATACACCTAAAGTGAGAACGATTGGCCGGAAAGGCTAAGACCCCTCCAGCCAATCGTGTCGGTTCGGTGTCAGGGTTCAGCCTGCTACTGTCGGGGCGTGTTGGTAGCTAGTTCGGTTGGCGCGGGCTGCCGCACTTCATCCCGTTCGTCTGGCGGCAAATCCCAGTCGCAGCCCGGCTGATTGCACGGGATTCTTACGCCAGCCGGCGTCCGGTAACACGAGCACATGAGCGCCTCCTTGTGCGATTGGTAGAGCGAATATCGCTGGCCCGTCCGACAGCATTAAGCTTACACACTCCTGAGGAGAAAAGATAATCCGCCGCCTGCTAGAATTTCGTCTGATGGCCAGTATATTCCATAATTTTACAAATTGGCAGTTATATGTTATAAAGTAACCGCTGCTTTAGCGCAGCGCACACGTTGTCCGGCCGCCATCCAACATCAAAAGGGGAGATGTACGGTGACTTTCCGCCGGCTCTTAGCTATGCGGCTCGACCCGGAAGTATTCGGAGAGAACGCCCGGCTGAGAGAGAAGATCGCTCGACTCAGGGAGGAGCTGGCCCAGGCCAAAGCCGTCAGCGCCGCTGATCAAATCCACCTGACAGCAAAGGAGCAGCTGGAGTTTGTTCAGCGGATCGGGGACAATGAGCAGGAGCAAATCCAGTATGTGGACAAGAAGGGTAACACCTTCCTCACGTTTCTGGTTGCGCTTCTCGCCGCCGTGACCACAGTCGTACTGGCTCTCTTCGTGCTCGGAGGCCATCTCACCATCAGCCTGTGGCATGTGATGCTGCCGATACTGGTGATCTTGGGGCCGGCGGCTACCGTTCTGGGCGGCACGTTGTGGTCGCGCCTGAAGGGGTACGATCCACTCGATCCGGGCGAGAGCATGGCGCTGGCCGCCCAGCCCATCAGTGTGCTGATCGAGAAGCAAGACAAGACGAACTCCCGACTGTCGAAGACACGGCAAAAGAAACACCGAGCTATGCAGATTGCCATTGGCGCTCTGTTCGCAGGTGGCGCGGTCGTAGGGGCCACCGTGTTGCACTGGCTGCCCTAGGCACCCGCAGCTCCAATCTGCCCCGCTCGCGCTTCGGTGCGGGCGGGGCTTTCGCCTATCTGAGCACTTGCGGCCGAGGCCCTCATTAGTGCAAGATAGACACAAGCATTATGAAACATAGTCACGTTGCTGCCCGCATTATGCTCGTCGCCGCGCTCTTGGCCGCCGTGTGGTTCTTGCGCGATTTTTTGGCGATTGGCGCGCTGGCCGCCCTTACCGTCCTCATCTTTAATCCGCTCTACTTTGGCACCCTGCGATTGCTGCGCGGCCACCGCCGCAGCGCCACCTGGACCACCATTGTGCTAGCGCTCTGTATCGTCATTATTCCGCTCATCGCCGTGGCTGTCTTGTCGTACTACCAGGCGCTCACCTTTATGGCCGATCTGCAGCACGCCCACCTCACCGATCCCGAGACGATTCGCCGGCTGGTCAGCAGCGGCGTCAACTCGATCAACGCCACTACCAGCCGCCTGCCCGACGGCTCCCGTCTTCACATCTCGGTCGACGGCGCCATTAGCGCTGCGCTATCGCTCATACCCAGTACCGGCAGCACGCTGCTCGGCTTTTTGCGCCAAACCAGCGGCAGCATCGTCAGCTTCTTCTTGGGCGTATTCTTGTACGTCATCTTATTGGCCTACCTCTTCATTCACCAGACCGGCCTCATGGCCTGGCTCAAGCGCATCAGTCCGCTAGCCAACACCATTAACGAGCAGTACCTGCGTCACGTCGCGGCGGTCGGCCGGTCGATGGTCTTTGGCACCTTTGTGGTGGCAGCCGTGCAGGGCATTCTGGGCGCCACGTTTTTGGCCATTGCCGGCGTGCCGTACCCGGTGTTTTGGGCGGTCTTTTTAACGGTGCTGTCGATTATTCCGGTGGGCAGCGGTGCCGCCATTATTCCAGCCGGCATCATCGAGATCCTGATTGGCAACCTCTGGCAAGGTCTGTTCATCCTCAGTGCCTATTTCCTCATCACCACCAATATCGACAACGTCCTGCGCGCGCTGCTGGTAAGTAAAGACGCCCACATGCCGCCGGTGCTAACGCTGTTTGCCATCTTTGCTGGCATCAAGCTGTTTGGCGCTATGGGCGTCATTTACGGGCCAATTATTATGGTCATTATTATGACAACGTTCCAGATCTACGACCAGTACAGCAAGACGGGGATTCCGCTCAAGAGCTAAGAAGCAGCTGGCCTGGATGCACCGAATGGCGCATCCAGGCCGGAATTAGCGGGCCACTACCTAGCTGGTAGCCACGCTACTTGTCCTCATCATCATCTTATACCGCGCAAGAACAAATTAGCACTTCACGACTGACACTCAACGTGAGACAGTAGAGAGTGGTTAAATGAGGACTCATTCATGAAAATTCAGCAAGTGACGGCCAGGCAGATCCTCGATTCGCGCGGCAACCCGACGGTGGAGGCCGATGTGACGCTAGAGAACGGCGTAATGGGCCGAGCGGCCGTGCCTAGTGGTGCCAGCACTGGCACCAACGAGGCCGTGGAGCTGCGCGACGGCGGCCGCGAGTGGGGCGGCAAGGGCGTAATGAAGGCCGTGGAAAACGTGCGCGGCGAGATCGCCCAGGCCGTGATTGGCCGCGACGCCGACGACCAGGCGGGGCTCGACCAGGTTATGATCGAGCTGGACGGCACCGATAATAAGGGCCGACTGGGCGCCAATGCCATGCTAGCGGTCTCGCTGGCGGCCGCCAAAGCCGCGGCGCAGGCCAAGGGCGTGGCGCTGTGGGAGCACGTGCAGGGCATGGCCGAGGGCGTTCAGGACCCCACGCTGCCGCTACCGATGATGAATATTATCAATGGTGGCAAGCACGCCGCTGGCAGCACCGACATTCAAGAATTTATGATTATGCCAGTCGGTGCCGCCACCTTTACCGAGGCGCTGCGCATAGGCACCGAGGTGTTTCATGCCTTGGCCAAGGTATTAAAGAAGGCGGGCTACGGCACCACGGTGGGGGATGAGGGTGGCTACGCGCCGGCGGTAAAACGCGGCAATGCCGAGGCGCTCGAACTCATTGCAGCAGCCGCGGAGCAGGCCGGTTACAAGCTGGGCGAGGACATTGCGCTAGCGCTTGACTGCGCCGCCAGTGAGTTTTATGCCGACGGCAAGTACCAGCTTAAGGCCGAGGATAAGGCGCTCACCAGCGCGGAAATGGTCGACTTCTTGGTCGACCTGGCCAGCAAATACCCGATCGTGAGCATCGAAGACGGCCTGGCCGAAGACGACTGGGAGGGGTGGAAGTTACTCACCGAAAAATTGGGCGACAAGATCCAGCTGGTCGGCGACGACCTCTTCGTCACCAACGTCAAATTCCTCGAGCGCGGCATCAAGGAGCGGTCGGCCAACGCCATTTTGGTCAAGCTCAACCAGATCGGCACCCTCACCGAGACCCTGCAGGCCGTGCAAATGGCCCACGAGGCCGGCTGGAAGGCCGTCATCTCGCACCGCTCGGGCGAGACCGAAGACACCACCATCGCCCACGTTGTGGTCGGCCTGGCTACCGGCCAGATTAAGACCGGCAGCCTTAGCCGCACCGACCGCGTCGCCAAATACAACGAGCTCCTGCGCATCGAGGAGCAGCTGGGTGATTCGGCCGTCTTTGCCGGGAAAGGAGCCCTCTAATGGCATACCTCGTACTCGTCCGCCACGGCCAAAGCACCTGGAATGCACTGGGCAAGTGGACCGGTCAGACCGAAGTCGAATTAACCCCCAAGGGTAGGGAAGAAGCGCGTGCCGCCGCCATGACGCTTGAAGGCATCACCTTTGATGCGGCTCATCTGTCTAATCATGACCGCGCCCAAGTTACCCTCCAGATCATCCTGGAAGAGCTCCACCAGACCGACATCGAAGCTCACAAAACAGCCGCCCTCAACGAGCGCGACTACGGTGAGCTGACCGGCAAGAACAAGTGGCAGGCACGCGACGAATACGGCGAGGAGCAGTTCGCCAAGTGGCGCCGCGGCTGGGACGAGCCGGTGCCGGGCGGCGAGACGCTCAAGGATGTGCACGACCGCGCCGTGCCGTACTACGAGCAGCATATTTTGGCCGACCTCAAAGCCGGCAAAAACGTCATCGTCTCGGCCCACGGCAACACCCTGCGCGCATTAGTTAAGTACATCGAAGACATGGCCGAAGACGAGGTCTCGGGTCTGGAAATCGGCACCGGCGAGGTCTATGTGTACGACATCGACCCCAAGGGCCAGATCATCGCCAAAGACATTAAGATTAGCGGCGGCAAAGCCTAGCACTTAGCCCAATCGGCCCGGAACCAGCAGGCGGTATAATAGCCGAGGCGCATTCGCGCCCCCATTAACCCATCAACGGCCAATCAGCTTTCCGATGCAACCCGAAAGGATCACCGTTGAGCACAGCCCAGCCGCCGGCTAGCGTGTTGGAGGCCATGATCTATGACATGGTCTACCTGCCCAAGCGCGACTTTGCAGCGAGCGCTGCTTACGCCGTAACCCTTGCCGAGCGGCATCTCCGCAGCCAGCCCGAACAGCCTCGCTTGCTCGAGGTCGGCTGCCGCACCGGGCTCCATCTGGCCGCCTTCCCATCGTCATGGACGGTGGAGGGCTCTGAGACCGAGGAGGCTTACCGCGCGATTGCTCGGTCGCGCCTGCCCCAGGTAACTATTCATCCAGACGAGCCGCACAACCTGGCACTTGGCGCGCACTATGATGCCATCGTCTGTCTGTTTGGCATGATCTCGCGGCTCCATACGATGGAGCAACTGAACGCCGGGCTCAACAATCTCGTCACCATGCTCAGGCCGGGCGGTGTCTTGCTGATTGAGCCTTGGCACCGACCGAACATGATGAAGCCCCGACCCCAGGGCGACTTCACCTCCAGTTCGGGACTCGGAGTCGCCGTAGCCCGGATGTCCCAGCTGGTGGGGAAGGAGCCAGAGGTAGACCTAACCCATCATTGCCACCTGGGACGGACAACCCGAAGCGGCGGCGAGACGGTCACACCGTTCTCGTACACTCATCGGCTGCGTGTTCACAGCCCGGCGGAGCTGCGATCAGCTATGCAGGCAGCGGGCCTTAGCGATATCTGGGATGACCCGGGCGCACCGCACGGCAAGGGTATGCTGATCGGCGTTCGCTGCTAGCCGAATCATGGGTGTCTGGGGCAGGGCTGCGGCCTTGCCCCAGGCCACCGCTCATCGCCAAGGTTGATACGCCGATTCTGTCAGCTAATATTGACAGGATTAATTTTACGCACTAATATGAAAAGTATGAATAAACATACCAACTCACCCCAGTCTGATTGTCTCGGCATGGTTACGCTCGGTGAGCGCGGCCAGGTTGTGATTCCGCAGGCCATTCGCGAGCAGGTCGGTCTGAACGCCGGCGACAAGCTGATGGTCTTTGTGAAGCACGGCCAAATGATCGGCCTCGTGCCGCAAGCCGCCTTTCGCGACTGGATCGAACAGCTCGGCCAGCAGCTAACCAAGCTCGACGACACCCCCAAACCAGCAAAAGGAGACGCTTAGTGTTGCATCAACTTAGTCGAGGAGCCAAAATCGGCATCCTCGTTAGTATTATCTCCGGCATGTTCTTGGCCGCGCTCGACCAGACCATCGTTGGTACGGCCCTGCCCAAAATTCTGTCCGACCTCAAAGGCTTCACCGAGTACTCCTGGGTCGTGGCCGCCTACATGATCGCCCAAGCCGTGGCCGCGCCGGTCACCTCTAAGCTGTCCGATATCTTTGGCCGGCGCACCATGTTCTTCTTTAACGTCGGCGTCTTTTTGCTGGGTTCGGTGCTAGCCGGCGTCTCGCCAAACATGACTTGGCTGATCGTGTCGCGCGCCATCCAGGGCATCGGCGGCGGCGGTCTGGCCGCGGCGGCCTTCACCATCATCGCCGACATCTTTCCGCCCCGCGAACGCGGCAAGTGGACCGGCCTGATCGGCGCCATCTTTGGCCTCGCCTCGGTGGTCGGCCCCACACTGGGCGGCTACCTCACCGACAACCTGAGCTGGCGCTGGGTCTTCTACGTTAACCTACCGGTCGGCGTCATCGCCCTGGCTCTGGCTACCTTCTTCTTGCCCAATATTAAGCGCGACGCCCGCGGCAAGATCGACTGGCTGGGCTCGCTGGCCATCACCGGCGCCGTGGTGCCGCTGATTCTAGCGCTCATCTGGGGCGGTTCTAAGTACGCCTGGGGCAGCACGCAGATCATCTGGCTGTTCATTCTGGCCGCCATCATGACCGCCGTGTTCATCTGGATCGAGCACAAGGCCGAGGACCCGATCATTCCGCTGCGCCTCTTTAAGCAGCCTACTTTTAGCCTGGTCAACGTCATTACCGTGCTGTCGGCCGCGCTCATGTTTGGCGGCATCCTGTACATCCCTATCTTTATTCAAACCGTGGTGGGCCAGAGCGCCACCAGTTCGGGCTTGCTGCTGCTACCGTTTATGTTTGGCGTAGTGGGCGGCAGCATCGTGTCGGGCCAGATCGTCTCGCGCACCGGCAAATACCGCCTCATCGGCCTAATTGGCTTTGCCATCTCGGTGATCGCGCTGTACCTCATGTCGCAGATTACCCGCGATACTACCAACGCCACCGTCATTCGCGACATGGTGATTCTGGGCTTGGGTATTGGGCCGAGCATGCCGCTCCTGCCTATGATCGCCCAGAACCTGTTTGGGGTCGAAGACACCGGCGCCGTCACTGGCTCCGTGACGTTCTTCCGCACCATCGGCGGCGCCGTCGGTACAGCCATTCTCGGCACTATCTTTAACAACCAGCTGACCAATGGCCTTAAAAGCCTGCCACTGACCAGCCTGAGCGCACCACAGTTAAAGCCGCTAGTAGATGCACTGCACGACCCCAACGTTATCACTAGCAAGCCGGCCATCGACCAAGTGATGGCGCACATTCCGCCGACCGCCCTGCCGTTTCTTAAGCCGGCCATCGACACCTATCTTAACCTAGCCAAAGGCTCGATTGCCGACGCTATCGCCATGGTCTTTACAGTCGCTATGGGCGCCGGCGCCATCTGCCTCATCTTGTTCTACTTGGTAGAAGAGAAGGAACTGCGCAGTAGCGCCAGCACACCAGAGCAAAAGACCTCGACTGAACCAGCTACGGTTTAAGGCTCTCGTTAGCCTAACCAATGATACAAAAGAGCCTAGAGGCTCTTTTGTGTTCGGCCAGAATAATCTGCTCATTCTTTAAATTATCGCTCAAATCAACCGTGAGCCGCCCATAGCGGCCTAGGCAAGTATCAATTATTAAATATCTAAATTTTTGCTAAATTTGCCTGACAGTTAGCGATGATTTAATTCATCCCCGCATCACTGCCACTTTGCTAGGATACTTTACGGGTTCGGTGCGTCTACCGGCCCAGCGAGAAAGGAAACACTATGCTCATCGAAGCCCACGGCATCACGATCGACACGACCAAGCTCGACTTCCAGAGCGGCCCCTGCTCCGGCCCCCGAGACGTCTGCCCCGAGAAGGCCGTCGACTCCTCCGGTCTCGTCGTCTTCCGCAGCAGCGCTGCGCCCGACCTTTGCGCGGTCTTCACCCAGCAGGAGTGGGAGGCCCATGAGCAGAACGTCCTGACCGGCGCGTACAAGAAGGCCTGACGACCACCACTTCGCCCTTCCTCGAAGTCCAACTGAGCGCATCACCGTGCAACGCCAGTTCTACCGCAAGGTAATAGGCTACGCCTGGTTGGGCTTTACGCCGTGGGGGCTGGCATTCATCTCCAGCCCCCACCCCAACCCCAACCGCTCCTCCTACGCTTCGAGTCAGTCTTGAACCGCTCACAAACTGGCTGGCACAATCCGGGGTTTTTGGTTGGTAGGTGTCGAATCCTTGCGCTGGGCTTATTTGTCAAACTATCATTTACTGATGTAGCGACGACGACGCTTCTGCCAGATCGGCTAAGATAATCCGCGCCTCTACCTCGTCGATCGGCGTTAGTACCTTGCGTTGGGCCAGCACAATATCGTGATCGCGAATGAGGTAATGCTTAAAGTAATCGGTCTCGCCGATGTCAGCCGTAATCTCGCTCAACCACTCAAACGGCGGGCGAGCAGCCGCCTGGGTCTCGGCGATCCGCAGCCGCTGGCCGGCACCCCAGCGCAGGTCCACCTCGTGCAGTACCACCAGCTCGGCCTCGTCCATGGCAAAATCTTTGCCCAAGACCGCCCGGCGGGCCGGCGCATCAACGAACAATTGATGAGCGGCTTCGCGCACCAATTGCTGTAACTCTGGGGAGGCAGGTGGTCCAAAAATTCTCATGTGTCTAATGATTTTAACACAACTGACGGGCGGTCGCATAGTAGCGAATGGTGGGTTCTCTAAACTAAAACGGAACAAGCCCTACAATTAAGTTACGGCAATAACTTAAACCAAGGAGTCTTGTTCCATGTATACCTTACTGAATCTGCCCCGCGAGGGCCAGGCCTGTGTCGAACTAGTGGTAGCTCAGCT
>DATIIV010000023.1:0-15299 GCA_035479295.1 Candidatus Saccharimonadia bacterium | reverse complement strand
GCGCGGGGCCCTATTTGGTTGGAGGGACTACTGCTGGCTGCTACGCGGTCGTCGCCGCGCGTACCATGTCGCGATGGCGCCACCCACCAGCAGTACCGCAGCCAGGCCGATCGGCCAGCCGAGGCTGACGCCGGTGTTGGCGAGCGGCTGCACCGCCTGGTTCACCGTCGGCGTCGTCGTCACGATGATCGGCGCGCCGGCCGTGGTCGTCGTGGTTGGCGGCATCGTGGTGGTGACGTGCGTCGTGGTGGTCGGCGGCGGCGTGGTCGTCGTGGTCGGCGGCACGCACTTGCTCAGGTCGTCGACGCTCCAGCCCGCCGGGCCGTCGACCAGCTTGCTCAGCCAGTGCTCCACCGGCACACCCGGTGCCGTCAGCTCCTTGCTGACCTCCGGCGCCTGCCCCCAGGCGCCGTAGACGTCACGCTGGCCGCAGACCTCCTTGGCGGTCAACGTGAGCTGGCCGGGCTCCTTGAGCACACCGGACACGGTGCCCACCAGGTCCTGCGGGAACAAGTGGTCCGACTGCTTGGGCTTGTACGACGCCACCGTGACATGCAGTTCGTCGCACAGCGGCGTCTGGCCGGGCAGCGTCACCACGACCTTGTGCCCGTCGAACGTGAACGATGCCACGTGCTTGGCTGCCGCGTGGTCCAGACAGGCCGGCCGGACCGTGTCCGGGGTGGCCTGACCGGCCCAGGCCGCGGCGCTCGATCCCAGCCCCAGGGCCATGGTGGCCCCAACGGCCAGTAATCCGGCCGCAAGCCTCTTGAACGGACGCTTCACGCGTCCCCCTTCCGTGGAAAGTTGCGAATAAGCTCGCATCATCACCTACAGACTCTCCTGCGAGAGCCTTGGATATAATACCGTTCAGCGAATGAGGGTGCAATGGTGATTTGGACTTTTTGCCATATTAATAACTTGACAGCCTCAGATTAGGCGTATAATGCGCCTAATGAACCCGATTAACTCGCCCGAACCCACGCGACGGCCCGCACCCAAGGCGGCGCTGACGCCAATCTCGATTGAGCGCTATGTGCAGCAGGCCATTACGCCGGCACTGGGCGAGTATCGGGCGTTGCGGGTGTGCGTGCCGACTTGCTTCTTTATGCTAGCCAAGGCCAATGGGTATCTGTCGGCCGGGCCGGGAGCCGACCTCGTCTCGTTCTGCCGCGACCTGGACTGGCCCGGCGCTTTTGTGCCCAGCGGCTGGGTACGGCCCCGGCTAGCGGCCGATCTGCGCCGGCGTTACGGCATCGCCAGCGTGTCGTGGCTGCCCGGCGGCCATCAGGCGCCCACGGCCGCCGACCTCAAGGCCATGAAGGCGGCCGGCTACCTGGGCAGCCGCCGCGAGGTGGCCTTCTTTCGCCGCTACATTATTGGCCACGATCTGCCCGACATTGTGCGCTCTGGCTATCCGGTCATCGCCGGCGTGCTGGGCGGGTTTGGTGCCAACAAAGACACCCACGCCGTCATCATTGTTGATTGGACCGACGACGAAGTCGAGATCGTCGATCCCGACGATCGCAATCCCCAGCAGATTTACCCAGCCTCGTACGTGCGCCAGCACCTCAATCAGAGCGGTGGTGGCTTTACCGTGGTGCTGCCGGCTCGCTCGGCTCGCATTTTTGGCCGGCCCCACCTATAATCACAGGGTATGAAACGCTATAATCCCCGCGACATCGAGCCGAAGTGGCAGCAGATTTGGGCCAACACCAAACTGTACGCCGCCAAAAATGGCGACCAAACCCGCCCCAAATACTACATGCTGACCGAGTTTCCCTATCCTAGTGGCGACGGTCTGCACGCCGGTCATGCCCGCGAGTACACCATTGGCGACGTAATCGCCCGCCACAAGCGCATGCAGGGTTACAATGTGCTCTTTCCGATGGGCTACGACGCCTTTGGTTTGCCCACCGAGAATTACGCCATTAAGCACAAAGTAACGCCGCAGTCGGCTACGGCTCGCAATACGGCCATGTTCCGCCAGCAAATGCAATCGCTGGGCTACTCGATCGATTGGGACCGCGAGGTTAATACCTCCGACCCAGCCTACTACAAATGGACGCAGTGGCTGTTCTTGCGCTTCTTGGAGCAGGGGCTGGCCTACCAGGCTGAGCTGCCGATCAACTGGTGTCCGTTCGAGAAGACTGGCCTCGCCAACGAAGAGGTGGTCGACGGCAAGCATGAGCGCTGTGGCACGCCGGTGGAGAAGAAACTGCTCAAGCAGTGGGTTATGCGCATCACCGATTACGCTGATCGGCTGATCGACGGGCTGAAGAGCATTGACTACCCGTCGCGCATCTCCAGCCAGCAGATCAACTGGATCGGCCGGAGCGAGGGTGCGGAGATCGAGTTTGCGGTCGATGATGAGGTGTTGACGGTTTACACTACCCGACCCGACACGCTGGCCGGCGCGACGTTTTTGGTGTTGGCGCCCGAGCATCCGGCCGTGACGGCGATTACCGCGGCCGAGCAGCGGGCGGCGGTCGAGGCCTATGTTAAGCAGGCCCAGGCCGAGTCTGAGCTCGCCCGGCAAGCCACCGACCGGCCCAAGACCGGCGTCTGGACCGGCGCCGTGGCCAAGAACCCCCTGAGCGGCCGCGATATGCCGGTCTGGGTGGCTGATTATGTGCTGGCCGGCTATGGCACCGGCGCCATCATGGCGGTGCCGGCTCATGATGAGCGGGACTTTGCCTTTGCCAAGGCCATGAATCAACGGCTGCTGGCTACAGAGGGTCCAGAATACATTGACAAGGAGACGGCGCCGCGTCCCAACGAGCCATTTCATCATCGCGAAGTGGTTCAGGCCATTGTAAAGCATCCGACCGAGGATAAGTACCTGCTTCAGCGCATGCTGGGCTGGGAGACTAAGAGCCTCAGCTTAGTGAGCGGCGGCATTGAGTCGGGCGAAGACCCGCTGCAGGCGATCGTTCGTGAGCTGCGCGAAGAGACTGGCTATGTCCACATTAAATCGTTGGCTGTAACCGGCTTGCCATATGGTGTCAAGTTCTACCACGAGCACAAAAAAGTCAATCGATCGGCGCGCGTTACAACGGTCTTTATTCAGCTCGAGAGCTTACGGCAGGTAGCCGTGGCGGCCGAAGAGCAGGCGCTCAACGAGTCGGTCTGGACCGGCGCCAAAGAGGCGCTGAGCCAGCTGCACGGCGAAGGCGCTCGGCGGGTATTTAATGAGCACACGGCCGGCGAGCCAACGCCGTTTATTGCGATTACGCCCGTCATCGAGCCCATCACCGGCACGCCGCACGGCGACGATCATGAGAAAGAGGCCATTGTGGCCGTGGTGCACAACGCCAAAACCAATGAGACGCTCCTGCTCGACTGGGGCCCGCGCCACAGCAACTGGGGCGGCATGCTCTTTATTGGCGGCGGGGTTGAGCCGGGCGAAGATTTAGTCAAAGCGGCCGAGCGCGAGATCGCCGAGGAGACCGGTTACAAGCACGTCAAATTCGTGCACCAGACCGAGGTGCCGGTTAACAATTACTACTACAGCAATGTGAAGGATCGCCACGATAAGGCGCGCATGTACGGGCTGCTGTTCGAGCTTGAGGATGATGCCCAAACTGACACCAATATGGACGAGGGCGAAAAAGACAAGTTTACGCCTAAATGGGTGCCCGACGACGAGGTCTTCTCGACTGTGAACGATGGCGGTCATGAGGTTATTTATCGCATGCTCATGCGCGATGAGGCCTATCCGGGTGAGGGCGTGCTGGTCAACTCAGGCCAATTCGACGGCTTGAGTGGCATCGAGGCCAAGCGCGCCATCACTAAGTGGCTGTTCGACCAGGGGATTGGCCGCGGCGCCACCAAGTTTAAACTGCGCGATTGGATCTTTAGCCGCCAGCACTATTGGGGCGAGCCGATTCCGGTGGTGCACTGCGCCAAGTGCGGCGTGGTGCCGGTGCCCGATGACCAGCTGCCGGTGGAGCTGCCCCAGGTTGACCACTACGAGCCGACCGACGACGGTCAATCGCCGCTGGCCGCCATTGACGAGTGGGTGAACACGACCTGCCCCACGTGCGGCGGCCCAGCCCGGCGCGAGACCGACACCATGCCCAACTGGGCCGGTTCGTCGTGGTACTGGCTGCGCTATATGGATGCCCACAACGACCAGGCCTTCGCCGACCGCGCCGCGCTCGACTATTGGGGCGTCGTCGATCTGTACCTGGGCGGCATGGAGCACACCACGTTGCACTTGCTGTACTCGCGGTTCTGGCATCAATTCTTGTACGATCAGGGCCTGGTGCCGACGCCGGAGCCGTACGCTGCTCGACGCGGTCAGGGGATCGTGCTGGCGGCCGATGGTCGCAAAATGAGCAAATCGCTCGGCAATGTGGTTAATCCCACCGACGTCATCGCGCAGTACGGCGCCGACGCCTTCCGGCTCTACATACTCTTTATGGCGCCGTACGACGAGACCACGCCCTGGAGCGAGGAGCGGCTGAGCGGCGTGTCGCGGTTTGTCTATCGGGTGTGGAGCTTGGGCCAGGAGCTTATGGCCGCACCGGCCGCCATCGCTGCCGAACCTGCCGGCGACCAAGGCGCCTTCGAGGCCGAGGTCGATCGCGCCACCCACAAGACGCTCAAAAAGCTCCATGACGATTTAGAGAGTATGCGCTTCAATACAACGGTGTCGGCGCTCATGGAATACGTCAACGTTTTGACCGATGCCAAGGTAAAATCGCGCCTACTGCAGCCGGCCAATGCTGCGCTGCGCCAGCGCACCTTGCGCACGCTTATCCTGATGTTGGCGCCCAGCGCGCCCCATCTTGCCGAAGAGCTCTGGCACGAGCTGGGCGAGACTACCAGCGTGCACCTGGCCGGCTGGCCGCAGTACGATCCAGCGCTGCTCCAAGACGACGTCGTCACGGTAGTGGTGCAGGTCAACGGCAAACTGCGCGGCAACATCCTGGCCACGCCCGACGCTACCGAGCCCGAGCTCATCGCGCTGGCCCAAGCTGAGCCCAACGTGGCCAAGCATCTCGACGGCGTCCAGATCGTCAAGATCATCGTGGTGCCGCGGAAGTTAGTGAACTTTGTGGTTAAGTAAGCGGCTGCTTGGGCGCAGCTCTTCTGCCTAGTTGACCTCCATTGTTTAAGTCTTTACACTACTCAGGGCTCGTCAAGAGCGGGTTCAGCTAAGGAGTTACGATGAGTGAGCAAGTTGGAATTCCGGGCAATCTTCGGAGTGTCATCCAGAATCTAGCCAGGGAGCATAGGCAAGGGTGCACTATGAGGGCCATGAAGGATGAGGGGGGGAGCTATTCTTTGGAAATCACCTCTCCCGTCCCGGGCGTAGGCGACTTCTCGGGGGTAGACAGCGATTTCAACGCTCTCGTTCAGTCTGCCATCAGACATTTCTCTTAACGCTTGATTACGGCATCTCCGCGCTGCCGTGGGGTCGGGGCGGCTATTGGCTGCCCCGACCTATAAACCGACTTGCATGTACGGCTTATATTCGGTATAATTCCTCTGGTGCGTTGCGTATGATAAGAATCATGGAGCTGCAGATGGCGGAAACTAATCAGATATTAGCGGCGATAGCTAAGCTCGATAAGGCCGTGGCTGGACTTGATCGGCGCTTCGGTACGCTTGATCGGCGGGTCGATGGACTTGATCAGCGCTTCAGCGGGCTCGATCAACGCCTCGGTGAACTCGATCAACGATTTAGCGAACTCGATCAAAAGGTAGACAGGTTTAGTCACGAGGTGACCCGGCGTTTCGATCAGGTTGATAGCCGCTTAAGCCGTCACGATGTCCTGCTAGAGCAGATGAACGATCGGCTTGCGCTGGTAGGGGACGCAGTAGCGTTGGTGAACGATCAGGCCGATCGAGTGGGGCGGCAGGTAGCCGCGATCGATACTCGATTGGCCACCGTCGACCTCAATACGCGCGTGACCGCTACCGTGGTGGCGGAGCACGGCCAGGAGATCGCGCTGCTCAAAAGCCGCCACTAGTCAGGGCCCAGTTTGCCAAATCATTCAAACTACCGTATAATCACATACCAAGAGTGCTATGCACATCAATGTTCGCGATATTCTAGCTGAAGACTTAGGGTACCATCGTACCTACGCCGTAACGGGAGAACGCCCGGAACTGCCGGAGGTAAGGTTGACCCACGATCTGGAGGGGGAGGTAGTAATCTCTCGCTCCGAGGTTGGCTTGCTCGTAAAAGTGACGATCAAGACCGAGATCGAGTTAGAATGTCACCGTTGTTTGCGCAAGTTTACTCGTCCCATTGCCATTAGTTTTACGCAGACCTACCGGGAGGAGCCCGGTGACGATGATCTGCCGATCGAGCAGGAGCAGATCGACTTGGCGCCACTTATCCAGCAAGAGATTCTGGTAAGCCTGCCGATCAAGCTGCTCTGCCGCCCCGACTGCCCGGGTGTCGAGGGTTTCGCAACAGAGTATACTAATGATGAGACTAGCACTCGCTTGCAAGATCAAGCCCGAATAACGAAAGGATCCCAGCGTGGCCGTACCCAAGAAACGTAGGACTCGTGGCTCACAAGGCCAGCACCGTGCGCATGATGCTATCCAGCCCACTCAGCTTGAGACCGTGAATGGCCTGACCATTCCGCGCCGCCTCAAGAAGGCAGCTCAGCTCGGTTTGCTTAAGCTCGCCAAGAAGGCCTAGCCCCTTATGGCCTCCAATCGCCATCTCGGTCGCATCGTCGCGATGCAGACGCTCTATGAGTACGACTTTCGGGATGGTGAGGCGGTCGGGCTCAAGCTCGAGCCCATCCTGGAGCGCAATCTCGACGAGTTTCGCGACAATATCGAGGACACCAACTTCGTCCAGGATGTAGTTGAGGGCGTCCATACGCACCAGCCGCAGATCGACGCCATTATTGCGCCGGCTGCGCCTGAGTGGCCTGTTGAGCAGATCGCCAAGATCGACAAGATTATCCTCCGCATCGGCGTGTATGAGCTAATGATTAAGCGCGATGTGCCGCCAAAAGTGGCTATTAATGAGGCTGTTGAGCTCGCCAAGACCTTTGGTGGCGAGAACTCCAGCAAGTTCATTAATGGTGTGCTTGGCACTATTTATCGAAGCAGTGACTACTATGAACCAGAAGAAGAACCGTCGGCCGGGCCGGTCGGCCAAGCCTAAAGCCTCGCGCGGCGCCAAGGCGGTGCGCGAATATACTGCCGGTGGCGTGGTCTTTCGCCACGTCAACGATCGCGCGCAGATCCTGATGATTCAGGACCGGCTGGGCCGTTGGACCATCCCCAAGGGTCACGTGGAGCCGGGCGAGAGCATCGAGCAGACGGCAGTGCGCGAGGTAGCCGAGGAGACCGGCCTCAACCATCTGCGCCTAGGCGAGAAGCTTGATAAGCTGCATTTCTTTTACCGTAAAGAAGGCAAGCTCATCTTTATGACGACGTACGTCTTCTTAATTGAGGCGGCGGGCAACACCGATGCACTGGTGCCAGAAGACTCCGAAGGCATCGTCGACGCCAAATGGTTCGACTACGAAGAGGCGCTGCAGCTGATTGAATATAAAGACACCGAGCGGCTCTTTCGAGTGGCGCTCAGCAAGATTAAGCATAAAAAACAGGCCTCGGTCGGTTCGTAGCCGTCGCGGCCGCATGGTACTATAAAAGCACAACAATTATGGAAACATTACAAGACTTTCAGACCCGCATCGGGGTTCAGTTTACGGATGAGTCGTTGTTGGAGCGAGCCTTTATTCACCGCTCGTACCTCAATGAACACCCAAAATTGGGCCTGGAGCATAACGAACGATTAGAATTTTTGGGTGACGCCGTGTTGGAGCTGGTTGTAACCGACTACCTCTACCGTAATTATCCCAACCCCGAGGGCGACCTTACCAACTGGCGCTCGGCGCTGGTCAAGACCGAGTCGCTGGCGACGGTGGCCGAGAGCCTGGGCATCGCTCAGTTCTTCAAGCTCAGCCGCGGCGAGGCCAAGGGCAATGCGCGGTCGCACGCGCTCATCTCGGCCAACGCCGTCGAGGCGGTGATCGGCGCTACCTACATGGACCAGGGTTATGAGGCGGCTAAGGGCTTCATTACCGATCACGTCATCTCGCGCCTGCCCGAGATTCTGCGCGACGGCAGCTGGATGGATCCCAAGAGCAAGTTTCAGGAGTTGGCGCAGGAGCAGTTTGGCCTCACGCCCAGCTACCGCGTGCTCGAGGAGATGGGCCCTGACCACGACAAGGTCTTCACCATTGGCGTGTACGTGGGCGAGAAGCTGTTTGGCAAGGGCGAAGGCTCGAGCAAGCAGGCGGGGCAGCAGGTAGCGGCGCAGGCGGCGCTCAAGGCGGCGCGTGAGGGTAAAGCGGCCAAGGTAGAGGCCTAGAGTTTAGCTTTTTGACTCGGCGTAAGCGTCAATAGCGCTTAATACGTCAAGGCCAGCATTATCCCGGTTTAGGCTGGCCGGATCGACCCACTTGAGCTCTGTAATCTCAAGCTGTTGCGGGTGGAGCGGCGGCTCTTTAATAAGCGCAGCTGAATAGTAGTGGCAGGTAAAACGTAGGCCTGTATCTTGGTACGTATTTTTGGCCAGCGGCTCGATCTGGTCCAGCCGCAAGCTGATCCCAGTCTCTTCGTTGAGCTCGCGTAGTACGCCATGACCAGCATCTTCATGCTTATGCAGGCCGCCACCGGGCAGGCTCCATTTGCCATTGCTTATCCAGGTTTTTACGACCAGAATCTTCTTCGTATGAATAATAAGAATGCGAGTGCGCCTCGTATGGGGCAGCGCCAGCCAAAAGATTGGCCAGGCTATCCAAAAGATAGCTATGCCGACATAACGCCATAATCTTTGCATGCGCTTATCGTAGCACCTGACCCATGTAAAAGAATCGCTCTAGTTGAAGTTCTGAAGACAGCAACGAGTATGTGCGTTATTTTTGTACTTATGCTATAACGGAATTATGAGCGCGGCTAGTTTGGTCGCGCCTGGTCCTTTGGTTCTTCGATCTCGACGCCCAGAGAGGGGTGCGACATGGAGGAGTTGGCCGTTTTGGTGGGCCCCACGCTGGGGCTGAGCAGGCGCGGTGAGGCTCAGGTGCGCGTCGCCTGGGCGGGATGCGCGCGGGAGCTGCGGATTCTGGAGCTGCCGCATCGCGGTCTGCAGCCGGTGGAGGCCTCGTACGCCGCCCTCGAGCCGATGCTGCTGCGCTGGTCCGAGCTCCGGCCGCTGGTGTTGGCGGGCTGGTCGCAGGGTGGTCTCATTGCCGTGCTGTTTGCGCTACGCCATCCGAACCGGGTGCGTCAGCTGCTGGTGCTGGCGCCGCCGTTTGCCGGCACGCCGCGGGCGCATTTGGTAGCGTGGTCGTCGCCGTTTGTAGCCCAAATGCGCCCAGGTTCGCTCTGGCTGAGGCAGTTCGCCGACGAGGTGGCGACTGGCGCGGCCGGCCTGCCCGAGACGCACGTGCTGGTGGCGCTGCGTGATGCCGTGGTGCCGGTGGGCTCGTCGTTGCTGCCGGCGGCCGCCCAGGCTACGTACCACTGCTTCGGCTCGCGTCCGGCCAGCGAGCTGCGACTGCCGCAGGAGCTAGTGGTCGGTTACGTCTGGGCGCGGGGTGTTGGTCACCTCAACCTGGCCTTTCACCCCGCGGTGGTTCGGCGGCTGCGCCAGATCGTGCTAGGCGTGGCGGTAGAGCCGGCCGCGACCAGCTGGCGACCTGAGGCCGAGCCGTTCTCGGCTTAGCTAGCCGCCATTGACCGCCGCTTCTGCCATGGGAGCGGCGGTCAGCTACGTAGTTATGGCAGTATTATCGGCCAGATGAGCCTTTAAAAAGTATGCTACAGTGAATTCGCTTGAAGCGAACCTCTAGTCCACCAAGAGATGAGTCGAAGATGATAGCAACAAGAGACGTGCTGGTGTTTTGTCTGATAGCAATCGGTGCTCTTAGCGGCTGCGCAGCCGGTAGCCAAGCTCCGGTGTCGTCTAGCAGTGTCAACCCGCCTCATGTGTCGCAAGTGCCGCTTGATTCGGCTGAGCAAGCCTATGCGGGTAAGTTGGAGGCGGCTTGTGCGCTGACTTATCGGGGCATGCCGCCCCTAGGCGCTTCTTACGACGATATACAGCGTGAGGTTGCGGGGCTGCGGACGCTGGAGGCTAGTCTAGCGGTCGATAGCCCTAGCCCTCAAGAGTTTAGTGGGTGGCTTCAGAGGTTTAGGCAGGCTTTGGATGACCTGGCTGTCATGCTTCAAGGTACTCTGGCTACTGACCCCGCCGAACGGGCGCAACGACTGAGTGCCTTTTACCACATGGGATGGCCGGGCGGGAAAGATCTGTCTCAATTTCTTGGCCAGCATAGTATGGGGTCCTGCACGCAATTTCTGCTAGGAGGGTAATTACTCTCCTGCTAGCGGGACCGTCGCTTCCAGAGGCGAAGCGGCGGTCCCTGGCCCACAGTTATCCCCAATTTTGGAGGCTGATACAATAGAACTAATGGTGGTGGAATGTATCTTAAGCGCATAACCATAACTGGCTTCAAATCGTTTGCCAGCAAGACCGTGCTCAATCTGGAGCACGGTATTACGGCTGTGGTAGGGCCAAATGGTTCGGGCAAGAGTAATATTGCCGATGCGATTCGCTGGGCGCTCGGTGAGCAGAGCAAGGGGCGACTGCGGCTGGCCGATCGCGAAGAGGTGGTGTTTGCCGGCACCGAGCGGCGGTCGCGGGCCAGCTTAGCCGAGGTGGTGCTATTGTTCGACAATCAGGACGGAGCCTTTCCGGTTGAGCTGACCGAGGTGGAGATTAGCCGACGACTCTATCGCAGTGGCGAAACCGATTATCGGCTAGCGGGACGCAGCGTGCGGCTTAGCGACATTCAGCAATTATTGGCCGAGGCGGGCTTTGGGGCTAATAGTTATGCCGTAATTGGGCAGGGGATGATCGATAACTTGCTGCTGTCGAGCCCGACCGAGCGCAAGCTGCTCTTTGATGAGGCGGCTGGCATTCGGGGCGCTGAGTTGCGGCGGGAGGGGGCATTGCGCAAGCTGGCAGCGACGGCGGCCAATGTAACCCGGTTGCGTGATATTAATACCGAGCTAGAGCCGCGACTGGCGCTGCTGCGGCGATCGGTGGCGGCGGCCGAGGAGCAGCAGGCGCTGCTGGCCCAGCGCGATGAGCTGCGGGCGGCCTACTTGGCCGCCGGAGTGAACCAGAATACCAGTGCGCAGCAGGCTCTCGGGGTCGAGGCGGCCGAGTTGTCGCGTCAGCTGCATCGCTGGCGGCATGATCGCCAGACCTTGGCGGCGGCTCAAACGAAGCGACTGCAAGCCGCCGCCGCGACCGAGTTGGCCCGAACGGCCAACCGCGAGCGGCTGCAGCTTCTGGAGACCGATAGGAGCCGCCGGTTGGAGGCCGTGGCCGAGCTGCGCGGCCATCACGAGCAGTTAACCCAAGCCCTCGATCGCCTGCCAGAGGTTCGCCGCCGCGCCGCTGCCATCGCGACGGATTTGGAGGCCGCGGAGCTACGGGCCGCCGACCTCTTGGAGCAGCTGGGGGCCAACCAGGCGGCGGCCGAGCGTGCCAGTCGGGCCGTAGATCGCGCCGACCAGGTGGTAACAAAGGTTCAAGCGGAACTCGTGGAGATTCGCCAGAGCACCACCGATGGCACTCAGCAGCAATATGTGGCCCACGCCTTGGAGATCTTGAAGACCCTGGCGCGGGGCTTAGCCGACGAATCGGCCTCAACCGAGCAGCTCCGGCTCCTGGTTCACAAGGCGGGTCGGTTGCTCAGCCATGCTACCAAAACCAGCGAGGCCGAGCTGCTGCGCCGATTGCGCGAGGCTCAGACCAGGCTGGAGGCGGCTATGACGCGGCGCGAGACGGCAGTTGAGCATCAGACCAATATCATTATTACCGGGCGCTCGCTCGAGATCGATTTGGCGCACCAACAGGCGGCCATCGAGGCGCTGCGCGATAAGCACGCCGATGTTCAGCAGGAGGTTGAGCGTCTCGATCATCAGCGGGAGCAGGCGGCGACGTTAGCTCGCCAGATCGATGCGGCCAAGCGAGCTCTAACTAAGCTTGAGGCTGAGCTGGCTCGCCGCCGCGCAGAGTTTGAGGCCGGCGCTGCCGCCGTTGATACTGCCGCGGTGGCGCAGGCCGCGACTCAGCTGGAGCGGCTACGGCTGCGCCAAACCGAGGCCGAGGCGCGCCAGTGCGGGGTGCGCCAAGAGCTGGCGACGCTGCAGGCTCAACGGCGTCAGCTGGCCGAGCGGGCGGCGGCCTGGCGCCTGGAGCCGCCAGCTGCCACAACCGCCGTGGCCGCCGCGGCCGACCCGGCCGCTCTCGATCACCGGCTTACTCAGCTTGATGCCAGCCTGGCCGCCCGCGAGCAGCTCAACCACGACACAGCAATCGAGTACGCCGAGGTCAACCAGCGCGCGGCCGATCTGGCCGCTCAAATCGTCGATCTCGAGCAGGCCGAGGCCGATCTGCGCCGTATCGTCACCGAGCTCGATCAACTCATTCGCGAACGCTTTAAGCAGAACTTTCAGGCGCTGGCTGGCCAGTTCTCGGCGTACTTTACGCGCCTCTTCGGCGGCGGCGCGGCCAGTCTGGAGCTCGAGGAGCAGCCCGACGGCGCTTACGGCATTCTCATTAAAGCTACGCCTAAAGGTAAGCGCCCGGTTAGTTTATCGGCCCTGTCCGGCGGCGAGCGGGCCATGGCGGGCGTAGCACTGCTGGCCGCCATCCTGAGCGTCAACCCTAGCCCCTTCATCGTGCTCGATGAGATCGACGCCGCCCTCGATGAGGCTAATTCCGGTCGCCTCGCCGACATTCTGGCTGAGCTGGCCGACCGCTCGCAGCTCATCGTCATTACTCACAACCGCCAGACCATGAAGGCCGCCAAGGTCCTGTTTGGCGTCACCATGAACAGCCACCACGTGTCGCATCTGCTATCGCTTCAGCTCGACGAGGCCAGCGCCTTGGCGGCTCGCTAGGCTAATAGGCCTGAGCCTTAAAACCCTTCCGTCCCCAACTCCAGGCGCTTCCTGCCTTATAGTTTCCCGTTGCGGAACTCGCTTCGCTCAGACAGTCCTCACGGGAGAACGATAAGGCAGGGGCACGCCGAGACAAGGCGGAAGGGTTTTGAGACTCAGGCTGATATCACTTAACATTCGCCGAAATCTTACTATACTAAGTTCATGCCACAGCCCAATCTGTGGCATATTCGCTACTGTCTCCGTGCGCTTCCGATTGAGGTACGATGCTCCATTTGCCGGCCGACGGCTGGACCCAGCCGCAAGCGTATGCTCAGCGCTTTCGCCGTGCCTGCGAGCGATATGATTGGCTAATGCCGCTCACCGAACAGGCTAAGCTGGATGAGCTGGCCCACCACGACCAACCTTCGGGGACTATTACCAGTCTGGAGGTTGGTCTGGGGTGGCAGACCCAAACAGCCCAATTGTTTAACAGCTTGCAGCGGGATTGGTTTAATCTCATCCGCTGGTTGGGCGATGAGCTGGCGCGGCATAATCGCTGGCTGTGGTGCGATCGGCGTCTTCAGGACCCATCAAGCTTTGTGCTTGAGCCACTGCTCGAGACTCCGCCCGGCCCTCGTCTGGACCTAATTCGATTGGAGACCCGACTGGATCACGATGCTCCTCCTCTTGCCAGTGTTAGTCGGATTCGTCAGAACGCTCAGCCGGCTCAACTGCCCGGTCTGGAACTGCTGGCATGGTTCTGTCTGAATCCGCGGCTGGTCGATTGCCCAGTTCGCATTCCGCCCCTGGCTCTGGCCGGCATTCGGCTGCAGCTAAGGCGACGAACGTGCCAGGAGCAGGTTATTGTCATGGTGGTTGATGAGGCGGGACTGGGGGTTGAGCTGCGCTCAGCTGATCGGGGCGGCGGTTGCGTGGTGCCGCGGCGAGTAATTGAGCCGCATTCGTAACGATAGGTCCGGCCTGGGCAGGGGTCTGCTGGGGCCGGGCCTAAGCCCAAACCCGCGAGGGAGTTGACTTTGGTCCGCATCTTAAGGTAGAATTGGGTTCGTTGTAATTACTTGTTAGGAATAGACGTTTGTTAGTAATTCGTTTGGCCCGTACCGGCCGCACTAAGTATCCCACCTACCGCATCGTTGCGGCCGAGTCGGCACGCGCCGCCACCGGCAAGTTTATCGAGGTGCTCGGGCACTACAACCCGCACACCAAGGAGCTCGTGATCAACCACGAAGCCGCCGAGAAGCGCCTTAGCCACGGCGCCCAGCCCTCTAACACGGTCGTTAAATTGTTTACTCGTGACAAGGTTGAGTTGCCGGCTTGGGTCAAGCTCAAGACCAAGACGCCTAAGGCTACCGAGGCTCCGGCCGAGGAGACGCCAGCCGCCGAGGATACCACCGAGGTAACCGAAGCCGAGGCCGCCGCCGATACCGAAGAGGGCGATGAGGCTCGCGTCGCCGAGGTCGCTGAGGCCGAAGCTACGGCGGTCGAAGATAATACCCCCAATATCAACGACACCGAAACGGCCAACTAAGCCACTTGCCCAGATCGACCCCCTCAAAGCGGGTCGGTTTTTGCGAGAAGGTGCTATTATGAGTGTAATCCTATAACCTGCGAGGAGTGGTATATGCCGGAGTTGGACAAGGAATTTGTAGAATACGTCGTAAAAGCGCTTGTTAATCACCCCGAAGATGTTCATGTTCGTCGCTCAGTCGATGATATGGGCGTGCTGCTTGAGCTATCTGTTAATCCCGACGACATGGGTAAAGTTATTGGCAAAGCGGGTGCTACGGCCAAGAGTATTCGCACCTTACTGCGGGTGCTGGGCTCGCGTAATGATGCTCGGGTGAACCTCAAGATTATTGAGCCCGAAGGGGCTGAGCCGCGCGTCGCTGCCGAGTCTGAGACGCCAGGTGAAGTAGTGGCAGCGGTGGCCGCTGAGCCGGTTGAGCGCGATCAGAGTGCCGAGCTCTTAGCTCGCACCAAGCAGGAGTTTGCTGACCTCGATGACCTGGATTTATAGTAGAGTCCTAACGTATAACAGGTCATGAAGCGGCGGTAGCCGCTCCACAACCCGTTCGATCACTTAGGATACATCGTATCCTAGCAAGCTTAGCGTGAGTTTGAGATCGCTGATGGCTTGATCGGAATCGCCGCCCGGGGTGATTGACATGCTCAGCCCTCCGCCACTAGAGACCTGGGTTCTCTAAACTAAAACGGAACAAGCCCTACAATTAAGTTACGGCAATAACTTAAACCAAGGAGTCTTGTTCCATGTATACCTTACTGAATCTGCCCCGCGAGGGCCAGGCCTGTGTCGAACTAGTGGTAGCTCAGCT
>DATIIV010000022.1:0-7031 GCA_035479295.1 Candidatus Saccharimonadia bacterium | reverse complement strand
GACGGCCTTCGGGTTGTAAACTGCTTTTATATGGGAAGATTGTGACGGTACCATATGAATAAGGACCGGCTAACTACGTGCCAGCAGCCGCGGTAATACGTAGGGTCCAAGCGTTATCCGGAATCACTGGGCGTAAAGCGTGCGTAGGTGGCGTGTTAAGTGAGATGTGAAATCGTGTGGCTCAACCATACGTTGTGTCTCATACTGGCATGCTAGAGGACGGCAGAGGCAAGTGGAATTAGCAGTGTAGCAGTGAAATGCGTAGAGATTGCTAGGAACACCAATGGCGAAGGCAGCTTGCTGGGCCACTCCTGACACTGAGGTACGAAAGCGTGGGGAGCGAACAGGATTAGATACCCTGGTAGTCCACGCCGTAAACGATGCATACTAGTCTTATGGGGTATCGACCCCCTGTGAGACGAAGCTAACGCGATAAGTATGCCGCCTGGGAAGTACGGCCGCAAGGCTAAAACTCAAAGGAATTGACGGGGACCCGCACAAGCAGAGGATGATGTGGTTTAATTTGAAGCTACGCGAAGAACCTTACCAAGGCTTGACATCCTAGGAATCTGCTAGAAATAGTGGAGTGCCTTCGGGAGCCTAGTGACAGGCGCTGCATGGCCGTCGTCAGCTCGTGTCGTGAGATGTTGGGTTAAGTCCCGCAACGAGCGCAACCCTTGTCGTATGTTGTATTTTTCATGCGAGACTGCCCGGGCCAACCGGGAGGAAGGTGGGGATGACGTCAGGTCAGCATGGCCCTTACGCCTTGGGCTACACACGTCATACAATGGCCGGTACAACGCGTCGCGAAGTCGCGAGACGGAGCTAATCGCACCAAAACCGGTCTCAGTTCGGATTGAAGGCTGCAACTCGCCTCCATGAAGTCGGATTTGCTAGTAAACGTGGGTCAGCACACCACGTTGAATACGTTCCCGGGTCTTGTACACACCGCCCGTCAAGTCACGGAAGTCGCCAACACCCGAAGTGCCTATTTAACTAGGCCCTAAGGTGGGGGTGGTAACTGGGATTAAGTCGTAACAAGGTATCCGTACCGGAAGGTGCGGATGGATCACCTCCTTTCTAGGGAGTTACGGCGCTCGTAAGGGCGTTCCGGAGCCACGTTCGCTCCGGCTAGCACAACCTCTGTAGTTGATCTGCTCGGTTTCGGCCGAGATGTGATCCCGCATGTTGTCTACGGTACTTCTAGGTCGGCATTACACTGCACAATAAAGATTTCAAATTACCAAAAAACCAGCTCTCGGGCTGGTTTTTTGGTGATGCGGCAGTGGGCGTTTCGCTATTGGTTGAACTGCAATGGCGACTCGATGGAGGTGGCGTAGTCAGGTTGCTGGGCCAGCACGAACGGCCGGCTCGGGTCGTGGTCGAGGGTAACGCAATTGACGCCTATGATCTTCCAGCCGTCACGAGAGCCCGGCGTCATAGTTAGCAGGTAGGTAGCGGTGCTTTCGGAGGGGCTGTCGGGGTAAAGGAAGCGGACCGTTACGCTACTTTGGCCAACGCTGGCGCCCGTTATGTCGGCGTCGAAGGTGGCGCTGCTGGGCAGCCGGCTCCCGCATAGGAGGGGATCAAAGCCGGGCGCCAGACGCTTGTAGCTGCTCTGAACGGCTGCCTTGAGGCCAGGAGCGTGGGGTGAAGGCTGAGCTGCTAGAGGGCTAGCATAACCGGTTAGTCGTTTGGTGGGGCCGCCCTGTCGGGCTGTTACGTAATCGCCCACAAAGAGGCTGACGACGCGGGCCTGATCGGGGTGGCTAGCCGATTGGGCGATGAGCTGCTGGCTCTGATAGACGAGCGCGCTCCAGCTCCATAGCCCAGGACCATAGGTGGCGCTGGCCCATATTCCAGTTAGCACAATCACAAGCGCGATCATAGTATGCGGGTGCTGCACGAGCTGGCCGAAGGTTGATTGGTGGGTAGTAGTAGGCATTGAGTGTTCCTGTCAAATTAAGAGATTAAGGTTGAGTGGGCCCAAACGAGCGATTGAGGCGCTCAGTCCATTTACGCTTGTTCATGGTAGATTCGCCGGTCAGCACGTAGGGACGACTTGGCTGGCTATCGAGAGTGAGACAGTCTACTTGGGTAATCTTCCAGCTGCCCGGCTTCGATTGACTCTGATCGAGGCGCAGGTCGTAGCGCACCAGATTTGGGGAGCTGCTGCCAGCATAGCTAAAAGCGGCCACAACGCCGGCACTACCGGCACGATCGACGGGCTCGAGAGTGTATCGCACAGCTACGGGAGGCTGAGTGCTGCAGGTTAGAGGATCAAAATTATGCTCCATGGAGGCGTAAGTCCAGGCCACTAATTGCTCCAGGCCCGGGTCGGTGTAGGCTCGACCATCGACGACTCTGGTGTGGCGCTGCAGGGCATAGCGACTCTGGTAGCCCACATCGGCCCTCTGATCGCCGTAATATTTGGCCTGCACATAGTCGGCCACAAAGCTAGCTGTCACCCCATCCCAGGTATCAGGCATAGGCAAGAGTCCGTCCGCCTCTAGCCCTTCCGTTATAATCCGTTTGGCGTAGGCAACTGGCCCATTGTAGCCCCAAAAATCGGTGACCAGGCTAGCTAAGCCAAGCCCGATGATGAGTGTGGCGCTAACGGTAAGACTGAGGCGGTGACGAGCTAAAAACGAAGTTGATGATGGGCGCTCCATGGTGGGCTCCTGCTTAGTTAATCGACGTATGAAGTTGTTAAATTGTTCTCGGCCAGCGCTGACCAAGGTGTCGACGTAGGCTTGGGTAATAGCGAGGTGGCGTTGGCCGACTGAGCGCTGGCTTGCTTCGCGGTATAGGTCGTCAAATAATAGGGCAAGCTCGCGCGCATACTCGCGCCGGAAGCTGGCGGGGTAGAGGTACAAGAGGTGGCGATACCAACGCTGAGCAGGAGATAAGGCTGGGCTAGGCATTCGTCAGCTCAAGGGCATCAACCTTATGGCCCGGTAAGAGGCGCTGCTGACGGGCGACGGTTACGAGGCGGTCGAGCCGCTCTAGCTCCAGGCCGAGCTGCTGTTGGCCGGCCGGTGTGATGCGGTAGTAGCGGCGGCGCTGGTCGTCGAGGGCGGGGTCGGGCCGCTCTTCGGTAGCCTCGATGAGGCCAGCTGCAATGAGGCGCTTGATGGTGCCGTAGAGCGTGCCGGGTCCCAGGTGAATGCGGCCGTCTGAGTCGTGCTCGGCTTGTTTCATAATGCCGTAACCGTGTCGCTCGTGGAGGGCGAGCGCTAACAGCACATGAAAGACGGCTGGCGATAGCGGTTCGCCGGAGCTGGATGAAGCGGATGAGGTGTTCATAATATATATCTGTTATGGATATAACGATAGCGGATACAGTTTGATTGTCAACTAAAAAAAGCCCGGACGGGCGAGATGGGGAGAGGAAGGGCAAACGTGACGCTACTGGGGCGCGCCCGGCGCAAACACACTGCGCAGTGGTCCAAGCAGCCAGCTAAAGAAAGGGGCCGCTAATCCGGTGGCATAGAGAAAGCCAACCACAACTACGGCTATTCCAAGCAATTTATAGATAAAGTAGGTCGAGCCGCTCCCGAGCTTGCTCTCAATCCACTCCTGGCGGCCGGTCATGTTGGCGAGCTGAAACGTGTACTTAACAATAAGCACACCAGCCACGATCAACAAGATACCCGTGACGAGATGGCCGAACGTAAACATAACTCTATTATAACCATAAATAAGGAGGGCTGGCCAACGCCGATGAGCGGCGGCAACTTGACAAACTTGCTCGTTCAGGCCAATATCTATCCACCGACCCTCGGCGTACATTGAGAGGGGTAAGCTATGCCAACCTTTCGCGAGTTGAGCGAATTCGAGGAGTGGCTCGCGGCCCGCTACGACGTGATGTTGTTGCACAGCCAGCAATTGCACGGGAGGAACCTGATTCGCGGCGGACACGAGTTACCGTACGCCCAGGCGACGCACTGGGTCTGTCGCTACCGCCATGGTGCGATGGTGGCGCAGCTCTGCCAATATGCCGGTCTCGGCCGTTCGTGGTTCCGGTGGTGGTGCTTGGCGGTGGAGGTGCAGTTTGCGCCACCGCCGGATCGGCAGACCTTCACCGGCTTGGACCCGACCGCGAGTGATAACGAGGAGCTGAAGAATGGCCTGGAGGCCTTTCCGAAGAGCCTTAAGCCGTACTGGGTCAATCCGGCCGATGGCTTGAACCAACGGTTGGTGCTGTGGTTTAAGCAGCAGCGATATCAGCTCGAGGAGACGTTGGACCCGATCTTAGCGGCGGTGTGGGAGCTGGTGGAGCAGCGCACGCCGTTGGCGGCCGACTTTGCACGGCCGGTTGACCTGGAGGCAGCGCAGTTTAACGGGCTGCTGCCGGGAGTGGAGCCGTTCTTTTGGGAGCACTTTCCGGCTGAATTGCGGCGACTGCTCGGGCAGCACCAGGGTGGTCCAGATGGGGCGTTGGCGGCTTAGGCCGGCCAATCGCTCGATAGTTAGCCAACCGACTTCAAGGCAGAGGAGTGCATGATGACGAGGCGAAAGCGGCCGGCCAAGCCGAAGCTGGATGAGCTGCCGCCGCGCAGCGAGGCCGAGCTGGGGAGGATTCTCTATGGCCAGCTCAAGCTAGGGCTGATCGGTGCGCAGTGCCGGCGCTGGGAGGGCGTGGACGAGATCGGCCAGCCCAGACGCGCCACCGAGTTGCTGTTCGGGCTGAATGAATACGCTCTGGTGATGCGGTTGGGGCTGTTCGACTGGCTCTCGACCGAGCACCTGGGCGGCCGGGTGGAGCAGTGGGTGGTGAGCTGCGAGGCTCAATTTACTCGCGGAGGCTCGCTCGGCGGCTTTCAGCAGGTTCTGCAGCAGGACAAGGTCAGACGACCGCTTTTGGGTACGCGTTCGGTGTTGGGGCGGTATGACCATCAGAAGTTGGTGGTCGACCCGACTGATTCCTGTCGCCAGCGCCTGACGATGGTGCTGATGCGACTGCCCGTGCTCTATTGGCCTGGGCGGACGAGTTCGGTAGCCATCCGCCAGCTGGCGACACTGGCTCGGCCGCTGCTCAACCGGCAATTCAGGGCCCTACCCGTGACATCGCTGGCGCCGCTCGATGATCTGCTGCCGTTCGCTGTGCCGCCGGCCGATTGGCAGAAGTTGCCGCTAGATCAGCTGCCCCGACCCGAGCCGGTTCGGTACGATCCGCTGCCCCGGGCCGGCAATGGCCAGGTGGCCTAACCATGGCCTTAGCGGAGCCCCAAATCCCCGATTCGTGATCGCGTTTAGCGCGGTTGCGAGTCGGGGATTTTCCCTGGCCCCAGCTTACCAAACAGCGCTCGTGCCACCTCGTGCGGATATTGTACCAACGACGAGTGGCGGCTGCCGGCAATAACGGTGGCCTGGATGGTGGGCAGAATAGCCTGAAATTGGTGCATGTCGGCCGGGATGGCAATGGCGTCGTGCTGGCCAAAGACGGCGTACACCGGCATGCGCAGCTGACTCCACAGGCGCGCGGCGTCGTAGCCTCGTCCGTTGTGGGCGCCGTACTCAAAGGCCGGCCCGCCCACGGTGTACAGTGGCTTCATCCCGCTTCGCAATCGCCAGCGGTTAAAGGTGTTGAGGCCTTGAGCTATCGCATCGTGACGGGCTAAAAATAGATGCAATTGATAAAACAGCCCGATCTTAGGCCGTTTAACGAGCGCCTGAAGCGGGTGGTTGGTGCCCCACATCAGGGTTAAATAAGGGCTCGATACCAGATGCACCGAGAGAATCTCGGAGTGATGAGCCGCCAGATCGAGAGCCAAGAAGCCGCCCATGGAGTGGCCGGCCACGCGCAGCCGGTGGTAGCCTAAGCGGTGTGCCACCTCCACCAGCATGCTGGCGACTTGCTGTGAATTAAGGTGGGCTAAAGTATTTTGCGAGGCGCCAAAGCCGGGCAGGTCAATGAGGATGGGATCAAGGTTGGTCAAGAGCCGGTCTTGAGTGGCGGCCTGCAGCAAGGGCGTCCAAACGGTCCAATTGCTACCAAACCCATGCAGAAACAGCATGGCTTCGGCGTGGTGGGGCCGGGCGGGGGCGATCACGTGTTGACGGCCAAAGGCGGTTTCAATCTGGCGCGACACCAATCCTAGTGCCGCCGGGTCGGTGGTAATGCGAAACGGGTAGGGCCGGCGGGTTGTGGGCGTTTTAGGCATCAGCCTGCTCCAGAGTATGCAGCATCCAAGCCGCTGTGGCCTCGGGCGCAAACACCACCGTGTTGTGGTCGATGTTTGGCAGCACCGTGAGCTGACAGTGCGGGTAGCGAGCCAGCATCTGCTGCACGGCCGACGTAGAGGCCCAGCGGTCGTTGGCGCCATGCAGATAGTACTGCGGCGTGGCGGCGGCATCGGCCACCAGCGGCTCGGCCGGATTATTAATCATGGCATTAAGTAAGGTGGTGCGAAAGGCTTGGTGCGTATTCATGGCCGATTCCTGGGCCTGCCCGGGGTCGTACATGCGCCCACGCGAGAAGCTGGTGGCCAGCCAGCGATGGCGGCGGCCGACACCCCAAGCGGTAGTGATAATGAGCCGGCCGAGGCCGCCCCACTCGAGCGCTAGCCGGGCCCAGGGACTGCGGCGCAGATAATGCCGCGCCTCGGCAGCATCGCGATAGTAGGGCAGGCCGATGCAGAGCACTTGGGTGACCTCGGCTGGCCAGCGCCGAGCATACTCTAGTGCTAGCAGGCTGCCCATAGATAGGCCGGCTACCGCAAACGGCGGCCGAACTCCATGCTGCTGCAGTGTGGCGCGAATAGCCGTCACATGGACCTCGGGCGTGTACTCCAGGTGTGGCTTGGGCGAGTGGCCGTAGCCGAGCAGGTCGAGCTGCACCACCGTGAGCCGCTTGGCCAATAACGGCACCACCGGCGCCCAAATGCGACCACTGCCAGCCACGCCATGAATGAGTACCAGCACTGGGCCGCGGCCAACCTGAGTGAGGTGCAGAGTATGAGCCTGGGGGTTGGCCAAGGCCTTGCGGGCGGTTGTCATGGCCCTAGTATAGCAAAAGGCGTCTCGCG
>DATIIV010000021.1:0-21136 GCA_035479295.1 Candidatus Saccharimonadia bacterium | reverse complement strand
GCCAAAAGGCGCCGGCCGGATCGCGCCGGCTCGTTGGCCGGGCTGGCGTCAGCTGATGGGAGCCGGCACCGGAGCGTTGACGTCGCAGTGCCACGGCAAGCGGTTCTGGGCCGGGAAATGGGGGTCGGCCGTCGTCGCACCGAAGTCGACGGGCATGTCGCCGCTGATGGCCTTGCCATTGCGGGTGAAGGCCTCGAAGACGAGGTGGAGCTGTCGGAGCGACTCGGGGTTGAGCTGGAAGCCTCCCGTCGCCTTGCAGTTCAGCTCGCTGCCGTCGGCCACCTTGGCCAGGTAGGCAACCGGCCCACTGAGGGTGAGGTCGGTCCGGCCGTTGCTGATGTCGATGCTCTTGTCCTCACTCAGGTACACCAGGGGCGTCGTCGGCGTGCCCTTGTCGTTGGCACACTCCTGTAGGGTTTGGCCCTTTGCGCAGACCGCAAACAGCACCACGCCGCTCTGGAGGTTGATGGCCTTGTCCTCGGGCGCCTCCGTGATCTGAATCGGCTGGTAGGTGTTGCCACCGCTTTCCAGGGCCTCGATCAGGCTGCTGAAGGTGTGGGAACCGTTGCCGATGGTGGCCTGCTCGTTGATGACATCCTGCTCCTGAGGGTCGAGCAGCCTGGTTGTCGTGTTGGCGGCTCCCGACGAGGAGCAGGCGGCCAGTAAGACGGCCAGTGCGGTCAAGGACGCGAGCGATCGTGCAAGCATGATGGGCTCATTTCTGCTGAGTCGGTTTGGGCCTGCAGGGGTGTCTGGGCGGGTAGTAAAGAGCGTTTAGGTTATATCATATAATGATTGGATCAGCAAGCTGCAGTAAGAACGAGCCTCGCAGTGTAAATAATAACAATGAAAAGCGCCCCGCATACCGAGCGGGCAGGATCACCGAGGTGATGCGCTTTTGCTTGGTACGCAGGGCGTAGGAGTGGGTGGTCGGCTTGCTAGCCGCGCACGAGCTCGACAGTGACGAAGGCCTGGCGGTCTCCTCGTGTGAACTCTCTCAATCGTTGTGTCGTGGTGGTTAGCGGTTGTCGATGACCGTGATCTTGCCGGTGGCCTCGTCGTCTACGGTGTAGGTGTCCGCGATCTGGAGGTCCACCTTGGTGCCGGCGGGCAGCCAGATGGTGGTTCCGACCACCGGCTTGGATGTGTCGGTGACGAGCTCATCCTGGTTGTTCGAGTGGCTGACGATGACGCTGCCTGAACCGGTGGAGATGATGCCCTTGTTGGAGCCGCCGATCGCGACCGATCCCGGGCCACTGGCGATCGTGTGGCCGGCCGTAGGTGCGTCGGTTACGCGCGGGCGCCCGGTGCGCGGGTGCCGGGTGACCTGGATGACGTGGTCCGACTCGACGCGCACCTCGTGAGATTTTCCGGCCTTGAAGACCACATCACCTTCCACGGCGACAATGATCTCTCCGGTTGTTCCCGCGTTCTCTACGACTATGCATCCCTGCGCCATTTGGTGCTCCTGCGGTTGAGTGCGGGTATGGAACAGCCATATACTTATATCATAAAAACGTTGCTTTACAAATACCCCAATCAGAATCGTCTCTACCCCATCAAAATGCTTATAGCTAAAACTGCCCAAGCAGGTTATCATCGCGGGCGTATTAATAGTGAGACAAGGAGGTGCGAAATGGTGGTTAGCAAAGGTGGTCCGGGCAGCTTAAAACGAGGCTTAATCGTGGTCGAGGCGACGGCTCTGGTCCTCTCGTTTGTGCTGCCGGCCGGGGTGGCTCAGGCGTTTGGTGGTGGCTCGTATATCGAGACCAAATTGGCGTCCGATGTGCCGGGAGCGGCCGCAGCGCTTGACCCGAGCTTGGTTAATCCGTGGGGACTGTCGCATAGCCCGACCGGGCCGTGGTGGATCTCGGATAATGACGCCGGCAGCTCGTCGATTTATACCGGCAAGGGCGATGTGGTGGCGCCGGCCATCTCGATTCCCGCCCCCGACGGCACGGCCCATGGTGGCACGCCCACCGGCAACGTCTTTAACCCGGTGGCCGCTACGATGCCGCAGGCGTTTGCGGTTAAGCAGGGCGCCGTGAGCGGGCCGAGCAGTTTCATCTTTGCCACCGAGGACGGCACGATCGCAGGCTGGAATCGTAGCGTTAACAGCGCCAGCGCCGTGGTGGCGGTAAATCGTTCGGCGGCCACCGACACACGGGGCGACGTAGGCGCGGTTTACAAAGGCTTAGCTTTTGGCTCTAGTTACGGTCAAAATTACATTTACGCCACCAATTTTCGATTTGGCACAGTGGAGATGTTCGACCAGAACTTCCATCTCGTCAAATCGTTTACCGACTCCAGGTTGGCCGCCGATTGTCCGCTGGCCGGCCAGTGCTACGCGCCGTTTGGCATTCAGACGATTCGCGGCCAGCTCTATGTAACGTTTGCGCTGCAGGGCCCCGATAAGCACGATGACCAGGCTGGGGCCGGCCACGGGTTTGTGGATGTATTTAACGCTGATGGTACCCTGCAGCGACGGCTGATTGCCGGCGGTCAGCTCAACTCGCCGTGGGGCGTGGCGCTGGCGCCAGACAGCTTTGGCCGCTTCAGTGATCACTTGCTGGTGGGTAACTTTGGCGACGGCACCATTAACGCCTACGATGTCTCCTCGGGTAATTTCGATAGCAAGCTCAAAGACCAGTACGGCCGGGCCATTCAGGCCGATGGGTTGTGGGCGCTAGCCTTTGGCAATGATGGCGCCGCCGGGCGGCAAAACGAGCTGTTCTTTACGGCCGGCCTAAGCGATGAGGCGCATGGTCTGTTTGGTAAGATTACGGCAAAAAGGTGCTGGTAGCTTGATTTAACTTAATGATGCTCCTGCTGCCATCTTAAAAGGCTTGGCAGTGCTGGCTCGTTGGGTATACACTGCATGACGCGGGTTTTAAATGACCGCATATTTCCGAGCGAGAATTGGGTTGTCATGCTGGTGAGTTACCAATTGGTCGCTGCGATTCCTTCGCTGAAACGAGAGGGGCGGTTTGGGCTGGTAGCTAAGCGAAGTGGTTCGAGTCGCTGTGGGCTAGAGTTAGTGCCGGTGGGCAGCGTGGTAGAGGTTGCCGCTGCGGAGCGCAAAGACCTGGCGGAGAAGCTGGGGCTGGAGTGCCATAGCTTTGTTGCCGGGCCGGGCGAGGGCACATCCCCGCTGCGATTTGAGCTGCCCAAGGCTCAGACGAGCGAGGCGCAGCACGCGCGGGTGGAAGAGATGCTGCCGGTGCTAGCTGGGGTTTGGTTTGACTCCGAGGCAATGTTCTGGCGCGAGATCACAGACAGTCGCCGGATTCTGCCGCGGCTTGATCCGCTGCCGGATCGCACTTGGCATCCCGTGGGAGTCGGCCGGGTTCAGCGTAAGCCGCCCGATACCGACGGTGTGCCTGAACAGTGCGTGGGGGCAGTTTATCGGTTTGATCATGGTGAGCGTTTTGGCGGCTTGTTGGCTCGGGCAGCCCGTCGGTCTCGGGGGCTGCGCGGGTTGGTGCGGCGCGTCTTCAAACTGCGCGTAGAGTCATTGTTCTACTACGTAACCCCGGCCGAGATCACGGCCGGACGCACTCGGTCCGGAATAGCTATCTCGCCAATGGCGGAGCTCCTGTTGCGGTCGAGAGAGGAGCTGGTGCAGTGCTCCTGACGCTTGTTTAGGTAAATGTGGCCGGGAGGCGCCTTGCGCTTCCCGGCCACAGAGATTTGAGGGCTGCCCTACTGCTTGCTTACCTCAATCGCTCGCCACAGCCGGGGCGCAAAGACCGTAAGCGCCGCGCCGATGATGAGCCCATGAACGGCCATCGGCAGGTGCTCGGCGTGGACGTTGGACGACCGGCTCCAACGCGACCGTACCAGGTGATCCCAGTCGTAAAATGAAGCTACCTTCTGCGCTTAGTGACCGTCCTGGTTCAACCAGGGGCGGGCGTCGTCGATGGCGTGCCGCGGATAGCCCCTGGCCGTTTGGTCGTCTGGCAGCATGCGCCAGCCGCGGCCAGGTTGACGGAGCCGCAGGAATGCGAGGAGGCCCACGGTGGTGGCGGCCGCTATCAGGCCGACCACGATGGCGATCGGGCCACTGAGCACACCCCAGAGCGTAGTGATGACGATCGCGACGGCGGAGACTCCTATCACCCTGCGCATACGTTGCCGGACGAGCTGCTCTCTAGCCTCAAGTATTTCAAGACTGTCGATGCTCAGCTGGACCAATGCCTGACAGCGATGGCAGGCTAGCCGATGCAGACTGCTGCCGCTGGCCGGCCGCGGCAGGCGATGGGGCGGCCCGTAATCGTAGGAGGGTTCGTTGTAGGTATTGCCATAGCCATCATAGGCGCTGTGCGCGCCAATAAAATGCCCAACTTGCACGGCGATAGTGGGCGGCTCGGTTGGAGAGGCCATCATGCTCCTTGGAGGTGGCGGTTAGCTAGCCGCCTGTACTATACCATCACGCGCCTCATTTCAGTGCTAAAATAATGATAAACCATGCTTGAGCTACCCGAATCCCAATCCTACGATGTCTTTGCCGAGCTGGCCGCACCTGATGTGGCGGCTGAGCGAGCCTTTGTGCGTACCGAGCGCCAGTATGTGGCGCGGCAGCTAGCCGATCGGCCATCGGCGCTGGGCCGGTTTGGCCGCTGGGCTGAGCAGGCGCCGGATCAGGCGGCCTGGCGGCACTACGATCAGGCTCTGGTCCGCTACGCTCATCAGCTCGATGAGGCCGAAGCCGAGCGGCGCCAGGGCTTAACGCCGATTAAACTTCTGGTAACGTGCAACGGCCAGCCGCCCGCCCGTCGCATTCACGTAGTAGTAACGGTGCACGACGGTCGGCTGCAAGCGGGCAAGCGTCCGCCTAAGCGCCCCCTGGCCGCCGACCGCACCGAGCCGATCAACTGGTTAGCTTTCTTTTCGTATCACGGTTTTTGGCGCAGTCGCATGCAGACCAAGCCACATCGGGTGGAGGCGCGGCTCTCGGGCCTCGATTATGGTCAGACCGCCTACCTGATCGACGCACCGCTGTATCTGCATCAGACCGCGCAGACCCGACTCACTTATAGCATCGACTGGTCCGGGGCAGCCGCGCCTCTGCAGGGCGAAGTCTTGGCGATCCAGCCACCCGACCGAGCCTAAGCTTGGCTGGTTTAGCCTGTGAGTGAGTTGTAATGACAGGTGGCTTACGTAGCGACTCACTTTAGTGTAAGCTTAGTGGAGAAGTGTAAAATGAATCCAGTCGCCAATGACGAACAATTTGAGCACCTCCGCGCTATTTTGTTGCCTATTTTAACCGACGCTGCGATTGGGCGATTCAACGCTAATATCCCCTATCAAGATAAATCGAGCCGTGAATTTAATGAGGTCCTGATGGGTGTTCAGGGCCTCATTGATGTTATCCGTCAGCAGCAACAGATCATTGAGCAAGCCGAGGCCGACCTGGCTGATGTGCAGGAACGCACCACCGAGATCTTGGCTCGGGTGCTCGATCGATCGCTGCCCGAGTACCAGTACCATAATCCCCGGAATCGGCGACTGCGCGAGCGATAGCAATAGCCCCGCCGGCGGTGTCGCGCGAGGCGACAGAGACGGCGGGGCTGGGGGTGGGCTCACAGGAAGGGCGAGTCGCCGGGGCGGAGCTCCAGAGCCGGGTTCAGGTTGTAGGTCTTGTTGACCTGCTGCAGGAGCCCCCGGGCCTCCTCGAGCCGCCTCCGACTGCCGCGTAACACGAGCAGGAGCTCCTCGGCCGTTTTGGCGATCAGGTCGCCGACGGTGTGGATACCCTCGCTCTTGAGGCAGTTGTAGGTTCCGGTGGACGGTTCGAACTCCTCGATGTCGAGACCCAGAACGCGGTCGCGGATCTCGCTGGCGGTGAGCTTCAGGTCCAGACCGTGGGTCTGGTTGAGCTCCGCCAGGAGCAGGTTGACCTCGTCCACTCCCTTCCAATTGCCCCGCAGCATGTCGAGGAGCTCCGCCTCCGTCTTGGCGACAATGTCGCCGACGGTGTGGATGCCCTCGCGCTTGAGGCAGTTGTAGGTCATGACCGTAGGCTTGGGCCGGAGCTCCTCGAGGCGCAGCTTCAGAGCGCGGTCGAGAGCCTCGTTGGCGGCGAGCTGGTCACTCATGGCTCCTCCTCGGGAGCTCGTTGGGTTGGTGCAATTAACGATTATCATGATAGCATAAGCTCTATAGATTGTCAATAGCCGGCTCGACAGCGAGGCTCCCCATTGGCTGTTTGTGCTAACTATGCAATTTTGTTGCATAGAGATGAACGGCTCATATTATTTTGCCTTTATTAAGGCGCAAAATAGCTTGTAATGATGCCCTATGCCAGAAGTTTGCATAGCGGGCTACATGAATGACGAGGTCGGTTGCCGTTTAGCCGACGGCGGCGACGTAGCTGCGCACGCGAGCGCGAATGGCCTGCTCGATGCGAGGCTGGGCGGGGGCGGCCGGGGGCTCGGTGCGGACGGTGAACGGCGTGGCGAGCTGGCCGTTAACCAGCGGCCGCAAGTGGTACTGATACGGCGGCGCGGCGGTCAGGTCGTCGCTGGTGAGCGGCGCAAAGTGCGGCGCCAACCAGTCGGCGTCGGTGCGGCCGAGGCGGAAGGCTAGCATGGTGCCAACATTGCCGGCCACGGCTTGGCGCAGTTTTTCGGGCAATTGGTCGCCGTACTGGTGCGCCAGGTGTAGGCCAACGCCGTATTTGCGAATCTCGGACAGCATCTCGGCAAACGAGTCGGTGGCCACATTCTGGAACTCGTCGATGTAAACGTAGAACGGCGCGCGATGCTCGGCGGCTACGTCGGCTCGGCTCAGAGCGGCCATCTGCAGCTTAGCCATCAGGAGCGTGCCCAGCATGGCGGCGTTCTGGGTACCGAGTTTGCCCTTGGATAGGTTAACCAGGAGGATCTTGCGGCGATCCATCAGTTCGCGCATATTAAAGGCCGATGAGCGCTGCGACAGGATGCGATGCATTACGGCATTGCCCATAAAGGTGCCGAATTTAGAGGTAAAGTAATTGAGCATCTCCGATTTGTGGAAGGTGGCGGTTTGGGCCATCTGGCCATGCCAAAAGTCTTTGACGGCCTGGTGCTCGGCGCGGGCCACGACGGCCTTGGAGTAGCCGGCATCGGTAAAGAGGCGTGGGATGTCGGTGAGGGCGCCGCGGACGTTGGGCTCGGTGATGGTGAGGGCGGCGCTGCGCAGCCAGTGCTCGAACTGCGGACCGATGATACCGGTGTGGCCAGGGTCGAAGAGTTTGTAGAAGAGCAGGACGAGCTCTTGGATGAGCAGATCGCGCTCGTGGGGGGTGCGCCACTCGAGCAGATTAAGGCCGAGGAGGGCAGCGTCGTCGGAGGGGTCGAACAGGACGACGTCGGCGGCGCGGTGGGCCGGGATGCGCGGCAGCAGCCAGTCGATGGCCTCGCCATGCGGGTCGATGAAGCAGCAGCCTTCGCCGGCCTCGACATCTTGGAGCATGGCCGACTGGAACAGCGTGGACTTGCCGGTGCCGGTCTGGCCGATCAGGTAGAGATGGCGCAGGCGGTCGGCGGCGGCCAGGCGGACGGGTTGCGACTGGCCGCGGTAGAGGCTATGGCCGAGCAGGAGGCCGGCCGAGGGCGAGGTTGGCGGCGGCAGTTGGCGCGCGGCCAGCTGGGCCAGGGCGGGCTGGTCGCGGGCGCGCGCCGGTGGGTGGTACAGGTTGGCCGCCTCGTCAATGGTTAGCCAAAAGGCGGCGGCTGGTTCAAACTGGCGCTGCAGCGGTCGGGGCAGCCAGGCCTGGAGCTGGCGGGGTTGCTGCAGCGCCCATTTGCTCTGACCCGGCTGCGTCAGCTGGTGCAGGGTGCCCAGAGCGCGGCGTACCAGCTGACCGGCCTCGGCGGCGGTGGGCGCTAGGGCCAGCAGGCGCAGGTTGGCTTGTAGCGGAGCAGTCTCGGCTTTGTTGGGCTCGGGCTCGGAGGTGGGCGCCGGTTTAGTTTTAGCGTCATCGGGCTTGGAGGGCCGACCCATTACCAGGTGGCGCAGCTCGTCGGTCAGGCCCTGGCCTACGTCGCCGGCCAGCTGGGCCAGGAGCCCGGGGCGTCGGCTGGCCGTGAGCGCCAGCTGCACTACCAGCTGCTGGGTTGGTGGCAGATTACATAGCAGCTCGACGAGCGGTTGTAACGGGTCGATATCAAATTTGTCGGACCGCAGCGGCGCCTCGGCCGGCGTAGCCATGACTTTGGCGGCGGCCAGCTCTCCGGGGGCCTCAAATAAGTTCCACTCGTCCAAATGCTCGCCCCAGCCACCGGGGTAGGCCGCGTAGAGGTGATGCAGTACCTCGGGCTCCCAGTCGCTTGGTATGGCTAAAATATAAGCTACGGCACCATCTTTGGCGGCGATCTCTAGGCTGATCGTTGATCTGGGCCGGCTGGCGAGCAGTCCGGCCAGGGCGGTCATAAATAAGCGCGTCGACTCGTAGGCGGTAGCGGCGGCCTGGTCGGAGGCGGCTGGCGTGGGCGGTAACCAAAAGCGCACAAAGGCGAGTTCGGTGGCGAGGTGCTGGGTCATGCGGTCCGCTCCCCTGCTGCATTCATATCTGGCATAGGAAAATCAAGGTAGTTAACGGGCGCGGTCGGAGCTGGCGCCAACGGCGGCAGAGCGAGCTCGGTGGGCAGGGGCTCGGCGGTGGCGGGCGCTTCTCGCTCGATCAGCACGCGCGTGGTACCAGTGTCGGCCAGCACATCCGGGGACAGCTCCGGAGCAGCCTCTTCGTACTCCCATAATTCAGCTACAGGCTCAGCCATGGCTCGGCTCCATTAATAATGGTGGCGGCCGGCAGCTGGCGGCGCAGCAGCTGGTCGGCGATAGGCGTCTCGAAGTGCTGGGTGATCAATCGTTTAACGGGCCGGGCGCCAAAGAGCGGATTGAGGGTTGGTTTGAGTAATTGGCGCAGTAGTTCGCGAGGCACGGCAAAGCGGACGCCGTGGCGGATGAGCCGGGCCTCTAGCTTCTGAAGCTCGCGCTCGGCTAATGCCACCAGATGGTCTTCGCTAAGGGGCTGATAGACCAAGATGGCGTCGAAGCGATTGAGGAACTCAGGCCGAAAGCCGCGCAGCAGCAGCGGCATTAACGTGGTTTGCAGGAACTCCGGTGCGGTGACGTCATGGCCGGCCGCAGCGGCCGCGGCGATCTCGGTGGCGCCATAGTTGCTGGTGGCCAGTACCAAGGTTTGGGTAAAGTCGACGGTCTTGCCGGACGAGTCGGTCAGGCGGCCATCGTCGAGCAGCTGCAGAAAGACGTCGAAGAGCTTGGGATGGGCTTTCTCGATCTCATCCAGTAGCAGCAGCGAGTATGGTTGGCGAGCGACGGCGCCGGTGAGCTGGCCGCCCTCCTCGTAGCCGACGTAGCCGGGCGGCGAGCCGATCAGCCGGACGGCGGCATGGGCCTCGGCGTACTCCGACATGTCGAGGCGCACCAGGGCGCTGGGATTGTGGTAGACCAGCCGAGTGAGGGCCTTGGCGGTCTCGGTCTTGCCGACGCCGGAGGGGCCGAGCAGCAGAAACGACCCGCGCGGTCGGCTGTCGTCGGCTAGGCCAAGCTGAGCGCGGGCGATGGTGGCGGCAATGAGCCGCAGCGGCACGGCCTGGCCAATGACGGCCTGCTGCAGCTGGGGCTCGAGTTGGGCCAGGTCATCTTGCCGATCGGCCGTTAGCTCGCCCACCGGCATGTGTTCGCGCTCGGCCACCACGGCGGTGATGTCGGCCGCTTCGAGCATGTCTTGGCCGGCCAGCGCCGCTCGCACCCCGGCCTCCTCTAGCAGGCGAATGGCGGCGTCGGGCAGGGCGCGGCCGTGGCCAAACCGGCCGCCAAAGGCCACCGCCTGGGCTACCGCCTCATCGCTGATGCGCTGATGGTGGTGCCGCTCCAGGCGCGGCACGGCTTGCTCAACCATAGCGGTGATGGCTCGGGTGTCGGTCGGGCGCAGCTCGATCGGCTCAAACAGGCGCGTCAGGGTGTAATCATCCTGCAGATTGGCGTAATACGTGCTGCTGCTGACGGTGAGAATAAGGCGCGTGCCGGCCGAGCCGAGTAGGGTTTCGAGGATTTGCAGGGTCAACTCGAGCCGGCCTGGGTCGCCGGCCGTTAATAATTGCACGTCTTCGATCACCACGATGCTGCCGGCTAGTTGCTCGGCGGCTTGGCTGAGCGCGCTCAGACAGTCGGCCAGGCTATCACCGTTGACGATGAGGCGCATGATGGCCTCGGTGCGCAGGCGGTAGAAGCGCCGCGGCAGGCCGGGCTGGCGACCCTGCCAGATGCGCCAGGCCAGGGCCTCCACCAAGCTGGTCTTGCCGCTGCCGGGCTCGCCATGCACAATGGCGTGGTGGTGGCGCGGCCGCAGCAGCGTCCGCGCCAGCCGCCCCAGTTCGGCCTCGCGCTCCACCACATCGGCTAGCTTGCCGGCCTGGGCGGCCGACATCAGGTCATAGAATTTAATAGTAGCCACCGTGCTCATGCCGTCCTCCGGACGCTCGTGGCGATGGACCGCCGGGCGTGGCGGCGTCGGCTGCCGTCGAGGCTAATCTCGAAACTAAGCTCGGCTTCGGTCTCGTCAATAACGCTAGCCAGGGGCGTCAGCGGGTTCACCTGGTGGGCCGCTTCCATTGGATTGGCGCCTAATTCCTGGGTCGTGTGTGGAATGGACCGAACTGGCTCGGTGTGGGCTTGGCGGGTAGGAGGAGGTGGCTGAAGCTTGGCGGTTCGCTGCTCAATTGGCGTCCACAGGCTATGGATCGCCGGCTCATCTGAGCCTAGGGTAGACTCCTGTCGATTGGCCTGCTCCGCTACTGCGACAGGACCTGCAATGACGGTTGGCTCACTCCTGGCGACCTGAGCTCGGCGCGGCTCCGCGGTGGTGGTTATCGGTACGGCCTCGCGTGTTGCGGTCGGCTGCTCGACCAGCTCATCCACGGCCTCGTTCTGGAGCGGCCTGGCTTCGTGGCCGGCGGTGGCGACCGGCGCCTCGGCCTTCATGACAACTTCGGCTGGCGCTGCAGCTTCGGCTTGGGCCGCCTCAACTCCTTCGCGACTCACCTCAGTCGGCGCGGCTTCGCTGACCTGAATCGTCGGCTGCTCGTTCGCGCGCTCGGTGGTGGTTGCCGGGCTAATAACGGCCGCATCGGGCGTAGCCGATGATTCTGGGTGGGCAAGGTTCGGCTTCTCCAGAGGCACGTCCTGGATAAGTGGTGCGGCTTCGGGCGCGCTCTGGGGCGGTATGAATTCAACGGTAGCTCCAGGCCTGTCGCCGCCGTCGATCGGCGCCGGCGGCTCGGGCGGCGGCGCCGCAATCACAGGCTCAGTCGGCGCCGCCTCGGCCGCTGGCCGCAACCTCGCCACTTGTCCGGCCTCTAACTCGGCCGGCGCTGGTGGCATCTCAGCCGTTATCTCGGTTGCGTTGGCCGAGCTAACCTCTGCCGCCATCATTGGCGGCTCGAGCGTGGTGATGGCCTCGTCGGCCACTGCCACAGGCTCGGGCAGTTCGGCCTCGCTTGGCTCGGTCAGCCTCAGGGCCTCGGCCGTCGCCACAACTTCGGCCAATCCCACGCCGAGTGTCCCCTCTTCGGGCGCCGGCGTTACCCAATCGAGCAGACTCACCGGCTCGGTTGATACGCTGGGTGGCTCAGCCGGCCGTAGTGCGCTGGCTGCCGTCTTTATGGCCGCCTGTGCTGGCCGCGTAGCCTCAATTAGCAGTGTGGTCTCGGCCGCCGGCTCGCTCATCGTCCAATTACTTTCGGCCGTCGTTCCTCCATCGTCGTCATCGTCTTGCAATCGCTCTGGCTTGGGCAGCCAGATTACCGGGTCGCTCTCCATCGTGACGCGTCCATCGGCTGTCATGGTTAGCACAATCCGCACATAAGCCTCTTCGCCGTCTCTATCCTCGGCCGGCCAGCGCACCAGATACTCGCTGGTCTCGGCGCCTTGCTCCAGCTCTTGCACGGCCGTTTGGTAGGCTTCCTTGGCCGATCCCTCAAGCTCGTTGCTCATTGGTACTTCTTCAACCTGCCCATCCTCGCCCGTCTTTAGCGAATAGAGCTCGCCGTCGCGCAAGACATATGTATACGAACTAGCGGCATCCGGGGTGTATTCATGGTCAAAGGGCCAATCTTCGGGGTTGGCCAGAGTCCTGTCTTCGTCATCGTGGGCCGACTCGATGTCGAACGCCCGCGCCTCAGTATCGTCGATCGCCTCAACGTCTGCCTCGTCATGATTGACTCCAGTCTCGACCACTCCACTCCCCTCCAGCGACGCTGTTCGGATGCGGGGTGGCCAAAATCCGTATTCACACCCTTTTCGGCGAAGAGCGTCGTGAATATTACGTACCTGCAACGGCTGGTTTTCTGACTCTACAGTTGCGCGACAGTGCGGGAATCTCGCCCGACTTGCCCAGTTGCGACAGGTTATGAACTTGTAATGCTATCTTAATGGATTGAGACGATTAGAGCAATGTGGCTATGGTTAAACTGACTAATCAAGCTTCCGGTGCTCTAGAGCCTTATCATTATCTCCTACGTGTTTCATAACTGGGTCGCTATTGACTTTGCACGTAAATAATGATACCATATTGTGCGTGACGCTCGCCTTCGTTATGTTGGGGTGAAGAACTAATACCCATCCCCAACCGCAAGGAGGCGGTCATGTCCCACGACCAGGAACGCGCACAGAAGTTCCAGGCCACGTACGGTGAGCTCGGTGAGACGGTGCTGGAGGCATTCCAGACTGTCGATCCGCTGCGTCTACTGTGCGGGGACGACGAGGACGAGCCCGACTACGATGCGTACCTCAGCGAAGCTGCGGCATTCATCGAGGGGCTTCGTCCCGTTGCTTGGGCGCTCTTTAGTCCGCACGCCGATCAGCTGGCCGTCGAACTCGTTCGACGATCGTTCAGCGTTTGCGCGCTGGTCAGCGATTGGTGGTGGCTGGAGGAGCCTGTGTCGGTGATCGCGCGAGCGATTCTGCCTCAGACTCAGCGGCTCTGCCATCTCGGCTTAGTCCGCTAGCGTCTCACCGGCACCTCTGCTTCTCTCGGGCAGAGGTGCCGGGCACCACCAGAGTATTCAATGACTTGAATATTGTGGTGGTGTTTTTGGTTTGGGCTAAAGGATTTAGACGGCGAGGCAGTGCGTTTATGGCTAAGTCGCCCAGTTATAGCTCCCTAGTACGGCCGATAAACTTCGCGTCGATGCCCAACTTTAACCACGAGGATAATCAGCTGGCCATCGTTGATCTGGTAGATAATTCGGTAATCAGCATGCCGAATACGGTAGAGGTCGCGAGAGCCTTGCAGCTTGGTCGAGCTGGCCGGGCGGGGCTCACGAGCCAGTTGCAGGATTTTAGCCACAATGGTTTGCCGATGGGAGTCCGGCAGCTGGCGAAGATCTCTGTCGATGGATTTTTTGTAGCGTAACTGGTAGCCGGGTTCGAGCATGGGTCGTTAAAGGAGCCCTTCGGCCTTGAACTGTTTCACGAGATCGTCGAACGAGTACTCCGGCTCAGCCTTGCGGGCCTGGGCATCTTCGATGTCCTCGAAATCCTCAAGGATCTGAAACTTGATGGCGTCTTCGATGAACTTCGACATGCTCTCATCGGCCTCGACGGCACGCAGCTTGAGGGTATGAAACAATTTATCGTTAATGGTAATGGTTGTGCGCATCAGTTCTACCTTTTCTATGCTGTTAATATTAGCATCTTTGCATCAACTCATCAATATGAATCGATTCTCAAATGTCGGGCAAGCAACTCTTTGCAGCAAGGGCAGAAATCTTGTAATCCCAACTTATCTCTGCTAGTGTGCTTCCGGCTGATGTGAGTTAGATGCCGTTACCTTACTTCTCCTTATCCAGCCAAAAGCTTGGCCAGAATGGAACAGAGCATGGCAATTTACCGACTCTCGGCCCAGTCATGTCGGGGAATAATCATCGATGAAGACCCAGTCAAGGCCGCAAACATCGCGATGGGTCCTGCGCTCTCTGAAGTTGTCGCGCGTGCGATGGAAGAGTTCAACTTGGCCCTTGTGAAATGCTCACCAGGTATACTAGACATCACCCCGAGCTACTGGGAAAACAGCAGTCGCTCGACCTATGTTCTGGATGTCGGCGCTAGCGGAGACACTGCAAAGCTGCATGTTATTCCGAGGAGCGCCGAGAACTGCGTCGTACGATTTCTACCAGGGGGATTGGAGCAGATGAGCTCCGATACTCTTGTTGTAGACTTGCCGGAACAGACCAAGATCCAACCGCTATGCGGTCCGATCAACGGTGATCCACGTATACGGCTGCATGAGCTCATCGTCTCGTTGTAGCGAACGGTAATCGTTCGAGCGGCTCTGCTATCTCAGCCTAGTCCCCTAGCGCCCCACCGGCACCTCGCTCCTCCCCTGGGTGAGGTGCCGGGCACCACCACAATATTCAATGACTTGAATATTGTGGTGGTGTTTTTGGTTTCTAAAATGATTCGCGGGCCAAGACCGCAGCAATGCTTTTGGCTAATTGGCCGACGCTGGGTCGGTCGGTGTCGCCGAGGCCAGCGGCGGCTTCGCGCAGGATGTAGGCGCCGGTGGCCAGGCCGTCGTGGCGGCGCGAGGGGTTTTGGAGCCAGGTGACGCCGAGGACGGCATAGTAGGCGGCCGGGACGAGGCTGAGGCGGTAGTTGGTGGGCGTAACGACGAGATCGGTGCCAGCCGCGGTAATGATCTCGGTGCCGTAGACGGCGTAGTGGCAGCGGGAGGCGGCGGCCAGGTCGCGAACGATCTCGAGTTTGTTAATGAGGCCGCCGCCGCGCCGCACCGTGATCGATACGCCGAGCTGGCCGGCCAACTTAAAGACCTCGGGCATGGTGGCGACGATGAGGCAGTCGGGGCGGTTGGTGAGTTCCTCAATGTGGTGCTGCATGGCCACCAGCGTATCGCCAAAGGCGATGATCGGCCGGTTCAGCTCGTGCACCAGCCGCTCAATTAGAATCGAGGTCTGGCTGCTGTTGGAGAGGCTGGCGCCCAGCATTAGCGCGTCGGCGTCTTCGGCCAGCTGCAGCAGCGGCCCCAGGGCCTCGCGCCCCAGCGAGCCAGACGGGCTGGCCGGCACAAAGGTAGTGTCGGGGGCGCCGGCTACCAGTCGTACTAGCGTGTCGGGCAGTGCCACCTGGCAGTGGCCCGCGCCGGCCGCCAGCGCCAGTTGGTGCAGTGCCGTCGGCAGGCTCAGGTCGCCGCTGTGGCCGCCGGGCACGAGCAGTCGGCCGGCACCATGGCGCGTGACGGGCCGGTTATAGAGTGCCTTGGGAAAGAGCGGCGGCCCGTCTTGGCGCGTAAATTGCGGCAGATTATTCATGGGCTAGCTCGTTGTCAGCGCCTTCAGTCGGTCGAGGTTGGCCTGGTCCGGCCCGCTCTTGCCGTCGATGCCCGGCACCTCCAAGACGCCGCTAACGTGCCGCAATTTAGGGTGGTTAACGATGAGCCGAAAGCCCTCGCTGCCAATAAAGCCGTCGCCGATATTCTCGTGCCGGTCTACGTGCGTGCCGAGGTCGGCCTTGGAGTCGTTGAGGTGCATTACGACCAGGCGGTCCAGGCCAATCAGCCGGTCGAAGTCGGCCAAGAAGCCGTCGAGCCCTGCGGCCGTGCGCAGTTCGTAACCGCTGGTGAGTGCGTGGGCGGTATCGATGCAAACCGCCATTCGTGGGTGGCCCTTCATGGCCTCAAGCATAGCGGCCAGTTCCTCGAGCGAGTTGCCAATATTGCCGCCGGCTCCGGCCGAATTTTCGAGAATCAGCAGGCTGTGCTCTGAGCCGTCGAGCGAACGCTGGTACGAGTCGGTGAGGCGACCCAGCGCTTGCGCAAAGCCCAAGCCTTTGTGCGAGCCCATGTGCGTGACGACGCCGCGAGCGCCCAGCGTATCGGCCGTAGCCAGCATCTGGTTCATGGCGGTAATGCTCTTTTGGCGCGCCTCTTCGTCTGGCGTGCCATAGCTCACCAGGTAGGTCATATGCAGCCAGACGGGGTCGATGCCGGCCTCGGTGCAGGCGGCCCGAAACGCCTGGCCCTGCTCAGCCGAGTAGAGCGTCGGCTTCCAGCCACGCGGGTTGGAGGCGAAGATCTGAATCGTCTCCGCCCCCATGGCCCTGGCCCGCGCCGGCGTTCCCGCCAGGTTGCCGGCCGTCGAAATGTGTAATCCGTAGCGCATTGGCCCTAGTATACGCCTCTTGCTGCGGGTCGCCTACGCTGTCTCCTCGCCGGCTGCCTGACTCTGATGCTCGCTGAGCGACTCGTCGTACTCGGCGTCAAACGACAGCGATTCATAGTACGGCGGCGCCTGCGTGCCGATTAAATGTCGCTCTACCAGCTCGGTAGCGATCTCTTCGTCGAAGCCCAGCCGCATAATCTGCTGCACTTTAGCTGCCGGATCCGAGCTCGAATACAGGATCTCCTCTAATCGTCGCTCCTGCCACAACACATTGCCCTCTCTCATGATGCCCTCCACCACTTAGTATTCACACCATACCGGGGCCGTTCGAGTTAAACATTGGTGCTTTATCCAAGACCACTGGAGGCAATGCAGAACTTTTCGTAATTTTGCCAGCCGTGCCATAATAAGGGTCATGGCTTACACGTTATCAACTGATCAGGCGGCGGCGCTTAAGCAGATTGGGGCTTGGTATCGGGCAAAATCGACGCCTTATCTAACGTTGGGTGGTTATGCCGGTACTGGCAAAACCACGCTGATCGCCTATCTGCGCCAGGCGTTGCGACAGCATGATCCTGAGGCGCGGGTGGCCTTCTGTGCCTACACCGGCAAGGCGGCGCGGGTATTAACTGAGCGGCTGCGCGAACAGAAAGTGCCGCGCAAAAAGGACTCGGTTAGCACGATTCATGCTTTGATTTACGAGGCGGCCGATCCGCTGGGCGCGCTCAGCGGCGAGGCGCCCAGTTGGATGCGCAAAGAGGTGCTGGAGCGCGACCTGATTATTGTGGATGAGGCTAGCATGGTCGACGAGGCGATTTGGCGCGACTTACTGAGCTTTAAGATCCCGATCTTGGCCGTGGGCGATCATGGCCAGCTGCCGCCGGTCGGTTCCAGTTTTAACCTGATGGCCGAGCCGCAGATTCGGCTGGAGCGGATCTTTCGTCAGACCGAGGATTCGCCGATCATCGACGTGGCGACGCTGGCCCGCACCACCGGTGCGTTGCCGGTGCGCGAGTTTGGTGCCGGCGTGCGCAAGCTCGATCGCCAGCTGCCCGAGACCGGCCTGATGGTGCAGGAGCTATTAGAGTCGTGGCGGCCCGACTTGCTGGTGCTGTGCGGTTACAACCACACGCGGGTCAAATTGAACGCGGCCATGCGAGGGTTTCGCGACATCGATTCGCCCGAGCCGCAGTCCGGCGACCAGGTGGTGTGCCTACGCAATAATCGCGCCAAAAAGATTTATAACGGCATGGTCGGGCGGGTGGTGCGCTGCGTGCCGGTGCCGGCCGACGTCGATCCGCAGCAGCTCTGGTACGAGGCCGAGATTGAGCTCGACGGCGAGGATTATCGCTACGCCGGCTATGTGTTGCGAGCGCAATTTGGTGCCACCGAGGCGGCCAAGGATGTGCCGCTGGCGCCCGACGGCCAGCGCGGCGACCTGTGGGACTTTGGCTACGCCGTCACCGTGCACAAGGCTCAGGGCTCGCAGGCTCAGCGGGTGCTGCTGTTTGAGGAGCGCTTTGCTCGCTCCAGCGACGAGGACTGGCGCCGCTGGCTCTATACCGCCGTCACACGCGCTCAGGAGGAGCTGACGGTTATCGGACCCGATCCTGGTGAAGTTTGACTTTTATATAGTTTATGCTATCATAATAAAACCGAGAACGTGAACAATCCACAAGAGGGAGTGCGTTGTGCGAAAGGTAATCGCTGCCCTGATCGCGCTGGCCTTGGCAGTGATCGGGCTGACGGCATGTGGTGGCCAGGAGACGCCGCCGCAAGACACCCTGCTGCCCCACTCGCTGTCCATCAACGTCTACAGTCAGCTGTCGGACCACGAGATCGTCGCCGACGACCTGGTCGTGCGACTCCAGATCAGCAGCAAGCTCGATGGCGCCGCCGGCTTACTCGACGGCTGCCATCCGCAGTACCTCAGCGTCGCCGTCCACGGTGATCTGCCGCAGGCGAGCCAGGACCGGCTGGAGCACAGCAAGTACAACGGCTTCCGCTGGTCGGAACCGCAGGTCCGCTTGATGGGCTTCACGCCCAACATTCCGGGGTGCGCGGACGGCTACTTGGACGCTGACTTCATCATGCCGCCCGGGACGTACGACGTCTCGTGGGGCGTCAAGAACAACGGCGTCCACTGGCAATCGGTTGGCCAGTTGATGGTTCGGGTGGACACCCACGGGACTCCGTCGGCCGCACCGACCTCCACTACTTCTGGCCGCTGACTCAGGGCTCCCGGCTATGGGCACTTGCCCATCGCTCCCCGGTTCGCGTTCTCCTTCAGGGAGGCGCGGATCGGGGAGTTTGTATGTTCGGTGAGTGTTAGTTTGCGGCGGCAGATATCTGGCGGCTTAGCGCTTGTCGGCCGAAGTTTGGTTAACTGGGCTGATGGCCGGTGGCATTGATGGCGACGTTGATGATGGCGGGGCGGCAGTCGCATGAGTCGGCTGAAGCCCCACCAGAAGCGTATTTTCGATGATGAGCTCTAGGCTATGGGCCACCCCTGGGCAAGCCCAACCATCTCATTATTATCTCTTACCATAGGCAATTTATCGGCAGCTCGCCTCCTAACTGGATAATCGGACGCCGTGACTTGGCAATCCAGGCTGGTCGCGTATACTATTAGTGCTAACGCTACGAAAACTACCCTCAAGGAAAAAATTATGGAAGCCAACGAAGACAAGACTACCCTCGACGCCATTTATCGCCTCATGCTGGAACTGGCCGAGACGCGCGGCAAGATGAAAACGGTCAAAGACCAGCTCAAAGACGTGGCCGAGCAGAACGATGAGTTTCGCGCGCTACAAGAGGAGCTCAAAGAGGTTGCTACCAAGCGCCAGACGGCCAAGAAGCTGTTAGAGGCCGACAAAGACTACCAGGTGGTTAACTCGGAACTCGAGGAGCTCAAGTTTAAGTACAAGGATCTGCAAGAGATCATGAGCCACCACTTGGTGACCTATTTTAGCGAGACCAACGAGACTCAGATTGAGACGCCCGAGGGCGACTCGATGCAGGTAGTGGTGACGGCTAAACTGGGCAAGAACGTTGCCTAGCCTTACTTCGATCCGGCGGTCTGCTTGATCTGGCTCGAGGCATTGATGCGGCAGGTGGCCCAGAGACCTCGGTTGGCCTGCTGGGCAGTCTGTTCGAGCGCCTTAAAGTCGTCGAGCTTGGTGATAGGAAACACGGTGTAGGCAAAGCCGTAGCCTTGCCGAATAAGCGCAGCGTTATAAAGCGTGCCATCGGGCAGATAGACGTAGCGCAAAAGCCGGCCGTATTTGTCGCGATCGCTGTCTTCGGCATCGGGCTCGAGGCGAACCTTGGCGCCAGTGAGGATGTGCTTGGTGTGGGCACTGGCTTCGGGTCCATAGCACTGCACTGGCTTGCGCGGGTCTTTAACCTCCGGCGTATCAACGCCCAAAAATCGCACCGTTTCTTCGCTGCCATCCGGCTCGCGCACAATGATAGTATCGCCGTCATTGACGTGTACTACCGGCAGAAGACCTGGCTGGGCATCGAGCAGCCGTTGTCCCAGCGCGCCGGCCTGTAATCTAAGGCCGGTCAGCACGGCGATGATGAGGCTAAGCCCAACAATTGCGATATGACGCTTGGTCCGGCGCGATAACCGTGAAGAGTGATGATTCATGCCACGACTATATCGGTTTATGTTCGGCCTGTCTAGAGTTTTGTGTGCCGAGCCGATACAAAGTCATTATTGGCCAGCCAGAAGCGCCATGGTCGGTCGGCGGCTCGGGTAATACCGATGCGCGGACCCGACCAGATATCGGCTGGGCTCGGTGCGGCTGGCGGCGGTCTTAGCTCAATCACCTCCTCCAGCCGTTGGCCGCTCATGCTCACTGTTAAACCCAGCGCCTGCCCTACCCGACCCGGCCCGCTGGCCAGCAGCCGTGGATTCGCGGTGCTACGCCGGGCTGCCATCGTAGTTAGCCCCCGCGTCGGCTCCAGCGCTCGAATCAGCACTGCCTGTGCCTGGCCGCTTGGTCCCGTTACGATGTTAAGGCAGGTATGCAGCCCATAACTCAAATAAGTGTAGATGACGCCGCTGGCCTCGTACATGGGAGCGTTGCGCGCCGAGCGGCCGCGATAGGCGTGGCTGGCCGGATCCTCGGCACCGTGATAGGCCTCCACCTCGACGATGCGGCCGCCGGTGAGACTGCCGTCGACTTCGCGTCGCAACAGCTCCCAGCCTAATAACCGGGGCGCGGCTGTAAGCGAATCGAGCTGCAACAGAGCGCTTTGTGTCATCATATGCTACCATGCTGTTAATAATTGGATCGTGGTTATGTTCAAAGAGTTTAAGCAATTTTTGCTCCGTGGCAACGTGGTTGATCTGGCCGTGGCGGTTGTCATTGGTGGCGCCTTTACCGGCATCGTTAACGCGCTGGTCAAAGATATCATAACCCCGCTGATCGCGGCCATTGGGGGCAAGCCCGACTTCTCTAAGTTTAATTTTACGGTTAACCATAGCGTCTTTACCTATGGCGATTTCCTGAACCAGCTGATCTCGTTTTTGATTGTGGCGGGTGTGGTGTTCTTCTTAGTGGTTCAGCCGATTAATAAGCTGATCCAGCTGACGCGCAGCCGCCAGGCGCCGGCCGACCCGACTACCCGCAAGTGTCCCGAGTGCCTGTCCGAGATCCCGCTGGAGGCACGGCGGTGCATGTATTGTACCGCGGTCGTAAGGCCCGAGTCGGAGTCTAAGCGTAAGCGCTCTTAGACGTCACGCTTGTGAATCTTGCGGCTGGCCCGCTTACCACGATGCTATCTGGAGAGCACACCATTCGGTCCTGTCCACTAAACCGGAACAGCCAACCTCTTAAGCAATGTAAATGGATCCTGGAACAGCTCTGGATAGTTTCTCCGGGCCTGAAACTCCTGCAATATCCCGGGCAAGAAGCGCTTCAAGAATCGGTCGCGGGTCC
>DATIIV010000020.1:0-124025 GCA_035479295.1 Candidatus Saccharimonadia bacterium | reverse complement strand
GCAACAAGACCCACTAAGCAGACCGTGGCACAGGGTAACCCCAAGAAGCAAATCTCCTGGCTACGCCAAGCTTACGAGCAGCTGCAGCAGGAGTTAGCCGAGCTGGCTTGGGGTGGGGTGTGAGGTGTGGGGTGGTTCAGCATGCCCTCGGAGCTTTGTATGAGGTACACTTCACTTATGCAGTACATCTGTCTCTTGCGCGGCATCAGCCCCATGAATGCGCCGGCCACTCGGCTGCGAGCGGCGTTTGAGGCGCTGGCTTTTAGGCGCGTTCAAACAGTACTGTCGAGCGGCAATGTCATCTTTGAGAGTGACGAAGCCAGCGTCGAACGGCTGGAAGCCCAGATCGAAACGCAGCTTGTGGCCGAGCTGGGCCTTAAGAGCATCGCCATTATCCGCTCCGCGGCGCAACTGGCGCGGCTCGTTGAGTCGGCGCCGTTTGGCGGCCAGGCCCATAGCCGAACCTCGTATTTGACCGTGACATTTCTGAAGTACTCGCCCGCTGTGCCACCAGAACCATTCGCCTCTGCCGGCGGCATTACGCGCGTTATTGGCTATAATGCCGAGAACCAAGCATTGTGCGCTATTAATAATCCGCTCGTGACCAGAACGCCCGATTTTATGAGCCAGCTCGAGAAGAGGTTCGGCCGTGACATTACCACTCGCACCTGGAACACCATCGTTAAGCTTCACCAGCGAGCCAGCCAGGAGTAAAGCTGCATAAATATGCTATACTATTCCAGATATGTCAGAAAAAAGCTATGCAGTTGAGGTAAGCGGACTCGTCAAGTCCTACGGCACCAATGAGGTGTTGCGTGGCATCGACCTGCGGGTTGAGAAAGGTACCATGCTGGCGCTGCTGGGCCCAAATGGCGCCGGCAAAACTACCACAGTTCGGATTTTGAGTACCCTGCTAAAGCCCGATGGCGGAACGGTTACGGTAGCGGGGTTTGATGTTACGCGCGAGGCCACCGCGGTGCGCCGGGCAATTGGATTAACGGGCCAATCTGCGGCGGTTGACGAGCAGCTGACCGGCCGCGAGAACCTGGTGATGATGGGCCGATTGTACCGGCTAACAAAGGCGAGCGCCGCGGGCCGGGCTGCCGAGCTCTTGCACGAGTTTGACCTCGAAGAGGCCGCCGACCGTCCCACCAAGACCTACTCGGGCGGCATGCGTCGTCGCCTCGACCTAGCGGTAAGCTTGATCGCGACGCCGCCGATCATTTTCTTAGACGAGCCCACCACTGGGCTGGATCCTCGCTCGCGCCTCGCCATGTGGGACATCATTAAAAAGCTGATGGCTAGCGGCACTACCATCCTGCTGACCACGCAGTATCTCGAAGAGGCCGACCAGCTGGCCGACCAGATCATGGTGATTGACGGTGGCAAGGTTATTGCTCAGGGAACGGCTTCGGAGTTAAAGAGCAAGGTCGGCAAAGACCGCTTGGTACTTACCTTTAAAGACGTGGCGGCTCTGACGGCGGCCCAGCAGGTACTCGGTTTAACCGCCAAGAACATTGATGATAAGTCTTTCACGCTCGACCTCGTCATTAATAGTATTAATAAAGACGTAAAGCGAGTCTTAGACGCACTGGCTGCGGCCGGAGTGGCCATCGTCTCGCTCGAGGTGCATAAGCCCACGCTCGATGACGTCTTTTTGTCGCTCACCGGCAAGCAAATAGCCGAGAAAGAAGAGGATAAATAGATGGCGGCGCTTGAGTTTGAGAATCAGCCCAAAGGACTCCTGTGGTTTATTGACTCGTGGATTTTGATCAAGCGCAGTAGCTTGCATATTATTCGCAATACCGACCAGCTACTGGGTGCTTTCTTTCAGCCGATCATGTTTTTGGTGCTGTTCGCGGCCGTGTTTGGCGGGGCGGTTAAGGCCTCTCTGCCGCCGGGCGTCCATTATCTCGATTTCTTAATGGCTGGCATTATCGTGCAGACGGTAGCATTTAGCTCCACTACGACGGCCATCGCCATTTGCAATGACTTGCAGAAGGGCATCATTGATCGTTTTCGCTCGCTGCCCATGTCGAGCATAGCAGTGCTTAATGGCCATGTCGTCTCCGATTTATTGCGCAGCGCTATCTCTACGGTTGTCATGCTTATTACCGGCCTCATCATCGGTTTTCGCAGTGATGCGGGCCTGGTAAACTGGCTGGCGATCGCCGGAATCTTGCTACTGTTTACGTTCTCGTTTTCTTGGCTTATGGCTATTTTGGGTGTATTCGCTAAGAGCGTGGAGGCTGTGCAGTGGCTTACGTTTGTAATTATCTTTCCGCTTACCTTTGCTAGTAGTGCTTTTGTGCCGGCCGATAGCATGCCGCACTACCTCCGCTTGTTTGCCCAGAACCAGCCGATTACTCAAATCATTGAGGCCGTTCGGGCGCTCATGCTCAACCAGTCTGTGGGAGATTATGGCTGGCATGCTGTGGTGTGGTGTGTCGCTATTTTGATCGTTAGCATCCCGCTCGCCTCGAGTCTCTTTCGCCACAAGGCGGCGCAGTAAGAACTACCCTAGGGTCACCGCCTCGGTGGTCTTCTCGGTTACACGTTGGCGGCTCCAAAAACGTCGTCCCGCAAACAAACTAACGGGCAGCGCGCAGGCGCTTAGCGCCACCCCAGCCAATGGCACGCTCGATACGCCATACGTAGCGATCACTGCTCCGCCGATGATCGCTCCAATTGCCACTCCAATGTTGACGGCCGAGACGCCCAGCGTCGAAGCCAGGCTGGCGTCTTTGCCGGCTAAGCTGAGCACGTTTAGCTGATACGACGGCACCAGCCCAAAGCCCACAAAGCCCCATACCAAGAGTAAAAGTGCCATCAACAGAGGGCTGCCGCTCAGGAGATCAAGCAGTACAAAGATAGCGATGAGTATTACATTAGCTACGATGATCGTCTTGCTCGGGTCTTTGTCGGCCAGTTTACCGCCCATAAACGTACCGGTCGCGCAGGCAGCTCCATATGCCAGTAGAAATACGCTCACCAGGTTGCCCGGTACATGAGTGATATCGGTAAGTAATGGCTCCAAGTAGGTAAAAATAGTAAACTGGCTGCCCATAATAAGCAGGCCGGCCAACAGCGTGATGAGCACGCCCGGCGTAAACGCTGCCCGCGATTGATCTTTGAGTGACGGCTGCACTTCGTTTTTGGTGTGCGGCAAAAGCAACGCCAAGCCGGCCAGCGCCACTACTCCCATAACGGCAACGGCCACAAACGCCGCTTGCCAGCCAAGCAACTGCCCCGCCAAGGTACCGAGCGGCACTCCGAGGACCGTGGCGATTGAGAGGCCGCCAAACACGATACCGATCGCTCGGCCGCGCTTGGCCGGAGGCGCCACCTGCAGTGCGACCGCGAAGCTGCTGCCGATAATGAGGCCATGCATCGCGCCGCCCAGTATGCGCGCCACCAGGAAGAGGTCGTATGAGGCCGTTAGCAGCACTAACGCGTTGCAGAGCGTGTACACTGCTACGGCCGCGACGATGAGCTGGCGCCGCTCCAACTTGCTCGTTAGCATCGCCATAACGGGAGCGCCAATCGCGATGCCCAGCGCGTAGCCGGTGACGAGCTGGCCTGCGGTGCTAACCGCTACATGCAGGCTGGCCGCGATCGGACTTAGTATGCCCACGATCATCAACTCGGCAGTGCCCAGGACAAACGCGGTGAGCGCCAGTATAAAAAGTATCGCTGTATATGAATGTTGCGCTGGTGCGCTCTGTGCTTTTTCCATCGTAGGTTGTTCTCTCCTGCTTAACGTAAATGAGCGGCGTGCTCTAGTTGCTCAGACTCATGCGCCGCCGCCCTTGCCGCTTTCACTCCTTAGCCTCGTCATGGTAGCATCGCGGCTATATTTTCAACAAGTACTATCATAAAGTATAGTATGACGATGATAGTGAACGATAAAGAGCACGAGATAAGGGTGGGAGGCAAGGCGTACCACTGCCCTATCGACGTGGGCATGCGCTACATTGGTGGCAAGTGGAAGGCGGTTGCCTTATGGTATTTGCGCGATGGTCCAAAACGCTACGGAGAGTTAAGGCGGCTGATGAACGGTGTGACCGAACGAATGCTCTCGAAGCAATTGCGTGAACTTGAGCTTGATGGTCTTATAACCCGAACAGTTTATCGCGAAGTGCCGCCACACGTGGAGTATGCGCTAACCGCCGATGGAAAAGAGCTGCTACCCACGCTGCAGTTGTTCTCTGATTGGAGCTATGAGCTAGCGATGCGACGAGAGACGATCTTTGAGCTAAAGTAGCTTACTCCTCGACGCTTACGGGGGCGTGTGCCTTGCGTGGCAGGAATAGCACGGCCGGCAGAATAACCACCAGAATAGCCACCACGATCAGTAACGTAATGGTTATAGCGTGGGTAAAGGAGGCGGTGGAGTAGGTGGCGTCGATAAGATTAAAGAATATGGTGCTTAGCAGCGCCACGCCAATTGTGCTGCCAACTTGCTGCATCATGGTGAGGAAGCCTGAGGCTGATCCGGCCTCGGCCTCGGGCACATTCGCGAGCGCAAAATCGGTGATGGGCGCCACCAGCATGCCCATGCCAGCTCCACCGACCACCAAGGGCGCGATGAGTTGCCATACCTGTAGGTTGGCACCAGTATGATGGAGCACCACATCGGCCAGGGCTATGCCGAGCGCACATAGCGCAATGCCCAAGCCAATGACTTTGCGGCCCATCTTAGGTGCCAAGGCCACCACCGCTACCCCCGCCATGGCCGGCACCATAAAGGCAAATGGCAGAGTGGCCAAAGCCGCCTTGAGGGCGCTAAAGTGCAGCCCCAGCTGCAGATACAGGCTGTAGGCCAGGAAGTAGCCGCTGAGTGCAATCATAAAGAGACTGAAGATGCCCACGCCGGCGCCGTAGCCTTTGGCGCGAAACAGTGCGGTGTTCACGAGCGGTGTCTTGCCCGCTCGTGACCGGGCCTGCTGGTAGAGGAGGAACACACCACCCACGGCCACCGAGCCGGCCATAAGGGCAAATGTCCACAGCGGCCAGCCGAGCTCGCGGCCCTGAATGAGCGGGTAGAGCAGCCCCGTGAGAGCGGCCGTCGCTAGGATAATACCGGGGAAATCCACGCCGGTCGCGTGGTCTGACTTGGACTCCGGCAGCACCTTCAGGCCGACCAGCAAGGTAATGAGGCCCACCGGCAGATTGATGAAGAAAATGGTGCGCCAGCCCCAGTTGGCCAGATTCCACTGAATCAGCCCCGCCGCCAGCAGCGGACCACCCACGGTGGCGAACCCAACCACACCGCTGTAGGCGCCCAGGGCTTTGGCCCGGTCCTTGGGTGCAAACAGCACCTGAATAAACGCCAGCACCTGCGGCACCATCAGAGCAGCCGCCACACCCTGCAGCAGCCGCGCGGCAATCAGCATGTCGGCGCTCGTGGAGCAACCCGCTAGCGCCGAGGCAGCGGTAAAGCCGACCGTGCCCAGCAAGAACATTTTCTTGCGCCCAAACAAGTCGCCGAGCCGCCCGCCCGTTACGATCAGCAGCGATAGACCGAGCAAATAGGCGTCAATCGACCACTGCAGTGCGCTCGGACTCGCGTTGAGGCTTTTGCCGATCGTCGGTATTGCAATGTTAATAATGGAGGCATCAAGCAGGTCCATAAAAACGCCGAGCAATAAAATAATAAGCGCAAGCGTCGAGATCTTGCTTACAGATGATGGTGTGGCCATGCGTTAAAGCCCCTATGTTAGTCCAATAGTTTGATTTATAAAAGTAATGTTATTATAACCATAACCATTACGTCAATCAACGGTTCGTGGTTTTCTCAAAGGCTGAGAAAAGACATAGGATTACATTTTCGGCATTCTGGGCTTGAATACGGCAACTTTTAGTCGTTCCTTAAGCTGCTGGGCTCGAGTCCGCAGACAAAAAAGAGTCCGAAGCTCGAACTCTTTTTGTTTAAAAGACAAGACTCGCTTATTTAAAAAAGTAATTTCCTCTAGGGCGTACCGACCGAAAGCACGTTACCGTCCGGGTCTTTAAACCAGGCAATATATATTTCATTCATAGCAGCGATGCCGTCTTCCCAGGTGACACCAGGTATATCGTACGTAAGAAATTCAATACCCTTGTCTTTCATACTTTTAACGGTTTTTACCAATGCTTCACGGTCGGCCACATCCCAGGCGGCAGCAGTGGCTTTGCTCGTGCCGGCAGCGTCTGCTGATATGAACACCAGTAAATTGCCACCGCCAGTCTCGAATACCAGCGCTCGCGGATTCTCTTCTACCAGCTTTAGCTCCAATTTGTCTTGGTAAAAATCCTTGGCCTTGTCGCGATCACTTACCGCGACGCAGGCAAAGAGTTTCGTGTTCTCTAGCATATCGGTTATTCCTCCTAGTAGATAGTATCTCATACTGGCGATCCACAAATAGGCCGATTATACAAAAAATCTAGCCTATGGTCTCTTTCGCCGCGAAACGTAGAATGAGATAAGCGCAGGTAGGGCGATAGCCCAGACGACGGTGTAAAAGGCAGTCTGCGGATGGGCTCGCCAGTCAACTTGCTTCTGGCCGCCGCCGCGTCCTGCGTAGGTAACGTAGCCGTATTGTCTTTGTTGCTGGACATAGAACATCATCATGGAGGTCGTTAGCGCAAGCCCAGCCAAGAAGAACAGCCAGAACTTGCGATTGGTTAACGATACGGTGATGAGCCCTGCGCTAGCGACTAACCAAATTACGCCACCCGCTATGGCTAAGTTACTCGTTGAGTCGTCAAATATGACTACGAGGGATTGACAGTCATAGCCGAGGAGGATAAGGCCGCCAACGACTACCGTCAAGAGTAAAGATCTACGCGTCATAGCTGAACTATAGCACAAATAGGTATTGCATTATAAGCAAAGCATTGTCTAACAACTACTGGCTGGGGCGGATGACCTTAATTGTCAACACGACAATATAGTCTAGCGAAATAACTAGCGAGAAGCCGTCTTGTGAAGAATAGAAGCGGCAAGAGTCTGGTAAGGTAGTCCTTCTTTCGCTGCCTTTGCCTTGAGCTTATACACATCACGCTCAGACAGACGGATATTTATGTTAAGGGTTTTGTTTAAAGAATTCTTGGCAGCGCGAACAGCTTCCTGCTTTGCTTCTTGCAAATCTGGAATGGATTGCATCTCTCCAGATTCAATCTCATCTAATTCAGCTTGTTCTTCTTTGTCTAATTCATAGTACTGCATATTATTTGCCTCCTTTCAGATATTTTTTGGTAAGCTTGCGACTCGGGTAGATCGTCTTAAGAAAGATTTTGATCTCATCTTCTACGAATGGTACTACATAAATATATTCTTGAATTCCTACGATATAAAAACGCTGGTTCGGATACGCCAGTACGTCGTGAACTTTACCTTCACTTATTGCTACGACAACATCCTCGAAACAAATCTCGCGCTCCTCACGGAGTTTATCGTTCTTAGTTTCGTTCCAGTCGAAGTATTTCACATATTTATTTTATGACACTACATATTTAATGTCAACAAACATTCGCGATTTCTAAAGACAAGAGAAGAGGTTCGAACTATGTTAACGGATCACAAAACAAAAAGAGCTCGAAAGTCGAACTCTTTTATATCTGTAATAATTTCCTGGCTGGGGCGGCAGGGCTCGAACCTGCGAATCACGGGACCAAAACCCGTTGCCTTACCACTTGGCTACGCCCCATGAGCGTCGGCCGGCGCCGATGTGGGGGCGCAGGTAATATGCGCGGATTGCCACGGGGCGGCGGTTTGACCAGGATATTTTAGCGTATTTCGTGGATTTGGACAACGTTTGGTGCTGGCCGGCGCCTGTGAATCTAGCCTGCGTGTGCCATAATAGAGGTATGGAGATTCGCGCCCGCACTATTCTAAAAGTCTTGAGCCTCACGGCGCTCTTTGCTGGTTTGCTGTGGCTGGGTTATTTGGCGCGGCGCGAGCTGGTATGGGTGGGCGTGGCGTTCTTCTTTGCCGTAGCCCTGAGCCCGGCGGTGGAGTACCTGAGTCGCTTTATGCCCCGGCGCAACCGCGGGCTCGCCATTGGGCTGGTATTCTTGGTGGCGCTGATGCTAATTAGCTTTTTGATCATCAGTCTGGTGCCGCCACTGGTGCAGCAGAGTCAGTCGCTGAGCCAGCACCTACCGGAGTACACCAATCAATTGATTAACGGCCATAACTGGCTATCGGTGCAGGTGCGTAGCCTTAATTTAGTTGGTCGAATTCAGGAGAGCCAGAGCCAGGTGGTAGAGTATCTGTCGTCGGCCGGCAGTCAGGCGATTACGGTGGCGCGCAGTGTGTTCTCGAGTCTGGTGGCTAGCCTGACGGTATTGGGTCTTACCTTCTTTATGCTGCTAGAAGGCCCAACCTGGGTGGCGGCTTTTTGGCGCGCGGTACCAGGGCGCCATCGCGAGCATAGCCGCCGGCTGGTAGACCAGATGTATCGGGCGGTTACCGGTTATGTAAACGGCAATCTCCTTACGAGCTTGATTGCGGCTATCGTGACGGCCGTTATGCTGGCGATCGTGCGCGTACCCTACGCTATTCCGTTGGGCATCTTCTTGGGCATTATGGACCTGCTGCCGTTGGTGGGTGCCACAATTGGCTCAGTGGCCATCTTGCTGGTGGCGCTGTTTACCTCGCCCACAGCTGCGATTATCATGGCTATCTTTTTTGTGGTCTACCAGCAGCTTGAGAACCACGCCCTGCAGCCGATCGTATATGGCCGGACGGTGGAGATCTCGCCGCTGCTGGTGTTGATCGCGGTGCTCATGGGCGCGGCCGTGGGCGGAATCGTGGGCGCCATTGTGGCTATTCCCCTCTTTGCTTCGCTGCAGATCTTGGTTAAGGACTATGCCCAGCGTCGCCTGAGTCGAGATTAGCTTAACTCTGCCAAGACTTGGTTCGCGCCAATTGGCTTAACTTGTGGGCATATTCGGCTACCAGCTGGCGGTCCTCGGTGAGCAGTCCCAGCGTGGCGCGCGCCCACTCAATAAGCTTGGGCAGATCTTCGGGCCGAAGCTCGTGAGGTAATTTATTGAGATGAAACGAGATCTGTCGCGCCACAAAACGTGGCGCAGCTGGGCCCAGGTACTCCTCGGTGACCTCTACTACCTGTCGGTACAACTCCTCGGTCATTGAGTGACCTCCAGGCGCAATAGCTTCTTGAAGCCGGCTCGCACCAGCCAGAAACCACTGCCATATAGGATCAACAGCGCATAGAGAATAAGCAAGATAGCCCCGAGCCGCAGGCCCAGAAGTAGCCGCATAGCCAGGTTCAACAGCTGGAAGAGCATGCCCATGACAATGATGAGCACCAAGCCACGAGCGACATCGCGCAGCGCTAGGCGGTAAATAATGCCCTTAACCTGGCTGCTGTAACGAGCGATGTTACGACTGGCGAGGAGGCCCAAGAACCAGGCAATAAAGTATGGCAGCACCATGGTAACGAGGAGCGTGGCGCGGGGCAGGCTGTAATTGGGGATACCCCGGCTGTCGCTGCCGGCGGGGGTAACGGTAAAGAGCCAGGTAAAGCCCGCCGCGAACAGGCAGAGACCAGCAAAAAGCCAGCCGGTTAGGGGCGTCCAGGTGGTAAAATTGGCCGCAGCTTTGAGCCGCTGTGAGCCGTGGTAGAGAAGCCCAAAGCCGACCAAGCTGATCACCAGCGGCAGATGATTGCGCAGCGTTACCATGGTGGCGAGCGCCGGTGAGTGCACTAAGTAGGGGGTGATAGCACTGAGCAGGCCGATGACAACGACATAAGCGGCCATAAAGAAGAGGCCGTTAGCGATAAGGTTGAGAGCAGCGGCCTCGGGGCCACCGTGGATCGCCTGGACGTAATCCTTGGCACCAATAGCGCTGCGCAGAGCCACCAGCCAGATAATGAGCAGCGGCACAGCAATGGTAAGTTGAAGGGCAAAAACCTGCGGCCCAGTAATGTGATACGCGGCCTGCGCGGTGGGTGTGGGCGAGGCCAGCGACAGCACGGCGTACAGCAGCCAAGCCGAGATAGTGGCCACGTAGGCGGTAGTAGCGTGTTTCCAGGTAGCAGATGGTGGCATCGGGACTCCTTGCGGTTAACGTGGCGGCTTGAGCGGTAGCAGAATTGTAAAGGTGCTACCTCGGCCAGGCCGAGAGGTTACCTCAATGCGGCCTTGATGGAGCGCGACGATGCCCTTAACCAGAAAAAGGCCGAGACCGGTGCCCGGAACGGTGGCGTCCAGCTCGTTTTGGAGGCGAGAGAACTTGGTAAAGAGCTTGGGCAGGTCGGCCTCGGCGATGCCGATGCCCTGGTCGCGCACGGCGATGGTGGCCTGGTCTGCGGTGGTGGTCAGCCTGAGCGTGACATGGCTGCCATGGGGTGAGTATTTGCTGGCGTTGCTCAGCAGGTTGTCGATTACCATGCGCAGCTTGGTGGCGTCGGCGAGAGCAAAGCATGGCGTCGGTGCCACTAATTGCAAGGTTTGGCCGTGCGCCTCGAAGGCCGGGGCGTGGTCGGCGGCGGCCTCGCGCAGGAGCGCGACCAGGTCGGTGTGGTCAAGGTCGAGCTGAAGCTTGCCGGCATCGACCCGAGCAGCGTTGAGTAAGTCCTCGATGATGCACAGGAGCTGCTCGTTGTTGCTAAGGGCTTTTTGCAGATAATGCGCTTGGCGGTCGGTGAGTGAGCCAAAATCGCCGGCAGCCAGCATCGACAAGATGGCTTTGATGGCGGTGGCCGGGGTGCGCAGCTGGTGCGAGGCCAGCGCCACAAACTCTTCCTTGGCCACGTCGAGCTGGCGCTCTTGGGTGAGGTCGCGAAAGACCTCAATGGCGCCGGCGGGTCGGCCCTCGATGAGCACTGGCGAGACCGTCACGAACACCGGGATGATGTCGCCGGTCTTGGTGAGATAATGGGTGTAATCGGAGACGGCTTGGCCGGTGCTAAGAGCGCGCACTATCGGCCGGCTCAATTGATCGACCGGCCGACCATAGCGATCGACCGCTGCCACCATCTTGGGAAACCACTGCCCAATCAGCTCCGCCGGCTGGTAGCCAAGCGCCTCGACGGCGTATTGGTTGATGGTGGTAATGGCGCCATGTTCGTCGAGCGTTACCAGGCCTTCGCCTAGGCTATTGATCATGGCCTGGGTCTGAGCGCGGTCTTCTTCGAGACGCGTTTTGGCCATCGCTAGCTCGGCTAAGAGCTGGGGCAGCGAACAATCACGGGCTTCTGGACTGGCCGGGTGCCGTAGGACGGTATAAAAACGCTTAGCATTTCTTGATCCGCTCAATCTCCCTCCCCACCTGGTCTATCAGCGTCTAGTCATTGCATTATAACTGCTTTTAATATAGCGAGGTAGTCGCCTAAAGACCTGGATGAAACCTCCAAGTTTTTAGCCGATCGATTAAGAGATTTTCGGCGCTCAAGAGCGCCTTTTTAATTGACCTGCTCGGTGGCGATATCGTACTGCTGCAGCTTCTTTTGATTAGCCTTGGTGGGCCGTTGCAATTCGAGCAGCTCGGCGTAGATGCCGCCGGCATGGGCCAACTCGGTCGGTGTGCCTTGCTCAATTACGCGGCCGCCTCGTAGACCAACGATCTTGTTGACCGCAGCGATGGTCGAGAGACGGTGGGCAATGATGAGCGTGGTGCGACCCTTCATCAGTTCGTTGAGGGCCAGCTGCACCTCGTGCTCGGCCTTGGAGTCGAGTGAGCTGGTGGCCTCGTCGAGAATGAGGATGGGCGCGTCCTTGAGGATGGCGCGAGCGATGGCTAGCCGCTGCTTCTGGCCGCCGCTCAGCTTGATGCCGCGCTCGCCGATCTCGGTGTTGAGGCCGTGCGGCAGCTTGTTAATAAAGCCCATGGCGTTGGCGGCCGTGGCGGCGGCCTCCACCTCGGCCTGCGTGGCGTTGGGCCGACTGTAGGCAATGTTTTCGCGCACGGTGCCGCTAAAGAGCGCCGGCTCCTGAAAGACCACGCCAATGTTTTGGCGAAGCGAAGCCTGGGTTACCTTGGTAATATCGTGGCCATCGATGAGAATCTGGCCGCCGCCCAGCTCGTAGAAGCGCAGAAGTAAATTAGAGATCGTGGTCTTGCCCTCACCGCTCTCTCCTACCAGGGCCACCTTGGTGTCTGGCTCAATGGTAAAACTAATGCCACGCAGCACCTGAGTGCCGTCGCCGTAACTAAAGGTGGCGTCGCGAAACTCAACCTTGCCCTCGGTTACGAGCAACTCGGCGGCGTCCGGAGCGTCGGCGATGCTGGGTGTGAGCTCCATGACCTCAAAGAACTCGCGCGAACCGGCCTGGGCCCGTTGAATATTATCAACGATGAACGAGCTGGCAAATAGCGGGAACTGCGCCTGCGTTACTAATTGGAGGAGCAGAGTGAGGTCGCCCAGGCTGTAACGGCCATGAAACGTCTCGATGATAATGTAGGCATAGATGCCGAAGAAGACGACGTTAAGCCCGAGGCGCCGCACCACATCGTACCAGTGCCACTCGACCGACTGCTCGCGAGTAGCGGCCTCGATGTCGCGACGCTTGCCAGCGAAGAAGCGGCTCTCGGCTAGCTCTTGCACGAAGCTCTTAACCACCCGAATCTGGCCGACGCTCTCGACGAAGCGACCGTTATTAATATCGGTGTTCTTATTAATGGGCCCTTGCTTGGCCTGCCACGACTTGCTCGATAGCGTGGTGAGCCAAATGTAGAACGGGAATAACAGACCGAGCAGCAACGCTACCGGCCAGGCGTAAAAAGCGAGGATCACCAAGGTGATAGCGCTCGTCAAAAAGAAGCCGACAAAGTTGTTGGCGAAGGCGTTCATGAGCTGGCTGATGGTGCTAATGCTGCGCTCGAGCCGACTGGTGATGCGCCCGGCGATCTCGTTATCGTAGTACTCGAGCGGCAATTTAAGAATATGGTCGTAGTAGCGCTGGCTGAGGAGACTATTGAGCTTGGCGCCCAAAATATCGCCATAGTAACCCTGCACGTTGGAGATGAGCGTCAGCGCCACATTGACCGCCAAAATAAGTCCGACCAGCCACCAAATGTAGCTCGTCGGCACGCTGCCGCCCTGCCCGACCTTAACCAAGGCATCGACCACAAATTTGAGGAAGAACGGCGTGGCCTGGTTGAGCAGCGACACGATTACCACAAAGATAATGGTAATAATGTAGTAGCGCCGCAGCGCCCAGGAGTAACGAATAATTCTCAGAATATCTTTCACGACCTCTATAGTACCCTTTGGGGCGGCAATTGGGCAAGGCGAATGCTCCGCTGCGGGTACGCTGGTTGACGGCTATAACCGAGATATGGTTTATTAGGTCGAGCGAAGTGACCACTTTGCTGTTACCAAGCCCAGGGAGCGGTACACGATGGCTAGCGTCGAGCAGGTGAGGGGCCAGATCGGTCTGGCCAAGGAGCAGGCCGACCGCGGTGCCCAGGCGTTGCAGGAAGCGGAAACCCAGATCGGACAGGCCCAACAGGCCTTCCAGGAGGCCGCGCAGGGCAGCAACCAGTCCGAGGCCAGCGACGTGAACAACATGTTCACGCACGCCCTGCAGAAGATCGGTGAGGCGCGCGACGCGGTCATGGCCGCGATGAGCAACGCGGAGTCCTACGCCGGCCGGTTGTGAGCTGACCGGCCGGCAAGGTCCACGACGGCATCCATTTGGTGTCGCCGTGGACCTGTTTTTTATTGTCGGTACATTTTTAACTATTGCGCGCGGTAGTTAATCGCGCATCCGCAACTTGGCCCTACCAAAGATCGTCTTATAGACCCCGCGCCGCGCATCGACTATATAGCGATTCTTAACTCTAACTTTTTCGTAGATGCTAGGCAAAGTGGTGGCGCTGTACTTTTTGCGTAGCCGCTCATACCATTGCTTGTCATAAACCTGCCAGAACTCTTCTTCGGTGTAGTAAGTATGAGCGTATAACCACTTCTTGCCGCCCAATTCACTGAGTTTGGCTTCGATGCGTCGGTTTACATTCAAGAACTGCTTATAGTCAGCTATTTGAGGGCCCCACACGCCAATATTAATAGCGAGTGGCGTATCAAGGCCATTGCACAGCAGCGGTGAACGTAGTTCTGGCTTAATCGGACAGAGCCAGAGCGGATAAATATGCTCTGTCTCATCGAGATACTCCAAGAATGCCTGAGCCGACCCAAGCGGTAGCGTGAGATCTTGTACGATGTGCTCCTGAGATGCTCCGCTATCCTGAAGCGCCTGGTACAGCTTGCGTGTATGCAGGATGGGATTGAGTAAGAAGCGCATCATGCCATTAAAGGGTACCTCAAATCGGTCAAAGGCATATCGGCCGACCCAAAAGGCGCCGCGATCATATCGAAAGAGGTAGTCCTTAAGTGGCACCGTCTCTACGACCGTCTGCTTTGCCTCATCAATCTTTTGAGCATGGAGGTAGTACCATTGGTCGTGAGCTCGGCTGAATCGGCGAAGCTTACCGTTCTTATGATCGGTTAGCTTGCCCGTAATAATCACGCCATGATCAGCGCCAAACATGATGCCGTCGATAAAATCACCCTCCGCTTCGGTCTGCCGGCACATTTCATTAAGGGCCGCTTTAAAGCTGGAGACGGGTTTATAGGTGAGTTGAACGTACTTCTTGGCAGGTATGAGCTGGATCTCGGCTGCAGTAATAACACCTAAAGTGCCTGATGAACCGGCCGAGCCATAAAATAAGTCGGGATGTTTGGTTGGCGAAGCCTTAATCACACGGCCGTCAGCTAGAATAAACTCTACCCAATTTACGGTTTGGCTAAAGAAGCCGTATTTAAAGGAGCTGCTCTCCCCGGCACCGCCCTGAATGCCGCCACCAACCGTAATACCCGGAAACTCGGGGACCACTGGAGGTACTAAGCCATAACGGAGCGTATGCTCTATGAGTTTATCCATAGGCACATTAGGCTCAACAATCACTACGCGCCTGGCCGCATCAATTGATAGCACTTGGTCCAGACTGCTTACATCAATCATCTCACTTCGTTTGAACTCCAAGATGCGGGTAGAGTTAGTGCTGCCGTGGAAGATACGAAAAGGACGCCGATTTAGATAGTGGTCGCGTATCTGGGCGGCGATTCTGTCAACTGCATGACGATGGAGCTGATTCATTGGTGTCTATCTTGGTAAATAAGCATCGCTATGATGTGGTGCGGCGCCAGCGCGGCCCGGCCGGCGCGTCGTCAACCTCGAGACCGGCGGCGGCGAGCTCGGTGCGCAGCTGGTCGGCACGTGCCCAGTCTTTGGCAGTGCGGGCGGCTTGGCGGTTGGCCACGAGTTGCTGTTCGGCCGGCGTAAGGTCCGGCCGGCCGGACAGATCCAGGCCAAGCAGCTGGTCGAGCTGCACTAGAAGCTCTGTCGTCGGCGCGCCGGTCTCGGCGGCCAGGCGGGCCAGCGCCTCGGGGCTGTGCAGGTCGTCGGCTAGGCTGGCCTGCAGTTCGGCCTCGAGTTTAGGCGTGGCCGACTCCCCCGCCACCTCTGGCTGGTACACCAAATCGGCCCAGGCGCGTAGGTTAGCCAGCGTATTCTGCGCCGCCCCCAGCGACTCCCAGGTAAAGTTAACTTCATTGGTATGCAGCGCCTGCAGGTACAGCAGCCGCAACGCTAGCGGATCGTAGCCTTTGGCGCGGATATCGTCCAGCGTGTAGAAATTATTGAGGCTCTTGCTCATCTTGCGGCCATCGACGAGCAGGTGGTTGTGGTGCGTAAATATGCGCGCAAAATCTTGCCCGGTGGCGGCCACCACTTGAGCGATCTCATTCTCGTGGTGCGGAAACTTGAGGTCGATGCCGCCGGAGTGAATGCCGATCGGTTGCTCGCCCAGATTATCCAGCGCCATGGCCGAGCACTCAATGTGCCAGCCCGGTCGCCCCGGCAGATCGTGCTCGCCAAGCGTAAACTCCCAGAACGGCTCGCCATCTTTGGCGCCTTTCCAGAGCGCAAAATCCTGAGCCTCGGCCTTGTCGTACTCGTCGTTGTCGATGCGCGCCTGCGCCGAGTAATCCACGTTCACCAATCGACCATACTCGTTGCCGGCTTCACGATATTGGCGCAGATCAAAGTAAACCGAGCCGTCGGCCACGTAGGCAAAGCCGTTATCGTAAATCCGCTGAATCAGCGCTTGCATCTGCGGAATGGCGTCGGTAGCGCGCACAAAGGTTCTCGAACCGAGGTCGACGCCGAGCGCCGCCAGATCGGCCTTAAAAACTGCTTCGTAATGGCGCGTGGTTTCAATTAAGGCCTCCATTGGGCCTAAGTCGGGGTGCTCGGTTTGGCTGCGGGCGATGGTTTTGTCGTCAACATCGGTTAGATTCGTAACCATCTGCACCTTGTACCCGGTGGCCTGGAGTGTTCGGCGCAACAGATCCTCCATAATAAAGGTACGCAAGTTGCCAATATGAACGTGATCGTAGACGGTGGGGCCGCAGGTGTAGAGCGTGACCGTCTTATCGGCGTTGGCTGTGACCGTTTCTAACTGACGATTGAGGGAATTGTAGAGTCGCATAATAAGTAAATCCCGTTACATAATGAGGCAGAGAATTACGGGCGACAACAGTACTTATGACTGAGCATCGGCGGCCTCATCAAGGACTTTTTGGGTAGCTGCTATTACTTTAGCGCGAATGTCGTCGGGTTGGCCAGCCTCAATGGTAGCACCGGAGGCCTGGGCGTGACCGCCACCACCAAACTCGGCCGCCACGGGTGCGGCGTAGGGTCCGTTGGCGCGCAGGCTGAGTTTGAGCTTAGGGGCATAATTGCGAATGACGATGGCGATCTGAACGCCGCGAGCGTGCTGCATATCGTAGATAACCAGCGCCGAGGGATCGTAGCGCTTGGCGTACTCTTTGAGCGTCGGCGCGTCAACCATCAGCAGAGCCAGCCGGCCATCGAGCAGGAACTCAACCTGTTGGAGTAGCCGTCCCTTAAGCTGCAGCACGTCGGGATCGAGAGCACCGGCCGCCAGCCGAGCGTCGTTGATGGCCGCCAGATTAGCGCCCAGCCGCACCATGTCGGCCACGGTCTGCACAGTGGCGGCGGTCACGCTGGGCGTGGCCAGGCCGAGCGTATCGCTCATAATGGCTGGCACCACGAGGCTAGCGGCTTCGGCGTTGAGCGCCCAGCTCAGCTCAGCTGCGATTCGCACCAGCAGCTCGCCGGTGGCAGCGGCCTGCGCGTCGATCACCTCGATGGCCGCGAACGGCATGGGTGTGCGCGTGCCGTGGTGGTCGATAATCACGAACGGCTTAGCCGCCAATCGACCCTGGTGCTTCTCGAGCGTGCGTTGCATCTGGGTGGGGCTGCCGGTATCCACCAAAATGCTCAGGTCAAACTGATTGGGCAGCACATCGGTTAGTCGGTCGACGCCGGGAAAATAATTGATGTACGGCGGCACCTCATCCTGGCAGTACAGCACCACCTCTTTGCCGAGGTCGCCAAGCAGATGCTCGAGCACCAGCGCGCTGCAGAGCGAGTCGGTGTCGGGCTTCTCGGGTTGCAGTACCAAAATAGTTTTGGCCTTGGCCACCAGCCGGCCCAATTGCTTGAGATTGGCGGCAAATTCGGTGTCAGTTGAACTCATTGGGATATTGTAGCGGGTTTAGGGCAATGGCGCTAGCGTCAGGCGAGGCGGCGTCCCGTTAGGTTAACGATGGTTATATTATGGCTCTGTTAAAGTTTAATCCTGCTAGGCTTACCGGTTGACTGTCCGGCTTCCAGTCAAGGGTCTAAAAGACCACCGGCGTGTTCGGCGAAAACGACAGCGGGCTTATGGACTGAGGACGCCTGCCAATGTATAATTGTGCAGTTCTATTGAAATACGACACAGTGAGACGGAGCGCCTCATGCCCGGTCCTACCAACACCAACCATGACTACGATTTCGTTGTCGATCTCGGCGATCCGCATCTCGGTAGCACTGGTTGGGCCATCAAGTGCGTGGACCGCGACCGCACGTTGGCCAAGCTGAGCCAGTTGGATCGAGTGGCTCAATTGTTCATTCGAAAGCCTGGGTGGCCGGGGGTTTACGCGTTCGACCTGCACGCCCTGGCGGTGCTGGTTGAGCTTCGCGACCTGGTTTCGTTCGACTACCAGGAGTGGCCACTCGATGACTACAGGTTTAACTACTACATCGATGGCCTGACTTGGGTAGTGAGCACTCTGGCTCTGCGGACTGAGGGAAGCCAAGGCAGCCTGAGCTACCGCAGGCGCAAGGCACGCCAAGAGCAGTTCCTTCAATTCACCCGACTCCTGGAGCAGCTGGTGCTGGCTGCGGCTAAGGCTCAGCTGCTGCAAGATCGTCCGCGCCGGGAAGCGGTACCGACCTTGCAACGGGCGATCAAGGTGCTCGAAGCCGTAGAGCTGGCTCAGTCATCGCACTTCGACGCTCTCGCCCTTCAGGCGCTCGAGTCCCCGGAGTAGCCCTAGGCGCTCCCCCTTCGACTTACCGGCGTCTCCTTGATTGGAGGCGCCGGTTTTTGCGTAAGCGCTAAAAGGTTTGCCGGCCCTGCAGCGCCCGCCCCAGCGTAATTTGGTCGGCGTACTCTAGGTCGCCGCCTACGGGCAGGCCGCGGGCCAGGCGGGTGAGCCGCACGCCGGTCGGCTCCAGCTGTTGGCGAATGTACATGGCGGTGGACTCGCCCTCGAGCGACGGGTTGGTGGCCAGAATCACCTCGTCGACCCCGCCGGCCGTCACGCGCTGTACCAGGCTGGCGATCTCGAGCCGCTCTGGGCCAATGCCGTCGATCGGCGAGATAACGCCGCCCAGCACGTGGTAGAGACCGCTAAAGAGCCCAGTTTTCTCCACCGCCACCACGTCGAACGGCTCCTCGACTACGGCGATAATGCTCTGCTCGCGGCCCGGCGCCTGGCAGACAGCACAGATCTCGGCCTCGGCAAAGTTAAAACAGCGCGCGCACGTGCGCACCCCCGCGTGCAGGTTGCCGAGCGCCAGACCCAGCGCGCCGGCCTTGCTTGCCTCGCTCTTGAGCAAATGAAAGGCCAGCCGCTCGGCCGTGCGCGGCCCCACGCCGGGCAATTTGCCCAGCTCCTCGATGAGCCGCTCGACTGATGATGGGACGATTTGCATAGCTTAACTAATCTGCGCCGTCTACAGTCCCGGCAGCCCCAGTCCGCCGGCCACGCTACGCATCTTCTCGGCCGCCAGTTGCTGGCTGCGGGTAATGGCTTGGGTGACGGCGCTCTCGATCCACTTCTCGACCTTGCGCAGATCGGCGTCGGCCACCAGCTCATCGTCTAGAGTGATCTTCTGGATCTTCTGCTCGCCGTTGATTTTAACCTTAACAGCGCCATTGCCGGCCTCCACTTCGATTGACTCTTTGGCCAGAGCGCTCTGGATCTTCTTTAATTCAAATAGTGCCTTGCTCTTCTCAAACATCAAGTTTTCTCCTTTAATGAGGCTTCCTCGGCGCGCTCAGAAGTTCTTATGCTAGAATAGAGTCAATTCTAGGAGCAAACTCGAGTGAAGTCTTTCTACCATCGTACCATAATGCCGCTTGTGCAGTGGAGTCGCCGACACCACTGGTGGATTGCGGCAGCGTTGCTGGCCGCTATGTTTGGGCTCAGCCTGGGCGCCATGGTGGGCGAATCGGCCATTGTAGACGAGGTGGCGCATATTCCGTCCGGCTACTCGTATCTGCATTACGGCGACTACCGACTCAACCCGGAGCATCCGCCGTTAATGAAAGACTTGGCCGGCCTGCCGCTGCAGTTTATGAACCTTACATTCCCCGACCATGAGCCGGCCTGGACCACTGACGTCAACGGCCAGTGGGAGTCGGGCTGGAACTTTATCTATCACATTGGCAACAACGCCGACGCGATTCTGTTCTGGGCGCGGCTGCCGATTCTGCTGGTGGCGATCGGCTTTGGCGTGGTGCTGTATCAGTTTGCGCGCCGGCGCTGGGGCGTAGCGGTGGGCCTCATGACGCTGTTGTTTTACACGCTGAGCCCCAACTTTTTGGCCCACGACCACTATGTGACGACCGACCTGGGTGCCTCGGCCTTCTTGTTCTTGGCGCTGATCTCATTTGTGCGTTTTGTGGAGAAGCCGGGCCGGCGCAGCTTCTGGCTATTGTCGCTGGGGCTGGCCGGGGCGCAGTTGGCCAAGTTTAATGCCGTACTGCTCTTCCCTTATTTGCTGCTGGTGGCGATTATTATGGCGGCCATTTGGCGCCAGCCCAAGGGCGGCTGGGTGCGGGCCAAGCAGTACATTGGCGGTCTGGTCGGCGCCTCATTTGTGAGCGTGGTGTGGGTGTGGCTCTACTACCTCCCGCAGACCATTAACATGCCGCAAGCGGTGCAAGATAAGCTGATCGCGGGCTCGCTGGTGAGTGGGCCGGCGACGCACCTGGTGGGGCTGTTTAGCGCGCTTAATAATGTGGCTATCTTTAAGCCGCTGGTGCAGTATCTGCTGGGTGTGGCTATGGTATTCACGCGGGTTGAGGGTGGTAACGTGACCTACTTTAATGGCCAGGTGACCAATGGGAGCTACCACACCTATTTCCCGGAGCTGTTCTTGGTAAAGACCCAGGTTGCTTTCTTGATTCTGGGCTTGGTGGCGCTCGTGATGGCGCTGGCGGTCTACTTTGGCCGGCGGCCGTTTAAGCCCTGGCGCCAATTTGGTGATTCGCTGCGCGCCCATATGCTAGAGTGGACCATCGGCGGCTTTGCGGCTTTTTACTTTGTGGTGTCAGTGGCCGGCAACCTTAACTTGGGCATTCGCCACATTCTCCCCATTTATGTGCCGCTGTTTGTGCTGGTGGCGCTGGCTACGGTGCGGCTGGTGCGGCGACTGGACCGGCAGCGCTGGGGCATGATGGCTGGCGGCACAGTAGCGGTGCTGCTGGCCTGGTATGCGGCCAGCGCGCTGTGGGCCTACCCGTCGTTTACAGCTTACTTTAATGAGTTCATTGGTGGCTCGGCCAACGCCGGCAATTACTTTAGCGACTCGGGCGTGGATTGGGGCCAGGACCTGCGCAACCTCAAGGCCTACACCGAGCGCCATCCCGAGATTAAGCGTTTGGCGGTCGACTACTTTGGCGGCGGGGACCCGCGCTACTACTTCTGCCAGCGCAAATACGACGCCAAGGGCAACCTGATCGCCACGGCCGCTGGCTACAACTGTACGGGGAGCGTCTACGAAGAGTGGCACTCGCAGAACGGTCCCTACACCGGTCAGTACATCGCGGTGTCCGAGACATTCCTCGAGAACGACCGCTACTACGCCGCCCTCAACCACACCATGGGCTACGAGTATCTGCGCGAGCGCACGCCGATCGCCAAGATTGGCTACTCGATTTACGTCTATAAGTTGTATTAGCCTTATTCGCTGACTAATTGGTTGTTTCGAAGTGACTCTAATGCCATAAATACGCTTGGGACAACCGTAACAAGTTGGCTGAACACCGGATCTTGAGGCAGTAGCTTGCTAAAGATCGGTACATTTAAGGCTAAGGCATAACCTACTTCCATGGCCGCGCTTACTCCTACGTAGCCATCTGGACAATGAAGCCAAACAAGGTCAGACTGTCGGAGCGCGAGAAGATGGTGCCTCTCTATCTCATGCGGGTCTAAGGGCGTTTCAGCAACATCTTTCACGAATTCGGCCGAGCGGTCCAAAAATGTTAATCTATGCGGGGAAAGAATCTGGCATCCAGCTGCCACTAGTTCGCGGTAATCTCGCTCCAAGGTTGCAAAATCCCGCCGGTAGCTGCCCGACAGAACGCAGCGAATAATCTGCATTGTTAGAACTCAGTTTTAGAGTAGTATTGAGTTGACTCCACGAAGGCCGCCTTGCCCAGCCCGATACTGGCTTCGATATCAAAGCTGGCATAGCGCTTGGCTTGGCTATGGGCTTGCTCGAGGGTAAGCCAGCTGTTGCGACCGCCCTCAAAGGCTGGAATGAGTTTGCCGGCTAGGTTTGAGCAATGCACAATATGAAATATCTTGTCCTCAAGCAGAACTCCTGTTTCAGCTTCAATGACATGCTCATGATAAACACCTTGGTGCCTAAAAGTTCCCTTAAGGCCAGTCTCCTCATTGAGCTCGCGGGCTGCGGCTTGCAAAATCGTTTCGCCCCACCGAATCTTGCCACCCGGAAAGCCCCAAAATCCAAAGTAAGGATGCTTGTGCCGCTCTTGGAGTACATAATGAAGCTTACCCTTTACGATGGCTTCTGCTACAAGAATAACGGCTGTCTTAGGCTGACGCTCGAGCGTGTTATTGGCAGTGTCGAGCTTATTAGCGTACTCCTTGCCACTGGCGCTAAGGCGGTACTCGCTCGTTGAGGCTTTCTCTATATAGCCTAGTTCTAGCAGGCGCTTAATATGGAACTTAAAGTGATCGCTCGTGAGTCCGGTGGGTTTTTGCAAAGCAGCAAAGCCGGCTCGATTAACAAATAGCAGCTCGCGCAAGATCTGTGTCTGGGCTTGATGAATATGCGCTTCGTGTGACATGTAATCCTCTCTGGCTTTCAAGCATCGTAGAGGTGGGCTCGCTAAAAGTCCAGGGAAGCAAGCTTCCCTTAGGGGCGCGTGACCTGTTTTAATGCTTTCAGCGAAGATCTTTGAAGTAATTGGCGCCCTGGCTCGAAAACCAGGGCGCCGATTGCACCTGAGGCTAGCGCCACTTGCGAAGCTGACGGCTATCGGCCAGCTCCCGAGCGCGATCAAAATGTAGCCTATCGGCGGCATCAGGCCGATCGCTGCTCATGAACTCGTTGACGCCATCGCCAAACCGGACGACGAACAAGAGTGGGGCGATGGGCCCGTGCCGAGGACAGGCATACAGATCAACAACCGTTGGGTCCGACATGGTCTCCAAGTATACGCAGCGCGAACAGTTGTGCCGGTAGGCAGCCGCTTCTGTGCACAGTGTTTGCGCATAGCGGCCAACAGCTACCGCGGCTTGACGGTACGTCTGTTCGGTTGGGTCGGTAGCAATCCGCACCCAATCCTCGGCCAATGGAGGCGCCACGATGCCGCAGCCGGCTGTAACGCTAGCCGCAATGAGGGCCCCAAGAACGCCGTGGTTGCCCCTAGCGAGCGTGCGAACGGTCATGAGCGCGTACGTCCAGCCTCTTCCCTGCAGGAGCTCGTCGAAATCGGCGGGGTGTCTGGTACCCCGCTCTATGGTTAGCCGCGCTGCTCTCTCCAGAAGATCCCTGTCACTCTGGGGCGGTGGTAACCGATCGGTCACGATGTTGCCTTCCGTGGTGGTCTAGGGCTCTAATTGCCCGGGCGAACAATTAGTATATTGCCACATATCGCTCATAAGGCCAACGCCCGGGTTTGGCGCGAACGCTTATTTGGCCAGGGCGTGGTGTACGTAGCTGGGCTTACGATAGAGGCCACGAATGAGGTTCCAGCGGACGCGCAGCAGATCGCGCAGTACTTGCAGAGCGGCGCCGGCGGCCGAGTCACCTACCAGGCCGGCTTCGGCAGCTTTGGGGTCCTTCCAGTCGGGCGCCTCAAAGGTCTCGATCTTGTAACCAAACTTGCGAGCCAGCGCTAGGATCTCTAAGTCGAAGCCCCAGCCCAGAATGGTCATATAGCTAAAGATGCGCTCAGCGGCCTCAGCCTCAAATACTTTAAAGCCGCACTGCGTGTCTTTAATGCCGGGCAACAGCACCACCTGAGCCAGCACATTGCCGGCCTCGGTCATAATTTTGCGCTTGAGCTGCTTGTGGATCTTAACCAGGTCCCGCACGGCGATGCCGACTTTGGCGCCTTGATCCATGAGGCGCTTCACATCGTCTAAATGCGTTAACGGCGTGGCGAGGTCGGCGTCCATAAATAAGCGGTAGTGGCCGCGGGCCTCAAAGATGCCGAGCCGGACATCACGGCCCTTGCCGACGCGCGGGCCGGCCTGCACCACGCGAAAATGCCGAAAGAGGCCGGCCTTGCTCTGGGCGATGTCGGCCGTGCCATCGGTGCTGTCGGCCACCACCACGAGAACCTCGACTTGGCCATAATTACGCGTGGCCAAGAAGGCCGCTAGCTGCTCCAGCGAGCCGGCGATCCCCTCGGCCTCCATGTAGGCGGGCAGAATAATGCTGAGGTCGATGGGCGTGGTCGACGTGGTCATGGTGTCATCTCGTAGGTGTAATAAATTTCGTCTTGGCTAAAGGTCGAGATATGGGGTTGCAACTTGCCGCCGGGGAATTTAAGGCGCAAGCTCTTGGTCGCCTCATCGCGAGCAGCGGCGGTAATAACAAACTGCTTGGTGCCGCCCAGGGGCACGCCCGCTACTTGGCCGGGAGTCAATGGTATGTAGTGGCTCTCATCGTTGAGGTAATTATTAAGATACGCTACCACCGGGAGCTCATCGCTCTGGGCTACAACGTAAAAGACGGTCTTGGCCGGCTCGGCCTGAACAAATTTGGCCACCGCTACGGCCGGCTCGTTATAGGCGGCGTACGTCTCGGTAGAGCCAGCCCAGGCACGAAAGTATTGAGTGTAACCCTGAAAGAGCGTTAGTGCGAGCAGCACAATGAAGACGGCTTGGCCGGTGGTGCGGGCCGCCGAATTAATCGGAAAGGTAGCGTACCATAGCTCGAGCATGTACGAGACGCCAACGGCTGCTAGTACCGCTACTACCGGCAAGACGGCGGCAGCGTGCGCGGCGTTGGGTAATCCCACCAGGCTGATGGCAGCCGGAGCCAAGAACACCGCAAACAGGACAAGCAACACGCGATAACGGCGCTGCGCCAAGCGCGAGATCGTCACCAGCAGGCCGGCGATAAACATGAGACCAACGAAGGCATTAAGGAGTGGCTCGCCGCCAAAGTTATGGCGCAGGTTGTCGTCGCCGTGCAGATTGAACATGAGTAGCGTGCGCACCACGGCGTCGGCGAGGGCGGTCGGCGAGCTTACCAAGCCCAGAGCGGCCGGCAGATGCCGCAGCGCGTCCCACGAGCGGCCGGCCACATAGCCGGCGCCGGCTAGGCCCAGCACAACCGCACCGCCTAGCATCAGCCGATTCCGGTTAAGCGGCCACAGCTGCCGGCGCTGCACCAGCCGAATCGTCCCTAGTATTGCCACCGTGAGCGCCAGCAGCCAGCCGAGTGGCCCGCTCACGAGATCAATGAGGCCCAACCCCAGAGTAAGGAGCCACCATTTGAGGCCGCCGCGATGATAGGCCCAGGTGGCCGCCCAGAGCGTTAGTGGCACCAGCAAGCCAATGAGTGCCACCGGCAGCGCATTTCGACTGAGCGTAACCGCCCACGGCGTCACCGCTACCACAAAGGCGGCCACCAGCGCCACCCGTCGATCAAACCAGGTGCGGGCCCACAGCCAGGTGGCCACCACCGCGCCTATGCCAATAATCGCCGGCCAGACGCGCAGCGCCAGCACTGTGTGACCCAAGGCCATAATGCTGAGGGCCTGCAGTACCGTCCAGAGCGGCGCGTAGCCGTTGGCCGCCACAAACCCCGGCAGCACGCCGTGCGCAAGCCGCATAGCGTCGAGCCCCACCTGCGCCTCGCCAGTATAGAGGCCGGGTGGCAACGTCGTTAGCTCATAGAGCCGAAAGAAAGCCGCCACGATCACGAGCCCGCCCACCACCAGCCAATTGGTGTAACGACCAAACCAGGTAAACGGAGGACGAATCTTAGCCATGCTTAAACACCACCTTTTTATAAATAATATAATTCCAAGCCAAGCTGACGGCCGTAGCCACTGCCTTAGCTCCATTATTAACCACAAAGCTATCAGACACCACCCGGCTCGCACCTGTGGCATGCGCCAGCATCACCGCCACCCCGAGCATACCCGGCCAGATATCGGTGAGCAGCGTAATGGTGCCATTCTGCAGCACGTACAGGCCGAACATGGTAGCGGCAAAGAACGGCACCGCTTGATGCCACCAGCGCCCGCCGTGGTGCTTAAAGACGATCTGCTTGTTGGCAAAGAAGCTAAAGATCATGGCGCACGTGGTTGAGATGATGTTGGCCTCAATTAAACTGAGGCCGGCCTGCGTGTGAAGCACGTTGTAAATGGTGAAATCGAGCAGCGTATTAATAACGCCGATGGCGCCAAACTTACCTACCCGCCTGAGGTCGGCCTTAAAGCTGTCTCTGCGCTCCGCGCTCAGTCCACTCATATTATCTGTAAGCATAACCAATATCTGAGAACCTGTAAATAAGTCAGTGCTCGGGTTAACCGCGACTCTCGCTCGCTAGGCGCCGATCCAGCTCATCCATGGTTCTGCCAAACTCAGCCTCAAGGTTAATTTCGTATTTGTCGGCCAAGACAAGTACCGACCAGAGACAGTCGGCCAGCTCGTGGGCTAGCTTGGCGTCGACATCATCCATAGCGCGCAGGCCATGCTTGGCCATAATAATCTTGGACAAATCGCCCACATCACCCACGAACCCAGCCATGAACTGCTGCTCATTCCAGGTTATGCCGCGCTGGGCTTGATTTAATTGATCGTACTTAGCTCGAATGTCGACCGCACGTTTGATGAGCTGCTCAAGGTTCATGTTAGCTTCTCCGCCTTAGAGTAATAGCGGTTAAACCAATACTTATGCATGGAACCGGTCCAGATCGGTAAACCGGCGCTGAGCGGCGTCGAAGTAGAGCTCGATGTCGTCGATGGCGCCGTGGCGGTGCTTCTTAACCAGCACCTCGGTGATGTTGGGATCGGCCTCTTTGTCGTAGTACCAGGGGCGGTAGAGGAAGGCCACCACGTCGGCGTCTTGCTCGATGGAGCCGGAGTCGCGCAGGTCGGATAGCATGGGCTTCTTGTCCTCGCGCGACTCGACGGCGCGAGACAGCTGCGATAGCGCGATGACCGGCACATTGAGCTCGCGGGCCAGCGCCTTGAGGCCGCGCGAGATCTCGCTGACCTCTTGCTGGCGGCTCTCTTGGCTGCGCGCCCCACCGCTGATCAGCTGCATATAGTCGATGATGACCAGGCCGAGGCCGTGCTCGGATTGCAGTCGGCGGGCCTTGGTGCGCATTTCCATGACGTTGGTGCCGGCCGAGTCGTCAATGTAGAGCGGCGCCTCACTGAGCTGCGCCATGGCCTCAGCAATGCGCGGAAAGTCGTCGTCGGTGAGCTTGCCGGTGCGCAGGTTCCAGGCGTCCACGCCGGACTCGATGGCTAGCAACTGGTCGATCAGTTGCTCTTTGGAGACCTCAAGCGAGAAGAAGCCAACCGGAATACCCTCTTTGGAGGCGACGTGGTGGGCTAGGTTCATGACGAAGGTGGTCTTGCCCATGGAGGGGCGGGCGGCCAGAATAAACAGGTCGGAGTTTTGCAGGCCAGCCAGGAGGTTATCCATGTCGCGGAAACCGGTCGGGATGCCGCGCAGTTTACCCGAGTTGGAGTGGAGCTCGTTAAGTCGCTCAAACGATTCGTCGAGCACCGTGCGCAGCGGGATAAAGTTTTGCTTGAGATTCTTCTGGCTGACCTCAAAGATGGTCTGCTCGGCCTTGTCTAGTAACTGGTCGAGCGGCATATTCTCATCGTAGCCCAGCTGAGTGATCTGGCCCGAGGCGGTGATGAGGCGGCGCAGCGTGGCCTTGTGGGAGACGATGTTGGCATACTCAACCACGTGGGCGGCCGTCGGTACCACCGAGGTGAGCTCGGCGATGGCGGCCGAACCACCCACGCGATCGAGCTCCTCGACCTCGCGCAGCTTGTTGGTAAGCGTTACCAGGTCGAGCGGCTGGCGCTTCTCGTAGAGATCGACGATGGCGCTAAAGATAATGGCGTTGCGGTTATCGTAAAAGTCCTCGGCCGTCACGATGTCGGCCACGCGAATGATGGCCTCCTTATCGATCAACAACGAGCCGAGCAGGCTCGTCTCGGCGTCGATGTTCTGCGGCGGCAGCTTGCCAGCCACGCCCACGGCCGTCTCTACCTGGAGCGTGTCGGCAAAGTGGCGCGGCTGGTTCTGGCCGCGGCGGCCGGTCTCGCGTGGTGCGCTCATTCCACTACCTCGCCGCCCAGAATCTCTAGCGCCGACGATACGAGCTCCGCGGCCGGATCAACCGCTGGCCGGCTGGGCTTGGGGCCGGCCGAGCTCCCTGCACTCTCATCGGTTACGGCGGTTACGGCCAGCGTACGACCGTACACTTTAGCGGCGGCTTCCTCGATGGCGCGACGGTTGGGCGCTTTCATAAATAGGTCGCGGTGAAAATTAAAGCGCGACTTGATGGTAATAGTGTCGTCGCTAAAGTCGACGGGGTACATCTGCAGGAGCGCGCAGAGCGAATTATTCTTTTGCTTAAGCAGGACTAGCACTTTGGGCCAGAGGTCGGCGGCCTGGCTTATGCTGGCCGCCTCGGAGGCTGGCTGAGCCGACGCGGCGGCGGGTGCCGTTGCCGGCGCCGGGCTCGCCGGCTTGGCGCGTCCGGCCGGTTTGGCCTCTGCTGCCGGGGCCTTAACGACTGCCGGAGCGGGCTCGGCCACCCGTTCGGCCGCCGCTAGCCGCACCACCGCTACCTCCAGGGCCTCGCGCGGCCAGTGCGACCGTGCCACCTCGAGCAGCCCCTCGATAACCGTGCCAATACGGCTGGGCGAGAGCTGCTTGGCCAAGGCTCGCGCGGTGGCGTCGTCTGCGGCCGCCGAGCCCACCGCCGCCAGGAGCGCCTCGCGCCACTGCCCCACCAGTTGCACCACGATCTGGCCGGGCTGAGCGCCCTGCTCGATCAGCGTCTCCAGGGCCTCCAGAGCCGCTTTGGCCTGGCCGTCGGCAATAGCCTGGCTCATGGCGCCGATAGCTTCGGCATCGCTCAGCCCCAGCAGCATGCGCACCGTGGCCGTGGTAACAGCCGGCTCGCCGCTCGAGGCCACCTGATCGAGCATGCTAATGGCATCGCGAAAACCGCCCCGCGCTGCCGCCGCGATTAGCTCCAAGGCCGGCTGCTCCACCGCAATCCCCTCGGCCTCGGCGATCTTAGCTAGCTGCGCCACCATGTTGGCCTCGGTGTGCGGCTTAAAGCTAAACCGCTGTGTCCGCGAGATAATCGTCTCCGGCACCTTGTGTGCCTCGGTGGTGGCCAGCACAAATACTGCGTGCGCCGGCGGCTCCTCCAGCGTCTTGAGCAACGCGTTAAAGGCTTCGGTAGTTAGCATGTGGACTTCGTCGATAATATAGACCTTGTATTTGCCAATGGCTGGCGCCAGGCCCACCTTGTCGCGCAACTCGCGCACCGCATCGATCGATCGGTTGCTGGCCGCATCGATCTCAATAATGTCCAGACTCGAATTAATAGCCGTTAGGCACATATCGCACTGGTTACAGGGCCGCTCGCCCTGGCTCGTACAGTTGATAGCCCGAGCTAGTAGTCGCGCCACGGTGGTCTTGCCCACCCCCCGCGGACCCGTAAACAGGTAGGCATGGCTCAGCCGGCCGCTAGCAATAGCTGTCGTTAGCGTCTTCACCACATGCTCTTGGCCAATAACTTGGCTAAAGTCGCTGCTCCGATATTTGCGATACAAAGCCTGCTCGGCCATGCGAACCACCCTTCCACTCGTTGTTCTCATTATAGCCTAAGCGGGGGTGTAACAGGTAGTGGATAAGCAGCCATTGGGCCGGCCGTCCACTCGGAACAGCCGGCCCACTCGCAACCATTTACCGTCTCGGCTACCAACACGATGGGTGCTTGCGCCGATCGCTGTAGAGTACCCGGGTCAGCAGCGCGTAGCTGCCGTAGTGGAAGTCGCCTCTCAGCCGCGTGTCGGTAGAGTACTCCATGCAGTGGTAGGCCGGGCCGCCGCCGGCCGTGCACACCTCTTCGCTGGCGGGGCCCATCAGGAGCCAGGCGCGACTGCGAGAGGAGTCAGAGGTTGGCAGCGGCTTGTCGGTGTAGCGCCGGATGGTGGTTGCCACGAACGTCGTCTTCGAGCCGCCGCGGCTCTGGAACGTGACCGAGAACGACCAGCCAAACAACCAGTTGAGGAACGCCATCAGCCATAACTGCACCGATGAAGGCCCGCGTAGAACTCCCGGACTGTCGGACCCAAGGCCGGCCCACATCGCCAGCGCGAAATCACGGTACCAACCTGGTCCGTCGTATTCGCCCATGAGGTGCTACTCCCTTCCAGAGTATTGCCAATAGATTGGTGTTTGGAATAATACCTAAATTAAGCGAGAAAAGCCACGAGCTGCTCGGCCGCCCGGCGGCGCATACTAATCCGGCCCTTAATCTCGGGGCCAAGTTCAGAGAACGTTTTGTCGTAACCCTCGGGCACAAAGATGTCATCCCAGCCAAAGCCGCCGGCCCCGCGCGGCAGCACAATACGGCCGGCAATCTCGCCAGTAACATAGCGAGTCTGGCCCTGCTGGTTGCGGTAACCAATAGTAGTGCGGGCCACAGCGGTCTGGTCGTCATATTTGGCCGCCAGTTCGCCAATGCCGGGCAGCCCAATCGCCTCCTCGAACCACTTGATCAGCGGACCAGGCAGCCCGTTTAGACAATTAAGCGCCAACGACGTATCCTCTACGATAAACTCGCCGTCATGATGCCGCGCTGCTTGCTCCAATTTGTGCGCAATCACCACCTGCGGGTCCAGGCTCTGGATCTCGTCTACATCGAGCTTGAGCTGAATAATATCCGGGATAAGCGCCTGAATCTCACCAAACTTGCCGGCATTGCCGGTGATAAAGTAGAGCGCCATTAGCCAATAACGGCTTCGATGGCGGCCCACTCAGCCTCACCCGCCTCGGGAATAACCATGGTAACCTGATCGCCCGGCTGGGCTTTAAAGTAGGTAACGCTGGCAAATAAGACGTGATACTCTTGGCCGCGCGCCTCTACAAAGTAGGCACCATCCTTCAAGTTGAGTGTGCCGATGAGCTTCTTGCGCTCCACTGGGCCGATCTGCTTGTAGATAAAGCTGCCATCATCGCCGATGATGAGCTTGAGCTGGTCGCCCTGCACGAGCTTGCTCTTGCTGGCGTAGTTGGCCGGCACGGGGTAGCTCTTGCCGTCGGGCCCAATCATGTGCTGACCATCGAAGGCGCCTTCAATGATCTTACCCGGAGCTGCATCGCCGGCCTTGGTACCAGCCGCTGCGCTCATGGGCGCCACGGTATCGTCGGAACCAACCAAGCTGGTGAGCAGCTCCTTAGCGCCAGCCAAGTTGGTCTCGGCGGTCTCAATCAATTTCTTGAGGGTCTTGAGCTGCTTATCGGTAATTTCTGCCACCACACATCCTTTTTCGGTTTTTGGTACCTAAACTGGCTTTATTCATACTACGCCAGACAAATAATGTCAAAAGGTAATTTGGCAGTTGAGCTCAAACTGCTCACATTATTTGTCAAAAATCAGTCATTTGTTAAATCACACAAAGTCTAAACTATTATTTCGTGATAAAAGTAATCGGGCTTCACTTAGTGGGGCCGTTGCATTGCTTCGAGCTCAGGAGAGATGCGTGCTGGAGATTCTGTTTCTCGTTCTGTGGCTGGTCTATAGGGGCAAAGCCAAATCAGTCAATACACCCGAGTTGGATCGGACCCGAATCCAGAAAAAAGCCAACATCTATCGGACCATCTTTCTGATCATCTTCGCGATCGACATCATCCTCACGCTCTACTTCCTCATTCAATCGGGCTCGAGCGGCTCGGACTACTAGCACCCGCTAGTCGTTTTAGCATCACCTAGTTGGATGGGACCCTGCCTCGAGTGGGGTCCTATCCAATCTACCGTTGCGCCAACTTAGCCCTACCTTATATGATGCTTGTAACTAGTGGAGTGCCGCGATGACCGAATTCTTTAATCCGCCCAAGGGCACAGAGTCTTCCAGCTCGCCCGGTAACTCACGAGAGATGGAGCTGCCCATGGCCGCTGGCACACGAGATAATTTACTAAAGACGCTTGATACTAAGTTCGACCAAGGAGGCGAGTACGAGTCATTCGACCCGGCCGATGGCGAGCATGACTCGCTTGAGATTACCTGGCGACCATCAGACGACGAGCTCAAGACGACGAGCCTGGCGGGACCGAATACCATTGGTCAAGTTGAGCTGACCCGGCCGAGCCAGAACGGTATAACCGAGCGTGAGACCTACTACTTCACGCAGGCTGACGATGATCAGGTTAATGTGGAGCGGCGCGTCTCAATGCTGATGGATTCGGAGCTCGACGAAGAGTCAAACGATAAAAGTGATAAGCTGGCTGTGGCTCGTCGAGCGACAGATCAGGCGGCTTTTGATCAGGAACGGGCGAGCGGCCTGACGGCGGTGAGCGAAACGAAAGCGCAGGAGCTACTGAGCTTAATCCAAACTGCTCAGTAGCCTGCCGGATTGTCTGTGCCGGCACTTAGAAGGAGCCCTAAGGCTCCTTCTGTAAACCGGAATGAAGGAAGTTAAGTCTAACGGCCAACAAGGCTAAAGGTGCTCTGCAGCGTGTTGAGGTAGTAAGATCCGTCACGCACATTGGGCTCAATAATGCCGCCCTCAAGCCATTCATTCCAGGCGTAAACGGTCACGTAGTTATCGATCGGGCTGGCCGGCTGCTGCACCATGCTAGTCTTGGTGGTAGCCATGGCCTGCGAGAACTGAGTTTTGGAATTGTCCTTAAAGTAGCGAATGCTGCTCTTGGGCAAGAGGAAGCCGGTGCGAGGCGCTTCGTTAAAGCCACTGATGGCACATCGGCTCGTCGGTAGACCGGTCTTATCGAGGCCGGCAAAGTAATTGCCTAGGTCGCCGACGTACTCACTGTAACTGCCATCATTGATGTACTTGGTAATGTTCAGGCAGCTGTAGCCATCGCCATGAATCTGCGAGACAGTATCGATGCCGCTATCGCTATTGTTCATGAGGAAGGCGTCGCGACCCGTCTTGGCTTTAATGTCCTGCTTAAGCAAATCAATGAAGCTGTTGCGGTCTTGGATGCTGCCACTGCCAATACCAGCCGTGTCCTCCATGAAGACCATGGGCCGGCCGTCTTGCGTTACCAGGTAGTTGGGCTGCTTGGTGTACTCGGAGAAATTATCGGCCGCCGCCGCGAACTGACTAGTGGGGAGCGAAATATGCTCGCCGGTCTCGGTGGGAATGACCACGCTGAGCATAAAGTTAAGACGCTGGCTGTTGGGGGCCTGGGTAAAGGCCTTAACGGCCGAATCAAGCTGGGCCGTGTTGGCCTGGTTGTTCCAGTACTCGTAGAACGAGAAGTAGGTCAGGCCGGCATTGGCGGCCTGGTCAATCTGCTTTTGGAGCGTGGAGGGCTGACTGTCGTCGTAGTACCCAATGGACGGCTTCAGATAGCTCCAATCGCCCGTCCAGCCTTGGGTATTCTGCTTTACGGCCGGGTCCTGGCCCGAAAAGTCGCGCACGCCGCCCCACGGGTCGGGATAGCGACCAAAGTAGTTCAGCACCGCCTGAAGCAAGGCCGGCGAAGCGCCATTGTCGTAGGTGCCAAAGTAGTAAGCGCCAACCTGGTAGGAGCTGGTGAGGATATAACCGAGCGGACCCTCCTGGGTGTAGCCGGCCGACTTCATGGCCGCAGCCTGGCTCGATAGAGCCACCCGCCAGCCTCGACCATTATTGTAGCGGTACAACAACTGCGTGTTGGGATGGGAAGCTGAGGTATAGAGGTAGCCCGACAACCCTTGGAGCGTAAACTGGCCACCGTTTACCAGAGCGTTAATCTCGCTTTGGCTGTCAGATTCGATCCAGTTGCCGGTGGTTTTTTGCTGCAACCGATATAGTCCGATGGTATCCGAGCTGGGCGTCGTTAAGATGTAGCCTACCGGTCGCTGGTTGGCCAGCGTAAGGCCATATGAGGTGCGAGCTGCCGATACTTCCGGCCAACTGCTGCTGTACAAATACATTTGGCCGGGCTGCGTATATAGTTCGCGCAGAGGCAACGTGTTGGGCATAGCGGCAGCGGCATGGGCCGGAGCGGCCGTAAGCCAAAGGGAGGCGCCGCAGAGAGCTACAGCGACGCCGGCGAGTTGTTTGGTAAGACGGCCAAGAACAGAGCTTTTCATAGAGGGTCCTCCACGTAGGTCTTCAGATTGAAAGTTATTGATAATGATCCTATCACAAAAATGCAATCAATAGCGCTCTTTTTATGGAAAATGTACCAAAAAGAGCCCCGTAGGGCTCTTTTTTGAGACGAGGAACGAACTTAAGCTACTGCAGCTCGACGCTAGCGCCGGCCTCCTCGAGCTTAGCCTTGGCCTCATCGGCCTCGGCCTTCGGCACATTCTCCTTGACAGGCTTGGGAGCGCCGTCAACCAGGGCCTTGGACTCGGCCAGGCCGAGACCAGTGATCTCGCGCACGGCCTTGATGACGTTGATCTTGCTGTCGCCAGCCGCGGTCAGAACCACGGTAAAGGCGCTCTTCTCCTCGGCGGCAGCACCTTCGCCATCGCCGGCGGCCGGGGCGGCAGCCACCGCCATCGGAGCGGCGGCGCTTACGCCATAGTGCTTCTCGAGCACTTTAACGAGCTCGCTCAGCTCGAGCACGCTCAGCTTGTCGATCTGCTCAACCAGCTTTGCAAATTTCTCCGGAATTTCTACCGTTTCGGTAGTCTCCACATTCTCTTCTGCCATTGGTATCTCCTTTAAGCTTTCGCTTCCGAAAGCGCGTTTAGCAGGTTAATAATTGAACGAACGTTGCCCGCCATGACGCCAACGAAGCCGGTGAGCGGCGCCGCGATCGTACCGACCACCTGAGCAAGCAGTTGCTCGCGGGTGGGCAGGGTCGCTAGAGCCTTAACCTCGGCCGAGGTTAGCACGTGACCATCGCCAGTGATCGCGCCCACAATCTCCAGGGCCTTGTGCTCCTTGGCGTACTGGAAGATGACACGGGCCGGAGCCACTTCGTCATCAAAACCCAGCGCCAGAGCCATCGGGCCGGTGAAGGTTTGGGGGTCGATCTTGGCCAGCGCCGGATTGTTCTGAGCGGCGATGCGCAGCAGCGTGTTCTTGGTGACCCGATAGGTCATCCGTTCCTGACGCAGCGTGGCGCGCAGCTCCTCGATCTCCGGCACGGAGAGGCCACGATAGTCGGTCATGACAGCCAATTTGATGCGCCCAAGCTCGCCGCTGAGTGTGTCAACCGCTTGCTCCTTGGCAGCACGGGAAATGGCCATGTCATTACCCTCTCATTAAAAAATCTCTTGGGTTCCCACCAAAGAGACAGCTGAAGGTCTTCCTACTGCTGGCCGAAGCCAGGTCTACGGAATCGCCTCGGTGGCTAATTAAGTCCGCGCCTTGGGCGGGACGGCCACTGTCTTCGGTGAACGTAAGTTAGTGTAGCTTAATTTGAGCTTGTCGTCAATGGCAAATGGCGCTGATTGTCGGTGGCATGGGCCCGAAAAGCCCTCTCGAGTCGGTCGAATCGCTTATTAAGCCGCTGCTCCAGCCCGTCTATTCGTTGCGCCGTAGCTAATAGATCCTCGTTGACCATGGCAATAAGGCGCGACTGGCTATCCTTAATGGCAGCCAGAATATTCGTTTGCAGTTGTTCGTTCGTAAGTGCTTGCGCCATGTTCTCTTCCCTATCTCTTAGTATAAATCCTAGCTGAATTTAATATACCAAACATAGGCCGAAAGTAAAGAACCAAGTCGAGAAAATGGTGCGGCCGCCGAGGCGCTCTTCCTGCACCTCGGCGGCCTGCCCGTCACCCTAAGCCTCAGACGTCGTGCTCGCCGTCGACCATTTGGGAGTTCGGGTTAACGTGATAACCCCGAGCCGTGTCGCGAATTGAGGTGGTATTAGCCTCGTCGGCCGCGATCTGAGCTTCTAGTGCCACGATGTCGGCGCGAAGCTGGGTTGCCTCGGGGCTGTCATCGTGCCGACCCAGCTGCTGGAGTCGCGCCTTTAAGCCCTCAAGCTCGGTGCGCCGGTTGTTGAGTGTTTGAAGCAACTCAACTTGTGACGCAAGCCCCTCTCGATCGTTAGACATGCAGCCTTCTCCGAATTGTGTGATGGTCCAGTGGGAGTAAAATGGCTACGAGCGTCCCCGCTGCCTTGATTTAGCACCGTCTACTTCATCCTGTAGGATTTCTGGATCCCAGGCCGAATCGGCTGGATCATCTGTTTTCGTAAACGGCGCAAAGTATCGCACTGCTAAACTTCTTGTGGTACGTGGCTTAGCCAGGCATCCCCTGGACCTCGCCACCGTAGAGAAGTGTGGCCTCGTGTTCAATGACGCCGTTGCCAAATATACACGAATAATTTCGATCTTTATAGATATGTGGCATAATACTACCAATCGCGTACGCGTCTTGGCCCAGTGAAGGGAGGCCAACGATGACACCCGACAGTACCGAATGGAAGGTTCTGGGACCGGGCAACTGCCAGATGGTGGCGGTGCTGCTGCAGGCCTTGGTGGGCTGTGTGGTCTGTATTACGCACGTGAGGTGGCGCGATGTCAAGGCGACAAAGCGCCACCTTGAGCTCACCACCATCGATCAGGTGGCGTGGAATATTGACGACCACAATACCCCGTGCCTCTACCTTCACCGGGCGGGCTCAAGTCAGCCCTGTACCTACACCGCCAATCGCCAGGCGCAGTACTGCCTGGAGTTCTCGCCCGAGGGTGTCCTGGAGCGAGCGCATTTTATGCTCCGGAACGGTAAGATCGCCGTCACCGGGACATTCGAGATTCTGATCGCCCAAGAGAGGGCCGCCTAATGAGCGCCATCCACGACCGCCGGAAGTTATTGCGACTTCCGGCGGTCTGTCACGTGCGGACGGTCGCTACGGCTGGGCCGGCACCGAGTACCACCATGCTAGCTGGGCGGCTAGAGCTTGGGTTTCGGCCAGAGCGTCGGCCTCGGTGGTGCGGCCTAGAGCAACTTCGGCGACGAGCTGGCCGAGCTGATGAGCCTGTGCCTCGGTGAGGCCGCGCGAGGCCAGCGCCGCCGTACCGAGCCGCAGCCCGCTGGGGCGCCAGGCCGTTTTGGTGTCGAACGGGATCTGGTTGCGATTGGTGATGAGGCCGGCCCGTTCCAGCGAGCGCTGTGCCTCCAGGCTGTCGACCGCGTCGGGCAGCTTTAGCAGCGTTAAGTGCGTTTGCGTGGGCGAAACTACCTCTAGGCCTCCCTCGGCTGCGCCTCGCTCCAGTGCCCGGCAGGTCGCCTTAACGGCCCGGATATAGTCCTTAAAACCGCGGCCGTCAGGGTGCTGATCCTTACCCAGAATCTCGAGCAGCGCCTGGCCGGTTGCGGCGATCTGGTGCAGATGCGGACCACCGCTCGTGCCCGGAAAGATGGTTTTATTAATGACTGGCATATGAGCCTGCTTGGCGAACAGAAGCGCGCCCCGCGGCCCCCGCAGCGTCTTGTGGGTCGTCAGGCTAATGAAGTCGGCGCCGTCGTGGCCGGCCTTAAACGGCGTGTCGTGCTCGCCAGCCGCCACCAGGCCGCTAATGTGGGCGATGTCGGCCAGCACCAGCGCGCCCTGTTCGTGCGCCAGCCGCGTCAGCTTGGCAAACTCGTAGGCTCGCGGATAGGCTGAGAAGCCCAGAATGACGAGCCGCGGCTTATGCTGGCGCAGTTTAGCCTCAAAGTCAGCCTCGTCCACTTCAAAACCGTGCTCGGTGGCAGCCACATCGTAATTGACCAGCTTAAAGAACTTTAAATAATTGGAGGTGGCGTGTAGATGCGACAAATGCCCGCCGTTGGCCAGGCTCAGGCTCATCACCGTGTCCGCGGGCTCGAGCATGGCCAAATACACCATGGCGTTGGCCGGCGAGCCGGATAGCACCTGCACGTTGACGCCGTATTCGCCGGTGGCATCAAATACCTCGAGCGCTTTGGTTTGCACTAGCTGCTCCATGGTGTCAGCGTTGGCATTGCCGGCATAGTAGCGCTTGCCTGGCGCGCCCTCGGCGTATTTATTGCTCCAAACGCTACCGAGCAGCTCTAGCACTTTGGCCGAAGGATAGTTCTCCGAGGCGATCAGGTTAAGAGTGTCGCGCTGGCGGGCAAACTCTTGGTCCGTTAGATCGAATAATTGGTTCATACGGTCACCTCCGGTTGCGCTACGGCCTGAGCCTCGGCGTAGTTGCTCTCGTGCGGCAGATCTTTGCGATACTGGTGCCAGCCGCGAAAGTTGCCCAAGAATGGCGTCTGGGCGTACTCGGCGGCCGTCATGGGCCGGGCTACGTGTTCAAACGGCGACATGTGGCCGCCCTCGCGCAGCTGATTGTGCAGCCGAACGTCAGCCTCCAGATCGCGCACGCCGTCGTGCGTCAGGTAACTAACGCGGGCACAGCGGCCACTCGAGACCTGCTTGAGCGTCTCCAGGTCGGCCTCGCCAAACTCCTCGGGCCGGATCAGCGGCAGGTGCCATTGACCTTCCTGGAGCAGTTGTGGCTGGTTGGTGTCGTATAGTTCTTTCATCATCCGCGCAATGGTCTGGATCTCGGGCTGGGCGGCCGGGTGTGCGCGCAGAGCAAAGAAGTTATCCCACTCAGTGGCCGTCACCAGCGCGGTGTGCCACATAAACGGCTCCAAGATGCGATTGGTTAACTGCTTGTGCACGCCCAACTCGGCCAACTGCTTGGCGTGATCGAGGGCCGCGGCCAGCGCATTGCGCCACAGGCGCTCGGCCTCGGTCTGCTCGGCGGGCGACAACTCTTCGTCGGCCTGCATGCCCTTCTGGTTTTTGCCCCAATAGCTCGGCACAAACGGCTCGGCTTCGGTGCGCTCCCAGATTTTTTTGGCCGGAATGGCCCGCGAGCTGGCGGTGTTGCGACTAAAGGCGCGGTGGGTATTAAATTCGGCTAGAATAAACCGCGGAAACGTTACCTCAAAGGTAATGAGACGCACGCCTTGGGGCGAGATTGAGTCGAGCAGAATCTTGGCAGCGTAGGCCATCTATTGGTCCTCTTTATGGTTGCTGTGCTTGGCCAACAAAGCCGTCACTAGTCGACGAACCTGACCTTGAATCTCGTCGATCGGCCGAATGCGCTGACCGTCGGCGCACTCAATGAGCGTAAAAGCGGCCGGAAAGAGCCGGCACAGCTCGGCGTAGGTCTGCTCGGCCCGGCGCAGATGGTCCAGGTTGTCTTCGTGCAGGTCGCGCTTTTGGCCGCGCAGATGAGCTCGCTCGGTCTTCTCTGTCACCTGGCCGGCCAGGTGCTGAGCCAATTCGGCCGGCATCCGCAACACCACATTCAGGTCCGGCCGGGGAATGCCCAGAATCTCGAACTCTAGGTGCTCGTTCCAAGCAAAATAGGCTTGGCGCTCAGCAGCGTCATCGAGCTTGGCACCTTGGTGGCCCATATTTGACGCCACATAGCGATTTGATACCACCACCGCACCCCGGCTCAGCGCCGCCCGAATCTTAAAGCCGGCATCATACCGGTCCATAGCATAAAACAGCGAGCCGCGGTACGGGCCAATGTCGGCCAACCCGCCGTAGCGCCCGGCCAAGTACTGCTCCACAAAGTAAGCCGAAGGCGTGCCGTACTGCGGAAAGTCAAAGGTCACCACGTCGTGGCCCTGCTGGCGCAACCAGGCCACCAGCTGAGTGGTGTGCGTGGTCTTGCCCGAGCCGTCGCTGCCCTCGATGGCGATGAAGACGCCGCGCTTCATACTTCGTCCACCATCAGTCCAGGCACGGGCGTCGGCAGGTGGCGCTGGTCTTTGTAGGCCCGTGGCAGCATCAGCTCGGGGCGCCAGTCGCGCACCAGCGCATCCAAATCGATGCCGGCCTGGTACTTGCCGCTAAAACCGTCGTCGCGACCGGCGCCGTAATTACCGTCAACCTCACCCGAAGCGTGGAAGATAGCCTGCGCGATACGCTCGCCCACCGGCAGTAGTACCGTCTCGTGTTGATTCAGGTTAAAGATCTCCAGCGTTAGCCGATTAATATAGCCCGGATCGACCCAGCCGGCGTCAAAGCAGACCGCCACACCGTTGCGCCCCCAGCTCGAGCGCGACTTAATATCGCAGGCGCCCGGCGGCCGAATGCCAAAGAACTCGTGCGTGTGCGCCAGAATGCGCTCGCCCGGCTGCAGCGGAATGACCGGATGGTCGGCCGGAATGCCCTCCAGTAGCGCCACACCGTTCTTGTCGCACCACTCGCGGTGCGGAATGGCCTTGAACGGCCCTGCAAAGTAGCGCCTCACATCGCGCTCATCGAACGGGTTGTAGGCCGGCTTGGCCCCCGACCGCTCGGTGCGGTAGTAAAAGTAGCCAAGCGTCACATCCAGGCTGGCGTGGCTCACATGCTTATCATTAAACGGCAGACACACAATATGCCCATCGTCGATGGCCTGCTTAATTTGGGTATTACTATAAACCACCGCCGCCTCACAGGTAATGCTTACGGATAATCGTAGCATACTGGCGGCAAAAGGCGCACCTGGTCCTATAGCAATGAGGCCAACTTCCGTAGAAGTTGGCCTCGGGGTCCAGCACGGGGAGCCGAATGGTTGCTACCGAGTGCGGCTCAGGGCGGCCGCGGCCAGCGGGTGAGCCGAGAGCAGTAACCTGGGTGCCACATAGCCGGCGAGCCGAATGCGGGGACGTCCGCCGCAGCACAGGCAGTGGCCGCAGCGCGCACAGTGACCTGACAGGCACGTCTCGCAGATCTCCATGCGCAGGATGTGCTTGCTCAGAAGCCTCATGTGTAGTCACTCATCTCTTGAGTCGAAGAGGGTGTCCGGATGTATTATCCTACTATAATCGCGATCGTATGTCAATTCTGCAGTCGCACACCAAAAAGCGCCCGAGAGGGGGCGCTTTTTGGTGTACTAATTGGAAAAGAGTTACTTCTTGCTCGACAGCTCCGCGGTAGTAGCAGCTGCATCAATCTTGATACCCGGGCCCATACTGGTGGTAACGGCGATGGCCTTAACATAGGTGCCCTTAGCGGCCGACGGCTTGGCCTTGAGAATGGCGCTCAGGAAGGTCTCGGCGTTGGCACGCAGATCGGCGGCCTTAAAGCTAACCTTACCTACGGCCTGATGGACGATGGCCTGCTTGTCGGTGCGGAACTCAACCTTACCGGCCTTGGCCTCGGTCACGGCCTTGGCCGCGTCGGGGGTGACGGTGCCGCTCTTGGGGTTGGGCATGAGGCCGCGCGGGCCCAGCACCTTGGCGACCTTGCCGAGCGTAGCCATCTTGTCGGGCGTGGCGATTAGCATATCAAAGGCCAGCTTGCCGGCCTCGATGTCGGCCAGCAGTTTATCGGTGCCTACGAGGTCGGCGCCGGCAGCCTTGGCCTTCTCGGCGGCCTCGCCATCGGCGAAGACGGCCACGCGAATGGTCTTGCCCGTGCCGTGCGGCAGTACTACGCTGGCGCGGACCATCTGGTCGGCCTGGCGCACATCAACACCTAGGTTGACGTGTAGCTCCACCGAGCTGTCAAACTTGGTCGTGGCGGTCTTAGCAGCCAGCTCCAGCGCCTCGGCTAGGCCGTAGAGCTTGGTGCGGTCGACCTGCTCGGCCGCGGCACGATACTTCTTGCCGTGCTGGTGCAGTGGGTTGGGCAGGGTGCGGCGCGGCGCCTTGGGCTCCTGATCGCCAGCCTCTTCGGCGGCGGCGCGCTCCTCTTTGGCGGCCTGGCGCGCCTCTTCCTCTTCGGCCTCGCGCACAGCCTTGGCGCTGCGCTTGCCAGCCTTGGCTAGCTTGGCGTCGTCCTCGGCGGTCTGCTTGGCCTCTTCGCTAGCGGCATCTTCGGCCGGGCTGTCGGTCGAGACCATGGCCTCAGACTCGGCCTCAACGGCCTCCTGCGGCAGATCAACCTCGGGCATCTCGTCGCGCGCTTCGGCAACCTCGTCGCGGGTCTGCTCGTCAGCAATTACTTCTTCGGTGTTCTTCTTCTGTGCCATTACGGTACTCCTGTGGTGCAAACGCCCCGCCAGTAGCGGTGGCTCCCACATTAATCAATTAATTAATCAACAACCTCGACGCCCATCGAGCGCGCCTGGCCAGCTACGATCGACTCGGCGGCCTCCAGCGTGTTGGCGTTCATGTCCTTCATCTTGCCCTCGGCCAGCGTGCGCACCTGCTCGCGGGTGAGCTGACCAACTTTGGTCTTATTTGGCGTGCCTGAGCCCTTGGTGAGGCCGGCTGCCTTGCGGATCTGGTTGGCCATCGTCTCGCCCTTGTAGGTAAAGGTGAAGCTGCGATCCTCAAAGATGCGAACCCGGACGCTCAGCTGCTGATCACCTAGCTCGCGGGTCTGATCGTTAAAGGCGTTCACGAACTCCATCATATTGACGCCCTGCGCACCCAGAATCGAGCCAACCGGCGGCGCCGGCGTAGCCTTGCCCGCCCCCAGGCGGAACTTTACGTTTGCTTTAACTTTCTTGGCCTCTGCCATGATTGCTCCTTGTGGTACTAGCGTCCCGCCAGCGGCGTGGACTCCCACATTATTATGTAACTAAATCTTCTTAACCTGCAGACTGTCGAGCTCTACCGGCGTCTCGCGGCCAAACATATTGACCAGCACCTTGATCTTGCCCTTGTTCTCGTCGATCTCGGCTACCATGCCGTCGAAGCTCTTGAACGGACCATCGACGATGTTGACCGCCTCACCGAGCGAGAAGTCGACCTTGAACTTCGGCTCCTCGACGCCCATGCGCTTCTGGATGTGGCGCACCTCGTCCTCGCTGATCGGCGTAGGCGTGGTGCCCGAACCGACGAAGCCGGTGACATTGGGCGTGTTGCGCACTACATACCAACTGTCCTCGGTGACGTCCATTTGGACGAGCACGTAACCGGGGAAGATGCGGCGCTCGACGATGCGACGGCGGCCGTTCTTGATCTCGATCTGGTTCTCTTTGGGCACAATGACATCAAAGATCTTTTCCTGCATGTGCATGGTGTCGATGCGCTGGCGCAGATTCTCGGCTACGCGGTCCTCGTACCCCGAGTAGGTATGAATGACGTACCAATGATGCTTGAGCTGAATATCGTCGGACATAGCTATCCTTTAATGATTACGTTTTGCAATAGCGCTGAGAACCCATAGTCAATGGCGCCTAGAATGCCGGCCATGGCGAGCGAAAAGCCAATAACCAGGATGGTGAGGCGCATCGTCTGACGACGATTGGGCCACGATACTTTGGCCAGCTCAGCGCGGGAGGCGGCCAGGTATTCGAACAGTGGTTTCATACTCACCTATCCTTATTCCACGTCAAAAATGACGCAAATTTAAAAAGCCTTCGGCTTTGCTTACAAATATGCCTGATGTGGTGGCAAAAGTCAAGGTCAAAGTGGTCCCATGAGGTGGGCGACACCAGCTCATTAGTCGCGCTGGTGTTAGTGTCCAAATAGACTCGCTGGCAGCCACGGCCAAGCGGCGGCGGCTAGGCTCAGTATAACGAGTGTCAGCCAGGTGCTAACCAGAGCGAACCGCCGAGGCTGGTTGGGCTGATGAGCGGTAAGGAGGCCCAAGGCTTGGCCGGGTCGGCCGGCGCGAACCAGGCTGCGGTAGACCGCCAGCCACCAAACGGCCGTGCCAGCTCCCAGTAGCGCCCCGCCGAGAATGGTCAAGACCACAGCGGCTGGTGCGGCTGTCCAGCGCCAATTGGGCGGCAGCAACGTAGCTAGGGCCACAATTACCCCAAAGATCGGCAATAACAGCACCAGCTCGATAATCCATGAGAGCACCTTAAAGCCGGTTAACTCAAAATGATGAACGATAAACCGGGCGCTTATGGCTAGGGCTCGCCGGGCCGACAATCCGGCTAAAGTGAGGCCAACTCGCCCGAGGCCTTGCATTAAGCCCAGGCCGATCAAGATATAACCGAGCAGCAAAAAGCCAACAAAGAGCAGGCTAAGATGCGCCAATTGGGGCATGGGCCAGGTGGCACCGCCGATGAGAGCGAGGCCAACCGCGAGTGCCACCACGATGAGCTGCAAAACTATCACGCTGCTATCGAATCGAATCCAGGCTCCCAGGCTGTTAATGGCCGCAATGAGCTGGTGATGCAGAGTGGCCGGACGGTGATCGGTGCGGCGAGCCACGCCAAAGATCATGGCGGCGCCGGCTAGCGCGTGGCTTACATAATAAAGGGCTGCCGCTAGCAAGAGTTCGCCCCAAACCGGCCAGCCAGCTCGGCGAGTCGTGATTACGGCGGCCTGGATGTGGCCGTTAATGAGCAGCCAAGTGAGGCCGCCAGCCGCCAGGGCGAGCAGTGTAGCCGGCACCAGCGCCCACACCAACACGCCCGGTCGAAACCGCTCGTGCAGGCTCAGACCAAGGATGTGGCCGTAGCCGATAGCTGGGCGGGCACCAGCACGCGCCGGAGCGGCGGGCGTCTTAGCCGCGGGCGCTGTGGGCGCCGCCGCGGTTCGAGCGGCCGGCGTTAAATCACTCAGTCGTCGCCGATCGCCAGGCGTCGTCGGGTGAGGCTTGGCCGACACCGCCACGGCTGGCTCTGGGCTTGCTACCGGCGCATCCAGTTTGCCGGCCTTGGGGCGCCCCGGCTTGCGCCGACTGGCGGGCCGCCCCACCGAGTGCGCCACCTTGGCCGCCGGCTTGGGCACAACCGGCAATGGCGTCTCTACCTTAACCACCTGCCCCTGGCCCAGCAGCACACCGGCCGCCTCACCCTCAACCGCTGGCAGAATTTGACCACAACTAATACAGAACCGCTGTCCCTGGACAGTAATAATATCGGTCGATTTGCAATTAGGACAAACCATTAGCTTTATTTAAGCATCTCTGGCCCACTTTTCCAACTTGCTTATGCTCGGCTACTCCATGCTCCAAGCTCGTTGGATATCTCTCCGGCGGGAAGGAGCTGCGGATACTTAACAGCTCCTTCCCGCGGAAGGCTTCTACTCAGCACCTGCCATCAGTGGTGCCCCGGGCAGTAGGGGGCACCACAGCTCCTGCTTGGCGCTGTGGCTGCTCTGGTCATACCCATGATCAGCCCTGCAAGGCCGCCTGCGCCGTCCGGCCGCGAGGGCTTGCGCAGGACCTTGGCGGCCCGTCGAGGCAGCCGCTCGTTATCGGGCAGGCCGAGCCAGCCGATGATCTCGGTTGCCACTCGCGGCAGCAATCCACGTTCGTCCAGATCGAACGACAGAGGATAACACGTTTTGTCTGTCGGCGTCACGTGCAGCTCGGCGTCATAGACATCACCGGGCTTCATCCTCACCACGAACGTGCCATAGCTATTGGTGCAGCAGTGCGTGGTGCGGGTCCTCTCGTCGAGCCCGTCGGAGATGCTCATCTCGTCATCCGGCATCATGAAATTCAGCTCAGCCTGCACTCGGCGCGCCAGGTCGGCCAATCGCTGCTCACGGTAGACCCGCAGCTCCCTCTCGCTGGAGCTCTCGGTGAGCTGCCGATAGTTTTGCGTCAGCTGCTCGTACGCCAGCTCCAAGTCCTTGAGCCGGCCTACCTCCCCCTCCAATTCGGCAATCCGGTTGAACAGGGCCTGGGCAGCCGCACGGCGCTGATCGACCTCCTGCCGAAGCGCCCGATCGGCCTTGGTGAGCCGACCTTCCGGCTTAACCCACTCCGGGGCGATATCGTCGAGGGTCGGAAGCGGCTCCGTATTTGGCACCGCATGGGGTGACGCCCAATCGTCGGTCATCGAATTCCCTTCGCATTTGAGCTGTTCGCTTGAGGGCGAACTTATCGAAGATACCATATTGGCCATTGTTTTCAATGGCGAGTTATCCTCCAGCCATCCCCCATTTTATCGTGCAATGATCCAACAAACAGCGACTTCTGTCTGTAATTTGGACTAATGCACCAACTGAGCTGCCTCGGCCACCTCGGCCCGACTACCGGCGCTTGGATCGGGCATGATCAGCCGAAAGACCGACCCCCGGTTCAACCGCGAGCTAAACTCCATCTCAAAACCCAGGTGCTCGGCCAGCTTGCGCGAGATATAGAGGCCCAGGCCGGTGCCGCCCGTAGCGCGCGTGCGGTAGTCCTCGGAGCGATAAAACTTAGTAAAGATCTGCGCCTTATCAGAGGCCGAAATGCCGATACCGGTATCATGAACACTAATGACGGTAGCCTGGTGCCGGCGCGACAGCTGCAGCGTAATCGTCCCTTTAGCGGTATATTTGAGCGCATTCGTGAGAAGATTCTGAACAATCTCTCGTAGCTCAGACTCGCTGGTGACGAGATTCCTGATCCGCTTATCAAGCTCAACCTCAAGCTTAAGCCCCTTAGCCTTAACCTGTGGCTGAAAATCACGCGCCAAGCCGCGCAGCAGCTCACCCAGATTAACGATGGTCTTCTCGGTCTTAAGGCTACCGCGCTCGGCTCGCGACAGGGTCGTGAGATCTTTAATGAGTTGGCTCAAAAAGATCACGTTCTGGTGCGCCTGGGCTAGCAGCTCCTTGGCCTTGGGCTCAATCTTGGCGTAGCCCGGCAGCAGCGCCGTAGAGAGATTAGCCTCGGCAATAGCCAGGGGCGTCCGCAGTTCGTGCGAGGTTACCGAGATAAACTCGTCACGCTCCTCTTCGAGCGACTTCTGCTTGGTAATGTCACGGAAAACGGCCATGTAGCCGCCCCAGCGCGAGCGGCCCCGGCTCATCACGTGCACCGGGGAGACCGTTAGATCAAGCACCATCTCGGACCCATCGTTGGGCACAAACACGAGGTCTTGGCGGCTCAGTACTCGGTCTTGATCGCGAATCAAGTCATAAATATCGACACTGGTGTACTTGGCATCGTGCAGCGGCAACAACTCACTAATGGGCAGGCCGCTAATGTCGCGGTTGGTGTTGAGTAGCTCCAACGCCGCAGCGTTATAGAGGTAAACATTGCCGGCATCGTCGATAGCGAGAACGGCGCTCGATAGCGAATTGATCAACGATAGCAGGCGCTGACGCTCATTCTCAATGCGATGAGTAAAGCGGGATTCGAGCAGATCTTCTTCGTCGCGGCTCCGCACTGATTGCTGTGCTACCAAGCTAAAGATAATGAGAAATACCAGTTTAATAATGAACTGAAACTCGATAGCAGTTGGCTGTACAGCGCTCGGAAAGATCAGCAAGAGCGGCGTAATAATGACCTGCCCGGCCAACGACAGTGCAAATCCAGCCACACCATACGAGGCGATAGTACCAATAATGAGCAGAAAGAAGAACGGATAATACGGGCTCGACAGGCCGCCCGACAGATATACCAGCGATAGCACAAAGATGTGATCAACGGCTAAGGTGTTGGCGCGCGAAGCAAACGAGGGCAGCCGCATAAGACGGCGGCTGTAGCGCAAACCATTGTAAACGACCACCACGATAATGAGCGTAAAGACGGCCAAGCTATAGGGTTTATTGCTGGGGTAAGTGGCCAACGCCAAACCCAGGCAGACCCAGCGAATCGCTCGCGACGACGATTCGTAGGAGCCTTGGCGGTCAAAAACGGGTGGCGTAAACCGCGTCCTCATAGTGCTCTTAGCATAACTGTTTTATGGACTGAGGGCTAGCGGTCGCGGTTGGGCTGAGGCTGGTGGTGGGTGTAATGAGGATAGCGCGCGCGGGCTCGACGCAATTGCTGGCGGCGCAAGAGCCACACGCCTCCCGCCCCAAGGAGCACGACGACGATCGCTAGCCCATCGGGGAGGCTGGAGTCGGGCTCGGCTAGACTCTGCGGCGCCCCATCAGCCTCATTATTGAGGAGCACGCGCAGCTGGCCGTCGTTGGTGCTGGGCGCAGCCTGGAGCGAATCGGTGGCCGAGGCGCCGAGGCCAGTGGTGCCGGTGGGAGCTAAATTAATGGGGCTACTACCGGCCGGCTGCAAGGCCGTGGCGTCGGCGCTAGAGCCACCGGTGGCGTCTTGGCCGGTCTGGGACTGGGTCGCGCCGCTCTGCTGTGACTGCAGGTCGTTGGCGCCGGCCGCCGTCGGGGTTGAATCGTCGGCCAGAGCGCTCAAGGGCAGAGTGCTAAGGGCGGCGATCAGGGCGAGTCGTTTCCACATACCCTTATTGTACCCTGATCGCCGCCCAGGCACAAAGCAGGGCCGGAGGTGACATGTCACCTCCGGCCCGAAGCCGCTCCGTCAGCGTCTACTCGGCAGGTTCCCATCATCAGAGCTGGCTCTGCGCCAGGGCCACGATGAGCCAGATGGCCGCCATGATGGCCAAGACGATGAGCGCCGGCACGAACTGGCCCAGCACGAGCAGGGTCCAGAACGTCACAATCAGCGCCTCGAGCAAGACCGCCACGACCAACTCGGCGTTGCTGGGCGGGAGCAAACGGCGCTTGCCGTCCACGCCCGTCCGCTCCGAGCCCAGGAGATAGCGCCGGCCAACATATAACAGCAGTAACGCTCCGAAGACAGCGAGAACGAGCAGGGTTGTGCCCGACTTCGTCGACAGGTCGTCCTGACTGCCCCAGAGCTCAGGCACGAAGCGTACCGCTATCACGATGAGCAGGATGAGCAGGAACGACAACGCCAGCAGCGTCTTCAGCTTCATGACTCATGCCTCTCGAGACGGGGCCGCAGCCCGATGAGTTGGATGTGGTGCGTATCCCTTAGCGAAGCGCCAAATGGGACTTCACCATACCATCGTGACCCAAGCGCGTCAAGCGCCAAACCAAACCATTGGCCGGCTACAAGCCGTTGCGATGTCGCTTGCGCTCTACCTGCGTTAAGTAGCGCTTACGCATGCGCAGGCTCTCGGGTGTTACCTCAAGCAGTTCATCGTTCTCGATGAAGTCGAGCGCCTCTTCCAGTGTGAGCTGGGTAAACGGCGTCAACTGAGTCTTCATGTCGGTCGAAGAGGCCCGCACGTTAGTGAGCTTCTTCTCTTTGGTAACGTTGATCTCCATGTCGTCACCGCGGCGGTTGAGGCCAATAATCATGCCTTCGTACACCTTGGTGCCGGGGCCAATAAAGGCCGTACCACGCTCCTCGACCGTCTCGAGGCTGTAGGTGGTGGCAGCGCCGGTCTCGGCCGAGATTAGCACGCCGTTGCGGAGCTGTTGCAGGGGCGCGCCCAGTGGCTCGTAGCCAATCAGCAAACTGTTAACGATGGCCGTGCCCTTGGTGGTAGTAATGAGAACGTTGCGCAGACCAAGCAGCGCGCGAGTGGGCAGACGGAAGATCAGCCGCTGGGTGCCCTTGGTGGTGGGCTCCATGGTGACCATCTCGGCGCGGCGGCGGCCCAGCTCGCTGGTAACGGGACCAACGTATTCCTCGGGCACCTCCACGCTGAGCTCCTCGCGCGGCTCGAGCGTCTTGCCGTCGACTTCTTTGGTAACGACCTGCGGCCGGCCGACCTCAAGCTCGAAGCCTTCGCGGCGCAGCGTCTCGATGAGGACTGATAGGTGCAGCTCGCCGCGGCCGCTCACCAGAAAGTCGGTGCCGCGGTCGGTCACCCGCAGGCCCACGTTGGTCTCCAGCTCGCGCTCCAGCCGGGCGCCGATCTGGCGGCTGGTGGTAAATTTACCCTCGCGGCCGGCATACGGCGAGGTGTTAGGGCCGATCTGAATCTGCAGCGTCGGCGCCTCGATCTCCATCACCGGCAGCGCCTCGGGTGCGCTCGGGTCGGCCATGGTGCCGCCAATGTTGGCCGCGTTTACCCCGGTAATCCACACGATGTCGCCAGCCACGGCCTCAGTCACCTCAATGCGCTCGAGGCCCTGGGCCACAAACAATTTGTCGCTCTTGGCCGCCGAGGTGGCGCCATCGCGGTCAATGTAGGCCAGCTGCTGTCCCGCCCGAATGCTGCCTCGCTGCACCCGACCGATGGCATATTTGCCCTGGTAGGTGTCCCAGCTCAGCGAGGTCACCAGCATCTGGAACGGCCCATCGACCTGCACCTTGGGCGCGGGAATGTCGTTAATAATGGCGTTAAAGATCGGCTCCAGGTCGCCGTCGGCCTGCGCCTCGGCCTCGGTGGGAATGTGGTCCCAGGCCTTGCCGTCGCGGCCAATGGCAAAATAGACTGGGAACTCCAGCTGATCGTCGCTGACGGCCAGGTCCAGGAATAGATGCTCCACCTCTTCGACCACCTCTTTAGCTCGTTGGTCGCGCTTATCGATCTTATTGACCACCACCACGGGCTTGAGGCCCAGCGCCAGCGCCCGCGTCAGCACAAACTTGGTCTGCGGCATGGGACCTTCCTGGGCGTCCACGATCAGCAGGCAGCCATCGGCCATATTGAGCGTTCGCTCCACCTCGCCCGAGAAGTCGGCGTGGCCCGGCGTGTCGATAATGTTGATCTTGTAGCCGTCATGGTTAACAGCAATCGTCTTGGCGCTAATGGTAATGCCACGCTCGCGCTCCAGGTCACCAGTGTCGAGAATGGCGGTCTGCTGCATCTCGGCCTGGTTCTCGCGGAAGGTCTTGGACTGCTTGAGCAGGCCGTCCACTAGGGTAGTCTTGCCATGGTCAACGTGAGCAATAATGGCGACGTTGCGGATACGATCGGTCGATGTGAGTGTCTCGGGCATAGGAATTCCACATTAAAACGCCCCGGCTCATAGGTCCACCGGCAGCGCAAATTATTTTATTAACTGTAACACAAACGATGCAACTTGTCACGCCCTAAATAACTTTTCGCGATTGAGGCTCAGCGACAGTCGCATCTATTGTGTTTTTATCTAAAATATGCTATCGTATATATGAGGTAAGCCCGCCCTGCGCTTGCCCAGAGACTTGAGAAAAGAGAGAACTGTGCTGCCGATGATCTGTCTGCCCACCGTCCTGGTCGCCACGCTCACGCTGGCGCTGCTGGTCACCATCGTCGCCCCTGAACTTTGCGGGCGACGGGTGGTCGTGCTGGCCATGTATGGGCGCTTAGGCGCTTTCACGGTGAGCCTGGCCGGTGCGGTTAGTCCCGCCCTGGTGCTGTTAGCCCAGGGCTACGGCGTCGAGTACCTGTCGACCGGCCTGCCGTTCGGGCTGGAAGTAGCGGGATCCGCCGGCGTGACCTTCGTAGTCACCCTGGCGACCCTGAAGTCGCGCTACGCCAGCAAGCTGATCGACCGCGTCGAGCTGCTTATCATCAGTGCCCTGAGTAGTGCCCGTGCCTTGCAGGTCGGCGCCACCATCGCGGCAACGTCCCTGATCGCTCTGGCCGCCGCCGAGTTCAGCGGCCCGGTCGCCGAGGCCATCCAGGCAGTCCTGGTCACCCTAGTCATGCAGCTTAACCTGAACGTGATGTTACCCGCCGGCTACACTGTCGCTAGTATCGTCATCGTCGTGACCGCCGGTGCCGCGCTGGTCCGCCTGGACCACGAGCCGTCAGCCACAACGAGCTGAGCCCAAGGCTCGCGGCGCCCTGCCCGCCCTCTCTTTCCCCGTCCGCCGGGGTCGAGTGGTTGCTATCTTGCAACCACACGACCCCTTTTTCTTTTGGCTGAGAGCGGTCATATTTCTGCTAGAGCTGTTATATAGAATATAGTGAATATTCTATGTGAGACTTTGGGAAGATATGCCTATGCCAGGAGGGTCGCTTCTTACGGCATTCGGTCATCGGCCCACTCAAAGGTATTATTAAAATCTTCTACTGTTCGATAAGCCATACGTGGCGTGCCTTTCCACTCGGGTCGCGTAAAGAGCGGCACATACACGATGGCCTCTTCTTGAGTCTCATGATGACGAGCAAGCCCTATGCTTTAAATACTTCGATTGGGACGAGGCGAAAAACTCCAAGCTAAAGACGGAACGTAGTACTAGCTTCGAGGACATCCTCACAGCAATCGATGAAGGAGGCATCCTGAATGACATTACGCACCCCAATGCGAATCGATACCCGAGTCAACGAGTTTTAGTCATTGCCTGCCGCAGCTACGCCTATTTAGTCCCCTACGTCGAAGACGACGCCAAGGTCTTTTTAAAAACCATTATTCCAAGTCGAAAAGCAACTAAACAGTACATACAAGGAGCAGACGATCCTGGACGACTTTGAGGCCGGCCAGCTTCAGAGCGCGCCGGATGTGGCCGAACGTAAAAAAGCTCTACAGCAGTATGCCAAAAATACTCTCAACAAAACCAAGAACATCAATATTCGCCTGTCGGAACGCGACTTGTACCGCTTAAGGGCAAAAGCCATTGAGGAGGGCATCCCCTACCAAACTTTGGCCTCTTCGATTCTTCATAAAGCCACGAAATAGTGCAAAACTCAGAGTAACTTAACTCGGCACCGCTAGCGCTTCTTGGGCGGCACCGTCTTAATATGGGCCTCATGCAGCGCCGAGTCAGCCGGAACGTTCGGGGCGCCAGTTAGCGGATCACGGCCATCGCCCGTCTTGGGGAAGGCGATCACTTCGCGGATATTCGGCTCGTTGGCCAGGATCATCACTAGCCGGTCGAGGCCGTAGGCGATGCCGCCATGCGGTGGCACGCCGTAGCGAAAAGCCTCTAGCATGTGGCCAAAGCGAGCCTCGATCTCGTGCTTGCCCAGGCCGAGCAGCTCAAACACTCGGTGCTGCAGCGCGCCGTCGTGGATACGAATAGAGCCGCCGCCCACCTCGTAGCCATTGAGCACGATGTCGTAGGCATCGGCCCGCACGTCCATGGGCTTGGACTCAAGCAATGCTGTGTCGTCGGCCTTGGGCGCCGTAAACGGGTGGTGCACCGCATCGACCTTGCTGCTCTCGGTATTAATCTCGAACATCGGAAAATCGGTCACCCAGCAGAAGGCGAGCTCGTTAGGGTCATCTTTATCCTGACGCAAGTCGGGCTTGTCGGAGCCATACTTCTCCATCGACTCGGCGTACGTAAGGCGGGGAAACGGCGTCTGGGTGATGTGCTTATCGGGGAATAACTCCTTAACCAAGGCAATCATCAGGGCTTCGTTCAGGGCCAGAATGTCTTCTTGCTCCACAAAACTGAGCTCCATGTCCACCTGGGTGAACTCGAGCTGGCGGTCGCCGCGCTGGTCCTCGTCGCGCAGGCAGCGGGCAATTTGGTAGTAGCGGCCGACGCCGCCCACCATTAGCAGCTGCTTAAACTGCTGCGGCGATTGCGGCAAGACGTAAAACTCCTCGGCGTGCAGCCGCGACGGTACCAAGAACTCGCGCGAACCTTCGGGCGTACCTTTGGTCAGCAGTGGCGTCTCCACTTCGGTAAAGTCCTGCTCGTGCAGATAGTCGCGAATGAACTTGGTAATGCGCGAGCGCAATCGCAGATTAGCCGCCATCCGCTCGCTCCGCAGATCCAGGTAGCGGTGCTTCAGCCGCAGCTCCTCGTTGATGTCGCGCGTGTCTTTTTTGACCTCAAACGGCAGCTCGGCCGCCTCATTTAGCACGGTGACGCGGCTGGCACCCAGCTCCACCTCACCGGTGGCCAGCTTGGGATTGCGGAAGCGTTCACCGCGCTCGCGGACTTTGCCCTCTACCTCGATCACGTATTCGACGCCGAGCTTGGGCAATTCATAATCGCCCGGCACTACTACCTGCAGCAAACCGGTCTGATCGCGCAGGTCAATAAAGGTGATCTTGCCCATATCGCGCACCGTGTGCACCCACCCGCGCACAATTACAGTCTGGCCGGTCGCTTTGATAGTTTGAATAGTGGTAAGTGGTTTCATAACGTTGCCATCATAGCGAATTAGGCGATATTTCTCCAGTTTAAGCCATAAATAATTGACACAAAGCGTTCAGGTAGGCATAATACTCTCCACCTTGTACTGCTTCGCTTACCCAAGGAGTACCCGATGGGCGACACTGGTCCTATCCGCCGCGTGCTTGAGTTTGAGCCGCCGGAGAGCCCCGAGATCACGCCGGCCGTCGAGCCGGCTCCGGCCGAGCCCGCCGCCGAGCCCGTCCCGGTTGGGAGCGCCTTATGGTAGCCATCAACGATCAGGCGATCTGGGGCGTCGGCCCAAACGCCCAGCCGCTGCTCGTCCCCGCCGCTCTGCGCGGCTACCGAGCCATGAAGGTGAGGCGGCTCAGAGACCAACCGGCGACCTGGGCTCTCCACGGCATCCGCACACCCTGGCGTAGCGGCACCATGCGAGCAGTTTGCCTGGCAACCGACGATCCCTGCGGCGACGCGCCTAACTACAACTGTAGCTGCGGCATCTACCACAGCTATACGCCGAACCTGGGCAACGACCGGCCAGATCTGAACCTCTTGATAGTCACCGCCAGTCGCGGCAGGGTTCTTCTGGGAACCCGCGGCTTTCGTAGCCAGCAAGCCCGCCTCTTGGCGGCAGCGCCACGCCCCGTATACCCAGCATGGAGAGCCAGTGAGCCGTTATGGCAGCGCCAATGCCAGGTGATGGACTGCCTGGGGATCCGGGTATTTCCAACTCTTCAGGCCTTGGTGGAGGCTTTTCCGCCAGAGGATATGTCGTCGCTACTGTGAGACCCACACCACCTTAGCTGACCCCTGGACGCTTCGTCCGGGGGTCGCTTTTGGTACGCCTCTGGACCTCTTGGCGTAATTTAAGCGGCAGTTTGGTGGCGCTGGCCGTCCAGATAGGTGCGAATGCTGAGTGCTGCCGCGACACCCTCGCCCACAGCGCTGGCGATCTGCCAGGTGGAGCCGGAGCGCACGTCGCCGGCCACAAAGACGCCGCGTAGACTGGTGGCATAATCGGGCGTGGCAACAATGAAGCCGCGGGCGTCGAGTTCCAGAGTTTTAGCAAAGGGCGCGGTATTGGCTAGGAGACCGATAAAGACAAAGGCGCCATCGGCGGTAAATTGCGGCCCAGCGCCACCGCCGGTCTTGGTGGTTTCTAGGGTAATAGGGCCGTTTGGCTCAGCCCGGGCCAGGCTAGTAACGCTCAGCTGGGACACAACGGTAACGTTGGTGAGCTGCGCCACCTGGTGCCGCAAAATAGCCGAGCCCTTAAGCTCGGGTCCGCGTACCAGCATAGTGATGTGACGAGCGAATTTAGCCAAGAAGAGCGTCTCTTGCAGAGCCGAGTTGCCGCCGCCCACCACTACCAGCTCGCGGCCGCGGTAGATCGGCCCGTCACAGGTGGCGCAAAAGTGCACGCCGCGGCCGATCAGCTCGGCCTCGCCGGGCGCGCCGAGGTGGCGGTAGGTGGAGCCGGTGGCGATGAGGACGGCCTGCGCCAGAATCGGCGGCTGGTCGTTGGCCAGAGTGAGACGCAGGCCGTCGGCCGTACGGGCCAGGCCCACCACCTCGGGACCGCTGCGCACCTCGGCGCCAAACCGCTTGGCGTGGGCCAGTAGGTGATCGGCTAGCTCGAGCCCGCCCACGCCGTTCTCAAAGCCGGGGTAGTTCTCGATGGTGGCCGTAATGGCAGCCAGTCCGCCGACCACAGCCTTCTCGAGCACCAGCGGCCGCAGGTCCTCGCGGGCGGCGTAGAGCGCGGCGGCCAGCCCGGCCGGCCCGGCACCAATAATTACCAGATCGTGCTGCTCAGGTTGAGATGGCGTAGGCGTACCGCTCATGGTCTCAGTTTAGCGCTTTTGCCTAGCCCTGACCATAACGCTTATGATACAAAGAGACTATGAAGTTCACTCGCCAATCGTCAATCTATCGCGGCCGCGTGGTGCAGTGGCGCTGGCTCGGAGTGGGCTTTGGCGCGGCGGCCATTGTGGCTGCCTTGAGCACCCTGGGTGCCCATAGTTTGGCGACCCCCGTCGTCTCGGTTCACTCGCCCAACACGCCGAGCAGCCGCAACCACCAGCGCACCGCCGACCTCACCGTCTTGAGCGAGGCGCTTCATCAGTACATGACCCGCCACAGCCGGCTGCCCATTACTCTGCCACCCAACGGCCTGGATATTTGCACCAGCCAAGGCGCCGTCTGCAAGACGGCTAAGCTGGCCGACCTAGGTTTTCTCATCGGTACCGGCGACAGCTTAGCGGCCATCCCTCAGGACCCCATCGGCGGCGCCGGCCAATTCAACAGTGGCTACCATGTGGCTCGCAATGAGTTCGGCCAATGGCAGCTCACCGCCCCACGGGCCGAGGCCGGTGCTACTATTGCGGTGACACGTTAGAGAGAAGGCTCCAGGGCCAGAAAATACTTTCTCCACTCACGAATACTTGCTTATTTTGCTTTCTTATGGCATTATTTACAAACTGCTGCCAAGTAACCACAAAAAGGAGTAGTTTTGACAATCGACTTGGGTTATCGCGCCCTCCTGCTCCGGTTTGCTGACTGTGGCGTCGTCGATCTGGAGATACCGCAAGGAATAGGCGGACTAGCTGCCGCCATCACCGGAACGGTGGACAAAGACGCACGCGCCAGCGTGGCGGGCTTCAAGCCCGGCCGATCGCTGAGATTGTGCGTATTCGAGGCCCGCAACGGCGGTGACGCCACCGACCATCGGCTAGTGGAAACAGCCCAGCTGCTGGCCCAGGCCGCCACAGAGGCCTGTCGCGTAACCGACATCTCAACGCCGCACGTCCTACATCTGGCGGGCAACTCTGAGCGACTGCAAGCCAGCAGCCACATGTCCCTTCTCGAGATCGCAGTAACATCCGGCGAGGAGGATGACACCTGGGAACTGATGAGCGAAGCGATCGAGAGCGGTCTCTGCGGCAGTAATGTGGCAGATGCCGATTTGCGGATTGTACTCAAGCAGCCTAGCAGGCTCGTGCTGGTGGAGGCCTGGTCGTCGCCGCGCGCGTGTCAGCGCTTTGCGCACCACGTGCTCGGAGGCATCCTGGCGCAGCTTGACATCAGTCCGCAGCACACAGCTTGGGCCTTACTGCGCAAGGCCTCAGCCACCCTGGCGTTGCCGGCACCCATCTCGATCTGAACCTATCGGAGGTCTGGCAGCTTTCGCGCCAGACCTCCGATGCGCCGTTTTAACCCTATAGGCTTATTTTTAATACTTCTTATTTTCGAGCAACCATAATACTTGAGAGCCGTCACCGTTCTGGTGCGGCCGTTTTGTCAGATTGACTTAGTCGGAGGTTGATGCATGATCACCTACCACTACCGGAATATCCGGGACTCAAAATTAACCCGGCTCGACAAGTTTCGGACCGGCAGCTGGGTGCGTGTAGAGGCGCCCACCGAGACTGAACTCAACCTTTTGGCTACCAAATTCAACCTCGACCCCGACCTGCTAACCGACGCCCTTGATCCCGACGAGATTCCGCGACTCGAGATCGACGACGATAACACATACGTGTACATGCGCTACGCCTTGCGCCAGGGCGAGCAGGTCATAACACGGCCAGTTCTGCTGGTAGTTGGGCCAAAGTTTGTTGCCAGCATTAGCCCAGCCGAGCTGCCCGAAACCGAACGACTGCTTGCTAGCAGCCTCATTACTACCCAGCGGGCTAAGTTGTTACTTCAGCTGCTGCGCCACATTATTGGCACCTACGAGCGCAATATCACCTACCTGACGCGCCAGATTCGCAGTGTCCGGGCGCGGCTGAATGTGGCCACCATTAATAACCGCGACTTCGTGCAGTTTGTGGTGATTGAAGATGCGCTCAACTACTTTTTGAGCGAACTGGTGCCGGCCAACTTGCTGCTGAGTAGCCTGCTATCGGGTCGCCACGGCTTAACCTTCTTTGAGGACGATCGCGATCTGATCGAGGACTTAATTCAAGCGACGCGCCAGCTCACCGAAACCAGTAGCGGCGCGCTCAAGACCATCGTTAACATCCGCGAGGCCTACTCCAACATTATGACCAACAACCTAAACCGCCAGGTGCAGCTGCTCACCTCGCTCACGGTGGTGCTGACGATTCCGACGATCGTGTTTAGCCTATACGGCATGAACGTTCCCCTGCCGGGGCAAGGCTCGCACGCGGCGTTTGGCTGGATTATGCTGGGCACATTAGCGGTTTGTAGCCTGATTCTCTATGTGCTGTATCGGCGACGGTGGCTATAATTAGCCAAATACAAGATCGGCGATAGCCCGGCGTACGGCGTTAATGGCCTCGCGGTTGGGTGGCCGCTGGGGATGAATCCGGTTGGACAGGAGCACCAGCGCGGCCTGTTTAACCGGGTCAATCAAGATGAAGCAGCCGGTAAAGCCGGTCTTGCCAAAGAGCCGGTCGCTGCCGCGGGCGCCCATAAAAGCTGGCTGGCCGAGCTCCCAGCCCAGGCCGGCGCAGGCGCCCAGCTCGGCCACCTGGTTAACCGGAATGCGCGCTACCGTTTCGGCGCTCAGGCAGCGCCGGCCGTCTAGCCGCCCGCCGGCCAGCAGCATTTCGGCAAAGCGCAACAGGTCCGGCGCGGTGCTAAAGAGCCCGGCGTTGCCTGCCACTTGGCCGGCCTGCCGCAGCGCCCAGGCCGCCTCGTCGTGCACTTGGCCGCAGACCTCGCCGCGGTCGTCAATTTCGGTGGGCGCTATGACCGCGCCAGGCAGCGTCTCGGGCCGAAAGGTCGTGTGCGCCATCTCGAGTGGCCCAAAGAACCGCTCGGCCGCCACCTCGTCCAGCGGCCGACCGCAGATCCGCTCGATAATCCAGCCCAGCAGAATGGCCGGCGGATTGGTATAAAAGTAGCGCTGGCCCGGGGGCGCCAGCAACGGCGCGGTTAGCAGCGCCTGCCGCACCGCCTCAGCCCCGCTCCGCGCCACCGCCGACAGCCCGCCCGGCACATCCCAGACCGCCGTATACGTTAGCAAATGCCGCACCAGCAGCTGGTCGCGATACTCGTTCTGCAGCTCGGGCACATACTTAATTACCCGGTCATCGAGCCCTAGCCTGCCCTCGTCAATCAGGCACAGTGCCAACGTCGAGGTCGGAATGCTCTTGGTGATCGACGCCACATCGTAGACCGTCTCGGCCGTCACCGCCTCGGCGCCATCGTAGCGCAAATGGCCCACCGGCAGTACCGTGGTCTGGCCGCCTCGCACATAGCTCACCACCGCCCCGGGAAAGACCCGATCGGCGATGGCTTGCTGCATAATGCCAATAATGCGATCGTTCATTTAGCCGTTCTCCTTAATGTAGCGCACCAGAATCGGCAGCAAATAAAAGTGCTCTTCCGGATATGCGCATCATCACCGCGCTCCGGCCACGGCTTTGGCCTGATGAGAGTTACTGGCAGACATACTTCTACTATACCCCACGACTAACTAGATGAGTGCACCCAAGATTATCCGTTAACTCACAGTACTACACCAAGGTCAGTAGCTCGCGTACGCAATTCATTACCGGCTTTGTGTAGGTGCTTATCGGCGTCTATCCCGCATTACTGGCCTCAGTACAGTACCTAGTACAGCCAAGAACCCTAGCCCCAGGAATGCGACCGGTTATGCCGATTCTTTAGTGACTATTTACGTTTACCAAAGTGAGCGTGGCCTTTATCTGGTCGAGCGTAAGTGTTAATTGTGTCACTGTGCATTGCTCTAATTTTTCTTACGTTTTAGTCTTGCATAGTTGGATGATCGAACCATATACTAATGCTAACCCCACGGTGGGGCTTCCCTACCTTCACAAGTGAATATAACTAAACACCCTTGTTCGTCCTACTTGGAGGTGTGTTGTGGAGAAGAAGAGGCTCCCGCTGACGGCCAAGACCACCGCGCGACTGCTGGCGTGCTTGACGCCGCAGCAGCTGACGGAGGCCTTCCCGGAGCACCACATCGTACGACTACTGGAGCTACGCGCCAGGGCCTATGCCAAGGCCGGCGGAGTCGGGCCCGACCCGAACTTCCACGACGGCAGCGAGGCCATGACGGAGGCCGAGGCGAGCGACCAGACCGCCGCCGGCACCGTGCCGGACGCCGCCACCATCAATCGCGTGGCCAAACTGCTGATCGACGCTGGCATCGACGCCGACCAGATCGGCAAGGTCGAGAAGGTGCGCGTGGGCACCTACCAGATGCTGACCAAGAACAACGCCGGCGAGGCCGAGATCCACGACCTGGACGTCACCTCGGTGGTGATGAGCCCGGCTGGTGCGGCCGAAGGTCCCGCCTGGCCCGTGGTGCAGCCGGCCGCGCCCGTGGTGATCCGCCACGTGCACGTGCCCAAGCCGCGCACCGGTCCGCTCAAGGTGGCGGTGGTCCTGCCCGACCCGCAGATCGGCTACTGGCAGGACCCGACCACCGGCGAGCTAGTGGCGATGCACGACGAGCAGGCCATGAACGTGGCGCTGCAGATCATGCGCTTCGTCAACCCGCACAAGGTGGTCAACCTGGGTGATTTCCTGGACCTGCCGAATCTGAGCCGGTTCGTGCAGCTGCCCACCTTCGCCACCACCATGCAGGCCGGCCTCGACCGCGGCCACCTGTTCCTGGCCGAGCAGGAGGCGGCGGCACCCAACGCCGAGGAGCGGGTACTGCTCGAGGGCAACCACGACTACCGGTTGCTCCGCTGGATTCTCGACAACGCCCGGGCCGCCTTCGGGCTGCGCCAGGCCAACCAGCCGGCTTCCTGGCCGGTCATGAGCATCCAGCACTTGCTGCGGCTGGCCGAGCTGGGTGTGCAGTACGTGGACGGCTACCCGGCCGCCCGCTACTGGATCAACGACCGGCTCAACTGCCAACACGGCAAGATCGTGCGGTCCAACGGCTCAACGGCCAAGGCCGTGGTCGACGACGAGGGCGCCTCGAGCATCTTCGGCCACGTTCACCGCATCGAGATGCAGTGGAAGACCGACCACAGCTCGGGCCGCAACCTGATGGCCTTCACCCCCGGCTGCCTCTGCCGGGTCGACGGCGCAGTACCCAGCGCCAACGGAGCGGCCAGCAACGCCGGCCGTCCGGTCAGCCGGTTCGAGAACTGGCAGCAGGGCCTGGCGGTCGTTACCTACCTCGACGGCGACCAGCCCTTCGCCATCGAGCCCATCCACATCCACGACGGCCGTGCCGTCTACCGCGGCCGCGTCTTCCAGGCCGAGGTGTCCCTCACGGGCGAACCCATCGCAGCCGTTAGCCAGCTGCGCCGGGCCGCCTAGTCCCATCCACATCAACCATTGGCGTCGGACATTACTGTCCGGCGCCAATCGATGTGTAAACCGCTAGAGTTGTACTTGCGTACCGATTAACTCGGCCACCATCAGGACCGACCGAGCCGCTGCACCTCCAGAAACTTTTGGGCATTATTAATAGCAGCGGTTACCTTAAGCCGGTTGCGAATAATGGCGGTTTCAGCCAACAAAGCCGCCACCTGCTCCCAGCCGTACTGAGCTACCGCCATGGCATCAAAATTGGCAAAGACAGCTCGATAGCCCTGGCGCCGCCGCAGAATCGTCAACCACGATAAACCGGCCCCAGAATGAGGAATTCAAAATTCCTCATCATGGTACTGCTCGTATAATTCATTACCCGCATCACCCAGGCGCAGCGCTGGTTCATTGCGTCATCATAGTGAGCTGCCTGCTGTGATACAATGGGGCCTGCTCTTTCCCGGCAGTTCAACGACTCACGAAAATGGAGCATCGCATGACGACAGAGAGAGCAGTCTGGATTTGCGGCCTTCACACCAACACCATCGGCTGGAAGGACTTGCTCTGGGGCGACCCGGAGCAGCAGCAATTGGGCAGCTTGCCCATGGCGATATTGTGTGCGCTCAATCACGGATTGAAGAGCGTGGCGTTCATCGGCATGGGTTCCGGTGCCTCGCACAGGTCCGACGGCCGGGCCGAAGCCGATGCCGTGCGAGAACTGCTGCTTTTGCGCCGGGACGAGCTGATCGAGTTCGATGCCATCCGCGATCACCGTGAGCTGGCAGACAGAATCGGGCAGTCCCGGCTCGATGAGCTGCTCGACGCCGCCGTTACTGACACCAGCTCACAGGACCCGCAGCAAGAGATCGCGGCCGCAGCCAGGCTCGCCACAGCTCACAACGTCACCAGCATAGCGCTGGTTGCCAACGGCTGCCTCGCGCCAGACATCGCCAGACAGGTGGCAATGGCCCGGTGCGCCAGCATCATTCCAGGCCACCAGACCTGGTCGGTGACGCCCGACCATATGGCTCTTGCCGACACTGACCCGAGCAGCACGTTGATCTTCACGCACCCGCATCGGGGCGACGATCGACTCTGTAGCGCTGAGCTTCGACCGCATGAGGTATTCGGTGGGTTCTTCCGGCTGAACCTTAAGAACCAAGCATACCTTTTGGAGTGCACAAGGCGGTTCATAGCCAAGCACGGCGCCTAGCCCCAGTCGTTCGCGGCTCTCGTCTCACCCTTTGGGCGGGGACGGGAGCCGCTTCTGCCTTATGGCGTCAGGCTACGCGCCGCCCTGCGGTTGGGCCGGACTTGGCTGTTTTATCAACCGCCAGCGCTTAAGCCTAGCCGCTCTCAGCAGAATCGCCGAGCGAACACGCAACGAAACCTGATATATGTCCTCCATAAAGGGCAATAACGCCATTGAGCCAGTGATGCAGCCGGCCCAAAACATCATCACCCACGATTGCCGATGTGTAAAAAAAGACGAGGCCAGGGCCAGGCCCCCAATGAGTGCGACCACAAAGTGCGGCTTAAAGATATGTAGCTCGTGGCTGGGCTTATTAAACATACCCTTGGGCGTAACTTTATAAACGAGGTGCTTGCGCCGTAGCACGCAAATAAAGGCTAGAAAGAAGATTGGCCAGGCCGCCAAGCTAGCAATAGCCCCGGCCACCATTAGCCCGCGCTCTTGCCGCGGCCGCACATTAAACCGCTGCAGCCACAGCGCCATAAAGCCACAGATCGAGATAGCTGGCAGGTATACCAGCAAAAATTGCCGCATATCGAGTGTAGCCGTACTAATGCCCAGCCCAAAGTAGAGCACCAAGCCAATAATACCCAGCGCCATGGCGAGACCCGTAAAGTAGTACTGCTGCAGCCAGGCGTAGTAGATGGCTCGGCGGTACGACATGCGCCGGAGCAACCGCGGGCTGTGGTGCCACAAAATATCGATGCAGCCGTAAGCCCACCGCATTTGCTGATTAAAGTACGGCCGCCACGCGGTGGGGCCTTCGCCCACGGCCAGCGGTTCGCTCACGTAGACACTCTGCCAGCCGTCGGCGTGGAGCTTCATGCCTGTTAGCAGGTCCTCGGTGATGTGCGCACTGTAATGATCGACGCTCTTGAGCGCCGCCACCCGGATAATGTGGTTGGCGCCGATCAAGAGCGAGCTATCGAGACCACAGAGGCCACGCAAGAACGGTCCATAAAAAATATACGATTGCTCGGCCGCACCTCGAGCAATCAGCGATTTAGCGGTATTGCCATAAATTTGCGGCGTGCCCACAAAGGCGATCTTAGGGTTCTTAAAATAGCCCAGGGTCTTGGTGAGAAAATCTTTGCGCGGAATAAAGTCGGTATCGATCTGGGCCACAAAGTCGTAGTTGGCACCGTGGCGGTCGTACCAAGAGTTATGATTGCCACCCTTGGTCTTGGCGGCAAACTTACCGCCAACCGTGTTGTAGTCGGGCTGGCCGCGCCGGCTGTAGTGGTGCACGCCTAGTCGCTCGCAGAGCGCTTTAACGGCCGGGTCATCGCCCTCGTCGAGCAACCAAGTATCGTGCTTGTAGGAGGCCTTCACCATGGCCGGCAAGTTTTTTTCGAGTAGCTCAATGGGCTCCGAGGCCGGCACAAAGTTGGTAATGAAAGCCACGCGTGCACCCCGAGCCGGCCGCAGTTTGGGCAGCTCCTTGATGTGCAGCGCCACCACCCAGGCCAGCACCATCATTACCATGGGATGCCAAATAACGTAACTGACAGCCAGATACAACAGTGCATCAATGAGATGCCAGCGGCCGCTAAAGTTATGCGGAATATGAGCTAAATTGAACCACCAGAGCGCAAATAATCCGATAATTGCCGCTGACAGCACTGACACGAGTATGTAGTATAATTTACAACGTTTACTCATCGCCTTAACATTAGCACGATGATCTTTTACAATGCAAAATATGTTTTATAAGGCGCCAACCCGGGGCGCATTGCCGATCGGACTAGCGATGAGCCTTGGTCTCTTGGCAGTTCTGACGGTAATTTTGCCCGAGACGAGCAGCGGGCTGCCAGCGCCACCGGCCGGCCGGCATTGGCAACTGGTCTTCGACGATGAGTTCGATGGCTCACGGCTTAACGCCGACCGCTGGGTAACCTGCTACGACTGGTACGACGCGGCTCACGACGGCTGCACCAACAACGGCAACTTTGAACAAGAATGGTACCGAGCTAGCCAAGTTAGCGTCAGCAACGGCCATGCCACTCTCACTGCCCAACCTCGGCCGACACTCGGCTGGAGCGGCTCGTATGAGCAGACCTACCCCTACATCTCGGGCTTGATCTCGACCGGCCGGCCCAGCTACGACGCTGCGCCTAAGTGGTCGACCAGCTATGGCTACATGGAGGCGCGGCTCAAGACCGACGGCGGCCAAGGCCTCTGGCCGGCCTTTTGGCTGCTGCCCACCGACCACAGCTGGCCACCGGAGATAGACGCTATGGAGCTGGTGGGCAGCGCGCCGCACCAGCTGCTAGCGACCTACCACTGGCCCGACGCCGCCGGCCATCCGCAAAAAGACGCCACCACCTACAGCGCCGGCGACTTTACTGCCGGCTGGCACACCTATGCCGTCAACTGGCAGCCCGGCCGTATCGACTGGTACGCGGACGGTCGGCATCTTAAGACGCTGACTGGCAGTAACGTCACCAACAAGCCAATGGAGCTCATCATTAACCTGGCCGTCGGAGGCACCCTACCCGGCAATGCTAATGCCAAGACTCATTTTCCGGCCAGACTTCAGATCGATTATGTGCGCGTTTATCAGCTTACTCATTAGGTTTTTTTAGGCTTCTTAACAAAAGATTAACTATCGATAGCCCAAATATTGCACCTATACGCCAATTTAAGCATAAGCGTTATGCCTTATACTGCGTATGCTATGCATATTATATCTTGGCTCTGGAATCTCGATAAGTCCCGCAAGCTGGGTCTGGCTAGCAGCGGCACCACCTTAATCTACCTCACCTTCTTGGCGCTTAACGTTCATGGTTGGTTCGGCTGGTGTTTCTGGGTGCTGGAGGTGCTAGTGGGCCTCTTTACGCTGCTAGTAGTCTTTAACCACTGGACGCGCCAGTACGAGCTGGTTGGCGGCACCTACTCGCTGCGCAGCCCGGTCGACGTGTTTATTCCTATGGTGAACGAGCCGCTGGGCATGATCGAGAATACCGTTAAGGCCGCCACCGAGATCGACCACCCCAATACCACTGTTTATCTACTCGACGACGGCGGTCGCGCTGAGGTAAAAGCGCTGGCCAAGAAGTACCATTGTCACTATCTGAGCCGACCGGACCGTGCCGCTAAGCGCTATAAAGCCGCCAATCTCAACTATGCCCTCACTCAGTCGTACGCGCCCTACATTCTGGTGCTCGACGCCGATAATGTGGTTAATCCGGCCATCCTGGACGATCTGCTCGGCCACTTCTCGCGCGACAAAGTGGCCATTGTAGCCTCGCGCCAGGTCTTCACTATCGATAAAGACGACTTTAACCACGACCACCTCTTTTACGACTACTTGCAGGCCGGCAAAAATAAAGACAATGCCGCCATTAGCTGCGGCTCGGGCGTAATCTACGCCCGCAAATACCTCAAGGAGATCGGCGGCTTTAGCGAGTGGAACGTGGTGGAAGACCTTCATACGAGCTACCTAATGCACTCGGCCGGCTACCGCACCGTGTATGTGACGCAGCCTTATACCCAGGGCACCGCGCCCAGCGACATCTCGCAGGTCTACAAGCAGCGCGGCACGTGGGCGCTCGATACGCTGCGCGTCTTCTTTTGGCAGCAGCCGCTCACCCGCAAGGGGCTCACTTGGCGCCAGCGCCTGCACTACTTCGAGATCGGCTACTGTTACCTGGTAAGCGCCTTCTTTTTGCCCGGTATCTTTGTGGCCAACTTTTACTCGCTGCTCTTTAATGACCCCATTGTGCACGGCGGCCTATGGTACCTAGTGACGCGCCTGCCCGACCTGCTCTTTACCCTCACCTACTTTGGCCGGCTCAGCCACGGCCAGCTCTCGTCGCGCGTGTGGGCTGGCCTCTTTCCGGCCTACCAAATGGCCACCATTAAGGCGCTCCTGCACCGCCACACCGTGCCGACTTACAAGGTTACTTCCAAGCTGGCCCATGGTGCTCGCGAGGCCAGGCTGGTGCTGCCGCAGCTCATTATGGCCGGCAGCGGCATCTTTTGCTTGGTCTACAACTTTGTTCGCTACGGCCTGAGCGGCCTTCTCCTCATTAGCACGTTCTGGGTCTGCCTCATGCTGTTCTGGCTGTGGCCGATTGTAATTAAAGCCGTAACAGGAAAGGACAAAATACCGTGGCAAAAACTATACTCATTGCCGAAGACGAGCCGAGTTTACTAAAGCTGTTGTCGAAGAAAGTTAGAGGATTAGGATTTAACGTTGTGACAGCCGAGGACGGTGAGCAGACCATTGAGGTTCTTAAGTCCCAGCCCGTCGATCTGCTACTGCTCGACATTATTATGCCGCGCAAGAATGGGCTGCAGGTGCTACAAGAGCTCCGGGTTAATTTGGGCAGCAAGATTCCGGTCTTTATCTTGAGCAACCTCGAGAAGAACGAGGATATTGAGGCCGGCAAAGCCTACGGCGTTAAGGAATATATCGTTAAATCGCAGGTTTCGATGCGTCAGCTGGGGCTACAGATCGCTCAGGCGCTGCAAGAGGCCGGTGCGTAAGGAAGGGGTGAGAATGAAGAAGATTGCCATTATCGGTCAAGGCTACGTAGGCAAAGCGTTTAAGGACTTCCTGAGACAGCACTACGACCTCACCACCTACGATCCGGCCCACAACGCTGAGTACCCGGAGGCAGCCATTCGGGAGTGCGAGCTGGCCGTCATCTGCGTGCCCACGCCGATCGGGCTGGACGGTTCGTGCGACACTTCGATTGTAGAGCGGGCGCTCAAGCGGCTCGATAATCCGCGCATTCTCATTAAATCGACGGTGCCACCCACTACCACCGAGCGCCTGCGGGTACAGACCGGCAAAAAGATCTGCTTCTCGCCGGAGTACATTGGCGAGAGCACTTATTTTAATCCGATCCATCAATCGATCGCCGAGACGCCGTTCGTAATTGTGGGCGGTCCCGACGACGAGGTGGGCTACTACTTTGACATCTTTGAGCCAGTGATGGGTCCGCACGCCACCTACTATAGTTGCAGCGCTAGCGAGGCTGAGCTCATTAAATATATGGCCAACTCGTACCTGGCCGCCAAAGTCACCTTTGCTAATGAATTCTACGAGATCACCAAGACGTTCGGCCTTAATTGGCACCGCGTGCGCGAAGGCTGGCTGCTCGACGAGCGGGTTGGACGCGCCTTCTCCAGCGTCTTTGCCAATAAGCGAGGCTTTGGCGGCAAGTGCCTACCCAAGGATGTCAGTGGCATTGTGTCGGCGGCCGTGGGCCGGGGGTACTTCGCTGACTTCTTAAGCGAGGTGCTCAAGAGCAACGAACGCTTTACCACCATGAATGAGCCCTCTAGTAAAACTATGTCCTTAAGCTAACCTCGGAGCCACCATGACCACAACCGCTCAATCGTTTTGGTTCCCCGCCCGCCGCAATTATAGTCTGCTTGGCGTAGCTATCGTGCTATACCTGGGTTTTACCAGCTTTGCGCCTACTACCAGCAGCGCTATCCATCTCGAGCCAATCCAGCTCATGCTACTACGGCTTACCCTCACTATCCCCTACCTTATCACCTGGGTGTTGGGAGTGTACGGTCTCACCTTGCTTGACGACTACCTGAGGTCCAAGGCCACGGCGGGCAGGGAGTTTGCGCCCCTCATGGCCGGCCTGCGCCGTGGTCTGTGGTGGGTGGTAATCGGCCTCGTTGTGTCGGCCATCATTGGTTCACTCCGACCCTACTTTACCGAGCCTATCAGTAAACCAGTTATTACTATTATTACTAACTACCTCTATGTTTTTCCGCTCCTCATTGGCGTGTGGGAGATCTTTCGTGGCATCGAGCAGCTAAAGGCGGCTTACCGCAAAATTATGGCGCAATCTCCGTTGAGCGACGCCATCATTAAGACCATTATTATCTTGGTGATCGGAGCTTTTTACGTCTTTTTAGTCTTTACCAATCCCAACCGACAGGTACCCCAAAGCAATCTAATCTTGGCCAGCTACTACCTACCGGATTGGCTGATCGTCCTCACCATTATTGTGCCGGTGTTTGTAACCTGGTGGCTGGGTTTCTCGGTGGCCTTTACCCTCAATGACCTCCTGCCGTACCTCTCCAGTACTGACTATTTTAAGTCGCTCACCCGCGTAATGTACGGATTATGGGCGATCATCTTTAGCTCGATTCTGCTGCAAAGCGTACTATCACTGGGCGCCGCTCGATTAGTTACTATTGGCCTAGGGGCTTTGCTCCTGGTATTGTTTGCGTTTATCTTGTTGCAAGGCTTTGGCTTTTTGCTGCTGGCGCTCGGCATCAAGCGGCTCAGAACAGTCAGCGCGAAGGTGGTGGCCCCATGACAATTCGCAGCAAGTTTCTCGTTATCTTTTTGCTCACAGCCGTTATGCCGCTAACGCTTACCAGTATCTTTACGCTTGTCTCGGCTCGCGCCGCCATTACCAAGGAGGCCACCAACAATGTTCAGAACATTAACGCCTTTAAGGAGTCCCGCACCCACCTCTTCATTAATGGCTATAGCGATGATGTGACGTTAACCGCGACGCGGCCAACCCTGATTGATTTGGTGACGGACTATCAACGCAATCCCAGCCAGGCTACTCAGCAGCAGATAAATAGCTATCTGATGGGCGTTCGGCGGGCCCTAGAGAAGACTAACTCGATCTCGGTGCTCGACCTGCAGAACCGAATTATCGCCTCCACCGAGCCCAAGCTGATCGGCCAGATCGCACCGCCGCAGACGGGAGCGGTGGACTTTTTGCTGCCCAATAACGACTTGCCGGCCGTGAGTATTCGGCAGCCCATTACTACTAACGGCGTCGTGGTGGGCCGACTGGAGTTTATCGATCAAGGCCAGCAGCTAGCGACTATCGTGCAAGACTATACCGGACTCGGCGCCACCGGCGACATTATGTTTGCACGACGCCAGGCCGACGGCAGCGTGACCCTGGGCAGCAGCCGCTTTAAGGCCAGCGATCCGCAGCAAGCCGAACTGCGCCAACAACTGATGGCGCCAGCTATCGTAAAGGCGCTGGCCAACCATACCGGTAGCAGTAGCGGGCTGGTTACTACGGCATCGGCGCCATTCTTCTACACGCTCAAATACATTCCCGCCTACAATGTTGCCTTGATTACTAAGGTCAATGCCAGCGAGGTGTTTCGGGCGGCCGACCAGCTGCGCGACAACATTCTCATCGTCACGCTCATGTTTAGTCTGTTTGTGATTATGGTCATCTTATTCTTTGTGCAGACGATTACGGGGCCGATCATCCAGCTCTCGGTGGTGGCCAAGCGCATCGCTGGCGGCGACACCGCCCAGCGGGCCCTGGTGCTCTCCCGCGATGAGATCGGCGGCCTGGCTACCACCTTTAACCACATGCTGGAGCAGCTTCAGGAGGCGCGCGGCAATCTGGAGCAAAAGGTAGCCGAGCGCACCCAACAGCTCGAGAACACCAACAAAGAGCTAGAGTCGTTTAGCTACTCGGTCTCGCACGACCTGCGCGCGCCCCTGCGGGCCATCGACGGCTTCTCCAAGATCTTGGCCGAGGATTATGCCACCAAGATCGATGCCGACGGCCAGCACTTGCTCAGCACCATTATTGCCAGCACCCAACAGATGGGGACGCTCATCGATGACCTGTTGGCCTTCTCGCGTCTGGGGCGGCAGGAGGTTAAGAAGCAGCCGGTCGATATGAAGAAGCTGGCGCAAGAGGTCTTCGATGAGCTCAAAGTAGTAAACCCCAACCGCTCAATCAAGTTTGTGCTGGACGATCTACCGCAAGTGCCGGCCGACGCGGGGCTGGTGCGCCAGGTTTGGGCTAATTTGCTTTCGAATGCCATTAAATTTACCCGCCACAAGCAGCCGGCCATTATTGAGGCCGGTGCCAAAACCGGGCCGCACGAGATCATTTACTACGTTCGTGACAATGGTGCTGGTTTTGATATGACCTTTGTTGATAAGCTGTTTGGCGTGTTCCAGCGGCTACATGACCAGAAAGATTTTGAGGGCACCGGCGTGGGCCTGGCCATCATTAAGCGCATCGTCACTCGCCACGGCGGCCGGGTCTGGGCCGAGGGCAAGGTGGGCGAAGGCGCCATGATCTCGTTTACCCTGCCCCGCACCGATGATCATAAAAACCACCAGAAGGAGACGTAATGCAGAATTATAGTGAAATAGAAATATTACTGGTCGAGGATAACCCTAGCGATGTGGAGCTAACGTTGCGCGCCTTCAAGAAGCGCAATTTGGCCAACAAGATCTTTACGGTGTCGGACGGCCAGGAGGCGCTGGAGTACATTTTTGCTACCGGACGCTACGCCGACCGCAACGCCGAGGTGGGCCCCAAAGTGGTCCTGCTCGACCTCAAACTACCCAAGGTCAATGGCATTGAGGTGCTGCGCAAAATTAAGAGCGACGACCATACCAAGTCGATCCCGGTCGTTATGGTCACCTCATCGCAGGAGAATACCGACCTGAAGGAGTGCTACAAATTGGGCGTCAACAGCTACATTCAGAAGCCGGTCGACTTTGATAAATTCGTCGAGGTGCTGTCGCAGGCTGGCCTGTACTGGATGGCGATTAACCGGCTGCCTAACTAGCCATGACCGAGCAATCTCCTATCAAAGCGCCGCCGCTCAAAATCCTTATGCTCGAGGACGTGGCCGCCGACGCCGAGCTGGTGCAACACGAACTTAAGAAGGGTGAAATCGCCTTTACAGCGCGGCGAGTTAGCACCAAGGCCGATTTCGTGGCGGCTCTCGATGAGGAGCGGCCCGACGTCATCCTGTCCGACTACTCGCTGCCCGACTTTAACGGCCTGGAGGCCTTTACCCTGACGCGCCAGCAGCAGATCGAGGCGCCGTTCTTGCTGGTAACCGGCGCGCTGCCTGAGGCCACGGTGGTCGAGATTATCAAGGCTGGTATCGACGATTATATTCTAAAAGATAACCTCCAGCGTCTGCCCACCGCTCTCAGAAACGCCTATGCCAAAAAAGATGCCGAGCGCCGCAATACCCATCTTAATGAGCTGCGGCAGAAGTTCATCGGCATTATGGCTCACCAGCTACGTACGCCGCTGACGGTGGTGGGCTGGAATCTAGCGCATGTGCTGGGCGGCGAAGTTGGCGCAGTTAAGCCAACCCAGCGCGAGATCCTGCGCATTGCCTACGACGCCAACCAGAAGCTGGTGACGCGCATTCGCGACCTCCTGCTGGTTATCGATATGGAAGAGGGCCGGGTAATGCTGAGTAAGCAGAAGACCTCGATCGAGAGCCTCTGGAAGTCGATCATGGTGGAGTGGATGAAGAGCTGCAAGGTTAAGGGCATTACCTGCAAATATACTGCGCCCAAACAACCGCTTAATCCGCTGTTCGTCGACCCGGAAGACATTCGGCTGGTGCTGGAGAAGCTGGCCGAGAACGCCGCCGCCTACACCGGCACCGACGGCACCATCACCAGCTCGCTGCGACAGACCGATCAGGCGGTCCGGTTCGAGATCACCGATACCGGCGCCGGCATTCCGGCCGCCGAGCAGAGCAACGTGTTTACGGCCTTCTTTCGCGCCTCCAACGCCTCGGTGCTGCAGCCGGATTCGTCGGGCGTGGGGCTGGCCATCGCCAAGTACTTCGTGGAGCACCACGGTGGCCGGATCGGCTTTGACTCCACAGAGGGCACCGGCAGCACATTCTGGTTTGAGCTGCCGCTGGTTACCTAACCAGCTCTCGCCCCAAACGACGAACCGCCAGGCACACACGAGGTGCGCCTGGCGGCGAAGAAAGCAAGCGCGGGTGGCGCAGGGCGGTCGGGATGGTCAGCTCTGGGCGGCCAAGGTCTTGGCGGCAGGCGACAGGGACAGGTGGGCGATGAACACCACGAGCACGCTGCCAGCGACCAGGGCTCCCACGATATTGCCGTTGTAGACACCCTGCGCCAGGCTGCCGAAGAGCTCCCGCCCCAGGAAGGTCGCGACGATGACGTGCACCAGCGCAATGCCCACCAGGCCGATGGCCTTCATCTGGTTGCAGCGGAGCATGGGCGGCACCGCGTTGATCACGGCGTAAACGAAGACCGCGACAATGGGGAGCCAGCCGTGGGGCGAGCCCGGATTGAGCTCGTCGGCCCACAGTGGCACTGCCACCACCGCGACGACGGGCAAGAACAAGGTTAGGAGCGCGAACTCTGCGCCCCACTCGGGCCATTCGCGGAGCGTGGTGCGACCAAACATGAGAACTCCATTCGCATTGGGTTCGGAAGGACCGTTTCTACATTATGGTATCCCACATGCAGTTTGTCAATGGCAAACCTCTCCAGCCTCAGTTCAAAAGCATAAGCGTAATAAGTATTATTGACGGCCGTGATATTATCAGAAAAGGCCTAAGGAATAGCATTGGACCAAACTCGCTACCGTCTACCATCGCGGCAAGCCATAGAACAACTGGCTGGTGACAGCCTGGGACCGGAATGTAGCTCGGTCACCACTACGGTAGGCCAAAAGCTAGGCAACGAGTTCGTTAACTCGTGGGAGATCGCAGATGCGTTCTATTCGGCCGTCGTAGAGAACAGGGCCGGGCTCAGCGCCGTCTGTGTCCAACGGGTAGAAGCAGCCATTCGCGCCATAGTGCCCAAGCGAAATGTGGACACTGTCCTGGTCGAGTGGGGCAAGTTCCGCGAAGTGCTTGAGGGGCGCTAAGCTCCCTTGATCAAATTGTTCTCATTATTTTTGTGATCGTACTTGGCCAAAATCTCTTGCTGAGCCATATTAAACGCCTCTTCAACGTCTACATCCAGCTGATTGGCCAGCCGGCACAGCGCAAAGAATAAGTCCCCTATCCCGTCTTTAAAGACCTCGGCTTTGTCCTTGATCGTCGCCAATCGCTCGGCTTCGTCTTTATACCGTAAGTGCTGCGACATCTCAATTAGCTCTTCGTGAAGATGATCAAATTTGTCGACGTTGGGCAGGTCTCTCCAGCCATTGCGGACCGCAAAGTCCTTAACCAGCTGCTGCGCCTCTTTAATGGTTACCACTGGCTCGTTCATGCACCTAGCATACCATCCCCTAGAGCACGTAACGACCCAGCACCCAGCTCCTCTCGCCCGGCGGCTCAATCCGTTCGACTCGCTGGCCGTCCCGCCATAGCGCCTCTTGAACTATCAGCTGGTCGTTTAGCACCTCTAGCCAAGCCCGGGTAGGTCCGACACCCCAGGGCTTGCCGGCCGCTATGGTTCTCTTAACCAAATGTTCTAAGTAATCAAGACTCATATAATAGACCTAGGTACTATATCATCCTCTAAAGCGACTCCAGAAACGGCCTTAATTTGTAGTATTAGACAAGCAACCTGTCGGCAAATCGAATACACTAGGCGCGTGCCAGCCTATGATGCCATTGTGGTATTTGGAAACCGCCTCCGAGAAAAGAACGGAAGTGAGCGAGAGTTTGAGCCGTTCGTTTACCAAGAGATAGACCGTGCCGTTGAGCTGCTGAGCCGGGGCGCAGCACCGCTACTCGTGTTCTGCGGCAACTATTGGGCCGGCGAGGCCGATCGAGGCATTCGCGAGTGCGACGTCGCCGAGGCCTACATGAGTCGGCGTCACCCGGAGTACCTGCCGCAGTTCAGAAAGGAAGGCCGCTCTACCTGCGTGCAGGAGAATTGGGCATACTTGCGCCTCACTTACCCAGAGCTGCGCCGTCTCCACCAGGTAACGATTGCGCCCCTGCTGCCGCGGATGAAGTTTGTGGGGCAACAGATGTACGAGGACCACGGGCAACTCTCGTTCGAAGCCTTGCCCTGGCCAGATACCGAATTCCGGCATGAAGAAAAGCTACTTCAGGTTGCCGGCTGCATCTTTGAGTCAGTTGACCCACTCAAGTCACGTAAGCGCAGCCCTTACGAAATCCTGCTGCAAGACGGCGTGTCCTGCTGGCAAGAGCTATGGAAGGCTCACGGCGGTTGCGCCAAATGCTTCAGCTGACTAATTAGACTTCACTGCTCTGGGTTTTGGAGTACTGGAGCCTCGAGTCAAGAGGTCTGCCTTCGGCGCAAAAACCGAAGGCAGACCCGAGAAGAGCACTTATTTAGGTTAGCGCAGGCTCACTAGAAGCCTGGCGGCAGGGGTGGCAGTCCCTAGTCCAAACTTTTGAGCTCGATGAAGACGATGGTATTGAGAATAAAGGCTCTGCTTGTGGTCTTCATAAATGTAATGAGTGCCCCCGCTCTGCGCGGGGGCACAAGGTGTTATGTCATCTGAAGCTGAGAACTGCCTACGGCGTTGAGCGTGGCCGCCAGAATTCGGCGGTGGCCGCTTGTGTCGCAGCCGTCTACGAGAAACCGGGACGGCAGTTGCGGGTTGGCGAGGCCAAGATCGATTTCGCCCCAGCGGTGCTTCTCGAACAAGAGATGAGGCACATGCTTGATCCCGACCGGTGAAATGCTGTACCTACCGATCACATCACGCCCTACCTGCGAGGGTCGGACGTGATGCATCGGGTCTTCGCGCAGCAGCAGGTCCATCAGCTCGGCCGGGTGGAAGTCGTGAACGTGAGCCGGGATTCCCAGCTTACCCCACATATGCGGCCAAGCCAGGTCGTACATCATCGTCACTTCGTCGAAGGCCTTCGACCGGGACAGGATACCCAACTCATCAACGCTATGGAACGCGTGATCATCGTGCTTGGTGATGTCGGTCGGGACCAGGTAGAACGGGCTAGAAAGGTGCGTCAGCACATCGTAGGCTGCACCGACATCAGCCAGGACATTGAACTGTCGCCGCCCGCCCGCGATCGTCTTCACGGTCCCGAGGTTAAACATCCCCAGTTGCGCCGTGACGATCCCCAGCTTGCCTTCCAGCATCGGCTGGCGCATCAAGTACGCCAGATCCGTCATCGGGCCACCGCAGATCACGTGAATCGGTCCGTCCAGCCCCGCGAGGAAACTCACGGCGTCGTCGATGTCGCCGGCCGGCATGTGGCCGGCGTGTGCGTCGTCGTACACATCCGTAACTCGCTCGTGGATGTGCTTGTCGTGTGGAATCGTCGAGAATGGCGCTCTGCCGCCCTCAAACACGAGGATCCGTTCGCCGCCGTGCCGCATGAGGATGCCCTTCGCGTGCAAAGCGTTATCCCGCCGCACCGCCCTGCTGGCATACGGATTGAGTACATAAGGCAGCGCGCCCGCGCTCGCTGATACCGGGCGTCCGGTCATGATGACGGCCACAACTTCGTAGCACATCAGCGAGCTGAGCGCGGCCAAAATGCAGACGTAATTGTCGGGGTCCGGGCCATCAACGATGACTGCGACTTTTGGTTTTGTCATCACAAGCCTCTCTAGGAGTCGTTCTTGATGGGTTTCGAAAATTTCCCGCAGCTGTTCATAGTAGCTACTAATTTTTGGATGAGCATGGGCTTTCCGTCTATGATCGACTAGGCTATCGTCAAAGCGTTGTTTGGTAATGCCATTCTCAATGTAATAGCGCCCCTGTTCAAGCTTACGCGTCAGGAGTGGAAGAATCTTGCCTACGGCCCACACGAATTTTGCTTTATTGCTACCGCGCGATTCGTATTCACCAATGGTTTGAGCAATCCATGGAAAGCGCCTTAATAAGCTCCAGCGATTCTGCCTCACGCTGCTCTTTCGAGTTAAGCATTTGCTCGTCCCGCCAGGGTGCGGTATCACCGGCGAAGACTTCCACCAAGTCAGGGACGACCGCAAATTAAGCTATTTTGCCGGTATCTAAGTTCTTGTCTCTCTCAGGAGCCAAGCTGCATGCCAGAAAGGCTAGGCTCCATGAGTGTTCGGCATCATTCTCGCACCGACGCGGCTCGCCCGGCGGGAATGAAATTCGCTCGATTCGATAAAACGGGAATTGCTAATTTCGTCATCAGATATTCGATCTCTTCGAGAGTGGGCTCTTGCATGTGATCAATTATGTCACAAGCGAGAAGTTATGCTAGCAAAAACAAAATCGCGGCCAAAGACGCAACTTGACAAAACTATAAATTCATGGCAGGGGAGACAGGGATCGAACCTGCGACACCCGGTTTTGGAGACCGGTGCTCTGCCAGCTGAGCTACTCCCCTACGGTGCGATAACTGGCTTATTATACTGAATGACCGGCGAATCGTCGAGCCTGATACCGAAAAACGACCCGAAGGCCGCTTTTCGTTCAGACACAGCGCGACGCCGAGACTACTTGGTCTCTTTGTGCGACAGGACCTTCTTCTCGTGCTTGCAGTACTTGTTGAGCACGAGGCGGTCGGTGGTGTTCTTGGGGTTCTTGGAGGTGGTGTAGTTGCGGTTCTTGCAGCTAGTGCACTCCAGAGCCACGAATGGGCGGTTGCGCTTTGGCATTAGGTAATCTCTCCTTCTTTTGGCGTAATGACTGAAGCGACACAGTACAACAATAGGCCGGTGGGGCCAGACATGATGACGATCGTTAGAACGACAAGCCGCACCACGGCTACATCGACCTCAAGATAGTCAGCGATACCAGCGCAAAGTCCGGTGAGCTTCTTTTCGCTGGTTTTGCGTACGAGCCGTTTCATCTTGATAATTTCTTTCTTCTGGAGCCCAAGCAGGGATTTGAACCCTGGACCCCTTCCTTACCATGGAAGTGCTCTACCCCTGAGCTACTTGGGCAAAATCTAACCATAAAACAATAGCATAAAAGCGCAGCTTGGACAAGGCGCTGGGTGACTTTTAGACGCGCTAACGTCATGTTGCTTGGGCCTGGCCAAAAAATACTCTCCAGATAGCCCGTTTTTTTGGATATTCTGCCGAGTTACGCTCACGGCTATTTCAGTAACCTAGTCTTCGGGCTTTGGTATATCTCGCAAGGTTCGGCGCCCTGGGTATGTGGCGTCGGAGCTCGGAGAAGAACCTAGCTCAGTGGAAGACAGTGGCCGGCCGCTCCATTTGCAACTGGCAGCACGGGCCGAGACCAATACTAACCACTCGCTTGCCTTAAAGATCATAGAAGCATCTACTGTTGGGGTGGGTGCTTTTATGATTATGAGCCGAGAGAGGCGCAGGTATGTACGATGAAGCCAAGCAAAGCTCGGAATCAGACCGATTCTGGGGGAGAGTCTGCAAATATCTTGTGCTGTGGGCCCTAGGAGCCGCAGCCAGCTCGCTATGTTGCATTGTGTTGGACAATATGCCAGCCCTCACTCAACATGAGCCCGTGCTAGCGCATTTCCAAGGCTACCCGCTAGCCGGCCTAGCCATAAGCGCTATGGTCTTGCTGGCCCTGCATGGCGCCCTGATCTGGCACCTGATCGCAACCTGGCCCTACCCATGGCGCGGGATAGCGTCGGTGGTATGGACGCTTAGCCTTCTTATCTTTGTGGTGGGATGGCTCTGGCTCACCGCCTACCCGCAGGAGCTTAACACCTACAGTTCTTTGGCCCGGCTGGTGCTCATGTTGCTCGTATTCGAGTCTCCGCTGTATGCGGCTGCTATGTGCTGGGACTTTAGCCCCAGCGAGCAGCGGCGGCGGCAACCGCGAGACTAACTAGCCGCAGAAATCAAGGAGCCGGATCGCGCGATGGTCGATCCGGCTCCTTAACTATTTGTGGGGCTTTTTAAGCTGTATTATTTGCTTAGTGGCAGGATCAGCCATTCAGCCTTGTCTTTGTAATTGGAACATCGAAGCGCTTAAACGCCGCTCCAGCCTTAAGCATGAGAAAGCCGGTAATGAGGAGTGGTAGCGCCGAGAAGCCCCGGCTCGCATAAAAACTAGTGGGCGGCAGAGCCAGCTGAATAATAATGAACTGCACAAAGTTGATGCCTAAAAGCACCACGGCGCTCATGAGCCAGCCTAGCGGCCGCCAATACACGAGACTCAAACGCGACCGCATCCGACTAATCAATACCACAGTAAAGCCGGCTATTACGGTACCGCTTACCAGGATGAGGAGCGAAACCAGATGCATCCATAAGGGAGCGGTTGAGGCCACATGGGGCAGGAACGCGGCAAGCAACACAAGCACTAGCGCGCTGAGAACGAGAACATTGAGCTTGGTAAGTCGGCTGGTGAGATTGCTAAATTTGACGAATCGGCAGATACCAACATAAATGAGCGTAACCACGATAAGGACCGGGATGCTCGCGGTGACGTAACGAAACCACAACAAGACGGTGGGACTGCCAAGAATAATCATCACCGGCACCTGAAATAAACTCGTACCCAACAGAACAATGCCGAGCGAGATCGGTACATAGACTTGCCTAAGCTCATCGCGAAAGTTCTTGCGCGCCGACCAGAACAGCCAGGCCGCGCCAGCATTAATCGTCGTCAGAAATAGCACCACGGCAATCACTGGCCGAGCCGCGGTCGTACCCGCCGGAAGCGGCAATATAATTGGCAGCGCCGTCATCACAATGATGGCCGCCCAAATAATCATTAGGGGCCGGCGCAGACTCTGCGATGGCCGCTTTTGGGTATAATCATAAATTCGCTGGCGAATGGACTGTCTGGTGAGAGCGCGCAATGGCTCCTTTTCCGCCAGGTACGTCTCTAGGTCGTTGTATACGCTATCAAGCGTCCGCCGATCTTGGTCGCTCAGATCACCGGCGCTAGAACTGGCCGTGATAGCGCGAACTTTATTGAGCGAAGCATCGATGGCGCGCGGATCAGAGGCGAGGGCGGCAGCAAAGATAATTACATCGAGGACACTCATGCCCGCCGGCAGTCGCGCTTCGGTAGGCGACGGCAGATTGGTTAGAGTTGAGGCGGCACTATTTGAGATACTCATATTGGGTTAACATTAGCTCCTACTTCTTTAAGATAAGCATAAGAAGTAAGTATTAGCAACCATTGAGCTAACCCATACATAACGTGTGGCGCCATTTTACTTTGACTAAGCAAAAATAATTCCTGGTGCCGGGTGAGAGATTCGAACTCCCGAAGGCTAATGCCAGCTGATTTACAGTCAGCCCTCGTTGGCCACTTGAGTAACCCGGCTTGAACTTGATTATTGTACCGTTAGAGGGCCGGCAAGGCAAGACCTAACCAGTCGCCGCCCGGAGCTGGGTCAGAATGGCGGCATCGGTGAGCCGGTGATACTGGGCCTCGTCTGAGACGATAAAGCTACCGGCCAGCTCGTACCAGGCAAAGCCGCTCACCCAATCGGCCTGCTCGTAGCTGCCCTGGAATCGGCGCGGGATAACAATGACACGGCCGGGCGCGTACACCAGGTTAAACGGCTGGTTGGCCTGCTGTAGCTCATCAATCTGGTGCCAGGCGGCGGCACTAGTGTGGTACTGACGGACGGAGATCGGGTAGGCTGAGAGCTCCGGTAGATGCATCAGCGGCAGATTTTGATCGCTGATAACGGTCTGAAAATGCAGATGGTTGACCGAGGCAAAGGTGCCCAGGGCATTGTAGCCCGTGGCCACGTTGGGCAGGATCGGCGCCAGAGCAGTCTGCAGCTCCCAGGCTAGTTCATGGTCTGACTGACGCAGAATCTGCGGATGGCGACCAGCCACATCCGGCACCACTACGGTATGGTAGGGCTCAAACGGGTATTTATTAAAGAATAAGGCGACGGACTGGCCACAAAAATCAACATGAGCGTAGGCCTCATGCGGCACGCGCTCAAACGAGAAGCCGGCCGAGTCGAACGGTCGATGCAGCGTGGTGGCGCGGCTGCCGGCGGCGCGATGTGGCCGAAATCCCCGCAGCCGATTGAGCTGAATCTGCCAGCCGGCGGCCGTCGTACGACGCTGCGATAGAGCCAAGGGATCACCAGCCAGTAGCGCCAGCCGCAGCACCTGCACATCTTCGACGACGGCCGATTCCGGCATCGTCTCCGGAATCTTGGCTAGCCATGGCTCGGCCAGGAGTCGCACCTGCTCAACCAGGTGCTCGTCGCCCAGCATGATGGCGTTGGCCAGCACCAGCACCAGCTGGCCGGGCGTCACGTCGGGAAGAGCCAAGGTAGCGGCTAGGCCAGCGCGGAATTTAGCTTGAAAGGCCTCGGCCGAGGCAAAGATCGTCATGGAATCATTATAGCTCGAAATACGGCCGCTACCACAAAACCGGCAGCAATTTGCCTAACCTTCTGCCTCTTTTTTTACCACGTAGTCGACGCTCGAATAGCCGCCATCTGCATTAATGACCGCAGCGTTAATGAAAGATGACTTGGAGGAGACGAGAAATTCGACTACACCGGCTATCTCTTGTGTCGTTGCATTTCTACCTAAGGGAGTTTGAAAGTGCGCAAACTCGTTAACAGCCGCATTTTCCGCCATCTCGGTATCTACCCAGCCTGGCGCGATGGCATTAACGCGAATGTTCCGGCTTGCAAGCGCGGCCGCCAAGCTTTTGGTGACACTAATAAGTCCTGCTTTGCTTGCAGCATAACCGATATCGTCGTACGCAGCGTAATATGCGTCAGTGCTGGCGATATTAACGATGCTCGCGTTGCTTGTTAGATTATCGCGAAGCCCAAAAACAAGCAAAAGCGGGGCGGTCATATTGACAGCGATGCTCCGATCCCAGGTATCGGGGCTAAACTGAGCAAAATTATTCGGGATAAACTCTCCAGCGTTATTCACTATGGCAGCAAGCTGAACGCCCTTCATGCGCCGAATCAGTTGGTCTAGCAGTTCTCTGTCAGCCAGGTCAAAGGGTAGGAGCGTTAGGTTTGGCAACTCGGCTTTTAGGCTTTCTGCTAAGGCTTGTTCTTCTTTATACGCATCAGACCATTTATAGCCACCAAAAATAGTATAACCAAGGCCGTGAAAATGATGAGCCAGCGTACGGCCAATACCTTTGGATACGCCAGTGATAAGAATATTCTTCATACGTTTAACTATACCAAAAACAAAGAGATCGGTGTGAGTAAATAAATTCTGGAGCCGACGAGAGGAATTGAACCCCCAACCAACGGTTTACAAAACCGTTGCTCTACCATTGAGCTACGTCGGCACAGTGGGCTGGCGGCCGCTCGGGCGGCGCCGTTTGCCCGGTCATCTTAGCAAGTTCGGCCGCCGCAATCAAGGTGTCGGCGTCAGCCGCCGCTGGACCGCTTCGGCCTCGGCTGAACGACCCGTCCCGCGATAGCCCTCGATTAACTGCTCGAGCACGCGGGGTGACGAATCGAGCTCGGCAGCCCGCTCGAGCGCCGTGAGTGCATGAGCGGTGTCATTGATCTTGCGATAGGCCTTACTGAGCGTGAGGTAGCGGGCCGCTGAGGGCTCAAACATAATCGCCTTCTCGAACGTAGCGATGGCCTTCATATAATTGCGATTCTCATAGTAGGCCAAGCCCAAATTTTGATGCGTGCTGGCACTAGGCCGCAAGCGCACAGCAATCTGGAAACATTCGATGGCGTCGGCCAGATTCTTCTGAGTCGAGTAGATGATACCAAGGTGGCTGTAGGCGGTAACGTGCTTGTGGTCGAGTTTTAGCACATTGAGGTAGGCTTTTTCGGCCGCCAGCCACTTCTTTTCGGCGTAGAGACGATCGGCGTAATCGACTAACTGAACCAACTGCGGCGAGAGGCGGCGCGGCGCCAGCGCGGCTGCAGCCGAGGGAGGCGCAGCAGAAGCACCATAGGCCAGCAGCTGCCGCCGAAAAATGACGGCCGCCGCGATAAGAATGAGAATCTCTAGCACGGCTATAATTCCAGCATTAACCGCTCAAGCGCTACGCGAGCGCCGACGTTAGCGGTAAGGCCACGGCGGAATCGCTCCAGCGCGCCCAAGCGGCTAGCCGCCAGGGCCGGGAGCTCGCTACCCTGGCGCAGGCCACCCAGCACGGACTGCTGCAGGCGGCCGGCCAATAGCGGCAGCTCCGCTTTGGCGTCGGCTAGGCGCCTGGCTAAAACTAAGCGGTCGAATAGGCTGGCCGACAGGGCCATAACGGCGGCCTCGTCGAGCTGCGACAGAACAGCGGCGGCGGCCGGATCGGTGGCCAGCCGGCGCGCCTGACCGGGCGCACCAGCCGCCAGCGCGGCTAGCCGCGTGGCCTCCACCGGCCGCAGCCCCTCCTGGCTCTCGAGCAGCTCGGCAATGGTGGCGGCCGGCAGCGGCGCAAAGTAGATTGGCACCAGCCGCGAGCACATGGTGGGCAGCAGCGCGCCGAGCTGCTCGGCTACCAGTACGAAATGAGTGCGCGGCGGCGGCTCCTCAATTAACTTGAGCAAGGCATTCTGCGCCTCCACCGTCAGGGCCTCGGCCCGATCGATCACCACTAAGCGCTTGCCCTCGGCATAATACGGCGTCATGGTGAGGCTGTGGCCCAGCTGGCGAACTTGCTCAATCGTGACACTCGCACGACCCTCTGGCTGCACCCAGATAAAATCTGGGTAGGCACCAGCCTCAAATTGCCGACAATGAGCACAGTCGCCCCCTTCATCGCCCCGGCAGTTAAGCCGACGAGCCAGCTCCCGCGCCGCTGTGGCCTTACCCACTCCGCGCGGGCCATGAAAGACATAGCTACCGGCCGTCGTCTCGGTCGCGGTGGCTAACTGGCGCTCAGTTACATGATGCAGCAAGAGTCTCATAGACTTAATTATACGGACCTTCCAGCTGGCTGAGAACGGTTGACAAGTCGGCCGGTAATGGGCTGTGCAGCTCCAGCCGGCGTCCACTTGGCGCCACCAAGCTTAAAGCGGTAGCATGAAGAAACTGACGCTTAAGGCCAAGGGGGCGCTTAGGCGGGCCATAAACCGTATCGCCAGCAATGGGATGGCCAATAGCGGCAAAGTGCACGCGCAGCTGGTGCGTCCGGCCGGTCTCGGGCCGAGCCTCCACGTAGGCATAGCCGGGATACTCGGCCAGCGTGCGATAGCGGGTAGTAGCCGGCCGGCCGCCGGGGCTAACATGCCGCCGAGTGGGGTGAGCCGGATCGCGATCGAGCGGCAAATTAATAACAGCCTCGGCCGGCTGCGGCCGCCCCACCACCAGCGCCAGGTAGGTCTTGGCCACTCGCCGCTCGCGCCACTGCTCTTGCAGTTGGACCTTGGCCGCGGCCGACTTGGCCACCACCAGCAAGCCGGAGGTGTCGCGATCCAGCCGGTGCACGATGCCCGGCCGATCTGGGTCGGGATCGGTGGTGCGGCCGCGCAGCGCCTCGGCCACAGTGGACTCACCGGCGCGGCCATTACCGCCGTGCACCGCGATACCGGCCGGCTTGTCGATCACCAGCAAGTCGGCGTCCTCATACACAATGGGCAGCTCGGGCGCGGCGACCGACTCCACCACGGCCACCACTGGCTCCACCACAATCTGGTCGCCACCCACCGGCTCGTAGCTGGCCCGCGCCACCACGCCATTCACCTGCACCTGGCCGGCCTTGAGCCACCGCTGCACCGCACTGCGCGACTCACCCAGCGCGGTGGCCAGAAACACATCGAGCCGCCCTGCAGCAGCTCCGGCGGGCACGGTTAGCTCATGCCTCATCGAATCAGCGCCGAAGCGTCCGTTAAATCACGTTTAGAGCCCAAAATAATCAGCCGGTCGCCCGGATAAATCATCTCCTTGCCGGTCGGCCGCACCCGGCTCGTCCCGTCCACGCCGTTAATGGCGATCACGGTGGCGCCAATCTCGCCCTCGGCCAGCGACTTGCCCAGATGATGCCCCGCCAGCCGCGACCGCTCCCCCACCACCATCTCCTCAACCTCCAGATCGGCCGTACCGCCCTTACCCGACACAATATCCATGTAATCGACCACGTTCGGTCGCAGCGCCATCGATGCCATATGATACCCGCCAATGCGATACGGCATAGCCACCCGGTCGGCCCCAGCCCGCTTTAGCTTCACCTCATTGGCCGGCTGATTGGCTCGAGCCACAATGTACAGATGCGGGTTGAGCGACCGCGCCGCCAGCGTCACAAATAAGTTCAGCGAGTCTTCGCTAAGGCAGGCTACCAAGCCACTAGCGCGCTCAATGCCAGCCGCCACCAGCGCCTCCTCTTGACTACTATCGAGCTGCAGCGCCAAATAGCCGGCGGCCAGCGCCTCTTCAACTTTGGCCGCATCACGATCGAGCGCCACAAACGACACTCCCTCTTGGTGCATCTCGCGCGCCACCTGCGAGCCTACCCGCCCCAAGCCGCACACAATATAATGCTCGCTTAATTTATCAACTTTAGCTTTCACCCGAAGTTTCCGTACATTACCACTTAAGCCCATGATACTTTCCGCAAAGAGCTTAAGCAAATAGGCAATCAACGCATACGAGCTCAGAATTAACACAATTACCAAAACGCGCGAGCCGCCATCGGGGAAACTGTAGTGGTCAAAGTGCGTTAGCAGGATCATTACTGTCTCATAAAAGGCTTGGGCAGGGGCCAATCCAGCGGTCAACATAAAGCCAACCGTGCCGCCCAGCATCAGAATGAGCGAGGCCAGCGAGACGCGGATAATGGTGCGGCGATCGTGCTTATCCATAAGCGCATTATATCGTGCTTATGGTCTACTCGGCTACTGGCTAAGCAAAAAGCTTAGTCCGGCCTAGAGGTGCGCAAACGCCCCTAGGCCGGACCGGTGCAGCTAGCGAAGCCAAGTCAGGCGATTCTAGTTGCCCTCAGCGCACTTTCCGCCAACCTACAGACGCCCGCCGCCGTGAAACCCGTCGCCGCCGTTCTCGCCACCGCGAGAGCCGTTGTTGCCTTGCAATTTGACGTTAGTCACGACTAGACCTCTTCCATTGAGAATTGGATTTGGAGCCAGGACAGGCGAGCCAGCCCCGAGTGGAGACAAACGTGCTATTTGCCGCCGTTGCCTTCCTTGGTGCCATGGTGGCCCTGGTCGTTCTCGCCGCCGTGAAAGCCGTTGTCGTCCTCGCCGCCCCGTCCCTCAGGCATCCTGGCCACCACTCATGTAGCCGTTGCCTTTTTCCTCGCCTCGGCGAGGTGCGTGCATCAGAATCATGTCAGACCTTACTGGTTGAGATCGGAGAGTGGAAGCACGTCAGCTGCTCTTGTCAGTCGCCGCCCTCATCGCCAGGCGGGCTACTCCTACGCCGGTTCTTGAGCTGCAGTCCAGGCATATGTCTCATGCCTACGCTTACCCTTCTTGGCTCGCAGCAACTGCTTGGTCCTGAAGAGCCCGAGATTGGGTCCTCCAATGGTCGACTATACCGGTAATGCCTAGGGCTTTCAATATATAACGGAGTAAGACTATATAATGAATGATATGAGCTTCCGCCTGCTGCAGTGGAATAGTATGTATAATGAGGATCCGGCGGCGATCGGGCAGTTTTTGCGGTCGGTGCAGCCTGATATTGTGTGCCTGCAGGAGTTAACACGGAATTATCTGCCGCAGTACGCGGACGTGGGGGCGCATGTGGCGGAGACGCTGGGCTACTACGGTTTTTATAAGTACGGGCCGATGCGGCTACCCGACGGCGGGCAGACACTAATGGGCGACGGAATATTTTCGCGGTTTGAACTGCAGGAGCGGCGGCGAATCGTGCTGCAGCCGGGCTTGGTAGAGAATGGCCAGGTGAAGCGCGATGAACGGCTGTATCTGGGGGTGCAGGTGACGCTGCCCGGCGGTCAGGTCATAGCGGTGGGCACCACACACCTGCCATTTCATCCGCAGTTTCGGGCCAGCGCGGCCAAGCGAGCCATGGTGGAGCGGATTCTGGCCGAGACGCCAACAGAGCCCTACCTACTGGCCGGTGACTTTAACGCTACGCCGTCATCGTGGGCGGGGCGTCGGCTGCGCCAAGGCCTGCGTCACGCGGGGCCAGCTTTGGCCCAAAAGACCTGGACCACCAAGCCGTTTGCGATCGGACCGCACCATTATGACCAACTGAGATGGCGGCTGGATTATGTGCTACATACCACAGGCGTAAAAGTTACCAAATCTGAGTTATTGCAGACAAGCCTGTCGGACCACTTGCCAATCTTGGTTACCTTCGAGGTAGCGTAGAGGCAAGGAGATGGCCTCAACCCCAGAGGTGGGTTGAGGCCATCGGCTAGCCGGGAGTGATGGCTAGGCGGCACTAACGGGCAGGGCGTTGCCACAGGCGGCGTTCACCTCCAGGGCCAACTGGCGAGCTGCCGCCTTGGCAGCCCAGAAGGCCCGGCCGGCCGGCGAGGGTGCCACGCTCGCCAGCTCCAGGAAGTTGGCCAGGGCCCGGTCGGTGGGCTCGTCGAGTTCGGGCGCGGCCGGCGGAGCCACCGTCAGCGGCCGAGGCGGCCGAACGATCACCGACCGCCCTGGCCGAGCCTGACGACGGACCGGCCTAGCGGACGCGACCACTTCCGGCTCGGGCTCTGACAGATCGACCAAATCAAGTTCGACTGCCGTGGCCGGCCCTCGTTCGGCGGCCGGCAGCTCCGGCTTAGTTATCGCAGGGGTCGCCCCCCGCAGGTCGGCCAACTTGGCGCTGCCCATCTCGGTCAGCATCAAACACCAGATTTGATCTTCCGATCGCTCCCGGCCAATGAGCCCAGCCGTCTCCTGCTCCGACACGTAGTCGTTCAGCTGCATGTGCGGAATGGGCTTGCCCGAGCCGCGAACGAAGTGCAGGCGCTCCACCAGCATCGTCCTGGTCTTGGAATCGAGCTCCAGGATGTCCTCTGCCTCGATGAGCTCCAGGAACTCCCTGAGCCGTCTCGAATCTTTCACGGTTATCTCCCTGCCTCGTTGAGTAACCCGATTGGTGCTTCCCCCTTGCCTCTACAAAGTGGCTACCCTGTTTGTACTTGGTTTGGACATAATTCGCAAGAGTCAGGATCGGCCTACCCCAACACAAAAACGACCCCAGCGGGGGTCGTTTTTGTAGCAGACTAGTTGAGCGAATTTAGCGCTTGGAGAACTGCGGCGCCTTGCGGGCCTTCTTAAGGCCAGGCTTCATGCGCTCCTTCTCGCGCGGGTCGCGGGTAAGCATGCCGGCCTTCTTGAGGGTCGGGCGCAGGTCGTCACTCATGACGTTGAGGGCGCGGGCGATCGCCAAGCTAGCCGCGTCGGCCTGGCCGGCCTTGCCGCCGCCCGAAACGTGCAGCGTGATGCGCAGCTTCTGGTCTTGGCCGGCTAGTTTGAGCGGGCGCTCCACGACGGCGATCAGCGAGTCGTTGTTAAAGTAGGTAGCGGCCGGCTGATCGTTCACCAGAATCTCGCCCTTGCCCTGATAGAGCCGAGCGGTGGCGATGGCTTCCTTGCGGCGGCCGCGTGCGTAGTGGTAGTGGTTAGCTGATTCGGCCATTATTTATCTCCTAGCGGTTTAGGCGCTTGTGGCGCGTGAGGATGCTCCGCCGTCGGGTACACTTTGAGTCGGTACATGCGATCGTCGTGCAGACGGTTCTTGGGCAGCATGCCTGCCACAGCCTTCTCGAGCACCTGAGCCGGATTGCGCTCTAGCAGCGCGGCCAAACTGGTCTCCTTGATGCCGCCCGGATGACCAGAGTGACGGTAGTACTTTTTATCCTCAAGCTTGTTGCCGGTTACGGCAATCTTGGCGGCATTAATAACTACGATGTTGTCGCCACAATCGAGATGAGCGCTAAACTGCGGCTTATGTTTGCCCAGTAAGTAGGTGGCGATCAGCGTAGCTAACCGACCCAGGGTCTGGCCCTCGGCGTCGACAATGTACCAGTCGTGCGTTAATTCAGTTGGTTTGGGTGAGTAGGTCTTCATGATGCGATTACCTCGGCCGGTTCGGCCTTGGCCTTAGCGGCGGTTTTAGCCTTGGCAGCCGGCTTAGCGGCAGCTTTGGCGGTCTTGGGCGCAGCCTTAACGGCCTTTGCCTCAACAGCCTCCTCGACCTCGGTCAGCTGAACGCCATCGAGCACAAGCGATAGCTGCACCATTGGCGCGTTGTCGCCGCGGCGATTGGCCAATTTAATAATACGGGTGTAGCCACCCTGGCGGTCTTTAAAGGCCGGCGCTAGCACTTGCAGCATCTTCTGCGTGGCATTCTCGGTGAGGAGCTCCTCGCGCAGCGCTCGGCCGCCGGCCAGAGTACCTTTTTTGGCGTAAGTAACCAGGCGCTCGAAGCGAGGCGCCACCTCTTTGGCCTTGGCCTCGGTGGTAGTAATGGCCTCATGCAGCACCAACGAAGTTAGCTGGCCGCGAATGAGCGCGCGGCGTGGGCCGGCTGCGAGTTGGAGCTTGCGCCCTTTGTATCCGTGACGATGCATGCTAGCTCACTTTCTCCGTCGCAAAGCCGAGCTCGGCAATCTTGTCTTTGACCTCATCGTAAGCCTTGGAGCCAAAGCCCTTAAGCTCGCGTAGCTCTTGGTCGGTCAGCTTGAGCAGATCCTTGACGGTCTTGATGTCGTTATTGATCAGCGCATTGGTCGTGCGGGGCGACAGATTAACCTCTTCGATATTGATCTTGGAAGCACCGGTCTCGCCACGCTCCTCGACCGGTACTCCAGCCACGCTGCCAATGGGGTTACCGGCCACGACCTGGAAGTGCTCTACCAGGATCTCGGCCGCCTGGCGAACCGCCTCGTGCGGGGTAATGGTGCCGTCGGTCTCGACCTCAATTACCAATCGGTCGAGGTCGGTCATCTGGCCCACCCGCGTGTTCTCGACGTTATAGCGCACGCGCTGCACCGGCGAGTAGAGCGCGTCAACCGCAATCATGCCGACCTCAAGCTTCTCGCTCTCGCGGTGCTCGACCGGCACGTAACCACGGCCCTTCTCGACCTTGATCTCCATGCCAAGCTTAACCTTATCGGTGTCAAGAGTCGCGATAACTTGGTCGGGGTTGACGATCTCGACATCCGAAGACGTCTTGATACTAGTAGCTGTTACCTCGCCCTTGCCGCTGGCGGTCAGGACCAAGAATTGCGGCTCATCCGAGTAAACCCGGAAGCGCAACTTCTTGAGATTAAGAATAATTTCGACTACATCTTCTTTAACGCCATCGATGGTCGAGAACTCATGGGCAACGCTGTCAATTTTGACGGCCGTGACGGCGCCGCCGCCCAGACTCGACAGAATGACACGGCGCAGCGAGTTGCCCAGGGTCATACCATAACCCGAGTACAAGGGCTCAATCGCAAACGTAGCCTTATTGCCCTCCTCGTGAACCGGCTTAAGCTCCGGTAGCTGTATAGGGTGTAACACGGTGATCGTCCTTTCGTTACCTTGAGTAAAACTCGATAATTAATTGCTCACGGATCTCTTCATTAACATCTTCGCGCGCCGGTAGTCCTGTAACCTTGGCCGAGAGCTTCTTAGCGTCGAAGCTAAGCCAGCGCACCCCGTCATTCACGCTCAGCGTCTCGGCCACAGCCTTAAAGTAAGCGTTAGCGGCACTCTTGGGGCGAACTTGGATCTCATCACCGGGCTTGAGAAGAATCGAGGGGATGTCGACGCGGCGGCCGTTGAGCAGAACATGGCCGTGTGTAACGACCTGACGGGCAGCTTGGCGCGACGGCGCCAGACCGAGCCGGTAAACGGCGTTGTCCAGCCGCTGCTCCAGTAGCTGAATCAGGATGTCGCCGGTGATGCCTTGGCGGCGGTCGGCCTCTTTAACGACCTTGGCGAACTGCTTTTCGAGCAGACCATACATGCGCTTGACCTTCTGCTTCTCGCGCAGCTGAACAGCATACTGAGTGAGCTTCTGACGGCCGCTCTGCGGGCCGTGCTGGCCGGGACCGTAGGGGCGCTTGGTCATGCCCTTAATAGCCTTGGGGTGCAGAGCCGTCTTCTCGCGACGAGACTGCTTTAGGATAGGTGAAAGATTACGTGCCATGGTTTAGACTCTCCGGGCCTTACGCGGACGGCAGCCGTTGTGCGGAATACCAGTCACATCCTTAATGCTGTTGACGGCGATGCCGGCGGTAATGAGCGCCCGAATGGCCGACTCACGGCCGGAGCCAACGCCTCGCACGAACACGTCGACCTTGGCCAAGCCATAGTCCTTGGCAGCGGTAGCGGCCCGCTCGGCCGCACTCTGGGCTGCAAACGGCGTGCTCTTGCGTGAGCCTTTAAAGCCAGCGGCGCCGGCGCTCGACCACGACAGGAGATTGCCGCGCTCGTCGGTAAACGACACGATGGTGTTATTAAAGGTTGCCTGAACGTGCATCTGACCGGCAGCGACGGTGCGCTTGATCTTGCGGCGACGAGCAGTACTGGTTTTAGTGGTTGTCTTTGCCATTGATATACCTTACGTCTTAGCTGCTGCTTTTTTACGGCCGGAGCCCATGGTGACCTTCTTGCCGCGCTTGGTGCGAGCGTTGGTCTTGGTCCGCTGTCCATGCACCGGTAGGTTGGCCTTGTGGCGCAGCCCACGGTAGGCACTGATCTCCTTGAGGCGCTTGATGTTCAAGCTGATCTGCCGCTGTAGGTCGCCCTCGACCTGGAAATTCTTGTCGATGTACTCGCGCAACTTCGAGGTCTCGGCCTCGGTCAAGTCCTTGACGCGAGTGTCGGGATTGACGCCCGTGGCGGCCAAGATCTTACGGCTAGTGGTGTCACCAACGCCGTAGATGTAGGTAAGCCCGATCTCGACGCGCTTGGCGTCAGGAATATTTACTCCAGCAATACGTACCATTAAGAACCCTGCCTCTGCTTATGGCGAGAAATCTCGCAGATCACCCGCAAGACACCCTCGCGCTTGATGATCTTGCACTTGTCACACCTCTTCTTTACGCTCGGTTGTACCTTCACGTCTCTTCCTCGCCGTTAGTTCCTGTGTCGGAAAATGATACGACCTTTCGAGAGGTCGTACGGTGTCATCTCTACCGCGACGCGATCACCAGGGATGATGCGAATGTAGTGCATGCGCATCTTGCCCGAGATGTGGGCCAAGATAACGTGGCCGTTCTCGAGCTGAACTTTAAACAAAGCATTGGGCAGAGTCTCAATGACGGTGCCCTCTACTTCAATTACTTCCTTTGTGCTCTTCTTTGCGTCTGACATATATATGACTACAGTTGTCGATTATAGATAATTGTTAGCTTCTTGTAAAGGGTTTTCTATCTGTTTTTGAGGTATTTTGCCAAAAATCCGGAGAATCTCATCACTCTTCACCCTAGTACTGCTCGTAGGAGGTGGTGATAGCCTGCGCCTCGAGCTGTTTAAGCGTCTCTATGGCCACGCTAACTACGATAAGCAGACCAGTACCACCAAAGGTTAAGACTTGGCTCTGGGTAAAGCTCTGGGCGACAAACGGTAGCACCGCAATGATGCCTAAGCCGGCCGCTCCGGCCAGCGTAATGCGATTAACGACCCGCCGCAGATAGGTAGCGGTCTGAGAGCCAGGCCGTATGCCGGGCACAAAACCGCCTTGTTTCTGCAGGTTCTCGGCAATATCTTTGGGATTAAATACTACCGAGGTGTAGAAGTAGGTAAAGGCTACCACCAGTACAAAGTACGACACGGCATAGATGGCACCGGTAGTCGCAAACAGCGTGGTAAGCTCTTTGGCGGCGCTGGCCACCCAATGGGTCTTAGCGTTCGAGAGAATCTGGCCCAAAATACCCGGCACCGACAAAAAGGCCAGCGCAAAGATGATCGGAATGACGCCAGCCGTAATAACGCGCAGCGGCAGATGTGTATCAACGCCGGCATAGATTCGGTTGCCGCGTGTCCGTTTGGCGTATGATACCGGAATATTGCGCGTGCCTTCGTTAAGTACCACCACAAAGGCGATAATAGCCAGCGTGGCCGCCAAGAAGAAGACCAGCGTCAACAGTTTACCCGTATCGCCACTGGCCAGCGAGGTAAACTGACCGGCCGTAGTAGGCAGCCGGGCAATAATACCACAGAAGATGATCAACGAGATACCGTTGCCAATGCCTTTTTCGGTAATGATCTCGCCGATCCACATGAGCAACATGGTGCCGGCGGTAATCGTGCTCACCATCAGCAGCCACTGGAACAGGTTGGGGTGACCAATAAGGTCGTGGCCAGTCACCTGAGTCGAGGTCTGCTGAATCAAGAAGACCATACCAAACGACTGAGCTAGAGCCAATGGTAGCGTCAGGAGACGCGTGTACTGGTTGAGCTTGCGCCGGCCCATCTCACCCTCTTTTTGCAATGATTCGAGTCGCGGCACCACCTGGGTAAGGAGCTGAATAATGATTGAGGCGTTAATGTATGGCCCAACGCCCATCATAATAATGGAGAAGTTGGTTAAAGCCCCGCCCGAAAACAGGTCGGCAAAGCCCAGAACCTTATTCGAGTTAAAGACATACTTAAGAAAGTTGGCCAAAGCGGCGTTATCGGGTACCGGCACGGGAACGTGAGCCAGGAAGCGAAACAGAATAAGGAGGCCCAGAACCACCAATACACGACGACGCAAGTCAGGCGAACGATAGACCTGCTTGAGCGTCGTTAGGTTCATGAGGCGCTAGTCTCGACCTTGGGCCGAGTGGCCTTCTTGCTGGGCTGCTTGGGGAGCGGGGTCAGCTCAACTGAGCCTCCAGCCTTCTCCACCGCGGCAGTGGCGGCAGTACTGGCACCCTGCACCTTCACCGTTAGCTTCTTGGTGAGCTCGCCTTGGGCCAGCAGTTTTACGAGCTGGTCGGCCTTCTTGACCAAGCCAGCCTGAGCCAGCGTCTGATTGTCGGCTACGGCGCCATCCTTGAGGCTATTAAGCTGAGCCAGGTTAACTACCTGATAATTGGTCGGATTGAGCGCTCGGAAACCCCGCTTCTTGGGCAGCAGCTTGGCGAGCGGGTTCTGGCCACCGGCAAAACCAATGCGGACACCGCCGCCGGTCCGGGCGTTCTGACCTTTGGTACCGCGGCCGGCCGTCTTGCCATAGCCCGAACCGATACCGCGACCGACTCGCTTGCGGTCTTTCGATGAGGTGAGTTGTAGATCGTGAATCTTCATAGTTATATCCTAGGCCGCAACTTCCTGGCGGTCTTTGCTGGGCTTAACTGGCGCCGCCTTAAGCTGTGACAATGCCATAATAGTAGCATAGGCGTTGTTGACTTTGTTGCTAGAACCGAGCGACTTGGTAAGCAGGTCGTGAATACCAGCTACCTCAACTACATTGCGCACGGCGCCGCCAGCGATAACGCCGGTACCAGCTGAAGCCGGCTTAAGCAGCACCTGCGCGCCCGAAAAACGAACCTGAATCTCGTGCGGAATGGTGTTACCCTTAAGGGGCACGGTGATCATCTGGGCCTTCGCGCGGGAGACGGCCTTGGCGATCGAGGTCATAACCTCGGAACCCTTGCCGACACCAACGCCAACCCGCCCCTTGCCATCGCCCACCACAACTACGGCGCGGAAGCGGAAACGGCGGCCACCTTTGACTACCCGGGCCACACGGTCAATATTAATGACCTTCTCTTCGAACTCTTTGACTTGCTCTACAATTGCCATTAAAACTCCAATCCTGCTTTGCGAGCAGCTTCCGCCAGGGCATGCAAGCGGCCATGGTAAATGCGACCACGGCGATCAAAGACCACCTGAGCGATCTTCTTGGCCTTAGCTTTGGCCGCAATCTGCTCACCGACCCAGACGGCCTTATCGGTCATCGTGCCCTTAACATCCTGCTTAGCCGTGGTGACGTACACCAGCGTCTTGCCCTCGGTGTCGTCGATCAACTGAGCCACAATGTGGCGTAGCGTGATAGTGACGGCCAGGCGCAGGCGCTCGGGCGTGCCTGAGACCCGGGCGCGAACCCGAGCACGACGGCGTTGTAACTGTGTTAGTGTAGTATTCATAATTTTTAACCCTTTGTAGCGGTCTTACCCGGCTTGCGGCGAATGTGCTCTTCGACGTACTTGATGCCCTTGCCCTTATATGGCTCCGGCTTCTTGAGCGCCCGCAGATTGGCGGCAACCTGGCCGACTGCCTGCTTATCGAAGCCCGTTAACGTAATAACGTTCTTCTCGATCTTGGCCTCAACACCCGGCGGCAGAACAAAGTTGACTGGGTGTGAAAAACCGAGACTGAGCGTAATAGTGTTGCCGGCCACACTAGCGCGGAAGCCAACACCATTAATCTCAAGCTGACGCTGGAAGCCCTGCGATACGCCCACCACCATGTTATTGATGAGTGTGCGCATGAGGCCAAACGAGCGCTGGGTCTCCGGCGTCTCCACCTCTTTACTGAGCGTCAAGACACTGTCAGCCTGCTCTAGTTTTAAGTCGGGCATGAGCTCTAGCTCAAGCGCACCTTTGGCGCCGTTAACCTTAATGGTGCGGCCCACTTGCTCAACCGTAACACCGGCCGGCACAGTAATTGGTTGTCGTCCAATTCGGCTCATCTTACCACACCTTGCAGATTAATTCGCCGCCGAGGTTGGCCTTGCGAGCCTCACGGCCACTCATGACACCGTTGGAGGTCGACAGAATCACCAGACCACGGCCACCGAGCACGGCCGGAATCTCTTTGGCGCCGACATACACGCGGCGGCCAGGCTTGGAGACCCGCACCAGCGCAGTAATAGCCGCGGCATCCTCGGGCAGCGTGAGCTCAAGGCTCTTAAAGCCGCCGGCTTCGGCCACTTGAACCTCAGCCAGGTAGCCGTTGGCCTGGAGAATGCGCGCCACCTGCTCCTTCATCTTGGAGTATGGCATGACCACGGCTGCCTTGCGCGCCGTAGCGGCATTGCGAATTCGAGTGAGCAAATCAGCGATTGAATCATTGAAAAACATGCTTATACTCCTTACCAACTAGCCTTTGTCACACCCGGAATCTGGCCTTTTGAGGCAAATTCACGGAAGCAAATACGGCAGAGGCCAAACTTACGGATATAACCACGCGGTCGACCACAAACCTTGCAGCGATTGACCTTGCGGGTCGAAAACTTCGGCTTGCGCGCGGCTTTAATAATCATAGCTAATCGCGCCATTACGCGTTCCTCCTAAAGGGAAAGCCCATTAACTGAAGCAGCCGCTTACCCTCGGCGGGCGACTTGGCAGTGGTTACCACATTGACCTGCAGCCCATGCACGGCACCAACCTCGTCGAACGGAATCTGCGGAAAGATACTCTGATCATTCAGACCCAACGAGTAGTTACCGTTGGCGTCAAAAGCGGTGTCCGAGATGCCGCGGAAGTCGCGGATACGCGGCAGCACGGCCGCCACCAAGAGATCCAGGAACTCCTCGGCCCGAGCGCCCCGCAGCGTCACGGTGGTACCAACCTTGTTGCCCTCGCGCAGTTTGAACGAAGCGATGCTCTTGCGCGCCACCGTTACGACCGGGTGCTGGCCGGTGATGCGAGCCAGAGTCTCAGCCGCGGCGTCCAGATGCTTAGCATCACTGACTGCGCGACCCACACCAGCACTCACCACCACCTTGGTAATACGAGGCACCTGGTGAGGATTGGTGTACTTGAACTCTTCCTTGAGCACCGGGACGGCTACTTTCTGGTATGTTTCTTTAAAACGTGTCATTTCTTACCTGCCTTGTCACCCTTATCGGCCTCTTTGGTGACCTCGGCCTTCTTAGTTTTCTTGCCATCGTGGTTACGGCTGACCTTAAAGACGCGCTCCTTGGTGCCGTCGGCCTTGATGGTGTAACCGATGCGAGCCGGCTTACCGGACTGCGGATCAAGCACCATTACCTTGGAGGCGTCGATCGGCTTAGTGATCTCGAGGATACCGCCACGCGGCTGCTTCTGTGATGGCTTGGTATGGCGCTTAGCCACATTGACGCCCTCGACAACCACCTGGTTGGCGCGCGGCATAACCGCTGTTACGGTGCCCGTCTTGCCCTTGTCGCGACCAATTAGCACAATCACCTTATCTTCGCGCTTGAGTTTCATTACAATACCTCCGGCGCGAGCGAGATGATCTTCATATACCCACCATCGCGCAGCTCACGAGCGATCGGCCCAAAGATGCGAGTACCACGAGGCTGCCCGTCTTTGTTGATGAGCACGGCCGCGTTCTCGTCGAAGCGAATGCTTGAGCCATCGGGACGCTTGGTCTCTTTGATCGTGCGCACAACGACTGCCCGCACGATGTCCTTCTTTTTGACACCCGCGCCTGGAATGGCGGCTTTGACGCTGCAGGTAATGATGTCACCCACCGCGGCGTAGCGACGGCGCGAGCCGCCCAGCACCTTGATGCAGAGCAAGTCCTTGGCGCCAGTGTTGTCGGCGACTTTGAGTCTGGTTTCAGCCTGAATCATATTACGCCTCCATCTCCTTGGCGGTTACTTTGCGGGCCACCAGCCAGCGCTTGTCACGGCTGAGCGGACGCGTCTCGGTGATCTCCACCAGATCACCGATCTGGCAAGTATTACCCTCGTCGTGGGCCTTAAACTTGGTGGTTACTTTATATTTCTTGCGGTACTTCGGGTGCTCCTTAACGGTGTTAACCGCCACAACCACCGTCTTGTCCATCTTGTCGGAAACGACTGTTCCGTGCAGGGTGCGAATCATTGTGCTGCCTCCAGTTTGGCAATCTCGCGCTCGCGAGCGATGGTAAGCGCGCGGGCGATGGTCTTCTTTAGGCGACCTAACTGCTTGGTGTCTTTAATTTCTTTGGTCCGGCTCTCAATAACAGCCTTGGCCAGCTCAGAGCGCGTCGTAATGATCAGCTCGGCCAGTTCGGCGTCGGTCTTTTTGGTAATATCTTGGAGTTTCATTATTCAACCTCTCCGGGTACTTCGCGCACCAGGAAGCGAGTGCGAACCGGCAGCTTGTGGGCGGCCAGACGCATAGCCTCTTTGGCCACCTCTTCGGTTACGCCATCCATCTCGAACATGATCCGACCGGGACGAACCTTGGCAGCGTAGTGATCGACGGCGCCCTTGCCCGAGCCCATGCGGACTTCGGCCGGCTTCTTGGTGATAGGCGTGTCGGGGAAGATGCGAATCCAGACCTTGCCACCACGCTTAATGTAACGAGTCATGGCGCGTCGGGCGGCCTCGATTTGACGCGAAGTGATGCGCTCGCCGGTCTCAGCCTTGAGCCCAAACTGGCCAAAGGCGATCTCGGTGCCGCGCGAAGCCTCGCCACGGAGGCGACCCTTCATTTGCTTGCGATACTTGGTTTTCTTGGGTAGTAACATAGCGATTTCCTAAAACTTCGTGCCCTTATACACCCAGACCTTAACGCCGATGACGCCGTAGGTGGTGCGAGCCAAGCCGTTAGCGTAGTCAATGTCGGCGCGCAGCGTGTGCAACGGAATGCTGCCCTGGCTGACGGTTTCGCGACGGGCCATTTCGGCGCCGTTGAGGCGACCGGCCACCGTAACCTTGGCGCCCAGGGCGCCGCTCTTCATGGCATTCTCGACGGCCATCTTCATGGCGCGACGGAAGCCAATACGGCGCTCTAGCTGACCGGCAATGTTGTCGGCGACCAGCTGCGCGTTGGTCTCTGGCTTCTTAATCTCTTCGATGGAGACCTTGACCGGGCCGCCGGCCAGCTTCGAGAGCATGCTCTTGAGCTCCTCGGCGCCGGTGCCGCCGCGACCAATGACCACGCCAGGCTTGGAGGTGTGAATCGTTACCACCAGCTGACCAGGCGAGCGCTCAATGTCGATACGCGCTACACCAGCTCGCTTTGATAGCTTCTTCTGCACGGCGGCGCGCAGTTTGAGATCCTGGATCAAGAAGGTGGCGTAGTCCTTATCGGCGTACCAGCGCGACTGCCAATCGCGGTCGATCTGGAGGCGCATACTGCGCGGATTTACTTTCTGACCCATTACTTGGCCTCCTCTTTCTTAGCGACCTTCTCGGTAGTCGGCTCGGCTTTAGCTTCGGTCTTGGCCGCCGTTTTAGCCGAAGATAGTGTCGCCACTGCCTTACCATCGGTCACCACTACAGTGATGTGGCTTGAGCGCTTCAGAATAGCCGCGGCACTACCTTTACCACGCGGCATCGAGCGCTTGAGCGACGGGCCCGGACCGATAAGTACACTCTCTACAACCAGATCCTTGGCCTTGGCATTAAAGTTGTTCTCGGCGTTGGCTACGGCCGAATCAAGCGCCTTGCCCACCGGAACGATGGCGCGCTTGTTGGTGTTGGCCAGGATGGTCTGCGCCTCAAGCACCCGGCGACCACGAATAAGCGCCGCGACCAGGCCAGTCTTGCGGGCCGAAGTACCAACAAATTTTGCGGTTGCTTGCGTCTTCATTACTTACCTTTCGCCAGCTTACCGCCGTGGTTGCGGAACTTGCGGGTCGGCGAGAACTCGCCGAGCTTGTGCCCAACCATGTTTTCTGTCACAAAGACCGGTACGTGCATGCGGCCGTTGTGTACGGCGATGGTGCGGCCGACCATTTCGGGCGAAACGGTTGAGTCTCGCGCCCAGGTCTTGAGCACCGTCTTGTCGTTGGCCGACAGCGCGATCACGCGACCCAACAGACGCTCGTCTACGTATGGTCCTTTCTTGAGTGAACGACTCATTTAGCGTCTCCTACCTTGCTTACGGCCACGGACGATCATTGCGTTCGTGAGCTTGCGACGGCGAGTCTTGAGACCCAGCGCCGGCTTGCCCCACGGGGTCTTCTGGCCATACTTGTAAATTGATGTGGCTTGCGCGCCCTCACCACCACCGTGCGGGTGATCGACCGGATTCATGGCCGAACCACGAACCTGCGGACGCCAACCGAGACGGCGCCGACGACCGGCCGAACCGTACTTGATGTTCTGGTGAGCTTCGTTGCCGACGGTGCCAATGGTGGCCTGGCAGTTTTCGTGCACCAAGCGAACCTCACCGCTAGGAAGGCGGACCTGCACAAAGCCCTCCTGGCTTGATTCCTTGGATACCAGCTGCGCCTTGGTGCCAGCGCTGCGAGCAATCTGGCCGCCTTTGCCGAGCACCAGCTCGATATTGTAGATCTGGGTACCGGCCGGAATGTTCTTAAGCGGCAGACGATTGCCGGTGCGGATGGCGGCTTCCTCGCCCGAAGCGAGCTGGTCGCCTACCTTCATGCCAGAACCAGCCAGCACATAGGCCAGCTTGCCACCATCGATCTGAACCAGGGCGATGTTAGCCGAGCGATTCGGGTCAAACTCGATAGCCTTAACTACGGCCGAGGCCACCGACTTAAAGTCAAAATCAACCAGACGGTAGAAGCGCTTAACGCCGCCGCCACGGTGGCGAACGGTGATCTTACCTTGGTTGTTGCGACCCGAACCCGCCTTCTTAATGACGATGAGTGAACGCTCCGGGCGCTTCTTGGTAATAGCCGAGGTGTCGGCCGAGGTCATACCGCGGCGACCAGGGGTAGTCGGCTTGTAGAGTTTAACTGGCATTACTTTGCTCCCTCAAACAGGGCGATCGACTGACCGGCCTTAACTTTAACCATGGCCTTCTTGACGTCCTTCTCGCGACCGAGCACCCGGCGGAACCGCTTGGTCTTGCCTTTGGCTACGATCATGTTGACGTCGGTAACGTTAACCTTGAAAGCGGCCTCGACGGCCTTAGTGACCTCAATCTTATTAGTGGAGGTCGGGACCTCAAAGACGTAGATGCCGCGCTCGGCCAAGTACATGGCCTTCTCGCTAATCTTGGGGGTAAGGACTATCTGACTCATTATTTCTCTCCCAGCCAAACCTTGATCGCATCGAGGGCGGCCTGCGTTAACACCAACTTGTCGGCGTTCATGACATCGTAAACGTTGAGGTACTTGGCGCCGACGGTCTTGAGGCCGGCTAGGTTGCGAGTAGCGCGAATGATGAGCTCAGTCTTGGTCTCGACCGCCAGCAGCACGCTGCCCTCGAGCTTCATCTTGCTGAGCAGCTCAACGGTGCCCTTAACCTTGCCGTCGGCCGAATCAAACGACTCTAGCACGACGATATCGCCGGCTGCGGCCCGCAAGCTGAGCGCCTGGCGCAGCGCCGTATGCTTCATCTTGGCCGGCAGCGTCAGCGTGTGGTTCTCGTTACCGGTAGGCGCAAAGACCACACCACCACCGCGCCAGTTGGGCACGCGGATCGAGCCAACGCGAGCCCGGCCTGTGCCTTTTTGGCGCCACGGCTTGCGGCCACCACCGGCTACCAGACCCCGCGTCAGCGTCGCCGGATGGGCGTTGCGGCCGTTGGCCAGATAGGTGCGGTAGGCCTGGCCGACCAGCTCGTGATTGGCCTCAAGGCCAAAGATAGCCTGCTCCAGCTTAACCGCCGCTTCGTGCTTGCTGCCTGTCTTGGAATAAGAAATAGCCGTTGCCATTACAAACCTCTTACCGTTACGGTGCCGCGCTTGGGACCAGGAACGGCGCCTGACACAGCAATAATGTTGCGCTCAGCATCAACCACCACTACCTTGAGACCCTTAACGGTGACCTGGTCGTGACCCATGTGGCCTGCCATGCGCATACCCTTAAAGACATGCTGCGGGAAGCCCGAACCGATCGAGCCCGGAGCACGGTAGTTGTGCGAACCGTGCGTCTTAGGACCGCGGCTAAAGTTGTGACGCTTAATGGTGCCGGCAAAGCCTTTGCCCTTGGAGACACCCGTCACTTGAATCTCGTCGCCGGCCTCAAACACGCTCACATCGAGCTGGGCACCCACCTCCAGCGCCAAAGCTGCCTGCTGAGCCTCGACGAGCGCCTTGGCTTGCGGATGACCGCCGTCGACGTCCTTTAGTCGAATCTCACGCATGGTGCGCGAGTCGGCCTCGGCCGCCTTAAGGTGACCGGCCTGCGGCTTGGGCTGGTGCTTAGCCTTACCATAACCAAGCTGAACGGCGTTGTAGCCATCCCGCTCAATAGTCTTTACCTGCGTCACTACACACGGACCAGCTTGAATTAGCGTCACGCGGGCGACACTACCATCAGCATTGAAGAGCTGGGTCATTCCGAGTTTTGTACCGAGAAGCGCCTTCATGGTCGTCCCTTTTAAGAAGTCTGGCAAAAATAAGCGCTAGGCTATGAGCGGTTTCTAGCGAACTAGACCTGCCCACGTCCTAGGTTGGGTTTTGATTGCGACACGCATATGCCGTGCAAATACCATGTGACTATAGCCTATCTGGACCAGTCCTGTCAACACATAGCCGGATTAAACCGACCTTCGTTTCGCGATTAAATTGCACAAGCATTGACAAATAGATGCAACGGTGTTAATATAATCAATTAATTCAAGAGAAAGGCGAGTCTCATGCAGCTCTCTCACCCTACCCTCTTTCAGTCTCCATTCAGTCGTCAACTAGCCTACCTGCTGGGCGCAGATATTCTATTGAGCTTCCTCTATGGTTTTACTCCAACTCAATTTAGCGTTGTACGTAGCGGTTTAGCGCTGGTTCAGTTTGGCTTTATGACCTGGACAATGGCGCTAACCTTACGCCGCATCGTGGAGGACTACTAGGCGCTCCCCGGTCCTGGCCCCCAGAAGCCCAAGAACAGCCCGAAGCCCATCAGCCCCATCAGTGCCGCGACAATCAAGATGGCATACTCAACCTTACGATCGATCGAGAAGTGATCGGAGTGGATAAAGAAGAGGCCGGTAATGAGGCCGATCGGCAGTATGGGCTGGCCATTGTACTTAATCCAGATCGTGCCAAAGACAAAGTAGAGCAGGATCTTCAGGAAATAGGCGTTGTCGGTCTCGCGAGCCGCTGATTTGCGCGTGGGTTTCTTCATGGCCTTATTTAACCATAACCGTAATTGCAGTACTAGTCCCACCGAGCGAATTATTGGGGACCGCGGTAGAAGTGCTCGCCCTTAAGCGCCTCGGGCAGAAAGCCCTGGGGGTGCTCAAAACCGGGGCGCCACTGGTAATCCTTACCATAATCAAGCTCTTTCATGAGCTTAGTCGGCGCGTTGCGCAGATGCAATGGCACCTCGGCGGTGGGATGTTCGCGCGCGGCCGCCTGGGCCCGAGCAATGGCGTCGTAGGCTGCGCGGCTCTTGGGCGCCTGGGCCAGCGCGATGGTAGCTTGGCTCAGCACAATGCGGCCCTCGGGCAAGCCAATGCGCTCAACGGCCTGAAAGGCGCTAACGGCCAAGGGCAGCATGGTGTTATCGGCCAAGCCGATGTCTTCGGCAGCCAGGATTACCAGCCGCCGGGCGATAAACTTGGGGTCTTCGCCGGCCTCGAGCATGCGCGCCAAGTAGAACAAGGCCGCATCGACCGCCCCACCGCGCACCGACTTAATGAAGGCCGAGATCACATTGTAGTGGTGCTCGCCGCCCTTGTCGTACTTGGCGGTGGGCTTTTGCATGGCCTGCTTAACGACGGCCGGCGTAATGACCTTGGCCAGCCCGGCCGCCGTCTCTAGGCCGCCCAGAGCCATGCGGGCATCGCCGGCCGCCAGCTCGGCCAGCAGCTGCCGGGCGGCCGGCTCCACCGCAACGCCAGGCAGCTGGGCCGCCGCCCGCTCAATAATCGCCGCCAGTTGCTCCACCGACAGCGACTCTAGCACCACCACCCGGCTGCGCGATAGCAGCGGCCCGATCACCTCAAACGACGGGTTCTCGGTGGTGGCGCCGATCAGTACGATGGTGCCATTCTCCATATGCGGCAAGAACGCGTCCTGCTGCGCCTTATTAAACCGATGAATCTCGTCCACAAACAGCAGCGTGCTCTGACCCAACCGCCGCCGCTCATGCGCCCGCTCAATCACCCGCTTAACCTCGGGCAGCCCACTTGTCACCGCCGAGATCTCTTCGAAAGCGTAGTCGCCGCTACGAGCAATAATGCGCGCCAAGGTGGTCTTGCCCGTACCCGGCGGCCCCCACAGAATCAGCGAGGTCGGCTGGCCGCGCTCAATGAGCGTGCGCAAAAACTGGCCCTCGCCCACCACCTGCGCCTGGCCCACAAACTCCTCAAGCGTCTGCGGCCGCACCCGGTCAGCTAAGGGTCGATTTGTCTCGCCAAATAAGTTCATGTCATCATTATAGCACTAAGTTCGGCTCTTGTTCACCTCATTATACTAAAAAGTAAGTGGCTAACTTGCGATCTCGTCGTAGTATGGCCTCCATGTTTTCGCGCGCTGACGAATAATTGACGAATTTTCCATTCAACTTGCGCTGTTTTTCGCTCTAGCTAGCAATCTCGTCGTAGTAGTACTCTATCAACCCCCGCACCAAGAACCAGCCAAACCGCGCCACCACATACAGCCCGCTCGAGACCACCACGTACAATGGCAGCAGATACCACAGAAAACCCAGATGCAGCCAGCGCGTAATGACGAATTGCGACAATAGCACCAGCACGTAAATACCAAAAACGTTGACCGTCATGTCATAAAAGAAGCGCGTCACTTTGGCGCTCAGCGTAAACCGGTCGACTTTGCGTGGACTCTTGTACTTGAGCCACGAGGCCACGCTCAGCAGATAGGCAAACGAGAGGGCCGCCGCCAGCCCCAGCACGGTGGTGGCAACTTGGCTGCCATAGGGACTAAGCAGGTCGCGCAGGCTCGTGCCCGCCGTTAGCGCCGCAAAGAAGCTGGCGATCACAATGCCGCAGAAGGTGAAGCGCAGAATCTCTTTATCGAAGATGGCGGGTTGTTGGTCGTGGCTCGGGGTAGCCATAGCTGTTGGTTCCTTTTTAGGAATCATACTACACCCAAGGCCAGCTACGGCTGATTTTGTGGCGACGACCCTTGCAGCAAATAGGTAATATGGTATGGTGGTGTACGGCTGTGATCCCAACAGGAAGGACGACACGTGAGCTGGCTACTCTGGCCCGGCAAGATCAAGCAGACGATCTACTTTGGGCAGACCACCATCACAAACGGAGAGCTGAGGCATACCGGTGGTCATGAGTGCCTGGTGGCCAGCAACGCTCAGCCTAACGCCCTGCTTCTGCCAGTGCCAACCGTCGAGCTGAGCCCACCATTCAAGAGCCCGACCGGTGGACCCTGCCTCTTGCGCGACATTGCGGCGACGCATTATCCCGGCCTGCATGATCTGCCGAGACGGCCGCCCCAGCTGAACGACGAGTTTACACGCACCATCACCATGGCAGACGCCCGCCCCGAGACCTTCGCCGCCGCGCTCAAGGCGAATAATCTGCCGCACGGGCTGCGGCCGACGGTCAACGAGAAGCTGCTGGCCGAGTTTGCCAAACGGTATCCGGATTGGCCGCTGCTCGTCCGACTGATTGCGCCCATTCCGCCGACCGGACAGGCTCTGCCGCTACCGCGGTTGCTATACAGCTACGAGCCGGCCGATCCGGCCCGACTGTTCTTTCCGACAGCCGAGCCCCGGCATAGCCCCTCCACGGGTGGCTTCCCTCAGCCGATGACTGGCCTGACAGATGCCGTGGTAATGCTAGGCCACCCCGACGGCGACCCCATCACTTACTGCAGCACCCCCGCCCGCGGTTCGTTACTGCCGGAAGGCACCGTCTCGCTCTATTTGGCGCGACAACGACCCCCGGGCGACCCTCGCGCCGGTCAGACCTTCGGCAACTTGTGGGTCAACACTCGCGATATCACTAGTCACTCGCTCCCCAGACAAGTAGCAGCTCAGCCAGATGGCGCCGATCAAGAGCCGCTCTACTTTACCCGTAAAGCAACCGCTCTCTTCCTCCAGGAATAGCGCAATCCGCCCCAATCGGCTCGGCAGCAAGCCCCGCTGATTGGGGTTTGCTGTAGGCTGTGATTGACAGCGCATACTGCTCGGACATGTCTCTCAGCCCCTCCCCAGAGCCAATCTAACGTCTGCGGGTGCTACCGCACATACGCGGGCTGCACGACACCGTCAAGGGCGCCCGCCAGGTCACCTCCAGGCTTATCGCAAGAACCAGGGCAGCAATCGCTGCATCATGCTGTGACTCATCGGCCAGCGCCCGCTCCGCCATTGTATTACCAACCACCAGCCCCACCCAGCCGAGATCATCAAATATATTATGCCCCAAATAAGTTCTGGGCTATAATAATCGCCGTCCAGAGCCACCTGGCCGTTGCTAGCTATCGAGTCTGGAGTCAGCCGCACTACTGCAGCCGCACCCACCGGGTGAAGCCAATAATCGTTGACGGTATACTGCCGCCCATCAGCTGCTTGCACCTGATACCGATAGCGCTCCAGTCCATTGCGCCAGACGGAATCGGCTAGTGGTGCGACTGCAATAATCTGGCCGGCCCGAGTCAAGCCGACCCACTGGAGCAGAAGATTATCCGTTGCTACCACGGCAGCAATGAGTAGGCTCAGCAGCCAGATCACTAGTAGTGACATCAGCCACATAGCCCGGCCTACACTATAATTACGCATGCAAAATGATCTCTATACTCAAAAGCCCCCGTCTCCGGGAGCATTTTGAGGCTAAACTACATTTTTATTTCAATGTCGACGCCGGCCGGAAGGTTCAGGTTCATCAGGGCGTCGATGGTCTTGGGGGTCGGCTCGGTAATGTCGATGAGGCGCTTGTGCGTGCGCATCTCGAACTGCTCGCGGGCGTCCTTGTGGACGTGGGTGCTGCGCAGCACGGTGGTAACGTTACGCTCGGTCGGCAGCGGAATCGGGCCGGCCACGCTAGCGCCAGTGCGAATGGCGGTCTCAATAATCTGCTTAGCGCTCTGGTCGATCACCTTCGAGTCGTAGGCCTTAAGGCGAATACGAATGCGCTGCTTAGTCTCGGTCTTGGCTTCGGGCATATCAGTCTCCTGGTGCGATACCGTAACCTCTTCGCGGCTCTACCGGCCGGACGAGTTCTCGGTATATGATTAGTGGTATTGAGCGATATTGTAAACGGTAACGTGGCGTTTGTAAAGGCATCCGCGCTCAAACCCTAGAATTCGTCCCTTTTATCGGCGAGCAGCCCCATGATGGTTCTCCGGCGAGGACTGTCCGAGCGAAGCGAGTTCCACAGCCGGAAACCATTATGAGGGTGCGAGCCTGAGCCGGCTCTGGCCGCTCCTGTGCCACCGCCAACAAAAAAGGACCCGTAGGTCCTTTTTTGCGATCAATCGCGTAGACTACTTGATGATCTTGGTCACCACGCCGGCACCCACGGTGCGGCCACCCTCACGAATGGCGAAGCGTAGACCCTCTTCCATGGCGATCGGAGCGATCAGCTCGACCTTCATCTGGATGGTGTCGCCCGGCATAACCATCTCGACACCGTCCGGCAGCGTCACAGCGCCGGTAACGTCGGTGGTGCGGATGTAGAACTGCGGCTTGTAGCCCTTGAAGAACGGGGTGTGGCGACCGCCCTCGTCCTTGCTCAGGACGTAAACCTCAGCGTCGAACTCGGTGTGTGGCGTAACCGAACCGGGCTTGGCCAGAACCTGACCGCGCTCGATGTCGGTGCGCTCAATGCCGCGCAGCAGGGCGCCCACATTGTCGCCGGCCTGGGCGTCGGGCAGCAGCTTCTTGAACATCTCGACGCCGGTGACGACGGTCTTCTTGGTCGGGCGAATGCCGACGATCTCGACCTCTTCGTTAACCTTGATCTTGCCCTGCTCGATACGACCAGTGGCAACGGTGCCGCGGCCCTTGATCGAGAAGACGTCCTCGATCGGCATCAGGAACGGCTTGTCGAGCTCGCGGACTGGCTCCGGGAAGAAGTCGTCCATAGCCTTAACCAGCTCGAGAATCGACTTCTCGGCCTCAGCATCACCCTCGATGGCCTTGAGGGCCGAGCCCTTGACGACTGGGGCGTTCTCGTCATAGCCGTTCTTGGCCAGCAGCTCGCGGATCTCCATCTCGACCAGCTCAGCCAGCTCCGGGTCGGCCATGTCCATCTTGTTCATGTAGACCAAGATCGACGGCACACCCACCTGGCGAGCCAACAGGATGTGCTCACGGGTCTGCGGCATCGGGCCGTCGGCGGCCGAAACAACCAACACGGCGCCATCGATCTGAGCGGCACCCGTAATCATGTTCTTAACGTAGTCGGCGTGACCAGGCATGTCGACGTGCGCGTAGTGGCGCTTCTCGGTCTCGTACTCAACGTGCGAGGTAGAGATGGTGATACCGCGCTGCTTCTCCTCGGGAGCCTTGTCAATCTGATCGTAATCGATCTTCTTGTTGACGTCCGACGGATTGTGCTTGGCCAGGACGATGGTGATGGCCGCGGTCAGCGTGGTCTTGCCGTGGTCGACGTGACCGATGGTGCCAGCGTTGAAGTGCGGCTTGGTGCGTGCAAATTCAGCCATTGATACTCCTTTAATAGTTCCATTTCAGATGGTTAATGTGGCAGCTTTGCCACGCGGTAGACCGAAAACGGCGGCCGCATCAGCGATCTGCCATGGAACCAAATTTGTTAGTAATTGCCTAAGAACAGTATTAGTACATAAAAAATACTGCCCGCTTGGACCCTCGTATTATAGACAGATTGGGCTAGGCTTGTAAAGCCCTAAGCACCTGAGTCCCCCGCCCCAGGCGCTTCCTGCCTTATAGGTTCCCGTTGCGGAAACTTGCTTCGCTCAAACAACCCTCACAGGAGAACTATAAAGCAGGGGCGCGCCGAGACGAGGGGTTTTGAGATTCAGGCCTAAGCAGCACAAAGCCCGGCACACAGGCCGGGCTACAATCGCCCGCCTAACGGCAGGCAACAAATACAGCAGAGCGGGGCGACGAGCCACCGGGGATGGCCTGGGGGAGGCCGCCCCGCTCTAAGGGATGTGGCACAAGGTTGCCGGCTCGGGGCAAGAGCCGAAAAACCATTTATGCTGGCAAACGAACCGACAGGGACAAGGGTGCGTTGGCTAGCAGTAACGTGCCACCTATCGGACGGGCCGGGCGCGGTCGGGACGTCCGAAAGCAATTGCAGGGAACTTGGCTGAGGAACCAGTCTGGCCCAACGCAATCTCGTCCGTGGGAGTGTAAACGAGCTACGCTGGGCCAGACCAGCCCTGCGGTCCGGATCTTCCCGGCAGATGCCGGACCATTTCTCTCCAGGTGTCATCATCTTCCCGGAGAGCTATCTGCCGACTCGGCCCCTCGACGTGTCGGCACGACCTTATCGAGTCTAGTAGCAATCTCGGCCTATGGCAAGCATAGCCGTTATAAAACCATGACGCAACCAAAAAAGACCCCGGCTATGAGGTCTTTTTGGTCGAGCAGTACTCGAAGTGAGGCGAGATTACGCCTTGGTGGTGCGCTTGGCGATGATCTCCTCGGCCACGTTGCGCGGCACTTCCTCGTAGTGGTCGAACTCCATGGAGTTGGAGGCACGGCCCTGCGTCATGGAGCGCAGCGTGGTAGTGTAGCCAAACATCTCGGCCAGCGGCACCTTGGCATCAATAATCTTGGCGCCGGCGCGATCCTCCATGCTTTCGATGCGGCCACGCTTAGAGTTAAGGTTGCCAATAACGTCGCCCATGTACTCCTCGGGCACCGTTACTTCAACCTTCATGATCGGCTCGAGAATGATTGGGTCGGCCTTCTTGGCTACCTCGTTAAAGGCTAGACGGCCTGCCAGCTTGAAGGCGATCTCGGACGAGTCAACATCGTGGTAGCTACCGTCGTATAGCTTGGCCTTAACATCCACCACCGGGAAGCCGGCCGAGATACCGGTCGACATAGCATCCTTAATGCCCTCTTCGACCGGCTTAATGTACTCGCGCGGCACCACACCGCCAACGATACCGTTCTCAAACACGAAGCCTTCGCCCGGCTCCAGCGGCGTCAGCTCGATCCAGACATCGCCGTACTGGCCGGAGCCACCGGTCTGGCGTACAAACTTGCCTTGGCCCTTGGCCTCTTTCTTAATGGTCTCACGGTAAGCGACCTGCGGCCGACCGATGTTGGCCTCAACCTTGAACTCACGCTTCATGCGGTCGACGAGGATGTCGAGATGGAGCTCGCCCATACCTTCCAGGATGGTTTGCCCCGTCTGTTCCTCGGTGTGGACGCGGAAGGTCGGGTCCTCCTCGGCCAGGCGCTGCAGAGCGTTGCCCATCTTCTCCTGGTCACTCTTGGTCTTGGGCTCGACGGCGATAGAGATAACCGGCTCGGGGAAGGTAATGCTCTCGAGAATGACCGGGTGGTCGACATCGGTGAGGGTATTGCCGGTGGTGGTGCCCTTAAGGCCGACGGCCGCCGCAATCTCGCCGGCGTGCACCTCTTGCACCTCTTCGCGCGAGTTGGCGTGCATCAGCACCAGGCGGCCGATGCGCTCGCGCTCGCCGGTCGAGGCATTTAGAATGTACGAACCACTCTTAACCACGCCCGAGTAGACCCGGAAGAAGGCCAGCTTACCGATGAACGGGTCAGTGGCAATCTTGAAAGCCAAGCCCGAGAACGGCTCCTCGTCGCTGGGCTTGCGCTCAAGCTCGTTGCCGGTCTTGGGATCGGTGCCCCAGACGCTGCCGACATCGAGCGGGTTGGGCAAGAAGTCGACCATGGCGTCGAGCAGTTTCTCAACGATGACGCCGCGACCATCGCCGCCGCTGACGGCGAAGAAGGTGCCGGTCAGCACGCTCTTGCGAATGGCCAGCTTGAGCTCATCGATGGTGAGCTCGTGACCCTCCAGGTACTTCTCCATCAGCTCATCGTCGGCCTCGACCGCCGCCTCGATCAGGTGGTTGCGGTACTTGGTGGCCTTCTCGAGCATGTCGGCCGGGATCTCGCCCTCGATGAGCTCGTGGTCCTTGTAGTCCTTGTAGGTATAGGCCTTCATCTCGATCAGGTCGATGACGCCGTTGATCTCTTGCTCGAAGCCGATCGGCAGGTGAATGGCGTAGGCCCGCTTGCTCAGTCGCTCGTGAATGCTCTCGAGGCTCTTGTAGAAGTCGCCGCCGGTCTGGTTGATCTTATTAATGAAACAAATGCGCGGCACGCCGTACTTGTCGGCCTGGCGCCAGACGGTCTCGGACTGCGGCTCCACGCCCATCTTGCCGTCGAAGACGGTGACGGCGCCGTCGAGTACGCGCAAACTACGCTCAACCTCAACCGTGAAGTCGATGTGGCCGGGCGTGTCGATGATGTTGATGCGCTTGCCCTTCCAGAAGCAGGTCGTGGCGGCGGCGGTAATGGTGATACCGCGCTCCTGCTCCTGCGCCATCCAGTCCATAGTGGCCTCGCCCTGGTGGACCTCGCCGATCTTGTGCGTCTTGCCGGTGCGATAAAGGATGCCCTCAGTGGTGGTAGTCTTACCAGCGTCGATGTGGGCGATAATGCCGATGTTACGGGTGTTTTCGAGCGAGTATTCGCGGGCCATAGGGGTTACGTTGATCCTTTCTAAAAAAATAAAGAGGCGCACATGAAAAAGGCGCTGTGCGCACTGCTTAACCATATTTTATCTGGTTAAGCCCGAAATGGCAATAACAAAAAGCGGTCGGTCAAGAGGCTCGTTGCCTCAAGACCGACCGCTGGCACGGCTCAAATCGCGGCCAAAGTCTCAGTCCTGAGCAGGGCTGTCGGAGGGAGGGTCGGTAAAGTCACCGAGGTCGTCGCCGGCATTCTCGATCTGCAGCCGCGCTCCGGCCCGATTTATCATCGCCAGGAGCGTATCCTTACAGTTGCATCCACCCATCCCGACGATACCTTTCTCAAACCCGCAGTCGGGGCAATCAGCCACCATCATCTCCTTAGTCTCTCGCTCTTTCGAAGAATTGATGTCGATTCGATTATTACTATCGTAGTCTGAGAGGCCTTTGTCGAGTGACGGGTGTGCCGAGCTGACGCTAATTTAGCAAGATTGGGTATGGTATAGTGCTGACTGGCCACAAACGAACCCGAGCGCAAACTAAGGAGCCGCGAACGTGAGCAGATGGGTTGACCAGCTTAGCCCCAAGATCGTCTTTAAGGGCTGTGTCATTAGCATTATGACCGGCGTTACCGGGCCTTACGTCTTTCGCGTAGAGTCAGTGGACGGGGCCCACAACCAGCTGATCGGCCGCATAACCGTACCGCAGCAAGAGACTGATGGCTCAACGCGGGGCTCTATTAGGGCCGACCTCAAGCGAGGCGACAAGCTCGAGTTTACGGCCGATCCGGAGCTGGAGGCGAGCTTGAGGCCCAATGGCACCGCCTCCTGGATAACCTTGGGTACTATCGTTTCCATTCGGCTCGGCCTCTAGTCGCCCTGCTCTCTGCACACCCCGCTGCCCGACTGGGTGGCGGGGCTTCGTCTATTTTGCCCATTAGGCGGTTGGCAATTGCCAGACGTTTAGTCCGACAGCATCATCGCGGCGTTTGATGTAGGTGGTATCGAGCTGGCGAATAATGAGTTCCAATGTGGCCGAGCAGGTGGCGCGCACCAGGTGGCCGCCGTGGGTGGTCATGCCGGCGTCGCTAATGATGACGTGGCAGTGAAGGGTCGGACGGTCGTCGGTCAGGCTGATGTTGCCGACCAACGAGACAACCTCGAAGATACCGTCGAAGGTGCGCTCGGTGAACTGTTTGGTATCGCGGCGATAGTGAGCCAGGGTGGGCGCCTCGACCGAGCCGAGACCGGTGACTTCGGCGTTGACGACGTGGTGGGCTGCGGCCGCCGCCTGAATCTGGGCGATGACGTCGTCGTCGGGCTCGAGCCGGACGATGAGACCGCTAGCGGTAGTGCCGACCCTCATGCGGCGGCCTCACCGGTGGTGGCGCCGAGCCGCTCGGCCAGCTCATTGGCGATGCGGTCGTAGCCCGATACGGTCATACAGAGCACCACGTCGCCGGGGCGAGCGGCCGCTACTACCCGGTCGGCCAGGCGCGCTCGGTCGGGTTCGTACACCGCCTGCTCGCCTAGGCCGGCCACAATGTCGGCGCCACTAACCGTGCGGTCGGCCGCCGACTCGCGCGCGGCCTCCACATCGGCCATAAACACCAGATCGGCCTGGCCAAACGAGGCTCGGTACTCGGCCAGCAGCGCCTTGGTACGCGAATACGTGTGCGGCCGGTACACCACCAGCAGGCGCTGGCCAGCAAAGTGCAGCTTGACGGCCTCGATGGTGGCTGCCACCTCGGTGGGGTGGTGGGCATAATCATCGATCACGGTTATCGGCGCGCCGGCCGGCGTCAGCACATTAAACCGACGATAAGCGCCTTTAAAGCCAACCGCGCCCGCCATAATCTCGGCGAACGTTAGGCCCTCGCCCAGCGCCACCACCGTGGCGGCCAGCGCATTGAGCACATTGTGGCGGCCGTACATCGGCACGGCCAGCCGGCCCAGTAATCGGCCGTCGTGGTGCACGTCAAACTCAAGGCCGGCCGGCAAGTAACCCACATCGCGGGCCGAGTAATCGCCGTCCTTGAGCCCGTAGGTCACCACCTCGCACGAGGCCTTCGCCGCCACCTGCAGCGCCGTCTCGCTGCCATTCCACACCACCAACCGGCCGTCGCCAGACAGCGCCGCCACCACGCTACTAAACCGATCGATCACCGACTGCAAATCGGGGTACATGTCGGGGTGATCGTGCTCCACCGACGTTAGCACCAGCACATTGGGGTGGTAATACTCCAATTTGGCTTGCGGCTCCAAATTTGAGGCGCGATACTCGTCGCCCTCGATCACCAGCACTGGCGCATCGCTCAGCCGCACACTCGAATCAAAATTAAAGGGCTTAATGCCAATCAGAAAGTCTGGCCGCCGACCCGCCGCCTCCAGTAGCCACGTAATCAACGAGGTCGTGGTGGTCTTGCCGTGCGTGCCGGCCACCGCCAACACCCGCTTATCGGCCGCAAACTCCCCCGCCCACTGGGCCCACGACTTGATCGGAATAGCTCGCCGACGCGCCTCCACCACGGCCGGATACTCGTCGCTGACGTGCGCGCCGGTCACAATCACGGCCGTCACGTCGTGCAGCTGCGCCGGCTCAAACTGGCGACTCCAGCGAATGTCGCGCTCATCCAGCCAATCGCTGCCAGGCGGCGCGCCGGTCTCGTCCAAGCCGCTCACCTCATAGCCGTTATCGCGCGCCGCCAGCGCCAGTCCCCGAATGGCATGGCCGGTAATCCCGATAAAGTAGAGATGCCCCTTCATAGCCGTATTGTACGCTAATTTTGATTAATTGACGTAATCTCCACCACTTCCCCGCCCACCCCGCGCGTAAAATATGAGTCGTGCGAGATGTAGAGGATGGCGCCGGCGTAGCGATCGAGCGCCTTCTCCAGCTCTTCGATCGAGGGCAGATCAAGGTGATTGGTGGGCTCGTCCAAAATGAGCAGATTAGGGCTATGACAGAGCATGGCGATGAGCTGGAACCGGGCTTTTTGGCCGCCGCTCAGCCGGCCAATCTCGAGTTTGCCATCGAGTTGCGGGTCGAACAGGTAATCGGACATAACTTGCTTAACGCGCTGATCACTGACCGCCACCCCGCGCTCGGCGTAGACCTGGGCGATGGCCGTAGCTAGTGGCAGCGGCAGATACTTGGGGTCGATCTCTTGCTCATACACGCCGATACTCACCTTGGGGTCGAGCTCAATCGTGCCGGCGTACACCTGCGAGCCCAGCCGGCCGCCCGTCGCCGTAGCCAGAATCGCTCGGATCAGCGTGGATTTGCCGACGCCGTTGCGGCCCTTGAGCTCCAGTCGCTCGCCCTGGCGCAGCGTCAGCGACAGGCCAGCAAACAGCGGGCCGTCGTAGCCCAACGACAGGCTGTCCACGGTAACGAGCGTACGCTGGCCTTCGGTTACGCCGCGCGTTTGAATGCGAATATTTTTGGCCTTGTAGCGGTCGTATTTTTCGACCACCTTGCTCTGCATGGTGTCGAGCTGCTCGCTATCGATCCAGAATGAGGGCTTCTGCAGTCGGCTCTTGAGCGCATCGTACTGGCGCTGCAGCCGCTCCTCCATAATGCGAAACCGCGTGGCGCTAGAGGCCGCCGCCATACCTTTTTTGCGCCGAGCCTCCATCACCTGCTTGTGCAAGTTGGCCAAGGTGCGCTGATCAAACTCATACTGCTCAACCGCGTTCATGGTAGTGCGACCGTTTTGCTTGAGGTAGGTCTCGTAATTGCCCTCAAAACTAGCGACTCCGTGATCTTTGATCTCGACAATGCGATCGACCACCGCCAGCACATCGCGGTCGTGGGTAATGACCACCACGGCCTGTTGAGCGTCCTCGAGCCACTCAACGAAGGCCTCTTTGGCCACGTAGTCCATGTGGTTGGTCGGCTCATCGATCAGCGCCAGGTCAGCGTCGCTCAGTGTCACTTTAACTAGCTCCACAAAGCGCTTTTGGCCGCCGGACAGCTTGCCCATAGGGCCGTCGATCCGCTCGGGCGGCACCTGAAAATCAAGCAGCTCCTGGCGCGCCCGCTCCTGAATATCGTAGTAGCCGAGCTCGCCAAAGCGCGTCAAGGCATCGGTGTACTGGCCGATCAGCTTCATGTCGTCGCCCATGGTCTCGGGATGAGTCTCGATGATATGATGCAGCCGGGCGTACTCCGGCAGATTCTCCAGCACATACTCCAGCACCGGCCGATCCATCACCCCATGGTGCTCCTGGGCGGTCGAGGCGATGACGAGGCCGCGCCGCTGCTCGACGCTACCAGTAAAGTCGCTATCGCTGCCGGCCATAATGCCAAGCAACGTCGTCTTACCGATGCCGTTGCGGCCGATCAGGCCGACTTTCTCGCCCGGCTGAATTGTCAGATCCAGACCGTCGTAGAGCTTCTTGGTACCGATCGTCTTCCCGATATTGATGAGATTGATAAGCATAGAGGCTCATTATACACGACAAACCCGTTTTAGGCCGGCCTTATATCTGCTAGCATAAGCAGTATAGAATTATTAAATGATTATTAAGGGGCAACATTCGTGGCAGAGGATCAGCAACTCATCAACCGGATCATTTACTTGGCCTCGCTTGCCTCAGAGCTGCGCGTCATCGACCCGATGCTCGATAGACTGCGTGGCGTAACCGCTAGTTATAACCGGGATCAGCCGCTCCAGGACAAGGATCGTCGCACCCTGCAGAACTTGGAGGGCGATCTCAAGTCCTACCTGATCACGCAAGATCCGGTGCGGTCGTTTACAGCTGAATCGTTGGCGGCTCGTCTAAAAGCTCAAATGGAGTCGGGCGGCCGCCTGGCGTTTAGCGCGACACCCTGGAGCTTAGTGCTGGTGTTGGGCTTGTCGGTGGTCAGCGCGTTGTTGGCCTTTTTGCTGCCCGTACCCCGCCCGCTCCAGCTGGCTCTGACCATACCGCTGTATTACAACACTTTCAACATTAGCATCGGATGGTTTTACTTGTCGGCGCTGCGGAACTTTAAGGACGTGTTTCGGCGGGCTTTCACCACGCTGACCGCCGGCGTGATTTGTTTTGGTGTAGCTATCTTGCAATACTCGCCGATCCAAATCTTTGATTTAACCCGCTACCCAGTCTTTAAATACGGCGGGCTGGTGTCGCTCCTGGCGCTGTGTGGCATTTTGATGTACCACGGGTTGCGCCGCTTTGCCTTATTGTTAGGCATTAAGCATCCGATTACGTCCTGGCGGTTATTGGGCGGTCTGGTAGCAGTTGCGGCCACCATCATGCTGCTGGTGCCTCATCCCGAGCCGGTGGCTTACGAGGGCTATTTCCGTTTGTCGGTGGCCACCGGAGCAGCCTGTGTGCTGTTTTGCACCTTTATGGCTGGCACTGCTTACCAAATTATGAAGCACACGACCGAAGCCTTCCGTCGAGCTATGGTCTGGTTCTTTATTTATGCCGTCAGTGCGATCGGCGCGGCCGCTTTCTTTACCGGCCTGATTTTTGCCCTGGGCGAGCTAAAAGGTGCGTTCCTCAGTTACACGCTGCTGCTAGCAGTCTTCCCGCAGTTTGTGCAGCTGTATGCCGGATATGTGTTTAAGAAGGAGACGGCGCGGTAATTCGATAGCCCCTAGCCTCGGTTTGCCAACTAAAAAACCGCCAGCTGGCGGTTTTTTAGGTTCAAATTGGGCGATGAACTAGTAACGAGCGAAGTGCGCGAACGCCTTGTTGGCGTCGGCCATCCGGTGGGTGTCTTCGCGCTTCTTGATGGCGTCGCCGGTGCCGTTGTAGGCATTTAGCAACTCGTCGGCCAGGCGCTGGTCGAAGCTCTTGCCGCTCTTGGTGCGAGCGGCGGCTAGGATCCAGGTCATGGCCAGATGGATCTTGCGGTCGCCGCGCACTTCCATAGGCACCTGGTAGGTGGCGCCGCCGATGCGCTTGGCCTTAACCATGACGGTCGGCGCGACGTTCTTGAGGGCGGTCTCGAAGATCTCGACGGCCGGCTGCTTGGACTTCTCCTCGGCCGTGGCCAGGGCGCCATAGAGCAGACCCTCGGCCAGGCGGCGCTTGCCGTCGCGCATAATTTTATTGGTCATCTTGGTGACCAGCACGTTGTTGTAGCGCAGGTCGGGCTCGACGATTCGCTTGAGGGATTTGGTAGTTTTGCGAGGCATTGGGCTTCTCTCCTTTTGAGATACTACCGCTGATGGCCAATGACGGCCGGGCGGCTCATGCTTAGGTTAATAATTCCAAAGGGAGACGGCTTACGCCGCCTTCTCCTTCTTGGCGCCGTAGCGGCTGCGGCCTTGCTTGCGCTTGGCCACACCGGCGGTGTCGAGGGCGCCGCGCACTACAATGTAGCGCACGCCCGGCAGGTCCTTGCGGCGACCACCGCGAACCAGCACCACCGAGTGCTCCTGCAGGTTGTGACCAATCCCCGGAATGTAGGCGGTTACCTCCATGCCGTTGGTCAGCTTGACACGGGCGATCTTACGAAGGGCCGAGTTTGGCTTACGAGGGGTCGTGGTCGAGACCTTGATGCAGACGCCACGCTTAAGCGGCGAGGGCTTGCTGTAGCTCTTGTTCTTGAGCGAGTTCGTCACGCGGAGCAGAGCAACAGTCCGAGACTTAGTCTTCTGATCCTGACGGGGCTTGCGTAAAAGTTGGTTAATCGTTGGCATTGGTTCTACATGTTACTCGGTTTTATCTGATTCGTCAACCTGGGCGTTCTCATCGGCGCGGCGCTGAGCCGTAGCGGCAGCGTCTTGCTCGATCTCGGCGGCGGTTCGAAAACCGGTGCCGACCGGGATGAGGCGGCCGATGATGACGTTCTCTTTGAGACCGCGCAGCTTGTCGGTCTTGCCGCGCACGGCCGCCGCGATCAGCACCCGCGTGGTGTCCTGGAACGACGCCGCGCTCAGGAACGAGTCGGCCGACAGCGAGATCTTGGTTACCGGCAGCAGCAGCTGGGTAAAGGTGGCACCGGTCTTGCCCTCGGCCTCAAGCGCCTCGTTCTCTTCGATGACGCTCTGGCGCGGCACGATCTCGCCGGTGACAAACAGCGAATCACCTGGCTCCTCAACCTGCACGCGGCTGAACATCTGGCGGATAATCACCTCGATGTGCTTGTCGGACACGATCTGGCCCTGGGCCGCGTAAATCGTCTGCACCTCGGCGATGATGTAGTTCTGGACCGCCGCCTCACCCAGCAGCGTCAGCATCTCTTGCAGGTTAATTGAACCTTCAGTGAGGCGCTGGCCAACCGTTACCAGATCGCCCGACTGAACTTCGACGTTCTGGTAGGCCGGCACGGTGTACTCGCGCTCAGCGCCGCCGGTGTGCGACAGCTCGATGCGGTCTTTGTGCACTTTAACCGTGCCCTCAACCTTAGCCTTGATGGCCTTCTTGCCGTTCTCGTCGGCCGCCAGTACATCACCCGGAATCACCTTGTCGCCAGTCTTGACGCTAGCCTTGCGGCCGTCGAGCTCGTGCGTGGTGACTTTGAGGTCGGCCGGGCTGATGCGAATGCTGGTCTTGCCCTGATGGTGCTTAACGGTGACGACGCCATCGAGTTCGGCCAGAACAGCCTGACCCTTCGGGCTGCGCGCCTCGAAGATCTCTTCGACGCGGGGCAGACCCTGGGTGATGTCGTCGCCGGCCACGCCACCCTTGTGGAAGGTCTTCATGGTTAGCTGCGTACCCGGCTCCCCAATGGACTGGGCGGCGATGACGCCGATAGGCTCACCGAGCTCCACTACCGTGCCGCGCGCCAGGTCGATACCGTAGCAGAGGCGGCAGATGCCCCACGAGGTCTTGCAAGACAAGACGCTGCGGATGGCGATCTCGTTGACCTCAGCGGCATCGAGAGCCTTAGCAATCTCGTCGGTGATGAGCTCGCCGGCCTTTACCAAGGTGGTCTTGTCGCTCTTAACGGCCTTAGCGGCTACACGCCCCGCAATGCGAGCCGCGAAGCTCTCACCAATACTGTTAGACTCGCTGCGCTCGATCAGGCGGCCGTCGGTGTCGCCACAGTCTTCTTCGGTCACGATCACATCCTGCGATACGTCGACCAGGCGGCGGGTCAGGTAGCCCGACTCAGCGGTCTTAAGCGCGGTGTCGGTGAGACCTTTGCGAGCACCGTGAGTAGAGTTAAAGTACTCTAGCACCGAGAAGCCTTCTTTGTAGTTGCTCTTGATGGGCAGCTCAATGGTACGGCCCGACGGATCGACCACTAGACCCAACATACCGGCGATCTGGTTGGCCTGAGCCGTGTCACCCTCGGCGCCACTCTCAATAAAGATGGCGGTTGAGGTATCGCTAGTCTTAAGGGTACTGGCCATCGACTGCGTAATGCGGTCGTTCGACTGCTTCCAGGTATCAACCGTGCGCTGGTAGCGCTCCTCATCGGTAATGAGGCCTTGCGCGTACTGGCTCGAGATACTGGCTGCCTGCTTCTCGCCGGCCTCCAAAATCTCATTCTTGTCGGCCGGAATGATGTAATCATCGAGCGAGACCGAGACGGCTGCTAGTGTGGAGTGCTTGAAGCCGAGGTTCTTGACCTGGTCGATGGTCTCGGCCGTAACCTCGGTGCCATAGCGCACGAACACCTCGGCCATCAGGCGCTGCAGAGCCTTCTTGGTCATGGCCTGGTTGCGGAAACCAAAGCCCTCAGGCAGGATCTCGTTGAACAAGATACGACCAACGGTCGTCTCGATCAGCTGACCCTCGATCGGCACCTTAATGAGCGTTTGCAGCTTGATGTTGCCCGTATCGTAGGCGTAAATGGCTTCGTTGGTGCTGGCGTAGGCCTTGGCGGCCTTGTCCTCGCCAAACTTCTGGAAGGTCAGGTAGTAGTTACCCAGCACCATGTCTTTGCTGGCGTCCACCACTACTTCACCGTCGGCCGGCTTGAGCAGGTTCTTGGTGGAGAGCATGATCTCGCGTGCCTCGCGCTGAGCAGCGCCTGACAGCGGCACGTGCACCGCCATCTGGTCGCCGTCGAAGTCGGCGTTGAAGGCGCGACAAACCAGCGGGTGCAGCTGAATAGCCTTACCTTCGATCAGGATCGGCTTAAAGGCCTGAATGCCCAGCCGGTGCAGCGTAGGAGCGCGGTTAAGTAGGACGTACTTGTCGGCGATGATCTCCTCGAGCGTGTCCCAGACTACGTTGGTGGCGCGCTCAATCATGCGCGAGGCCGACTTAACGTTATGGGCTAGCTCTTGCTCGATCAGGGAGCCAATCACGAACGGCTTAAACAGCTCCAACGCCATCATCTTGGGCAGACCGCACTGGTAGAGGTGCAGAACGGGACCGGCCACAATGACCGACCGACCCGAGTAGTCGACACGCTTACCGAGCAGGTTCTGGCGGAACCGACCCTGCTTACCCTTGAGCATGTCGCTGAGCGACTTGAGCTTGCGACGGGTGCCGGTGCTCGAGACGGCGCGCTCGCGGCGGGCGTTGTTGTCGATGAGGGCATCAACGGCCTCCTGGAGCATGCGCTTCTCGTTGCGGCGGATGACTTCCGGCGCGTCGAGCTCGATGAGGCGCTTCAACCGGTTGTTGCGGTTGATGACGCGGCGGTACAGGTCGTTGAGGTCGGAGGCGGCAAACCGACCACCGGCCAGCTGCACCATCGGGCGCAGGTCCGGCGGAATGACGGGCAGCTCGGTCATCACCATCCACTCGGGACGAATACCGGCGGCCTTCATGCCCTCAATCATCTTGAGTCGCTTGAGCGTCTTCTTGCGCTTTTGGCCCTGCGAAGCCTCGGCCTCAGCTGTCAAATCCTCGACCAGCTTGTCCATGTCGATCTCGGCCAGAAGGTTGCGAATGGCCTCAGCCCCGATCTCGGCCCGGAAGACCTCGCCAAACTTCAAGTTAAGATCACGGTACTTGGCCTCGGGCAGCAGCGTCAGTCGGTTCAGACCCTCGAGCTCGGCCTTGGCATTGGCTCGGCTGGCGTCCAGCTCGTCGAGCTCAGCGTTCTGAGCCTCGGCCAGCGCCTTCACATCAGCGTCGAGTTCGCCGGCCCGCTTCTCGTAGGCCTTAATCAGCTCGTTGCGGCGAGCGTTAAACTCGACCTCCAGGTCGGCCAGCGCCTTCTCGCGCTTCTGGTCATCAACGTGCGTAACGATGTAGCTCGCAAAGTAGACCACCCGCTCCAGGTCGCGAATGCTCATGTTGAGCACCAGACCGGTCGAGCTGGGCGTGCCGCGCAAGAACCAGATGTGAGTAACCGGCACAGCTAGACTAATGTGGCCCATCCGCTCACGGCGAACGATGCTGCGCGTCACGCGCACGCCACACTTGTCGCAGACGACATCCTTGTAACGAATGCGCTTATACTTACCGCAGTAGCACTCCCAGTCCTTGGTGGGGCCAAAGATCTTCTCGCAGAAGAGGCCGTCTTTCTCGGGCTTCTGGGTGCGATAGTTGATGGTCTCGGGCTTGGTAACCTCGCCGTGCGACCACTTTAAGATTCGTTCGGGCGAAGCCAGGGACAGCTTCACACCATCAAAATCGGTTGTTGCTTGATTCTCTAGTAATTCCATGGCTTAACCTTTTACCTCCTCTTCGACGGCTGCTTCGTCGGCCAGAGCCTCTTCGGCCTCGTCGTCGAGGGTTTCAAATTCATCTTCGGTGCCAGCGGCCAGATCAACTAGCGGCATATCGGCCACCACGGCCTCGCCTTCTAGCATCTTCTCGGTGCCCAGCTCGGTCACCTCATCATCGAGGCGCTCGGCGATGACGCGCTCGGCATCGATGATCGAGAGTCCGCCATCTTCGCGCGTCAGCTCAACGTCGAGCAGCAGCGACTGCAGCTCCTTAACCAAGACGTTGAACGACTCCGGAATGCGCGGCCCGCGAATCTCCTCGCTCTTGATGATGGCCTCGTAGGCCTTGGAGCGACCAACCACATCGTCACTCTTAATGGTCAGAATCTCTTGGAGGGTGTTGGCGGCGCCGTAAGCTTCGAGCGCCCACACCTCCATCTCGCCGAAGCGCTGACCACCCATCTGCGCCTTACCACCGAGCGGCTGCTGGGTAACCATGGCGTAGGGCCCGATCGACCGGGCGTGGATCTTGTCGTCGACCATGTGCTGCAGCTTCAGCATGTACTTGTAGCCCACGGTGGTGCGCTCCTGGAATGGCTCGCCCGTCTGGCCGTCGTACAACTGCGCCTTACCGTCTTCGGGCAGGCCGGCCTTCTTGAGCTCAGCCTTGATCTGCTCTAATTTAACTCCGTCGAAGACCGGCGAAGCTACTGTGTAACCGAGCGCGGCGGCGGCCCAACCCAAGTGAGTCTCGAAGATCTGACCAATGTTCATGCGCTTGCCCACACCGAGCGGGTTCAAGCAGAAGTCGACCGGCGTGCCGTCCTCGAGGTAGGGCATGTCCTCCACCGGCAGAATGCGAGCGATGACGCCCTTGTTGCCGTGGCGGCCGGCCATCTTGTCACCCACGCTGATCTTGCGCATCTGCGCCACGCTGACGTGATACTGCTCGATGACGCCGGCCTGCAGCTCGTCGCCGTTCTCGCGGCTAAAGAGCTTGACGCCGACCACCTTGCCGCGCTCGCCGTTGGGCAAGCGCAGACTGGTGTCTTTCACGTCGCGGGCCTTCTCGCCAAAGATGGCGCGGAGCAGCTTCTCCTCAGAGCTCAGCTCCTGCTCGCCCTTGGGGGTAATCTTGCCCACCAGGATGTCGCCAGCCGTAACCTCGGCGCCAATGCGGATGATGCCGCGCTCGTCCAGGTCCTTAAGCGACTCCTCGCTAACGTTGGCGATGTCGCGGGTGACCTGCTCCGGCCCCAGCTTAGTGTCGCGCACGTCCACGGTGTGGGTTTCAATGTGAATCGAAGTGTAACGGTCGTCCTGCACCAAGCGCTGGCTCAGTACGATAGCGTCCTCAAAGTTGTAGCCCTTCCAGTTCATGAAAGCCACCAGCACGTTCTGGCCCAGGGCCAGTTCGCCGTGCTCGGTGCTCATACCGTCTACCAGCACGTCGCCCTTCTTGAGGACGTCACCGGCCTTTACGACCGCGCGCTGGTTGATGGAGGTACCAACGTTAGAGCGGGCAAAGTTAGTCAGTTCGTAGGTCTTGGTCTCGTCATTCTTGTAGGTGACGGTCACGGCGGTGGCAGTGGCAGAATCCACCACGCCCTCGTGCTCGGCCAGCACCACCTGGGCGCTGTCGCGGGCCACAATGGCCTCCATGCCGGTGCCGACAATGGGCGCCTGGGGCTTAATGAGCGCCACGGCCTGCTTTTGCATGTTGGCGCCCATCAGCGCGCGCTTGGCGTTGTCGTGCTCCACAAACGGGATCAGCGAGGCCGACACACTCACGATCTGCTTCGACGAAACATCCATGTAGTCTACCTGCGAAGCGTCGACCGCCTCGGCCTCACCCTTTAGACGAGCCGGCACCCGGTCGTGAACGAAGTGACCGTTCTCGTCGATCTCGGCGCCATAGCCGGCGATAACCGCCTGCTCCTCGTCGGCGGCATCGAGCCAGGCGATCTCGTCGGTCACGCGCGTCTTCTTACCATCCTTAACGACCTTGCGGTAAGGCGTCTCGATGAAGCCGTACTCGTTGACCTTGGCGTAAGTAGCCAAGTTGCTTACCAGACCAATGTTCGGACCCTCCGGCGTCTCGATGGGGCAAAGACGGCCGTAGTGAGTCTTGTGTACGTCGCGAACCTCAAAGCCAGCGCGCTCGCGGCTTAGACCACCCGGGCCCATAGCGTTGAGGCGGCGCTTGTTTACCACTTCGTCGAGCGGGTTAATCTGGCTCATAAACTGCGACAGCTGCGAGCTGGCGAAGAACTCGCGCACGCTCGCCACGATCGGCCGCACGTTCACCAATTGGCCCGGTGTAACGGTAGCGGTGTCGTAGACCGACATGCGGTCCTTAACGATGCGCTCCATGCGAGCCAGACCGATGCGGAACTTCTGCTGCATCAGCTCGCCCACCATGCGCAAGCGGCGGTTGGCTAGGTTGTCGATGTCGTCGGCCGTGCCCTTGCCGTTGTTGAGGTTGATGATCTCGGCCACAATCGCCACCAGATCCTCGCGGCGCAGGACGCGATGCTCGGCCGTATTGGGTACATCGAGGCTCAAGCGCTTGTTGAGCTTGTAGCGGCCAACTTTGCTAAAATCATAGCGCTTAAAGTCGAAGAACATGCTCTCGATGAGCGACTTGGAGTTCTCCACGGTGGCCAGATCGCCCGGGCGAATACGGCGGTATACCTCCATGAGCGCCTCGCTCACGGTTGCGGCCGGGTCTTTCTCGAGCGTCTCGTCGATGTACTTAGTGTCGCCATCGTCGACGTGCTTAAAGAGCGCCTTGATGTCGTCATCGGTGGCGTAGCCAAAGGCCCGCAACAGTGTGGTAACGGGCAGCTTGCGCTTGCGGTCGATCTTGACCGAGATAACGCCGCTGGCTGAGGTATCAAGCTCGAGCCAGGCACCGCGGCCCGGAATGACCTTGGCGCCAAACAGCTCGCCGGCGGCGCCGCGCTCACTAGTAAAGAAGACGCCGGGGCTGCGCACCAGCTGCGATACCACCACGCGCTCGGCGCCGTTGATCACAAAGGTGCCGCGCTCGGTCATCATCGGGTAGTCGCCCAAGAAGATCTCTTGCTCGCGGACCTCGCCGGTCTCTTTATTAACTAGCTCGGCCTTGGCCTTAAGCGGCACTTCGTAGCTAGCGTTCTTGATCTTGGCGGTCTTCTCGTCGTACTTGGGCTCCTCAAAATGGAAGTCGCGGAGGTACAACGAAAGGCTCTTGTCGGTGAAATCATTGATGGGATTGATTTCAGCGAAGAGCTCGTTTAGTCCTTCGGTAATGAACCAGCTGAAGGAGTTCAACTGGATCTCGATAAGATTGGGCAGAGGCAGGACGTCTTTGGTTTTGTTGAGATTTTTGCGGGTGCGCGCTCCGGGCTGAGCCAAGGCAAACTCCTTTTCTCGATTAACCTATATTTACTTGTAGCGTGATCAATGCGGGGATCGATCAGGATGTTTATGCCCCGGAATGAGGCTAATAGTGTTTGGCCGAGGTTTTTCTAAACACATAAAACTAGCGGCTATGAGCCCTAGTTTTCCGATTTAAGCATCCTCTTAAGATTTAGTTTGACGTAATCTGGAGCGAGTGTCAAGAGATTTTATCGAGGTCCTGTCCACTAAACCGGAACAGCCAACCTCTTAAGCAATGTAAATGGATCCTGGAACAGCTCTGGATAGTTTCTCCGGGCCTGAAACTCCTGCAATATCCCGGGCAAGAAGCGCTTCAAGAATCGGTCGCGGGTCCGG
>DATIIV010000019.1:0-10306 GCA_035479295.1 Candidatus Saccharimonadia bacterium | reverse complement strand
GCTCAACCCGCTGGTCGCGGGTAAGATGGGTGTAGGACACCGTTAATCTCCTGTTTACTTGGAAGTCTTCCAACTACCAGTTTACAGATACGGTGTCCGCATTTATTTCAGGGTTGTTGCACTTCGGGGTGGAACTCAAGTGACTGTAATTGACTTTATATGCCAGAAATGATACAGTAATAATTATCTCGGCGTACCTGATCGACCCGAGTGTACGCCGCCCAACGAGCTCTGGAGCGCGACCATGAGCACCGCTGAATTCTCTACGACCACGCACACCTCCAGGCGGGGAGACCAGGTGATCATCGCCGGTCTGAGCGCCCTACTCGTACCGGGCACCGGCTACCAGCGAGACCACGTCCGACGCGTCCTCGACCTCGGGGATGTCAGCCGCGACGACTTCGCCCCGCCGACCTGGCACGTCCTGTCGCGGCTGACGGCCGCGGAAGTCATTCGGCGGCTCGACGAGCCGCTGCGTGACTACGCCGACAACTACTGGACCGATCTCGGCATCCAACTGAGCTGCCTCGGCCCCGACGGCCGCGCCCTGGACGAGTACAGCCGCTGCTACGGCTCGCAGCCCAGCCTGGTGCACGGCCGTGTGCTGGTCTATCCGTTGGAGTTCTGGCGGCCCGAGCTTGAGGCCTCCGACACGTGGCCGGAGGTTGACTGCCGGCGGCTGCTCCAGGAGCACTTGCTGATCGAGGTTGACCACCAGAACCCGCTGCCTTTGAGCCAGCTCGAGACCCACCTGGCGGCCGGCGCGCTCGCCAAGATCGAGGAGTTGCGACGGCTCCTGATCGTCCGGCCCGCCCTCACCATGGCCGGCTTCGCGGTCCGCGGTTTCCAGCTGCGGCACCTGCCGCCCAGCCCGAAGCCGGTCGACCCGGAGGGCTGGGACATCGACGCAGCGCTCGCAAGCCTCGACAAACGCTAACCTCACCCACGCCGCCCCATCCCGCTGTAGCCAGCATTCGCCGTCCTCGGACGGGCCCCGCTACGGCGGGGTTTTGCGTCTTGCTCGTTTTAAATGCGTATGCTAAAGTTTGAACATGCAACCAGAAATTAACTCAGACAATCAAGATTCCAATCGTTCGTTCATCGAACAAGCCCGCCGGACCCAGATCATCGACGCCACCGTGGCCGTACTGGCCGAGTACGGCTACGTTAATACGTCGTTTGCCCGTATCGGCAAGCAGGCCGGCATTAGCGCCAGCCTCATTTCATACCACTTTAAAGATAAAGACGAGCTCACCACCGCGGTGCTCAAAACTATCAGCCGCGACCGAGCCGAGCATGTTCAGGCAGAAGTGGCCAAAGCTACCACGGCCACCGACCGGCTGCGCACCGCTCTCGAAGCCGACCTGGCCCACATGGGCACTCGCCCTCAGCGCTTCCAAGCCACCGTCGAGGTGATCTTTGGCCTGCGTGGGAACAAGGGCGCACTGGCCTACCTGGGCGACCACAACGATCCATCGTTCACCCTGGTGCACGACATCTTGGTGGCCGGGCAGAAGAGCGGCGAGTTTGGCCAGTTCGATGCCACCAATCTGGCCATTATTCTGGATGCGGCTCGCGACACGTTTTTGGCTCAATTACCGCTGCGGCCCAGCTTTAACCTCGAGCAGTTTACCAAGACATTAGTAGCATTCGCCCTGGATGCCGTACGAAAGGACCGTCATGCCTAAATCAACTTCCCTCAACATTCTGATCTCGGGCGCCAGCGTGGCCGGCCCGGCGTTGGCCTACTGGTTGGCCAAAGATGGCCACCGCGTCACCATGGTGGAGCGCGCGCCGCAGCTGCGGCCCGGCGGCTACGCGGTGGACATTCGCGGTGCGGCCGTGAGCGTAATTGAGCGCATGGGCCTGCTCGATGAGGTTCGCGCCGCCGATACCAATACCACCGGTCTATTCTTTGTTAACGAGGCCGGCCAGCAGCTCACCCAGATGGGCGAAGGCGCCATGGGCAGCGGCGGCAGCACCGATCTGGAGGTTATGCGCGACGACCTCAGCCGCATTCTGTATGCGCACACCAAGGCCAGCGTGGAGTACCTGTGGGGAGATTCCATTGCCACGCTGACCGACATGGGCGACAGCGTCAACGTCACCTTTGAGCACACCCCACCGCGCACCTTCGACCTGGTGATCGGCGCCGACGGCCTGCACTCGCATACTCGCGAACTGATCTGGGGCGACGAGGCGCAGTTTGCCCACAGCCTGGGTTGCTATATCGCCATCTTTACGACTGATAATTACCTTAAGCTCCAGCATCGCCAGGTGATGTACACGCTGCCCGGCAAGACGGCTGGCCTGTACAGTGCCCGCGGCAACACCCAAGCCAAGGCGCTCTTGATGTTTAAATCGGCGCCGCTGCAGTACGACCGCCACGACATAGCCGCCCAGAAGCAACTGGTGGCGCAGGCTTTTGCCGGCCAAACGGGCTGGGAGGTGCCGCGCTTGCTCGAAGCCATGGTGCCGGCCACCGACTTTTACTTCGACGCTATCACCCAGATTAAGCTGCCGGTGTGGCACCAGGGCCGCATCGCGCTGGTGGGCGACGCCGCCTATGGCCCCTCGCCAGCTTCGGGCCAAGGCACGAGCCTAGCGCTGGTGGGCGCCTACGTCCTGGCCCGCGAGCTGCGCGCCGCCAGCGGTGATTACGCCGCCGCCTTCCCGGCTTACCAGCAGGCCATGGCCACGTTCGTGACCCAGAACCAAAAGATCGGCCGCATGGCCGCCGGCAGCCTCATCGAGGACTCGGCCGGATCTATCTGGGTGCGCAACCAGCTGATGCGCTTCCCTGCCGTAATGCGATTTATGTACCAGCAGATCGAGAGAATGATCACCAAAGCCGCTAACGCTATCGCGCTGTAGGCTCGGCAAATAGCTGCCAGAACGATGAACCTGCTCCGACCTTAAACTGGAACTTGGTGCGAATAATCTCGCGCAGACCCGGCCGGGTAAACTCACGTAGCGGCTCGGCCGTCACCAAATAGTCTTCAATCTGCTGATAGGCAGTAGCCAAACGAGCCTCCTGCTTGGCATCGAGCGCCGCCGCCCCGCCCGCCGGCAACGTGGCCGTCACCTGGCGCAAGGCGTTGAGCGGCTGATCAATTTGATGCGGGTTAGAGGCCAATCCCGCCACATAAATCATCACGTCGATGGCCGAAGCGTTGGCCTGCACGGCCGCTTCCAGCAGCTTGATCTTGGTAAAGGCATAACCGGCTTGAATAAAGCAGGCCGCCCCAATGAGCGCCGGCAGCAGCGCGCCATCCACGGCATAACCATTGGTGGTCGGCAGCAGCAGGTTGATGGCTAAATAGTGCACCGCCGCAAACACGTTCACGCCCACACCCGCCAGCAGCCAGGTGAGCGCCAGCCGATACTGGCTAGCCGCCGCCTGCCGAATGCGCACAATGCCCATAGCGGCAAACAACAGGACCATGCCGCACCACATATTGAGCGCATTAACGGTGGCAAAGGCCGCCGGCGGCAGGTCGGAGTGCACATGCGGCAAAAACGTCACCCCCACGGCAACCACCGTTGAGACCACAAAGGCCCACCATGGCGAAAACCACAAACCCCGCAGCTGCAGCAGCCGACCAAATCGGCGGACGCCCCAGAACAGAAAGCTCACCGCCACAATGTAGGGAATCACCACAACGCCCGTATTCGCCAAGGCCTGCAAATGGAACAGATTGACCAGCGGAAACTGGAGCGGCGCCAAACTATACAGCGCAATCCCCAGGCAAATAAAGGTAAAAGCACGGCGCAATTGGTGCTTAAAATCTTGCAGGCCCATCACCAGCAGCGGGATGGCGCTTAAGCTCAGCAGCGCCACCACCAGCGTAATTAGGAACGACAGTGGCGGCGCCGAGCCGTTGGCCACGAACAGCCCCGCTACCACCGCCATGAACCCAGCCGATAAACCCAAGCCCCAGAGCATAACTGTCTTAGGTGAATACTTTAGTAAAAAATTAACCATAACAAGCCATACCCTACTCTATGATAACTCTTATGCTTAAGTTCACTATACGGTCATCCCTTAGCGAAAACAACGGCGCCGTAGGCTCTACCGCTTCCGCAGCGGCAACTCAAGCATATAACCCTTGCGATCTAATTAGGCCGTAAGGTGCCGGCAAACACTTGCCAAGCAAGCAACGACTTGGCAACGAGACTCAACACCATATAGGCGCGCTCACCGTACCAGTAATCACGCCACCGCCCCACCCGCCGATACTGCAGCGCCATGTTAAGCGCAAAGCAATTAAAGAAGATGAAGAGAGAGACGTAAATCCAGTAAACGAAGGTGGGCGGCGCGCTGCCATTATGGGCGCTCGCCCAAAAGTAGAGTCCGATCACGGCCCACGGCGCCACGCCGGCCAGGCAGCCCACCCAGTAGCTGAGCCAATTGGTGTGCCGAGTGGTTTGGTTGTGGACCTCCATCATAAGGCCACAGAGGTTCATAACGGCGGTGAGGGTGAAGATGGCGAGAAGCGTGCCTGCATCGTAAACTCCTACCAGCAGGGCAATCGCCACCATCATGGTTGAAGCCGACAGCGCATACTCGATCCAGCGGACGCGGTTGAGACCGAGGTTGAGATCGGCCTCGTACCGCCGACGATAAACGGTGGCTACAATGAGATGGGCTGCCGCCGACAAGAAGAAAAAGCTCGCGATCAGCCAGGGCAGCGAGAGGTGAAAGAGGGTTTGGCTGGCCGGCTCAAGGCCTTGGGTCAGCGGATTAAACTTGAGGTAGGCCACCGTAACCGGAACGGTAAAATCACGGCCAAAGGCCACCACGGCCACGCCCTGCCCAAAGTGCAGGGCGGCCATGGCGAGGTTGAGGCGATTGAGGCTCGTAAGTTTCACAGTGACGAACCGAGCTAGGCGGTCTTTTTGGTACTCATCATCTTTACCATGGCATAGATCATGTACAGCGAGGCCAGGCCCACGATGGCGTAAATTACGCGCGCCAGCACTGAGCCAACGCCAAAGATGCTGTCGACGAGGTTAACGTTGAGCCAGCCGACTAATCCCCAGTTAAAGCCACCGATCACGACCAAGACGTAAGCCAATTTATCGAGCGCATTCATCTTCATATAGCTTCCCAATGATTTTATAGCGATTTTAAGCATAAGCGTTTTATCAGAAAGAAGCAATTGGCAATATAACGCAAAGAGCAGCCGGCGACGGCCGCTCTTTGTGAGACTACTGTGGTTAATTACCCGGCTGCAGGGCCGACTCGGAGAAGCCCGGACACCACGGCACCGTCAGCGGCGTCTCCAGTGGCGTCGTGCTAGCCGGCGGATACAGCTTAAGGCTCACCGAAGCGGCGGTGCAGACGCCGGGATTAAAGTTGCCCGCCTGCGGGTAGCCCAGTACGGTATTGGCGGTCTGACCGGGCGCCAATGTTATGGCCACTGGTGCAGGTTGGGGCCGAGCCGCCGCCCCACCACCCAGGGCGTAGCCGTCGCCGCTATACAAGAAAGCTGTGGGGAAGCCGGCCATGGTGCAGGTCTGCTGGCTGACGTTGGTAAGGATCATATGCTGGTAGATCGTGCCAGCGGCGCCCTGCTGCTGACCGGGCGTGAGCTTTAGGCTAGCCGGTCCGCACGGTGAGACCGCCGCCATCCAGCCTGGTCGTGCCGGCCAGTACCATAGACCGATCACTACCAATGCCGCGATAATAGCCAGCCAGATTACCGGATGAACGGATCGCGCCGGCCATGTGCGGCCGCTACGAGCCGTGCCTTTTGATGACGCCGCCATAATACTCCTTTGAATTATTGATCGCTTTGGCCTCGGTCGAAGCCTAGCGTGATAGCGCTAACGATAGAATATTTCGGCCAGTGTTTTAAGGCCAAAACAATGAAAATGCGAGCATTAGAGCTGTCAGATTTTAGACCAATGAGCCTTTACTTTTAATGTGTAGGGTTGTATTACATGGAAGTCTTGGCATTCCTGCGTTCACCCCCGAAGTGCAACTTCACCTTCGTTAAAAGTAGTTGCCGTTTGCCGAAGTAAACCATTTTCTGACATGACTTGTAAAGCGGATTTATACCCCAGGATTTTCCTGGGTTTGTTGTTTAATATGGCCACGATTCTGGCCAGCTTCTGGGGACTCACTGTTGCCAAATCCATACCCTTGGGCAGGTAGTGCCGAATCATCCGGTTAGCGTTCTCGACGCCACCTTTTTGCCAGGAGCTGTAAGGGTCACAGAAGTAGCTGTCGACACCCAGCTTGGCATGCTCCCGGTTTTCGATGCCGTTGTCGTACGTGCGGCTCTTCACGCTGACGAGCTTCATCTGAATACTTTTCATGCCCTTGTTAAAGGTCTGCGGCTTGAGGTTGGCGAGCTTCCGAGCCGAGATGAAGCGGGCCTTGCGTTCGACGTCCACGACCAGTGCAGCGGTACTGCCAGTGCGCTTGCCGCTGACTACGGTGTCGCCCTCGTGGTGACCATATTCGGTGCGGTCAGTAACGGCCTGAGGCCGCCTCTCAATGCCCACCCTATCTGGAATCATGTAACGCTCGGCCTTGGGCTTGCGCGGTCTTGGCTTGTACTGACGCGAGTCGAGATACCGGCAATACGGCTGGCCCCATTCAGAGTAGAGCCACTCGTAGATGGTGGTCTTGGAGGCGTAAAACGGTTGCTTTTCCCGCTTCATGACCCCGCTGATTTCGTCCGGGTTCCAGTGGGCCTTAAGGCCTCGGATGACGTACCGCTCAAGCTCCGGGTTCTCATGAATCTTCTTGCCTTGGTAGTCGGCGTACAGCCGCCGGACGTAAGCTTTGTGGTCCGCTGCGGTAGCCTGATACTGCTGGGTGTTCAGGACCGGAATGTCACCACGGACCCGCTTGTTACGCTGAATTTCCCGGCCAATGGTGGTCTTGTCCCGGCCCAGGATGCGGGCTATTTCGGCCGGCTTTACGCCGGCGTCGAGCAGGGCCTGGATGCGGTCACGCTCCGCCAAGGTGAGGTGATTATACCCCTTTCTTACAGGGGTGTTCTCTGGTGTTTGCATAGCTCTCCGAGTGTAGCGGAAAGTTGCACTTCAAAACGGAATGGAGGATTTCCAAGATTAGCGCTATCATAAGCTTAAGCGTCGTATTATTGATCGCCACTCGCCAACGTGACACCGCTAAGTCATCACTACATTACGGTACTCAGTTATAATTTGTGGCTCCACCGAGCCTACATTGAGTTGCCCGAGCTTATCGAGCAATCGGCCGCCGATGTGGTATGCCTGCAGGAGTGCCGCACCACCCGCTTAGCCCAGACTCTCGGCGGGCTCACCCTGGTAAGTCTCGACCAGCTGCACCAGGATACCGGCCTGGCCATCTATGTGAACACAACGCGCTGGCAGCCCGATCATGGCCGGCGCTATTGCCTGCAACCCGACACTTGGTCGGAGCGACTACTACGCATCACCAACAGTCCGCGGCTGCAGCTGCTGCGGCTCTCGAGCACCGCTCATGCGGCCGCGCAGGTAGTCATAGGCAACACTCACATCGCCGACCTAGCCGCCAGTAGTCGCAGCCGGCGCCAGCAAGCCGCCCAGGCCGCTCAGCTAATGCTGAGTTTTGCGGCCGGTCGGCCTAGCATTATCGTAGGCGACTTTAACTACCCCTTTGGCGAACATCGCCTACTCCGAGCCGTACAGCAGGCCGGCCTGACGCATGTCGGCGCTGGCACCGGCACGCCGCTCACGACCTACCAGCGCTGGCCCAAGCGCACCTTCGACCGCATGTTTACTGCCGGCGCTAGCACTCGCAGCTTTGCGGCACTGCCGTTCGGCCGGTCGGACCACGCACCGATCTTGGGCCGGTTTGCCCTTGGTTCTAAGTAGACACTACCCCTCCGATCGGACGAGACTCACGATCCGCTCAACCATCCGCCTATCGGTCCGAGCGACGAGAGCAGGGTGACAGTGCATTCGTGCGCTACTCAATGCGGAATGATATTGTGCCGTAAGTAGTAGGCTATACTATCATTATGAAGGCAAGAGAACATAAGAGATAGTCGCGAATAGAAATTTCTTAGAGCTGTTCTTAAACCTCATAAAACAAACGAGTTTTTAAATCATTGAAATAAACTGAGACTTAAAAGGAATGAGTGGCTCTTATGAAACCAACTGTCGGGGTACTTGCAAAGTTTATTATCAAATCAGGCATGGGTGAGGAGTTGATGAAATTTATCAACGAGGGGCTGTTGATCGTTGAGGAGCAACCCGCTACCACCATATGGATCGGGTTTCGCATTACAGAAACGGAATACGGCGCTTTTGCCGCGTTTGCTAATGAGGCAGACCGAGAGATGCTGCTTGCAACTGGGGGCCCAAAATTAGCCCCAAAGTATGGCTATATATTTGCCGAACCACTTTCTTTCAGAAAAGTCGACATTGTAGCATCGCGCATCGCTGAATAGCAGCGGCGAAGCTCGGCAGATACTAATTTCGGACTCTTTTATATTTGTAATAATTTCATGGCTGGAGAGGATGGTCGTTGTCCAAACTTTTAATGAGCTACTCAACGAAAAGAACGAATATTTTTTAAACTCCGCCATCAGTGTCGATGACGGAGTTGTTTTACCTCCGGGCAAATGCCCGTGCCTTCATCAACACGGCAAGAGTCAATGAGCCAAACAACAGTACATTTGCCAAGATGGCCCAGTGCAGGCTAATATTGCCAACGAGGTTAATGATCGTGACCGCGATCACATATAGCAATTGCGAGAACGTTGTAGCTACCGACACGACCGTCGATGACATATCCTCGGATACGTGCCGCAGCACAAGGGGCGGCGTAATCGTGTCGAACCACATGCAAACCATACTGAGAATAACAAAGCACCAGATCGTTATAAGGTTGAACTCAACTATACCCAGCACAATCATGGCGCTCAGCCCGATCGTCAGCGGAAGTATGAAGAGCCGCAGTTCTGACCACCTTCCAAGAGTGTATCGCGTTGCCCGCACGCCAATACTTCCCGCCAACACCTGCAGCACCATTGCGGCACCAATCAATGGTGCCGGCACGCCGGCAGCGATGAGAATTGGTGGCGCCATCCAAGATATTGGTCGGGAAAACTGCTGGCCAATGGCCGTCATCAAGATCGCCCACGCTAGCTCCTTGTGGCCATGCAGTGCGTATACCGTTATGTACCGCATGTCATGGATGGCGTGTTTGATGTGCCCCCTTTTGCCTTCATGGCCATGACGTCGTGCGCCAACCTCAGTGATACCCAACGCTGCCACGGCTCCAGCAAGATGGGGCACACCGCCCGCAGCGATCGCGAAGGCCGGATTAATCCCAACGAGCAGAGCACCAATTAGCATGTACAAGACTTGAACTGGACCCTGCCAAGTTGTGATTCGTGCCGTCTCCTGGCCAAAGTCTCTACCCAGTCTCACGCAATACGAACGTAGAATCGCACTATCCGCACCACCCAAAATCGCATATCCAGCTCCCATGAGTATCTCCAGGATCACCACCGCCTGGAAAGACCTTGCCAGGGGAAGAAGGAAGGACACGCCAGCCAGCAGAAGATCGCCTAGCGCAATGCATACCTTGCGGCTAAAGCGGTCTGCCAGCCAACCCGATGGCACGTTCACAAGGCACAAAGCTATCGTAAAAATCGCCTGCGAGACACCGATCTCGCCCTGGCTCAGCCCGATGCTCCCCAGAAAGAGCGCCAGGGCTGGCATCCCAATGAACGCTGACGTCAAAATAGCCTCGGCGCGAATAAGGTACAGACCTCTTTGCAGGCCCACGACCACCCTCTCCGTCGGTGGTTGGATAGTGCTTCAGACTTGCCAGTTAAAGTGGCACCATGGGATTATAACAGACGAATTTTGGGCCGAAGCTCTCTAGAAAGAATTCGAACCTGCCGATCCGACATTAAGGCAGTTTAGGCATTACCTGCCGATCACGGCATTCGCTTGTCGGCCCACTCGAACGTTGCGCCAAAGTCCTCAACGGAGCGACAGGTCATGCGCGATACGCCTTTCCACTCTGGTCGTGTGAATAGCGGCACATACACAATAACTTCTTCGTTGGTATCGTGATGGTGCGCAAGACCGATAAAGAGATAGAGGAGTTCGGGATGTTGCTTGTGTCGATATACGCCCGGTTTCATGAATTCCAGTATAACAAATAATATAATAATTCCTCGTATATTAAACCCATCCCACTCACACGATGTGGGATAATCATAACTGGTGTGGAGGTCTACAAATAATTCCTAGGGAGGCGTCTATTCGTTTTCTCGCACACCAGAGAGTAGCTTCCAAAGCCAGCAGT
>DATIIV010000018.1:0-51436 GCA_035479295.1 Candidatus Saccharimonadia bacterium | reverse complement strand
TTTGTGTGGTATCTCGCAAGCTCCTAGCGGTGGTGAGGTCGGTATGGCTTAGCGGCAAGGCGTACGGGGTGCCGACTCCCTCAATGCAAATCCCCGAGTAATGGGTACTCGGGGATTTGACAGGGACATATAAGGACTGGTACACCACAGTCACAGATGTTAGAACCAAAATCCGTGAAGCAACACTGATCTCACGGGTATCAATTCCGAAACTCTACGAGTGAAATCCTTCACTTGGTTTGCCATCACGAACCTCAATAATTGTCCCGCTCACATATTTTTCATCGCCCTCAAGCAATCGCAACGCAAGCTCCGCGATCGAATCTGGAGATTGCGCCTCGGACATATATTCCGGGTAAAATTTTCCGTATGCCTTTGTCGCAGTGTCGGCGGGGGAGATGCCATAAACCTTCAATGCATCCTGATCTTGGCTCAAACCCAACAGGAAGTCCTCTAGTGCACGTTTACTTGCATAGTAGGGAAGCCAGCCTTTTGCCCCGCTGTTAAAAGTACCGCTAATCCCAATAACGGACGAAAATTGCTCATTCTGCAAAAGTGCGCACGTCAGGATCATCGCCGAGATAACGCCCACGTTCATCGCCTCAGAAATCTGGGACGCTTTAAAAGTTGCGAAGGGCTTATCGGCCAACACTTGATCACTATCATGCCAAATACCAGCGACGTGGACAAAAACACCTACCTTGTCAGTATTATTCTTAAGATTTTCGGCATATACCGCAACCGCATCCAGATCGGCCAAATCGAGTTCTGTATGGCTTGGGCAAATAACCCTCCATCCAGTTTCGGTAAGATGCCTGACAATTGATCGACCGATATCAGATGAGGCTCCAGTAACAAATGCAATGCGTTTATTCATACCTTCATCATACCAAACGCAAAATGACCCAAATCAAGTTGATCATTATATAAACATCCTCTACAGTAAGGAGTTCCTAAAGGAGAAGCTCAAATAATGCGCATCTTGCGAAAATTATTCAAACCCTCTCCCAGTAAGACCCAGGGTCATTTCTACGAGTTGGAAGCTAAAGATCAGAAACGCCTTATAGAAAAGGCCGTTACTCGCTCTAACCTTGAGCAAAAAGAGCTACTCGACGACTATGTAGCGCACGGCCATCCAAGAACAAACTAGATAATAAAAAGAAACCCTCTAATGGGGGGGTTTCTTTTTATTAAGCATGGCTCAGTAGCATGTCCGTCGGTCAGATCGGATGAAGATTAAAGGATAATCGTAAAAATGCTATGCAGAGCAAAAAATAATTGCATGGTACCGCTGGTCGGACTCGAACCGACACGGAGTTGCCCCCACTTGATTTTGAGTCAAGCGTGTCTACCATTCCACCACAGCGGCGTATCATTTACTTTTTTGGTATTTTATGGTAATCTGGAACATTGGCCAAGTCACGAATTGGCAGGCGCCCGTGGCCAAAATCACGCAGCCAGCTTATCATAGATAAGGACAGGATAACAGACGTTTCGCGCCTTATGACGACGTATTCCGACACATTAGACATCGCACCGCTGCGCCGCCACGCCTCGCTCCCCATGGCCGAGGTGGAGAGCGCGCTTCCAGAGAGCGTGAATCACCCCGAGGCGGCCCGGCTGGCCCGAGCGCGGATTGCGGCGCTGCCCGATAACCCGCTGATGGACCCGGACGCCATCGTGGCGGTGCCGGCCAGCGAGCTGGTGACCGACCGGGCAGTACTGGCCAAAGATCTAAAGGCGGTGCCGCCGACTACTCGACCACTTCTACCCCCGGCAGTGCGACCGATCTTGACGGCCATGGGCGTGTTTGTGCTGATGCTGCTGCTGTTTAAGTCGCCGATTATTTGGAGCCAACTGAGCTATCTGACGCAGCCTCATGCTGCCACGCCCAGCGCCTCGCCGGCCGCTGCCAGTTCGGTGATCCCGGCCGACCCCACCATTACCATCCCCAAGATTAACGTGCACGCGCCGGTGGTGTATGAGCCCAGCGTGGCCGAGGCCAACGTGCAAACTGCCCTCCAGAGCGGCATCGACCACTACGGCAACACACCGGCGCCGGGGCAGGGCGGCAACGCCGTCTTCTTTGGTCACTCGTCAAACGACTGGTGGGAGCCAGGCAATTATAAGTTCGTCTTTGTGCTGCTCGATAAATTGGCGCCGGGTGACCGCTTTAGCATCGACTACCAATCGGTGCGCTACACCTACGAAGTAACCGGCTCGCGCATCGTGGTGCCAACCGACTTGAGCGTGCTGACGCCGACCAGCGAGCCGACCGTCACGCTCATTACTTGCACACCACCCGGCACCTCGTTTAAGCGGCTGGTGGTAACGGCCAAGCAGGTTGATCCTAGCCCGGCCACTACCAAGCCAACCGCCACACCCGCTACGGCCGGCTCTGGCACCAACCTGCCCGGCTCAGCGCCCAGCTTCTTGGACCAGCTTGGCCAAGCCTGGAACGGCGTAGTCCAGGGCATCGGCTCGCTGTTTGGCGCCAGCGGCGCCAAGCCCGGCGCCAGCCCGGCCGCCTCGCCGCAGGTTACGCCCGGTCAGCTGCCAGCCGTCAAATAGCCTTTGAGACCACATAATCGCTCGGAAAACTCTACAACTACTGACTTGACTGTGATAGAGTCAAAGCATAAGCGAGAAGCCCATGTCTAAAACTCCAAAACTCGAAAATGGATTTGTTTTTCTTTTACCATTACTAATAGCACTTCTAGTTATTACCGGTGGCACGGCGGCGGCCCTTGTAGTACACAACCAACAAGTGCAGCAAAAGCAGCAGTCCGATCAAAAGGCTGCTGCAATGGCGCTCGCATCCCTCCACAAGCCAGCCAAAGCAACAGCCACGCCCAGCCCAGCCCCAACCCCAACCGCAACGCCGCAGGCCACTCCGGCGCCGGCCGTCACCACCCCGACCCCTCGGCCAGCCACGCCCCGTCCGATAGTCACCACCCCCACACCGGTACCCGTTACGCCGACCCCAAGCCCGACTCCACCGACTACTGTACAGATTGGCTCAAGGACCTATAGCTGTGATGAGTCGGACAATATCCACTGGAAAGGACTGGTGTATGCCAGCAAGTCACCGACGTACTCCTACACAAGCCCCGGCGGAGGACAGCTTAACTCTTATGCTCAGTGGACCAACATTACAGGCTTAAGCTGCAGCACTACAGCTGGCTGGCTACAGCGCGGCAGCGAGTACTTCTGGGGACAAGACCTGGTAGTAACGTAGTTATTTTAATGCGGTAATGACGCCACAAGCCGAAGGAGGCTATGGCTTCACCGTCGTCTGCAGCACCTGCTCAGCCACCGGACCATCTGGACGGATAGTAACGATAGAGCGCTGGTCGGCCGTGGCATAGGGCGCAAAGCCGCTCGCCACCGCGCCGAGATCGAGGCTATTGGCGCCATCAAACTCGGCCCACACCAACCGACCGCCACGATTCATGAGGACGTGAAAGTTATCAAACCAGCTCAGCGAACGCAGATCCTGTACGTCAGAGAATTGATAGCTCACAAGCCGGCCCAACAGGTCAGACCGCTCCAGGTCGTAGGTAACAGCTGCGGCGGAGGCCGTAAAGGTCAGCAGATGAGCATCGGGCGAGAACTGCGCACCCTGAACACCACGAGCGATCACCTTAGCTACCGGGTTAGAGCCGTAAATATCACTGTAGAGCGTCCCGACACCAGTCTTGGTCGGCACTATTGCCAGCTCGTCGGTGCCGCGGTAGTTGGCATAGGTAATGGCGTAGGCGTCGCTATCGGGCAGAGCGGGAATCAGCTCTTGTTTGTGGCCACGACCGTCGAGACTCCAGAGGGTGCGGGCCGCATCGCTTGACTGCACATACAGCACCCGATCGCCGGCCATCTGAAATTGGCTAACCTTATCGGCCAGCACGGCCGAGACCGCTTGAGCCCCTACATCGAGGCGGCGCAGGCCATCCGGCGAGATCCAGTACAGTTGCTGCCAATTGCTGGCACTAAAGGTAAGTCCACTAAAATTAAACCCATACTGCTGCGTTAGATCAATGGCGCCACTGCCGTCAGCCGCCATCAGGTGGTGTACCGGCTGGCCGGCCAGCTGCGACATCACCAGTAGATGCGAAGCATCATCGCTCCAGGCTACGCCAGTCACGGTCTCAGCTGGCTGATCGGTTGCGGCCGGCTTGGGCGGCGTGTACACCTTGATCGGCTTGCCGTCGGGTATGTCCAGCGTGTAGATGGCGCCATCGCTGCCACCAGTCACATAGGCGAGATGGCGATGATCGCGCGAGATCGATTGAGCCATAATCGCCGGCCGGGTATCAAGCGTGGCCAGCGGCGGCTGACGCGGCACCAAGATGGCATACTGCGCCATCGTCACCAGCGGCCACTCCACCGCTAGCGTTTTGTGCCAGGGATAGTAGCCGGGTTTGGTGAGCTCAAATTGATACGAGCCGTCTTTATACGAGGCTCGGTAGGTGGTCTTTTTTTTGAGTAATCTGCCATCAATCGTCACCGGCACGCTCGATGGCGTCGACTGAATAATAACCAGAGCCGTGCGAATAATTCGCCCCGACTTAACATCGTACTCATACCCCTGGCCATACGCCACGAGCCCAATAGTGGCCACGATCACCAACGCGGTGAGGCCCAAATAGCCAAGAATAAGGAGAATGCGACGCAGCATAGAACTAGCTCACACTATAGCATCGAACCGGGGCGAGCGTATATACTACTCATATGTTCTCTAAACGAATTGCCATCGATTTAGGCACTGCCAACCTATTAGTGTACGTCCCCAAGCGGGGCATTGTTATTAATGAGCCGAGCGTAGTCGCGATCGACGACCAAAATAAGATCGTGGCCATCGGTGCCGAGGCCAAAGAGATGCTGGGGCGCACACCGGACACCATTACGGCTTCGCGGCCGCTGCGCGACGGCGTCATCGCCGACTACCGCATTACCTCAGCCATGATCCGGCACTATATCGCCAAGGTGTCGGGGGGCTTTCGGCTGAATAAGCCCGATGTGATGGTGTGTGTGCCGGCCGGCGCCACCAGCACTGAGCGGCGCGCCGTCATTGACGCCACCTTGGCCGCCGGGGCACGCGCCGCCTATATTATTCGCGAGCCGGTGGCGGCGGCCATCGGCGCCGGCATTCCCATCGCCAGCGCCGCCGGCAATATGGTCGTCGATATCGGCGGCGGCACCACCGAGATCGCCATCCTCAGCTTGGGCGGCGTGGTGGCACAGCACAGCATTCGCGTTGGTGGCAACCGCATCGACGCCGCCATCGCCGAGTATATTCGCAAAAAGTATGGCCTAGCCATCGGCGATCGTACCGCCGAGCTCATCAAGCAGCAGCTTGGCAGCGCGCTTATGCTCACGCGTGACCGCAGCATGGAGATCCGCGGCCGCGACATCATCGCCGGTCTACCCAAGACCATCACCATTAAGACCAACGAGATCTCCGGCGCTATTCAGGACGAACTCGAGAAGATCATTCAGGCCATTCGCGTGGTACTGGAGCAGACGCCGCCGGAGCTATCGAGCGACATCATCGACCGCGGCATGGTACTGACGGGTGGGGGAGCGCTGCTCCAAAACCTTGACAAGATGCTGACGCAAGTGACGGGTGTACCCTGCGTGGTGGCCGAGGAGCCGCTGCTGTGTGTGGCACGTGGTACCGGCATCGCGCTCGACAACCTAGAGGAGTACAAGCGCAGCCTGGTGGCGGTGAAGTAGTGGCGATGGAGCAGGGCGCCGCGGTGACCTATTTCGCGCGGGTGCGCAAACATGGTCCGCAAGCAAACCAAGCAGGCGCGATAGTACCGGCGCGCTCTCCGCGCGAAATAAGCTACCTTGCGCCGTTGCTTGTTCGACTGATTCAGAGTGGTCTGCTGGCACTATTGGCGCTCATGCCATTTCACGCCTTCTTAACGGTGTGGCTGGGCAGCCTGGTGGGGCACCGAGCGATTCTGCAGGGCTGGAAGGAAGCACTCCTGGTGCTACTAGCCGGATTAGCGGTAGCGCTCGTGGTGCAGCAACCGGCGTACCTCAAGCGATTACACCGACCGGCGATCTGGGCGGTGATGGCCATGGTGGCGCTGGGGCTGCTCGTCACAGGTATCACCCGGCCGTCGTTGGCCACGGTACTCTTTGGCGCGAAATCGGATTACGAGTATCTCTGGGCTTTTGTCTTGGCGATAATGGTGGCAACCCCGGCCTTTCTGCGCCGAGCCCTTAGTATTATTCTGGCCACGGCGGCGGTCGTAATTAGCTTTGGGCTGCTCCAAGTTTTGGTGCTGCCAGCCGATTTCCTGACCCACTTTGGTTATGGCCCAGCCACCATTCAGCCCTACCTGGTGCTAGACCCGGCCGTCAGCAGCCTCCGTTTTGCCAGCACACTCGGGGGGCCCAATCAGCTTGGCACGTACCTCATTATTCCCCTCAGCCTAGCGTTGGCTGTGGGTTGGCAACAGCGCCGGTGGTGGCTGTGGCTGATGCTGCCGACCGGCGGCCTCGTGCTCATTCACACCTACTCCCGGTCGGCCTGGCTGGGCGCGGCGATGGCACTCATGCTCGCAGCTTTGGCACTCATACCGCCGCGCCGCCGCGCCTACGGCCTGCTGGGACTGGGCGCGCTTACAGCCACTGCCGGCGTCGGCGTGGCTTGGCTAATTCAGCAGGGCGGGCGCCTGCAGTACTATCTGCTCCATAGCAGCCTCGTCTTTCATAATCAGCGCGGCTCCGACTTTCAGCACCTGGCCTCGTTGCGGACCGGCCTGCAACAGCTCGCGACGGCACCTTTTGGCCATGGCGTGGGCACAGCCGGTCCGGGCGTCTTTTATACCGGTGTCGGTACCATCATCGAAGATTATTACCTGCAGCTTGGCTACGAGACCGGCGCGCTCGGCCTCATCGGCTTTGTTGCTCTGATCGTTATCGCGGCCCGAGAGCTATGGCGCCAAGCCGTGGCCAATCCCGTAGCAGCCGGCCTCTGGGGCGCACTCATTGGCATCTCGGCTAATGCGCTCGTCCTGCCGGTCTGGACCGATTCGACCACCGCTCTGGTATTCTGGATAGCAACGGGGGCCGTTATTGGCCTCGGTTCAGCAGGGAGGCCACATGTCACGACAGACTGAGTATCCTAAATATTTCCTTCTCGGCGTTGAAGTTGATGCGCTCACCATCGAGCAGGCTATCAGCTACATCATCGATCGAGCCACCAACCCAGCGCAGCCGGCTTGCTACGTGGTAAAGCCTTATGTGGAGTTTATGGACCGAGCCGCCAATAATGCGGCGCTGCGGCAGATTCTTAACCAAGCCGAGCTAGCCTTGCCCGACGGCATAGCGCTGCTCTGGGCGGCCGCTTACTGGTATAATGGCCGACGCAGTTGGGCGCGATTCTGGCGCAGCTTAAGCGCCATCATCCTGGCGCCACAGACCCTGCGGCAGCCGCTGCCGGAGCGGTTTGGCGGCATTAGCTTTACCTGGCCCTTGCTCCAAGCAGCCGCCCAGCGTCGCGCCTCGGTCTTCCTGATAGGCAAGGAGTCACCCGCGGCGGCCGAAGCACTAGCCGAGCACTTGCGGCGGCAGCTCCCTGGGCTCGACATCATTGGCGCCCTCAGCGGCCATGATCCGGGTCGGCCAGCCGGCCAAGTTAGCGAGCATTGGATACAAAACACCCTTCAAGCCCTCCAACAAGCTCAGCCGGATATCGTCCTGGTAGGGATGGGCTTTCCCTTGCAAGAGCATGTTATCTCTCGGTTCGCTCCTCAGCTCAGCCATGGCGTTCTCATCGGCGAAGGCGGCACGTTCGACTACGAGCAGTTCGGCGGTCATCGGCGCAAAGCTCCACCTACTATGCAGCGGCTGGGCCTGGAGTGGCTCTGGCGACTTCTGCTCGAACCTCGGCGGTTCCGGCGGCAACTGGCCATTCCGCGATTTATTTGGCGCGTCTGGCGGAGTCAAACTATTCACAGACACCCCGGCCATGATGTAACATAAGCATTAATAACAGTGGTGTTGGAGTGATCTGTCAGGTCTGCAACAAAGAATCAGCTGCGATGCTGATTGGTACGAGCTACTTCTGTCGCGAGTGCGGTGCCCGCATCAACAAAGACGGCCAGCCGGCCTCAGAGACGCCAACAGCACCCAGCGGGCGGCGGTCTATGGATATTCGGATCGGCCGGCCCGATGCCGCGCCGCCAACGCTAGAGGCTACGCGAACTCGGCCGCAATCGGCGGCGGCGCTCCATGCGCGCGCCAGTGGCGGCAAGAATGTGCTAGACCTGCGCGCCACCGGCCGTCCGGCCACCCCAGCCGACGCCCCGGCGCCCAAAGCGGCGGCGAGCGTTACCGCGATGGCTGCTGCCCGTGCCGCCGCTATCGCCGAGCCCCTGCCGCACCACGCTCAGCCGCCCGCACCGCCGCCCAAAACCACCGTCAAGCATCAATTCCGCCGCTTCGAGGACCGCTTTAAACAGGCCAAGGGAGTTGAGCGCAGCCATCAGATCTCGCGCTTTGGCCGCCAGGCTCACGACGAAGAGACAGCCGAGGAGGCACCAGCCACCAATCACCACACCAGTCCAGCTCATGAGCTGCCCAACGAAGCGATCGCGCAGCACCAAGCCATGTCGCACCTGGCGGCCAGGGCCGCCGCGACCCATACCGACCAACCCAGTCGGCCTGGCTCGCACCTGCCACCGCGCCTTGGTCAGTACGTTGCTACCGGCGTCGCCGTCATGATCATGGGCGGCTACATTTGGGCTCAAAACTACCCCAAGCTAGCCATTCAATCGGCCGGCAACCGGGCCGGCATTACCGCCTCGCTGCCCGGCTATGTCCCTTCCAGCTACCAGCTGGCCACCACCAACACGGCGCCTGGCCTGGTCACTCTCAACTTTACCAGCCCCAGCCAGCCCAGTGCCCTCAGCATTAAGCAGAGCCGTACCAGCTGGGACTCCAGCTCGCTGCTCGATAACTTTGTCGCCAAAGCCTCCGCCCAATACACCGCCGTCGAGGGCCAAGGTCTCACCATTTACCTGTATGGTCAGAACCAAGCTACCTGGATCAACCATGGCACCCAATATCAGATTGAGGGCGCCAGTCGCCTCAGCCGCGAGCAGATCCTCAAGATCGCCTACAGCTTATAAGAATAGGGGGGGAAATTATGACCGAAGATAAAGCCTGGGATCGCATCGTCGATGCCATCGACACTAAGTACGGCGTGGCTAGCCATGGCCGCAGCACCCGCGCCTTGCCCGATCACCACGAGCTCACCGAGCGAGTCTCGTTCATCGAGTTTGAGCGCGGCCGCCAGCGTTTTAAGCTGGAGCGAGTGGCCGGTCCGGCCATCATCGACCGCAAGACCTTTGGCTCCAAACGCATCGGCTCGGACGTTCGCTACGAGAACGTCTACGATCCCGAGGAGATCAGCTTTCGCACCAACCTCTACCGGCAAGAGGCCGGCGAATGGACCGCCATTGACGCAAGCGAACTCGGGCTGTAAGGCGCAAAAAAAGTTGGAGCCCCGCTACCAGCAGCGGAGCTCCAACCAAGGCTGGCCCCCTTAGCTGCCCGTAACGGGGCTAGCGTTAGGCGTGCGGCGTTTGCGCTCGCCACGACCACGGAGCTTCACCCCGCGCTCCTTCAGGATGCGATGCACGACACCGTACGACAATCCTGTCGCCCGAGACAGCCCCCGCAGACTGACGTTGCGCTCGTAGTGCGCCTCGAGCGTTGCGCCCACCGCCTCACGCTGCTCCAACGTTAGGGGTTGCCCCTTGGCTCGGTCGAGACGCGTAAGCGGAGGCACCGGCTTGGTAGCTGCTGCCGGTGAACTGTGCGACGTTTCCACGTCTACCACCTATCTGTAGAGAGGCCAACTCGATTATCTTGCCGGCTCTTGAGCCGTTTGGTCAAGCTTAACTTCGTCAGCCGATTGCTCAATCTCGAGCAACAAACTTTTCAACTGCACCCGCGAGATATGACACTCTCGCATCACCTGAGCGTGCGTATAACCCTGCTCGAGGAGCAGGGGCACACGCACCAGAAGCGCTTGCCGCCGCTTACCCTCGAGCCCCGCCTTAATGAGCAGGCCAGTCTCCAGGAGAAGCGCTCTCACAAGATTACAAGAAATACCGTACTCAAGACTGAGCGCGTAAATATTTCGACACTTATCGGCCAGAAACTTCTGGCGCAACTCCTGAGCCAAGCTCAGCCGGTCTGCGCCTGTAGCGATGGTGGCACGGACACGAAACTGGGTTCCGGCCAGCTCCAGCCAGCCTTGCACCGTCCCTTTGGGTCGGCCAATGGCTCGAGCAAGGCGCTCCACCGAGAGCCCCTTGTTGCCTTCGTAAATAACCCGCAGAGCCGCACCCAGCTGCTGGCGCTGCTCTGGCCTCAATCGCTTCTTGTATTGAATAAGCCGAATAACCTCGGGACTCAACTTCAAATCTGCTAGCTGCATGGGCCATCCTGGTGCTGGTGGTGATGCGAAGCATGGCTATCGTGAACGATATCGCCGCCAAAGGTCAAGCCCAACACGCAGCTACGTTACCGCCGGCGCTTGTTCCGCGCCTCATTTGCCGCTAAAATAAAGCCCATGTCAAGCTCCACCACTCCGCCAACTCCTGTTCGCGTCCGTTTTGCGCCCAGTCCCACAGGCTATTTGCATGTGGGCGGCATTCGGTCGGCCTTATTCAACTGGCTCTGGGCCCGCCACACCGGCGGCGTATCGGTGCTGCGCCTCGAAGATACCGACCGAGCCCGCTACGTAGAGGGCGCCCCCGACCAAATCTGTGACAGCCTTGAAGCCCTCGGCATTAAGCCAGATGAAGGCCCGCGGGAGGGCGGGAAGTATGGGCCCTACGTGCAGTCGGAGCGGCTCGCGCTCTATGCCCAACACGCCGCCCAACTGCTCGAGAGCGGCGCGCTGTATCGCTGTTGGTGCAGCCCCGAGCGCCTGACGAAGCTGCGCGCAGAGGCCCAGGCTGCAGGCGTGGCCTTTAAGTACGACCGCCACTGCCTCAAGCCCGAGAACCACGGCGACGAGTCGGCGCCGCATGTGCTGCGCTTTCGCACTCCCGAAGCACCGGCCAGTATTGGCTGGGACGACGCCGTGCGCGGTCGTCTCGACTTCAAGTTGGCCGACCTAGACGATTTTGTAGCCATTAAGGCCGACACCTATCCCACCTACCATTTTGCCAACGTAGTGGACGACCACCTCATGGAGATTAGCCATGTGCTGCGGGCCGACGAGTGGCTGCCCAGTACGCCGAAGCATCTGCTGCTGTTTGCAGCTTTTAACTGGCAGCCCCCCACGTATGCCCACCTGCCGGCCGTGCTGGGCCCCAACGGCAACAAGAAACTCAGCAAACGCGACGGCGCTCAGTCGGTGCAGGAGTACCTGGACGAGGGCTACTTGCCCGAGGCGCTGCGCAGCTTCTTGGCCTCGCTCGGCTGGAACGATGGCACCACCCAGGAGGTCTATGCCACCGACGAGCTGATCAAGAACTTCACCCTAGAACGCATCCAAAAGAGCCCGGCCAAGTTTGATAAAGAGCGGCTCACCTGGATGAACGGCCTGATGATTCGCCAGATGGATCTGGACGAGCTGCTGCGCCGCACCGACGGCTTCTGGCCACCTGAAGCCACCAACAGCTCGCTGGATTATCGCCGCCAGGTGCTTGGCCTGGTGCAGGAGCGGCTTAAGTTTCTGCGCGAGCTGCCGGAGCTAACGCGCTTCTTCTTCGCCGAGCCCGATTATGCAGATGGGCTACTTGCCGCCGAAGCCGCCAGCGATCGCTACGCCGAAACCAGCCTGCGCGATTGCCTGGCCGCCGCCCGTCAGGCTGTGGAAAACCTCGACTTTAGCGAGGCCTCGCTCGAGACCGCACTGCGCCCCCTGGCCGAAGCGATGGGCGTCAAAACCGGTTTGCTCTTTGGCGCTATCCGCTTGGCTGTGACTGGCCAAAAATCCGCTCCAGGACTGTTTGAAACACTCCATGCCCTGGGCCGCGAGACCGTTTTGCGCCGCCTTGACAAGGCTCTTAAACAGCTCTAACAAGCCTACTAGTTTGACAAGCGGCCGTGAGTTCACTTATAGTGCAGACACTTAAAGGTAAAGTGAGGTTAAACCCCATGAGTGTTAGTTTTTACGATGTGAAGACCCGCCAGAAGGTAGACGTTGCTGAAAGCGACGTTACCAAGACCAAGTACGAGCGCACCACCAAGGACGGCAAGGTCCAGGTTCGCTACGCTCTCCGTGGCAAGTTTGAGGGCCGCAACCTCACCAAGTTCGTTGGCGAGGCCGACTGGAACGCCTTCAGCGGTCCCGTCGAGTAATTTCGATCTCGTTTAACAAAAACAGGAGCTCCGGCTCCTGTTTTTGTGTGGCGAGTAAAAAGCCCAGCGCCCCTTGACCGGCTCCATCATTGAGTAAGCGTAAGATCTTTAGTAGGATAGAGCCATGAGTAAGCCATCGGCCAGCACCGAGCCAACCAAAGACACTGCCGAGGATCAGCCGGCCAAAAAAGCCGAATCCGCCTCGGCCGACGCCACTAAACTTTCGCGCCTCAGGGCCTACCTGCGCCGCCACTGGCACTGGCTTACGCTGGTGGCCGTGCTGGTGCTGGGCGGCGGCAGTGCCTACGCGTGGACCGTGCTGCGACCGACGCCCGCGCCCAAGCAGACCATCGTCAATAAGGCCACACCGCGGCCCACTCCGGCGCCGACCCCCATCAAAAAAGCCTCGCCGCTGACCGGCGCCATGGTTGACCCAGCCGTGGCCGACCGGCCCATCGTCGGCGTCATCGTCGAGAATCATCCCGACGCCCGGCCGCAGTCCGGCCTCGGTCAGGCCGGCGTGGTCTACGAGGCCAACGCCGAGGGCGGTATCACCCGATTCGAGGCCTTCTTCCTCGACCAACAGCCCACTACCATCGGGCCGGTCCGCAGCCTGCGCACCTACTTTCTCGATTGGGGCATGGAGTTTAATGCGCCCATCGCCCACGCCGGCGGCAACGCCGATGCCCTCGATGAAGTTAGCCCGCTCGGCCTCAAGGACCTCAATGCCCTCGTCATCGGCGCCCCCTACTTTTACCGCGTCAGCGACCGCTACGCGCCTCACAACCTCTATACCAGCTCCGATCTGCTCAACCAGCTCTTGGCTCGCGACAACTTTGCCCAGCCCGCCAACTTTACCCCCAGCCCCCGCAAGCCCGACACGCCCAACCTCAACTCGCAGCACCCCAACATCCACATCGATTACTCATACAACGGTTACCAGGTCGACTACCACTACGATGCCAGCACCAACGACTACGCCCGCGAGCTGGCCGGCGCGCCTCACATCGACCGCAACACCGGCGCCCAGATCCACGTCAAAAACGTCGTCGTCGAGTACATGCCGACCAGCTACGGCACCACCCGCATCGGCGAATCCACCGTCATCATGCAGACCGTCGGCACCGGCCAAGGCCTCGTCTTTCGCGACGGCGAAGCCATTCCATGCACCTGGTCCAAGAGCTCCCGTACCGCCCGCACCCAGCTGCTCGGCAGCGACGGCAAAGACATCCCGCTCGACGTCGGCAACACCTGGTACTCGATTGTGCCGGTAGGGAAGATGGTGTCGTACTAAGCCAAGGCGCGCCAAGTTCCTTAGGTCAAAACAATATGACTGCTTTTGCCCACGAGCACCATTATGCTATCGGCAGAGGAGTAGTATGGCAGTCCAAGTTCGACAAGCCCTCGTGGCCATTGGAGGCAAAGCCAGCCGGCTAAGAGCCGACGGCGTGGCTGTGCCGGCATCCAAAGCCTTCCTGCCGCTGGCCGGCCGACCCTTACTATTCTGGACGCTGCTGGCGCTGCGCCAGGCCGGTGTCACTTCAGTGGTGCTCAGCGGCAATGAGACTCGCTTTCTTTATCGCGCCGAGCAGCTTCTATCATCATTCGGCCACCGCTTTCAGGAGGTCGCGTTCTTTCAAGACGGTGGGCTGGGCGTGCACGCGTTGCCCTATAAAATTAAGCATCTACTCCATCCTACATTTATCTTCGAATGCGGCCATCAAATAACCCAGCCCAGCCATTATCGCGCCCTCATGAAAGCCAAAACCACCACCAATATCGTATTAACGGCCGTTATCCCACATCCAGATAATCCACGCTACCCAGTACGATTGCGTCCAAGCTCAGCCGAACCCGCAGAGGAGCTCGGCCCAGGCGTTTACGCACTGGCCCATCCTCTGGTCGTCGATCAAGCTTACAGCCGGCAACTCTTGGCCTCAGACTTTAACGTCAAAGAGGTCATCAACCACTACGCCGCACACAATCAGCTAGCCTATGTCAAAAGCAATCTGCCGCCAGAGTTCGACATTGCCGCCGAACTGCAGCAAGCGCGCCTAGTCTACACCGACAGCATCAAAGCCTTGCGCCGATAAGGACAAGCCCCTAGAATGATCAAACTATGAAAAACGGCTTTGTCGAGCACTATATTCAACGCGAAATTCTGCGCGTTCTATCGCAGGCGGCCGGGCTGCGCTTCTCGGAGCTCAAGCCGGATGGGTTGAGCAACAATATCTTCATGTACCACCTTAAACAGCTCATGAGACAGGGCTTAGTTGTGAAAGCCGAGGATATCTACCAGCTGTCGGACGAGGGGCTGCGGTATGTGGACCAAGTTACGCGCACCAACCTCGACCATCGCCCAAGTCCTAAACTAACGAGCCTGCTTGTCATCGAAAACGACTTAGGAGAGCATGTTTTGTGGCGGCGCTACGCTCAACCGTTCATCAATCGATTAGCATTACCAGCCGGCCGCATCTTCTTTGGCGAGGAGCCAGAGTACGGCGCCGGCTTTGAACTTGTTGAGCACATAGGCCTCCAGGTGCCACTCCAGCGGCGAGGACTAGTTAGCGTGCAACTGGGCGAGCAAGGCGCAGCCGTCACACACATTCATGCACACATACTACATGGACGCGTGCAGGGACGACCAGCCTTAAGCTCATTTGACCCACGATTTTCGCCCCAATGGGTAAGCGTGGCAGGCGTCGCTGCCAACGATCTACTGCCAGGAGTTACGGAGATCATAGACCGGGCGGCTAAAGCCCAGTCTGACTTCTTTTTGAACCTGCAATACCTTAAGCAAGGAGAGCCGTCTGATTAACACCCCGACCACGCTTTGACCTCCCATCACGCTTATGGTATAAAGGCCACAGATGAAGGCCAAAACCAAACGACGCATTAAACATATCTTGACCAAGAAGAAGTTGGTGAGCAAGAAGACCTCGCGCCACTTCTTTCGTACGTTTGTGATTCTGCTAGCCACGGTCTGCACCGGCTCGCTGGCCTACGCCATTACCATTACTAAACCGGTGGTGAGCGTGTCGGTGGGAAGCACAGCGCCAAACGGGCGCGTGCTAAGCGGCCCACCCACGCCGACCCCCACACCCATTGGCGCGGTGGCCCAGAGCGGCCGCGGCTCCTGGTACGCGCTGGGCCTGCCTGCGCCCGACTCGCTGACCTGCGCCTCGCGGACCTTCCCGCGTGGCACGTACTTGCGCGTTAAGGACCTGTACAACGGCCACAGCGTGGTCTGCTTGGTCAACGATTACGGCCCAGAGATCTGGACGGGCCGCGTCATCGACCTGTCGCGCGGCTCGTTCCGCGAGGTGGACGATCTGGGGCGGGGGACGATTCCAGTCGAGATCAGCGTGGCCTCGGGCGCCAGCGGCTTTAACCTACCGATCCGCGACGACATTGCCGCCATCATTGGCTACAACTTGTGTAATCAAGGACATTCAGCGCAGTACTGCGACGCGCACCGCCAAGATTGACGAACGATCGGCCGTAAGGTTGATTTAGGCTATTATATATGATATAAGATTCTTCTGGCGCTTTGAGCCCAGCCATTGTCTCTGCCTCTCTAGCTACGGCACTCTCGAGGAGCTGACGTGACGATCAATTATCGTGGCCCACACCAGATTGACTACGAAGCGCTGACCGCCGCCGACCAATTGGCCGGCAAGATAGATGTAGCCAAAACGGCCGCCCAGAAGCTCCTGGTCGCACTCGGTACCGAGGCGCTCGCGATCTTCCAGGCCAAGAACATCGTGGATGCCGCCTTCGCCCTGTGGGTCGTCTGGCACGACGAGCAGCCGACGCCGGAACTGACCCTCACCAATCTGGGTGAACGGCTCGAAGAGTGGTTGCTGGTAGCCAGGCCCCTCCTGGTCGGCGACAATGTGAGATGGAGGGATATCCAGACGGCCGAGCCGGCCCGCTTCATCATCGTCGGCATGGACTTTGGCCCCCAGGGGGCATTTGTTCAGCTGTCAACGACCGAGCTCACCGATGCCAGTGAGATCGGCCAGCTGCCCTGGCACCATCTCGATCGGCTCGAACGCTGGCCGTCTGAGTTCGAAGACTGATCCAACTCTACCTTAACCACAGGGCCCCGCCGGAACTTCCGGCGGGGCCCTGAGTGCGTCTTAGCGCAGAGTAATCAGGCGCGACGAGCTAGTTGACGCCCAGCAACTCCACCTCAAACGTCAGTGTAGCGTTCGGCGGGATGCTGCTGCCGGCGCCCTGCGAGCCGTAGCCTAGGTCGGGCGGAATCACCAGCTTGCGCTTGCCGCCGACCTTCATGCCGACCACGCCCTGGTCCCAGCCCTTGATGACTTCGCCGGCGCCCAAGTTAAAGCTAAACGGCTGGTTGCGGTCGTACGATGAGTCGAACTTGGTGCCGTTGGCCAGCGTACCCACATAATTAACCGTCACCTTCTTGCCCGAAACAGCCTCGGCGCCGGTACCCACGACCTCGTCGGTGCTCTGCAATTGGGTGGAAGCAGTCGGGCTCGAGCTGCTCGTCGGCGACGCATTAGCGGCCTGGTCGGCCCCATTACTATGATTCATTACTACAACTCCTCCTACAATTACGCCTACGACAGCCAAGGCGGCGATCACGATGATGATCTTGGTGGTCATGCTGGTTATCCGTTATTAGTCGCTCTTTATTGTAGCATCTCTGGCCAGAAGTGCCCGCAAGCATTAGAATTATGAATATGAGATCCAGCCAATTTAAACGCCAGAGTCTATCGCTGTTCTTTATCGTTACACTCATTCCGGCTCTGGTGGTGGCCGCCATCTGGTATCTCAACGTCGGGCTGGGACTGTCGAATCAGCTGCTGGTTAATCTGCAGTCATTTGTGCTGCCGGTGATCTTCTTGGGCGTGCTGCCGGCCATGATTCTCAGCTTCGTCTTTGCCGAACTGCTGGCCCGGCCGGTGCGGCGCATTCACGCCGCGGTGCTTGAGCTGGCCCGCGGCAACTTTGACGCGCACTTTAAGACCCACGACGCCGGCGAGTTCCGCGAGATCGGCGACGCGCTCGACTTTGTGGCCACCAAGCTCAAAGAAACCCTGTCGGAGGCGGCCAGTGAGACGGCCTTAATTGAGGCCGAGCGCAATAAACTGCGCGGCGTTCTCAACTCCATGACCGACGGGGTATTTGCGCTCGACAGCGCCGGCCGCATCATCCTCTTTAATAAGGCCGCCGGCGAGATCACTGGCCGCACCATCGAAGAAGTCGCCGGCCAGCTGGCCGAAAAGGTCATGCCGTTCCGCAAGAACGGCGAGCTGGTGATGACGCGCTGGCTCGCCATGGCGGCCGGCCCCAACCAGCAGGTCAGCCACTGGCGCGACCTCGAGCTCTACCGGGCCGACGGCACCAGCCTCTTCGTCGACGTGCAGGCCGTCGTGCTGCCCAAGGACCCCAACGGCATCTCGGCCCTCATCACCTTCCACGACCTCACCGCCCGGGCTCAGCTCGAGCAGATGAAAGTCGATTTTGTGGCGCTGGCCGCGCATGAGCTGCGCACACCGCTGACCGAGATCAAAGGCTACCTCGACATTCTGCAGCACGAAGCCAAAGGCCTCTCCAAGGCCAACCACGAGTTCCTCGAGCGCACCATCACGAGCGCCACTCAGCTGAGCGGCCTGGTTAATAATCTGCTCAATGTAGCGCGCATCGAGCATGGTGAGCTTAACTATCGTCCGGAATCACTCGACTACCTCGACTTCATCAACCACCTGGCCGAGGAAGTGCAGCCGCGCTTCGACCAACAGCACCACCAGCTGGAGCTCAAGCTGCCGGTCAATCTGCCGCCCGTTCACGCCGATGCCACCGGCCTGCGCGAGGTTATGCTCAACCTGATCGAGAACGCCATCGCGCACACGCCGCCCCAGACCGGCCACGTCACCATCGTCGTCAAACGCCACCGCAACGACATCGAGACCAGCGTGATCGACAACGGTAGCGGCATCCCGGCCGGCGCCCAATCGCGCCTGTTTACCAAATTCTATCGCGTCGACGAGATGAAGTCGGCCACTCGCGGCACCGGCCTGGGCCTATACATCTGCAAATCGATCATTGAGGCTCACGGCGGCCACATCTGGGCCGAGTCCAGCGAGGGGCAGGGCAGCACCTTTGCCTTCCGTATTCCCATCGGTCAGGTTGCCGAACAACCCAAAGCAGCAGATAATAACCCTAAGATCACCCGAGGAGCCCATGGCTGGATCAAAGACCATTCTATTCATTGAAGATGACCGGCCGATTAGCGAGATGTACGCCCGGCTCCTCGAGCGCGACGGCTTCCACGTCGACTTTGCCTACGACGGCGCCGAGGGTCTGCGCAAAGCTACCGCTAAGCACTACGACCTCATTCTGCTCGACATCATGATGCCCGAACTCACCGGTATCGAAGTCCTACACCGCCTCCGCGGCGGCGACGGCAAGGGCCACCCCGACACCAAGATCATCATTCTCACCAACCTAGCGCAAGACAAGACCTCACAGGAGGCACTCAGGGCTCAAGCCGATGGCTACATCATTAAGGCCGACATTGTACCCAGCCAGTTGGCCAGCATTATTCAAAAGCTTGTCTAAAATAGATGTGTATGGCCTAAATTGGGCAAAAAATATACAAAGTTACAATAATAATTATATAGCAAGCAGAATTATTAGGAATTTATCCCAATATCTTCCTGACCTACAAATGTAACAATATGTCGGTGCCAAAATGCTAGAGCGTGTGCCGAGCTTTTCGGCAGAAGTGTCTAGCATTTTTATGTGCACTACAATGCAACCCGCGCCGCTTCGTGCGGCCCAATGCCGGTCTACTCCACGCGGACCGGCATTGATTTTGGCGGCATCTTTCCAGCTTATCGAGCATTTATTTTTAACCACGATAAAGCCCCGCCGAGACGGCAGGGCTCCACCGTAAAACGGTGTTACTGCCGCCCCGGGCGGGGCGTGGGTGGTGATGTGACGAAGCGCCAGGCTATAAGCTCCGGCCAGTCCGGAACGCTTCAGCCGCCCGCGCAACCAGCGGTCGCCAATGACCGGGAATCCTGTTGGCTTCAAGACCACTAAGGCCGGTCTGGCGGTTCAAGACCTTCGTCTTGAGCCATAGCGTATCCCCCAAGCCTCGTCGGTCATCCTCGTACTGGTTGAGCTTGAATCTCACCATTACCAGGCCAACGAACAGACCAGCCGGCTGGTGTGTTGACCGGTTATAGCGAGTCCGCTCAGTGTAGATCACACCCTGGCCGTTGCCATGGCTCAGCCAGAACCGCGCTGAGTCATCACCGGCCGAAACCGGGTTGCGACCGCCAAAGGGCTCCCAGGCGGCGTAGCACGGTCGGCCCGGAGCATCCGGATCGGTTGAACCGGTCGCGTCGCGTGGGGGAAGCTTACGCCAGCCCTCAATCAACAAGACGGCGTTATACACCCCAGCCGGCCGAACCGTGCCGGACGGCCACAGGTTTGTCAGCGTGTCGAGCCTACCTCGGTCGGTCGGAGCCAGGAGCGAACTAGCCGTCCAGTCCGACCGGTCCCCAAAGTTGGGGGTATAGAGATGCTCCGATCCGTCCAAAGTGAAGGGCGGATGCGGTGACGGCAGATCCAGTGCAAGTACCGGGTTAACGTACTCGTAGAGGGGCACCAGGGCAATCTCTTGCTCAGCCGGTGACGTCACATCAATCGGGGGCACAAAGGCCTCCTTCATCTCTCCTTGTGAATGCACACTCACAGCGGTGGAGAGGAAACCGCGATGAGATAAGTAATATTATAGCATAAGAATGATTGTTTATCAAGTCCTGAAGCTTGATTCAACGGAGCCTTAGCATTACCCAAGAGCAATTGCTTTAACGAAGGCAAAATAGAGCTTGCGGTGGCAAATCCGGGCGGCCGAGATTGACCGACTCGAGCACGACAAAGCCCCGCCAACAAGCAGCGGGGCCTCATCGTCAACAAGACGAGGGCGGGTGGCTGGCGTTAGCAGGGCCGGGGAACGAGCTGAGGACGGAGGTCTGGCCAAAAGTTACCGGCCGGAATGTCGCACTGCCAGGTAAACTGGTCCTGACTGAGGACGCCGCCCTGGCTTGGCAGCACCAACGGCAGCTGTTGAGAGTCGCTAGTCAGCTTTATGACCAAGCGCTGCAAAAGCCAGCTCGGCTCGCTTGATGGCAGAGCTCGCAGGTCACACGGTGAGCCGATGGCAGCATGACGGGGCGTTATGGTGAGGCGAAAAGCTAGGAAGTGCTGATTCTCCGGTAACGGATGCCACTGAGTGCACAGACTGCATACGAGCGAGTCGCCGCCACCAACAGCAACGCTCCGTGGCATAAGCACACACCGACTTGGGTCGGCCTCGTTGAAGGGCTCATAGGGCGAGGCGCCGGCCTCGGTTGTCGCATTGGCCAGCCAGCGATTGATATCTCGAACCGCCCGATCCAGCTCAGTACCGGCGGCGGTAAGCATATGCGCTCCTAGCTCTCGACGAGACGATAAGGGCAAGCAGAGCGGTAGCTCGCCCTGAGTATATAACCATTTAGGCCTAACTGCGTCAACACCTAACCCGGAGCCAGGTTTGACAATAAACCGATTAACCTGTCAAAATAACCCAACCACCGACTCCTGCGGCGGAAGGACCTCCACATGTCAATCGGCACCATCTTAACCAGCCTGGGCGCTGGTTTGCCGGTCCTCTTAGCCGTTTTTACTGGCTGGGGCTTCGTGAACCAGGGCTCAATGGGGCTGCGCGTCCGCTTTGGCAGCGCCTTCGACAAGCACGGCCGTATTCGCGTGGTGTCGCCCGGCTGGGTCTGGCTCATTCCGCTGGCCGACAAGATCCAGCAGATTCACGTTCAGATCCGGCGCATCTACACCGAACCGCAGGATATCTGGGTCCACAACCAGGGCTTCTGCACCACGACGGGCTTCCTGACCTATCGTATTGCCAACGAACGGGCACTCTACTTCGCCATCTGCGACCTAGAGAGCGACATCGACCGCTGGGTGCAGGCCCGCTTTAGCGCCCTGCTAGGCAAGCACATACCTGGCCTGCACCTGCCGCAAGCCGAGCTCGAGAACTGCCTGTTCTGGATCGCCCACAACGACCTCAGCTGCTACGGTCTGGAGGTAATGGAGGTACGGCTGCCCAAGTTCTCGCCAACCTACGCCACTCAGGCAGCCATCCTGTTTCCGCCCGCGGCGTCCCCGACAATCGCGCTGGGACCCACCGACCAACCGGCATCAACCAACGGGAACAGTGCCCATGCAGCACACGCCTGACCCGCCACAAGGGCCTGGACGCTCGATTCGCTCGAGCATTCAGGCCCTTTGCCATGGGGTTAATGTAACGTAAACTAATCCTTATGAATCAACCCAACGATCCCACCATTCAAACCTACGACCAATCGGCCCAAGCGCTAGCAATTACTTTGCCGGCATCGGCTCTCGTGTTGAGCTTATCGAGCTAGGCCTAAAGCTAGCTGGCGATCCAATCGCCGCCAAGGTGGTTGAAGTTGGTTGCGGTGACGGCCGCGATGCCGTTGATATCGTACCGCGCGTAGACCAATATGAAGGCTTTGATCCCTCCATTGGGCTTATCGATTTAGCTCGCCGGCGTCTGCCCAATGTCAGCTTCGTTAAGGTCGACGCCCTTGACTATGCTTATCCCGAGCAACTCGATGTCATCTACGCCTTTGCCTCATTCTTGCACCTCAACCGCGACAACTTTGCCGCCGCCTGCATTCGAGCCGCTAAGGCGCTGCGTCCAGGTGGCATCCTGCTAATGACCCTAAAAGAGCGCGACCAGTATCAAGCCGAGCTCGTTAAAGATGAGTTTGGTGAGCGTATGTTCTACTACTACAACGAAGCCACGGTGCGCCAGCTTATCGGCCAAGAGTGGGCAGTGGCTCATATGGAGCACCAAACGCTCAATCGTAAAACCGCCAAGTGGCTGCTCGTGGCTCTGCGTCGTCTAGGCTAGCAGCCCTAAAAAGCCTTTACAAAAGCTGTTTTCTGCGTAATGATGAGATAAAAGTAAACGTAAGCGAAATCAAAAATCCTCATGCCTAAAGCAACCAAAGCCTCGCCCCGGCGAGCCTCGGCCAGCCGGCCTCGTGCCACTACCCGTCGTCGCAAATCGAAATCATTGCTTAGCCAACTCGGCGCCATCAACTTGTTTCGGCCGCTCAAGCTAAGCCGTTCGCAAGCGCTGCTAGCGGCCGGTTTTATGGCCGTTATTGGCATCGCGGCTGTAGCCTACAGCTTTGCCGCTTCGAGCTACTCATTCTGGAGCAACTCGGCCACACCCAGCAAGACTGCCGCCGACACCCAAGCCACCGAGCTGGGCCTTAAATTCCACGCCGACAGCGACGGCACTATTGACGCCGTGCGCTTCTACAAAGCCAAGACCAACACCGGCGTCCATACGGGCACGCTGTGGACGAGTAGCGGTCAGCGGTTAGCCACCCTCACCTTTACGAGTGAAACAGGCTCTGGCTGGCAGACGGCAAAATTTGCCAGTCCCGTCAAGGTTACGGCTAATACCACCTATGTGGTGTCATACCACACCAATGTGGGCCACTACGCGCTTAATAATAACTACTTCACTAAGGGACGCGACAAGGGTCCGCTGCATGCGCCGGGTAGCACTACCACCAGCCCCAACGGCGTCTACGCCCACGGTGTCAGTGCCTTCCCGACACAGCCCGGCCAGGCTACCAACTACTGGGTGGATGTGGTGTTTAGTCCGGCGGCAATCTCGACTCCTACGCCGACGGCGACCGTCACCCCAACCCCCACCAGCACCCCCATTACGGGTGGCAAGCCAGACGCCACCAACACCGGCGTTCCGGCCGGCACCACCCTCACTGTCGTCGACGGCAACCAAACCTTCGACTCAACCTACGATGGCCAGACTATTAGCAACAAGGACTTCCGCGGCTTCATTAAGGTAACCGGCAGTAACATTACGTTTAAGAACTGCATCTTCCATGGCGGCAAGGCCACCGGCAACACGGCGCTGCTTGATACCCAGGTGGAAGATTCCACCTCGCCCTACACACACCGGGGTGGTAAAAACTTGGTGGTAGAAGATTCCGAATTCGTACCGATAAATCCCTCGGTCCTGATTGACGGCATTTGGGGCGAGAATCTCACCATCCTGCGCGTCAACGTTCACGGCTCGGTTGACGGCATGAAGCTGAGCAACAATTCCATCGTCCGCGACTCGTATATTCACGACATGCAGTGGTACGCCGTCGATCCGAACACCAGCGACGGCACCCACAACGACTGCGTCCAGATTCTAGATGGCACGAATATCCAGGTGATTCACGACAACCTCAACCCCAACAGCTCTTACGCCAACTCGTCGGTCCAGATTACGCAGGACTTTGGTACCACCGGCACCGTCTTGCTCGACTCCAACTGGGCGGACTGGGGCGGCTACAGCTTTAACATTTCCCAAAAGCGCAACTCTGACCTGACCGGCACGCTTAACACCGTTTCGGTTACCAATAACCGCTTTGGCCGTCACGGCGAATACGGCGCCGTCAAGATCGGCACCGGCGTGACGCTGGCAGCCTTTAGCGGCAACGTCTGGGACGACACGGGTCTGCCCATTCCTCAACCCGACAAGAATAACAACTAGCACGCCTAAAAGACCCCGCAAGGGGTCTTTTAGCGAGTCTACAGACTGCGAACATAAGCACCGCGCTCATTTAGCGCGCATCGCGAATGGCAGTCAACTCAAGGTATAATCGAGCCATGATCCAACGAATCGCCAATCCGGCAGACGCCGACGTATTATCCGAACTGGCTCTCCGAAGCAAGGCTCACTGGGGCTACAGCCCTGAGTTCATGGAGGTATGCCAGCACGAGCTCATCATCACCCCGCAGGATTGCATGTCCGGGCTCATCGTCGTGGCCGAAGAAAACGATGCAATTATGGGCTTTTATCAGCTAGCGGGCACGCCGCCAAAGGGCAAGCTCGATGATCTTTTCGTTGACCCAGCTTACATGAGCAAAGGCCTTGGCAGCGCGTTATTTAAGGGCGCAATTAAGCACGCCCGTCGGTTGGGATTTACGAGCCTGGACATCCATTCCGACCCTCATGCCGAGGCCTTTTATCTTCATATGGGCGCCCAAAGGGTAGGGGATTTACCCAGCGGGTCCATTCCGGGCCGCACGTTACCCCTCCTAGAAGTCGCCATCACTTAATAAGAAACGAAAAAGAGGCTCCGTTGAGTCTCTTTTTGAAGATTCCTGAGCGACGAGGATGGAGGCGATGTTTAATCTCTTGCATCAGGGCAAGACCGCCAAGTCATGGCGTCTCGCCCCGGCGTAAGGCCGATTACAGCCAGCGGACTAGAGGTAGCCCAAGCCATACCTGTCGTAAACCATGAGCCTCCCCGAGCTTACGCTCGCGGGCTTTATTGCGAATCAAGCAAGCATAAGTGTTATAGTAGGCCCAGTACATACTATTCAATGGCGCTTCCAGTCGTCGCCAAGGAAAAGACTAATGCCAAAACAACCATCGTCCAGGCCCATCCGCGACGGTCTGCAAGCCATCATGATCCCGACGGTCCCATCCTTCGCCAACAAGTTCTTTTACTCACTGGGCTTCCTCTCGGCCGTCTCCTTTGCCCTGCTGGTCGTCACCGGCACGCTCATGGCACTATGCGGACCGCACTGGTGGATCGCCGACCAGGTCGGGCAGTACACCCGAAGCGTCCACCTGTGGGCCACCCAGGCCTTCGTAATATTCATACTACTGCACATCACGATCGTCTTTTTAACCTCCGGCTTTCTGGGCCGCCGCAAGTTCACCTGGTTGCTTGGCGTATTCATGTTCCTATTCGCGCTAGCCGAGTCTGAGTTCGGCTACGTCTTGCGCGGCGACTTCTCATCACAATATCGCAGCCTCCAAGGATCCGATTTCTACAACGGTAGTGGCCTTGGGCATTGGATCAACAACCTTAACACCGGCCAGATCTTCGGCATCCATGTCGTCGTCATACCGCTACTACTCATCGTTCTCATCTGTACGCACTATTTTCTCGTGCGAGTGCTCGGTATCGGCAAGCCGTCGCCCATGGCAGACCAGTACCCGGCGGTGCGAGCCAACCACTGGTTGCTGTTTTGGCGCGGCAGTGCGGTAGTGATTATCGTGGGCGCGTTGGCCATTTTCTATCCCTCGCCGTATCTCGAGCCGCTCAGCATCAACAATATCGCCGCCGATGACCCCGCCATCATCTCCCAGACACTGGTAAAAGAGTTTGACCACTCGTCCGACACGGCCACTTACTCGGACAATATCAACCCTTATACCTTTGACTCGCGGCAGGTGTTCATCAAAACTCCATATGAGCAGCTAATCTCCGCTCAAGCGGGAGTAAACCAGTTAGCCGTATTCAATGCCGAGTCCACCGACACCCAAACCGCCCAGCTCGCCGACGCCACAACCTATTACGCCGATACCAAGACGATCGCGCGACCAACAAACAATCCAGCGGTTGATGTCGTAGATGCACTCACGAGCATGGCTAAAAGCGGCCTCTACGAAGCGGCTCTGCATAATAATATCGGATCCAGCTATGACTCTACCTACGTCAACCGATTCCTGGCCGATACGGGAGTACCCGACGACACCGCCACCAGCCTCAAACTCACTACCGACCAGTATGGCATGGTCCACGAAGAGACCAGCCACAGTTTGCCGCCCGGCGCCTGGTGGCTTGTTCCTATCGGGCTACTCAATCACACTGTCCTTGCTAAAGACGACAACGGCGACCGCGACGCGGCACTCATCATTGGCACCTTTGTGTTGCTGATGCTGGCGTTTCCGTTCATCCCATATGTTAACCAACTGCCCTCCAAGCTTGGCTTACAAAAGATAATCTGGCTAAAACCACCAAAGATACGCTAGTTGGGCCACCCGTAGGCCACTGATGCATAATGCACAGCTACTAGTTTATGGTCGTTTTTCGCCCATACTGCCAAATCGCGAGAGTGTACATAGTAATGAGGATACCGGCACACCAAGCTAGCGCCAGCCAGACCTTATCGCCAGCCGTGCCTGCGGTGAGCAACGAGCGCATAGTCTCGATGATCGGGGTAAACGGTTGGTTCTCGGCAAAGCCGCGCAACAGCGGCGTCATAGAGGCCGTCGGCACAAATGACGGGCTAATAAAGATAAGTAGCATCAGAATGTAGCTAAAGGACCCGGCGCCCTCCGCCGACTTTGCCTTGAGCCCAAAGAATATCGCCATCCAGGTCGTCGCCAGTGTAAAGAGAATGACCAGAGCCGCGAAGAGCAGCCACTCCGCAACCCCAGCACTACTGCGAAAGCCGACGAGAAACGCTACCGCCAGCACCAGCAGGGACGAGAACAGATTAGACAACGTCGACGATACAGCCTGGCCGCTCAGTATCGAGGAAGGCGCAACCGGCATCGTACGAAATCGGTTAATGATGCCCTTTTGTATATCGGTATTGAGGCGAAAAGCCGCATAGGCGATGCCGCTAATCACGGTCATAATGATGATTCCCGGCGTAATGAAGTCGACATACTTTACACCACCCGTCTGAGCGCCAAGTGCGCCACCGAGAACATAGACGAACATAAGCATCATGGCGATCGGCGTCAATACAACTGTAATGATAGTATCGGGGCTGCGAACAATATGGCGCAGGCTGCGCTTCGTCATGGTCCAGGTATCTTTGAGCATCTGCATAATTATTTCTCCTCTTTTTTGTTGCTGGTCAGCTTGAAGAATACGTCGTCAAGGGTTGGCACCTGCTGCGAAAAGTCAGCTGGTTCGAGCCTTGCATCGCGAAGACGGATAAATAATTCAGCGATCTGTGCGGTACTACCACCGGCCGCCACGGTGAGCGTCAGATCATCGCCTTTCGTCACTTTGTAGTCTTTTTCAAATAGGTTGGCCGCTGCCTTGAGCTGATTTTCATCATGAAAGGTAAATTTCACCAGGCCGCCCGGAACAAGCCTCTTCAGCATATCTTGCCTTATGAGCTATCGGTGGGTCTAACAGACCATACTACCGGTCAACTCCAAGCCCATCATCTGCGACCTCTGCACGACCCGGCAGGCCGGCGGTAATGCCGCGTCCATTACGTTTAATAACCCCAAAACAACCAATAACATTACGTTCCTATGCTGCACTGATCTCAAGTGCAGCCCTCACGCCCGGAGCAAGACGCGGGAATCGTTGTTATCGCGGTCTCAACTGCGCGAGGATTTAACGAATGAACAGCGGACTGACCGGCTAAAGCTGAAGCTCCTGAAACTTGTTGATACGTTTGGGTTGCAGCCCGTTGGCGCAGAGTGAACACTAGGAGCATTGGGATACTAAAAGGAGGGTTATGAGTAATTTTGAAAGACTAAAGGGTCAGGTTTCAGAATGAGCCAAGCTCAGAAACTGTATGGACACGTTGTGGCCAAGTTTGATCAAAATGAGCGAGCAGCTGGAAGAACAAGGAATCAATAATGAGGCAGTGTAAGCCTACTAAGTCTTCCTAAAATGCATATATGCGACTAATTTCCCGTAACCCCTCAAAAGAAAATAAGGTTCTTAATAACGAAAGTAAAGTAAAATAACGATTTTGGCTATTTTAGTTTAGGCTTGAAAAGTAAAATAGCCTAAGATACAATGATCTTAATAATCTTGGGCACGCAAAATGAGAAGTGGAGTATTCCTACAACAACCCGGCGGTTTCAAAGCTTTCAATCCAGCAACGCTGCCACCTAATCCTCCGTTCCATATCGACACCGAAATGCTAGAGCTAAACTCGCGTGCCGACCTTGCAATCGGTCGCCTAGACAGCTTAGGAGATTTTATCCCTAATGCAGAGCTGTTTGTCTTTATGTATGTACGTAAAGAAGCCGTAATCTCCAGCCAGATTGAAGGAACACAGGCCACATTAACGGATATCTTGGAGTTCGAAGCCGGGAACGCAGAGCAAGACAAGCGCTCAGACATCGATGAGGTCGTCAACTACCTAAGTGCGATGGATTTTGGTCTTTTACAGATTAAAGCTAGCGACGGTTTGCCGCTAAGCTTACGCCTTATCCGAGAAGTTCATAAGCGATTACTAGCCGGAGTAAGGGGCCAGCACAAAACGCCTGGAGACTTCCGAACGAGTCAAAACTGGTTTGGAGGCGCCTCGCCGACCAGCGCCACATTTGTACCGCCAGCAGTACATGATCTTGGACCGGCCCTCCACGATTTCGAGCGGTTCCTGCGCGGAAATAAAAGCTTGCCGCCGCTTATTCGGACCGCCTTACTGCACTATCAGTTCGAGACCATTCACCCTTTCCTGGACGGAAATGGGCGCGTAGGACGGCTCCTGATAGCGCTTTACCTATGTCATGAAGGGGTTCTGAAGCACCCGCTTCTTTACCTGTCGTACTACTTAAAGAAGCATCAGCAAGATTATTACAGCCTACTGCAGGCCGTGAGAGAAACAGGGGATTACGAATCGTGGGTGAAGTTCTTCTTGCAGGGTGTAGCCGAAACAGCCGATGAAGCCGTCAAAACCGCTCGATCAATCATCGCCCTAAAAGAAGCCGATCGAGCAAAGATGCCAGCCCTTGGCCGGGGAATGCAACGAGGGACATTACTGCTTGAGCGACTGTTCACCACCCCAGTGGTTAGCGTCTCTGTTGTCGAAGGCATTACGGGGCTCTCGCCAAAAGCGGCCGGAGATCTTGTAAGCAAGTTTGTTGAGCTTGGCATACTAGCCGAGGTAACGGGGAGAAAGCGAAATCGAACGTTCCACTACCAAGCCTACCTTGATATCTTATCGACAAGATAAGTGAGAAACTCCAGAACGCCTACACTCTGTGCAGGCTACAACTAAAAACCACCATACCTTGCGGCAGAGGGTGGAAGAGCCTAGATCTTGCAATCAGCCGCCCATACGGATAGTTTTCGGTTCCGGTTTGAGTACATTATATAGCACGTTCCTTAATAACGATCAAAATGTCTCAGGAGCTTGAGTAGTACTTCTGATTACACAAAAAGGCTCTGCAGAGCCAAAAATAATTCCTGGTAGGCCTGACGAGCCAAATGTGGAACACATTGTGGCCAAGTTTGGTCAAAATGAGCATACGGCTGGAAGAGCTCGGCATCGGCAACGAGACAGGAGTCAACCGCAAAACCGTTAGTTACGGCCTCAAGTAAGCTGGTACTATGCAGCCACTATACAATACTGGCTGAGTACTGTATAATTACAGAATAAATCTATATAGTATATGTCGAGTATCGACCCTACCAAACCCTATAACAATTTACCGCTCATACCTCCAGCCAATGTTGATTTTGAAACGCCGGCTATCTTAAAGGCGTCACTTGAAGCGGCAGGCGCTATCGGCGAATTACGCGCTTCCATCTGGACCGATCCTTCAAACGCCATGCGCGCCCTAGATATGGTGCGCCCCTTATTCGTACCGGAGGCCGTTACTAGCTCAGCGGTGGAAAACATCGTCACTACCAACGAAAAGGTCTACGAAGCTCAAACCGAGGCCAGCTACAAACAGACACCCGCAGAGAAGGAAGCGATTAGATATGTAGACGCCTTAACCAGAGGCATTTACCGACTAGCGGACCGCGCTTTTCTGAACACCAACGATTTCATAACCTTGCAAGAAATCCTCGAACCCACTAGGAGCGGTATCCGGAGCTTCACCGGCACCCATTTGAGCAATCCGGCGACTGGGGAGATTTATTACACTCCACCCGAAGGTGAAAAGCTTATCCGTAGCCTCCTGGCCAATTATGAGCGGTATCTCAACGATAAAGCCCCCCTAACCGAAGTCTACGCTCGTATGGCAATTCTACACTACCAATTTGAGGCCATACACCCATTCCCCGACGGTAACGGTCGGACCGGCCGTATGCTCATGCCGCTCTATTTAATGTTACAAGGGCAGCTTGATATTCCGGTCCTATTCATTAGCCGGTATATTCTTAACAATCGCGATGAGTACTATCAGCGCTTGCGAGCTGTAACGCTTAACGGGGAATGGGAGGCCTGGATCTTGTACATCATTCAGGCTACCACGCAGCAGGCCCGCTACACATCAGGGGTTTTACGCAAAGTACGTAACACCATTGAAATGGTGACCGCCGATATTAAAAAGAATTTGCCCGCTGTCTATCGCCCGGAGCTCGTCGATTTCATCTTTTCAGAACCCTATTTCGACGTTGCCTATTTTCAAAAGCAAATGGGTATCAGCTACGCTACAGCACGCAAATACCTCGATCTCCTCGAACAAGGCAAATACCTGAGCCGCAAGCGCCAGAACGGCCGCAACCGCTACCTATACGCTAATCCTCGTTATCTTAACATTTTGAAACAAAGCTAATTATAAAAAGGCTCCGCAGAGCTAAAATAATTCCTGGTAGTCCTGACGGCTCAAATGTGGAACGCATTGTGGCCTAATTTAGTCAAAATGAGCATACAGCTGGAAGAACAAGGAATCAATAATAAGGTAGGGTAAGTCTATTACGCTTCCTAACATGCATATATGCGACTATTTCCTGTAACCCCACAAAAGAAAGTAAGGTTCTTAATAACGAAAGTAAAATAGGGTTGTCAGAGGCCTTGAGGCCGGTATAATTGGCAATCACGTAAATAGTTATATTACGGTGAATGTATATCACTATAGTATTTACAATACGGTGATAATAGCGTAAGCTTAATACATGCATATTAAGCGATACATCGACATAGAAAACGAGCTCAAGCCAGGCAAAACCCTCGTGTTATTCGGACCCAGGCGCGTAGGAAAAACCACATTGCTTGGCGACTTTATGGAGCGAACGAAGCAACAAGTCGTGTCGTATCGAGGCGACGAGCTCAGCACTCAGCACGCCTTTGCAGTAGCCGACAGCGCCGCATTACGACCCTATATTGGTAATGCGCAGGTGCTGGTAATCGACGAGGCACAGGCCATCCCGGATATTGGACAAACGCTCAAAATCATTAACGACACTATGCCGCAGGTGTCAGTGGTGGTAACTGGCTCATCCTCGTTTGAATTGGCGGGACAAGTGGGGGAGCCACTCACTGGCCGAAAAACGACTCGCTACCTCTACCCAATAGCGCTAAGCGAGTATTTAGCTAACGATCCAGCCCCACTACCAGTCTTCCAACAAAAATTGCCCGGTCTACTCGTTTACGGTATGTATCCGGACTCAATAATTGCTGAAAGCGATGAGAAGCGCGCTGAGTTTTTGCGTGAGCTCGTTGATTCGTATCTCTTACGCGATATTCTAACGTATCAAGAGGTCAAAGGATCGCGCATCCTCCTGCAGCTGCTCGTATTGCTGGCATACCAGATTGGCAATGAGGTCTCCCATACCGAGCTTGGTTCGTCGCTTGGTATCGACAAAAATACCGTTGCCCGCTATCTTGATCTGCTAGAGAAATCATATATTATTTTTCGGCTAGGTGGGTTTAGCCGCAATTTGCGTAATGAGGTCACCAAAACAGCCAAATACTTCTTCTACGACATTGGCGTGCGCAACGCAGTAATCAATAATTTTAATCCCCTTGAAATAAGAGATGATGTTGGCAAACTTTGGGAGAATTTCGCCATTGTTGAACGAATGAAAGCGCGCGCGTATACCAATATCTATGCTAACCAATATTTCTGGCGAACCTGGAAGCAAAGCGAGATCGACTTAGTCGAAGAGCGCGAGGGAAAGCTGTTTGCTTATGAGATGAAGTGGAAAGATAAGGCTGTCTCGGCTCCTACGGAGTGGCAGGAAGCATATGGCGACAAGGCTCAATGGGAGGTAGTTTCCCCAGCAACGCTACTAAAGCTTCTTGGAATTACTAAGTAAGCAACAAAGAGAGGCTTCATAGAGCCTCTCTTTAAGCATAAGTGCATTGGTAGTCCCGAGGGGATTCGAACCCCTGATCTCCTCCGTGAGAGGGAGGCATCCTAGGCCGCTAGACGACGGGACCGTGTAAAGCAACTAGCATAAGTTAACATAATTTCGTGGGGCTGTCCAGGCCCGCATAGGCCAAAATAATAAAACGGTGGGTCTGAACGCACGAACCCCGCGCCTCGAACGAGCGAGGCGCGGGGCGGGGATCATCGTCACCTCATACGCAGATGAGGTCGTGGTGATCGTCGACGGCGGGCCTCGGGCAGCTGACGTCAGCCAGCGGCGCGTAGTACGCCGGGGTAAAGTAGTTGCCAACCCGCCCTTGAGCTACCGGCGCGCCGATGAAGTCGGCGCCGAGCACCAGACGATCGAGCGTGCTGAGCATGAGGAAGTACTTCGAGAGCTTGGCCATATCGACCCGGCCGTCGGCCGTCACGGCGTTCTTGACGCCGATGTAACCAAAGACTCTCAACTGAAACTGCGGCGGCAACATCTGGCCCGAAACGATCGGACTGAATGGCGTGGTAGCCGGATCGCCACCAAACTGCAAGTTGCAGGTTGGATTCTGTCCATCCACTATGGTCTCGCTGAACAAGTCGGGGTCGAGCGTGCCCGACACGAGGTCGTAATGCACAAAGCCAGCATCCGACGACGCATTGGAGAGCATCATCCGAAAGGGGATCAGCACGTCGTGCTGCAGATCCGGGTGACAGGCATAGGTCTGGATACCAAGCTGGCCAGCCGGCTTGGCCGGCGCCAGCTGCACTAGCACCCCCTGTGTCATGCCACCACTCAGATCCTGGGTGAAGAAGTAGCCGCGGGGGTAGTCCAGGGCCGGCGGCATCAGGTTGATCGCCGGCGCGGTGGTGGTCGTGGCGACGGGGGCGTCGTCCACCTGGGTGGCGGCGCAACCCGTGAGGAGTAAGACTGCCAGTAACACCCAGGCGGCCCGAGCGAGGCGAATCATGCGGTTGTCCTCCAGATCGATGGGGAGGCGGGAAGTTGGCAAGTTTCTGGTTTGGGAACTATATTATAATAGCATACTTTGTATATTTTGCAAGTCCGGCTCATTTTCATTCGGCGGCAATCACCTTGCAGTCACACCAGCTTTCGCCCATAATCAACCATAAGCATCATAAACGGTGAGTGGTGGAGCAACGCGAACGTAGTCTGATTCTGTTAGCCCGCATTCAGGCCGCCGTTGGCGGCTTGGTGGCGGTGGCTGTGTTTGGGCTGTATGCGCTGCGGCCGGCCGAACTAGGCGACGCCACCACCACGCTCACCACGGCCATTTTGGGTATGGCCGGCCTCGTTTATTTCCTCACCATTCACCAAGTGTTGGGCCGCACCAAGCTGGCGCTCTCCACGCTCATTCTTACCTTGGTGACCGCCACCAACTTTGTACTGGTGATCGCCTCGACCGGCGGCCTCGACTCGCCGTACTACTCGCTGTGGCTACTGGCCATTGTGGTAGCCGGCATCTTTGGCACCACCGAGACGATCGTGGTGCTGGCGCTCACCATCGTGTACTACGTCTTTGCCATGTTCCAAGAGGGACTAAAGGCACCGTTTATTCGCGATCATATTGTGCAGCTGGCCATTACCTTGGTAGCGGCCGGCCTAGCCGAATGGGTCCACTACCGCAGCCGCCGGGCCAACGCCACCAGTACCAAGCTCGCCAGTTTGAGTGGCCAGCTCACGGCCGAGCAGCTCAAGGCTCAGGCCCTGATGGGCAGCATCGGCGAGGGCGTGATGGTGGTGGACACCGCGCGTAAGATTCAGCTCTTCAACAAAGCCGCCCAGCAGCTCACCGGCTGGGACGAATCGAGCGCCCAGAACATCGATTACAACTTGGTGATGCCCCTTCGCACAGCCGACGACCACGAGCTAACCAACGGCCACGATCCGTTTGCTCAGGTATGGGCCAGCCACGCCGCCATAGTGCGCGACGACTTGGTGATGACTACTCGCGCCGGCCGTAAAATTCAGCTGAATCTCTCCATTTCGCCCATCACCGACGACCAAGGCCAACCCACCGGCGCCATCGCGCTGTTCCGCGATATTAGCCACGAAAAGGAAGTAGAGCGCCAAAAGGACGAGTTTGTGAGCACCGCCAGCCACGAGATGCGCACCCCCGTCGCCGCCATCGAGGGCTACATCGCTCTAGCCATGAACCCTAACGTCGCCACCATCGATGACCGCGCCAAGAAATATCTGGAGAAATCGCACGAAACCATTAAGCACCTGGGCGAGCTCTTTCGCGACCTGCTGAGCGCCGCTAAGGCCGAAGAGGGTAACCTGAATGCCAAGATCGAGCCGGTCAATGTGGGCGAGTTACTGCAAGGCACCGTCGGCGACATGCAGTTTGCCGCCCAAAAGAAAGGCCTGACGCTGGTACTACAGACCTCGAACATGGGCGGCAAGTCGATCGCGCCGATCTACTACGTGGCCGCCAGCCCCGAGCGCCTGCGCGAGGTCATCATGAACCTGATCGACAACGCCATTAAGTACACCATGCAGGGCGGCGTTAAGGTCACGATGACCGGCGACACCAAGGAGGTTAAGATTGCCGTAAGCGACACCGGCGTGGGCATCGCCGCCGAGGATATTCCGCACCTGTTCCAGAAATTCTACCGAGTCGATAACTCGGCCACTCGCACCATCGGCGGCACCGGCCTCGGGTTGTACCTCTGCCGGCGCATGATCGAGATCTTTAACGGCCGGATCTGGGTAGAGTCGCGGCCAGACCAAGGCTCCACCTTTAATGTGACCCTGCCGCGCCTCAGCGACGATGAGGTGAAACGCCTGCAGCTAGCCGCCACCGAGAAACCCGCCACCACGCTAACCGCGCCCGGTGGGGTAGTGCAGCCTGGCGCCGGCGCCGCTACGCCGCCGCGACCCATTACCATGCCGGTACCGCTCGTTCATGCTGCCACCGAGACCATGGCGCATCGGTCCCGTATCAGTTAGAATAAATTCGAGTCTTGCTAAGCATAAGTTGAAAGGTTACACTGAAAATACCTATGGCAAAGATTTTACTCGTCGAAGATGATGCCAACCTGCGGGAGATCTACTCCGCTCGGTTTGCGGCCGAAAATTATCAAGTAATTACGGCGAGTGACGGCGAGGAGGCTCTAGCCACCGCTGTGCGCGAGCGGCCCGACCTGATCGTGCTCGATGTGATGATGCCCAAGATCTCGGGTTTTGATGTGCTCGATATTCTGCGCTCGACCCCCGAGACCAAAGATACCAAAGTTATTATGATGACCGCCCTGTCGCAAGACACCGACCGCCAACGCGGCGAGAGCCTGGGCGTCAACCAATACCTCGTTAAGTCGCAGGTCACGCTCGAAGACGTGGTTAACGCCGTCAAGCAGCAGCTCGGCCAGTAATCCGCCGGCAAAAGAGATCCGGGAGCCCAAGCGGTGACCGCCTGAACTCCCGGCTGTAGTGAGTGGTAGTTACTCGGTGTCGAGCTGAGTGACCGGAGTCTGCACGATGTGCGGCCGACCCTCCTGAGTAACCAGCAAAAGCTGGAGCACCCGGTCACCGTCCGGCGTAGTTGTCTGGCGGCCAGCCAGCTGGCGGTCGGTGTGCTCCGGGTCCCGCTGAACGGCGGCGATCTGGGCAGTCGCCGCGGGCGTGGCCACCTGCTCGTCGAACCACTGCTGCGTGTCGTCCTCGGCCATGTTGCTCCTCTACTCGAAGCGATCTGGACACCGTTATCATACAATATGCAGCAGAGTTCCAGGGCGAAAAGTACGATTTAGCAATTTGCCCAATGCTTTACCGAACCAACGGACTATGCTGACGTCATGATCGTGTGAGGGGAGGGGAGTTATGGATACCATTAAGACCAAGCGGACAAAGCCGCGAGCGACCGAGCCGTTCGACGAGTTTCATGAAGTGATGCCACTGGCGCGGCCATACCGTTACGACGAGATTAACCTACGGCCCGAGGTGCCGCTGGAGCCAATCGAGACCGAGCAGGCGGCCAAGTCGGCGGCCATTCGGATTCTGGTATTCTTGGCGCTGACGACGCTGGCGCTCTGTGCTTTTTTGGCCTGGAGCGTGCAGACCGTGCAGGGGTTTAGCCTGTAGCTTAAGCGGTACCAGCTTGGTACAATACAGGGCATAACGAGTACGCGCATGTCTCTGGCCGTGAGTGTAGGTGAGTTTGAAGGGCCGCTCGGCATCTTGTTGGAGCTGGTGGAGCGTAACCAAATGCCGGTGACGGAGATCTCGGTGGCGGCGATTACGGCCCAATATTTGGAGCGCATTCGATCGCTGGAGCAGCAGGGAGCCGAGCAGCTGAGCGAGTTTTTGCAACTAGGGGCGCGGCTGCTCTACATTAAGAGCTTGGCCTTGCTGCCGCGCGAATCGGCCCAGGAGCAGGCCGACGAGCTGCAACAGCTCAACCTGGAACTCGAGGAGTACCAGCGCTACCAACAAGCGGCGCGGCAGTTGGGGCGGCTGAGCGCCGGCGCTAGCTGGACTCGGCCCACCGTAACGCGACTAGAGCCACACGAGCTACCGCTGCCGCAGCTGACCTTGCCGCAGCTGGCCGAGGCCTTTGCTCGAGCGCTGCGCCAAGCCGAGCCTCAGCCCAAGCGGCAGCTGCTGGCGACGCCGGTGAGCCAGGCGGCCATCATGGCCCGGCTGCGGCGGCGATTGGCCGAGGGGCCGTTTGAGCTGCAGAGTCTGCTCGATGCGACGCGCCATCGACTAGAGATCATCGTGACCTTCCTGGCTATGCTGGAGCTGACGCGGGCCGGCGAGCTCCAGGTAACGCAGGGCGGGCAGTTCGCGCCAATTATGGTGGAGCCAGCCCATGACTAAAGTAGCTGCCAGCGTGACGGCGCTCCTCGAAGCGGTCTTATTTGTGGCCAATGAGCCGCTCGGAGTGGCGCGGTTGGCTCAAATTATTGAGCACGAAGAGGCAACGGTGCAGCAGGGCCTGCGTGAGCTGGGTGAGAGCCTGGCCGGCCGCGGCCTGCAATTGACCGAGCTGGACGGCCAGTACCGACTAGTGACGACACCAGCGGCCGACGGCCCAGTGCGCCGCTACCTGCAAGCCGAGGCCCGAGCCGAGCTATCGCGGCCGGCCCTGGAGACGCTGGCCATTGTGGCCTACCGCGGGCCGGTTACGCGGGCGCAGCTCGACGAGCTGCGCGGCGTGGCCAGCGAGACCATGCTGCGCAACCTGCTGCAGCGCGGCCTCATCGCCGAAAAAGGCGCCGCCGAGGAGCCTGGCCACCCCACGCTCTATGGCGTCAGCCAGACGTTTCTGCAGCACTTTGGGCTCGGCTCGCTCAGCGAACTGCCGCCCCTGCCCGAAGCCGATTCAACCGAGGCGGCGCCCGCATGAGGTTAAACCGCTTTGTGGCCGGCGCCTCGGGCCTGTCGCGCCGGGCGGCCGATGCGGCCATTGCCGCCGGGCGCATCACCGTTAATGGCCAGCCAGTCGCGCTGGGCGCCCTGGTAGCGCCGGGCGACACCATTGAGCTCGACGGCCAGCCCCTGGTGCTCCCGCAGACTCATCATTACATTATGCTTAACAAGCCCGTGGGCTACGTCAGCAGTCGTCGCCAACAAGGCGGCAACCCCACCGTTTACGACCTGCTGCCCCCACACTATGCCGCGCTGCGCCCGGTTGGTCGACTCGACCGCGACTCAAGCGGCCTACTGCTGCTCAGCGACGACGGTGACTTTATTCACCGCTACACCCACCCGTCGTTCGGCAAGGACAAGCTCTACGAGCTGGCGCTAGAGCGGCCACTCACTTCGGCCGACCGCCGCCAGCTCGAGGCCGGCGTAGCCCTGGCCGACGGCCCCAGCCGAGTCCGTGTTGCGCAGGCGGCCGGCCGGCAGGTCGCCGTAGTGCTGGGCGAGGGCCGCAACCGCCAACTGCGCCGCACCTTTGGCGCCCTGGGCTACGGCGTAACGAGGCTGCACCGCACCGCCATGGGGCCCTACCGGCTCGGCCAGTTAGCGATTGGCGCCTGGGTGGCCGTCGAGCCAGAGGCAGCCGCGTGAAATCGCTCGCCCTGATGCTCGCCCTGGCCCTACAACTCACCGGCCTGTGGGCGCACCTGCCCGCCAGCACGCGCCAGCACCTGGCTAATCAGGCCGTCGGCAGCCCGCCCGCAGCTGCCGCGCCGGCCACCACCAGCGCCATCATCAGCCCGGCGCTGCCCATTCATCTCGGCACCGAGCCTTTCGCGCCCGATCCTCACACCAGTGTCCTGGCGCTCGACCGCACCACTGCCGCACCCTTGTTTGCCCAAAACGCCACCAAGCAACGACCGATCGCCTCGGTCACCAAGATGATCACCACCCTGGTTATCCTGTCGCGCCACAGCCCCACCGAGCTCGTCACCATCGCCAAGCTGCCCGCCTACACCTCCGACGACGACACCATTGGCCTGCAGCCGGGCGAGACCTACCGGCTGGGTGACCTGGTACGGGCCGCGCTCATTCCATCAGCCAACGACGCCGCCGACACTCTAGCCCTGTACGACAGCGGCTCGACCACCAAGTTTGCCGCCCAAATGAACCTAAAATTGGCCGCCTGGGGCATCACCGGCGCGCATTTTACTAACCCTAGCGGTTTGCAAGACACCGGCAACTACGCCACCGCCGAAGCCCTCGGCAAAGTGGCGTTGCTAGCCCTGCAAAATCCCTTCATTGCTCAGACCGTGCGCCAGTCGAGCGTAAGCTTTACCAGCACCGCCGGCCGCACCCTTACGGCCACTTCCACTAACGACCTCTTGGCTACGGGCCAATTTTATGGTATAAAAACAGGATATACGCTAGCGGCCGGCGAATGCTTCGTGGGATTAGCCCACCTCGACGGCCATGACGTTATTACGGTCGTGCTCGGTTCCTCCGACCGCTTCGGCGAGACCCAAACATTAGTTAATTGGATCAAGCGTAACTACCAGTGGCTGTAACGGCTAGGCTATTCGCGCGCAAAAGGTAACCATGAGCAACTCCCAAACCCCCTTAGTAGCCATCGTCGGCCGGCCCAATACCGGCAAATCGAGCTTGTTTAACCGCTTAACGGGCAGCCGCCAGGCTATTACGCACGATACGGCCGGCACCACCCGCGACGCCAACTACGCGGCCGCCGATTGGCGCGGGTATCACTTTACGCTCGTCGATACGGCCGGCCTCACCAAGGCCGACGGCGAGATCGAGGCCGCGGCCCAAGATCAGGTGCGCCAGGTGGCCACCATGGCCGACGTCATCGTGGTGGTGGTCGACGCCGGCATGGACCCAACCACCGAGGACCAAGAGGCCGCCCGCCTGGCACTCAAGACCGGCAAGCCGGTCATCCTGGCGCTGGGCAAAGCCGACACACTCGGCGGCCGCCTGCCCGACGAGTTCCGCCGCCTGGGTGTCAGCACCATTGTGGCGGTCTCGGCCATTCACGGCCGCGGCACCGGCGACCTGCTCGACGCCATCACCGACAATCTCGCCCGCCGCATCGCCGCGCCCGAGGTCGATCCGCCGCTGCGCCTGGCCCTTATCGGCCGGCCCAACGTCGGCAAGTCCAGCCTGCTCAACGCGCTCATCGGCAAACAACAGGCCGTGGTCTCCAGCGTGCCCGGCACCACCCGCGACACCAACGCCAACCAGCTGCGTTACCACAGCCGCACCATCGAGCTGGTCGACACCGCCGGCCTGCGCCGCCCCGGCCGCATCGAAGCCGGCATCGAGAAGTACAGTGCGCTGCGCAGCCTCGGCGCCATCCAGGCGGCCGACATCTGCATCTTGGTGCTCGACGCCGAGTCCGGCGTGGCCGCCAGCGACCTCAACCTGGCCGGCCAGGTGCTCGAGGCTGGCAAAGGCCTCATCCTCGTCATGAACAAGTGGGACGCCGTCGACAAAGACGACAAGACCCAGGCCCACATGGCCGCCCGCATCGCCCAGCAGTTCCAGTTTGTATGGTGGGCGCCGCTGGTCTTTACCTCAGCCGTCACCGGCCTGCACGTTACGCGCCTGCTCGAGCTGGCCGTACAGATCGACGTTCGTCGTCAGACCAAGCTCGCCACCGGCCCGCTCAACCGCCTGCTCGAGAAGCTCATTCTCAAGCAACCGCCGGCCGGCCTCAAGAACCGCCTACCCAAGATCAACTACGCCACCCAGACCGGCACCAATCCGCCGGCCATTACCTTCTTTTGCACCTACCCCGACCTCGTCCACTGGAGCTACAAGCGCTACCTCGAGAACAATCTGCGCCAGGAGCACGACTTTACCGGCACGCCCATCATTTTTGACTTCCGCCACAAGCACGGCGACGCCAAGTACACCGAGGGCAAGCGATGAAACTGGTGCTCGGGCTCGGCAACATCGGCCCCCAATACGCTCGCACCCGCCACAATTTTGGCTTTATGGTCACCGAACAGCTAGCCGAGCTACATGAGGCCAATTGGCAGAACGATGATAAATTCTTGGCCGCCACGGCCCAGTTCAACCTGGCCGGCGAGCGCATCATCGTAGCCCAGCCACACACTATGATGAACCTGAGCGGGGAAGCGGCCGTGCGCTTAGCTAATTTTTATAAAATCGAGCCCGCCGATACCTGGCTCGTCTTTGACGACGTGGATGTGCCGTTTGGCCGGTTGCGGCTGCGCCGCGGCGGTGCCAGCGGCCAGCAAGGCGTCCGCTCGGTCACGCAGCACCTGGGCTCAGGCTTTATGCAAGCCCGCCTCGGGATCAGCCTCAACGACCGGACCAAAGAGCCGAGCGAGGTCTACGTCCTTAAACCCTTCACCGAGGCCGAGCACCAGCACCTGCCGGCTGCCATCGCCCAGGCTGCCCGCATCCTCACCGAGCAGTTAGCCCAAGCCGAGCCGACCGAGACCACCTTCGATCTCATTTAACCGTATGCTCAAACCGCCCCTAGCCCCTCCGCCACCCTTGCGCTATACTTACGCGCATACTACTAATGGTTAGGCGCTACCGCCAACAGCGCCAAGGAGGCCCCATGACCGCACGCGATAATCTTATTAGCCAAGCCGTAAACCACACCTTCTGGACACTCATCTTGCAAGGCTCGGCCTTTGTGGTGCTGGGGCTACTCATCGTTGTGTACCCGGCCATTCTGGTCGCGCTGGCCGCCATCGCCTTTTTGGTGGTGGGCCTCAGCCTGCTCCTACTAGCGGCTAAGCTCCGCTCGATCTATCGGCAATTGCCAGGCTTCTTGCGTTAGTCTACGCTATCACCAGCTCATTTGAGCAAAATAAAAGACCCGGACGACAATCCTGGGTGGTCAGGTCTGTGCCGGGTCTTTTATGACACCCTTCAATGCCGCACCGCAAAGGCGTTTTGTGCGAGACTCGAAATCAATGAGTAACGGGAATTGAAGGGACTAATCTACCTGCATGCAAAGTATCTAAAGGAGGGTGCATTCAGATACCGCTACAGGCAGATTAGTGGTATGTTTGTTTGGTCCAACCTCGCTTATCGCGAGGCACGCTTTGTATACTACCACACTAAGTAAATTATGTCAACACTTTTTATGCAAATTACTCAGACACACTTCCAAGACGCCGATTATCCTGCCGATCTGCGCGAGATTTCGAGCCCACCAACGAGCCTTTATGCATTGGGCAAATTGCCGAAAGCGCCTATGGTTGCCGTGGTTGGCACCCGCACACTCACAGCCTATGGCGAAGCCCACACCTACCAGATTGCGCTCGAATTGGCGCGAGCCGGCTTGGTAATTGTAAGCGGTCTCGCGCTCGGCGTGGACGCCATAGCCCACCGAGCCGCCCTCGATGCCGGCGGCACTACCGTGGCGGTGCTGGCCTGCGGCCTCGACCGCATTTATCCGGCCCAGCACCGGCAGCTCGCCAAGGACATTCTGGCTGCCGGTGGTGCCCTGGTATCAGAGTACCCGGCCGGAGTACCGCCGCTCCGGCACCAATTCGTGCTGCGTAATCGCATCATCGCCGGGCTGGCCGTCGGCACCCTGGTAACGGAGTCGCCCGAGAAAGGTGGCGCGCTCTACACCGCGCACAAAGCCATAGAATACGGCCGGGTGGTCATGGCGCTACCGGGCGACGTGGGCCGACCCACCAGCGTTGGCACCAATAACCTGATTCGGGCCGGCGCCATCCCCATTACCGGCAGCACCGATGTGCTGGGCGCGCTAGAGCTACCCACTGGCGCGATTCCGCCGGCTCGGTTGGTGAGCGCCCGCAATCCACACGAGGCCAAGATCATCGAGCTCCTCCAACAAGGCGTCAACACCAACGAACAGCTGATCGAAGGCGCGCAGCTAACCCCAGCCGAGTTTGCCAGCATCATTAGCCTCATGGAGATCACCGGCCAGGTCCGCAACCTGAGCGGGGGCGTCTGGGCGCCACGTTAGCCGGCCAATTGCCCCATTCAAAAGCGGAGTCAACCACTACGCCTCTTGGGTTAGCGCCTCAAAACATGCTATAATATCGCGATGAACTTTTGGCAACAATTAGCCGCACAGAAGCAGCCGTTTACGGTGCTGGCGCCCATGGACGATGTCACCGATGTAGTCTTTCGCCAGGTGGTCGCAGAGGCCGCCGCGCCCGAGGTGCTCTTTACCGAGTTCGTCTCGACCGATGGTCTGCAGTCGCCCGGCCGGGAGCGGACCATGGAACGACTGCGGGTGGAGCCAGATTTGACCCGCCCGCTCGTGGTGCAGATCTGGGGCTCCGACCCCGAAAAATACCACGCCACCGCCCGCGACGTGGCCAACATGGGCTTCGCCGGCATCGACATTAACCTGGGCTGCCCCGAGAAAGGCATCGTGGCGCGCGGCTGCTGCGGCGGGCTCATCGGCCACAACGAGCGCGTAGCCGACATCATCGCCGCCACCAAGGCCGGCGCGCCCAATCTGCCGGTCAGCGTCAAGACGCGCCTCGGTCTGCGCGAGATCATCACCGAGGAGTGGGCCAGCTTCCTTCTCGGCCAAGATCTAGCGGCACTCACCATGCACGGCCGCACCGTCCGCGAGATGAGCAAGGTGCCGGCCCACTGGGACGAGATCGCCAAGCTGCCGGCTCTGCGTGACCAGCTGGCGCCGCAGACCGTGCTCATTGGCAACGGCGATGTGGCCGACCGCGCTCACGCCCAGGCTCGAGCCGCCCAATCCGGCGTCAATGGCGTCATGATTGGCCGCGGCATCTTCCACAACCTCTTCGCCTTCGACGAGACGCCGCGCGAGCACCCGCCGGCCGAGATGCTAGCCATCCTCCGCCGTCACCTCGACCTCTACGAGCAGCGGGGTAGCCACAAGCCGTTCCACATTCTCAAGAAATTCTTTAAGGTTTACGTGACCGGCTGGCCCGGCGCGGCCGAGCTGCGCACTCGCTTGATGGATGCCACTAGCACTGCGGAGGTACGGCAAATTCTGGTATCATCTGAGGAGAACAAGCCAGGATAAGCTCTAGGAGAAGCCTTATGACAGGTACGCAAGCGCATATCGACGAGCTGGCCAAAATTATTTGGGATTACCACCACCAAGAAAGTCTGGCCCGGCCAACCGCCTCGGCGGGTAACAGTGACCTCGCCGCAGCTCAGCTATGAGGCCTACCTTAGCCGCGAAACACCCCGCGACATGGTAATTAATCTCATGGTTGGAGATTTGCAGCGCATTAAGGAGCTGCCCCGTTTGGGTCTTCAAATTAGGCAGTCGATACCAAAGGAGGTCTGGGCCGCCGGGCAAGAGTTAATTGAACTTGGGTTTAATAAACGGCTCATGGCTAAACTAGCCAAGTAGCGTCGTAGTTATTCACATCCCAAAAATGGCTAGACCGAGGCGTTTCTCGTTCACTACCAGATAGCTCAGCCTCAACCCACATATTTGGCAAAAGTTAGCGCGTAAACTTTGAATGCTTATGCTATAATGCGGCCAACAAGAAACCCCTCCGAAGAGGGGTTTCTGGGTACACGAGCACCGGGCTTAGTACGAGCGGTAGGTCAACCAGTGGGCATAGGCGCCACTAATCGAACCGTACCGGCCCACACAGTAGCCAATGAACCAGTTAATCTGCTGATTGGCGTCGCCCCAGACGATCTTGGAACAGGGGTTAGCTTGGGGCAGACCACAGGCACCGGCGGCGCTGCGCGAGTAGAGGTTCCAGCCAGACTCATGGGTGATGATGAAGTCCATCGCGCCCCACTGATCGGCCATCCCGCGGGACGACAGAATGGAGTAAGCGAGTTGCTTCAGGTCACCCTGAGGCGGCGTGGCCACGGCGGCCGCTTGCACCGCAGCCTTGGCCTGAGCGGCCTTGGCCGCAGCAGCGGCTTGTGCGGCAGCAGCCTCGGCAGCGGCGGCGGCTTGGGCAGCCTTAGCGGCGGCCTCGGCCTGAGCCGCATGCAGCGGTTGCAGTACCTCGGTATCGTAATTGGGCTGCTTTTGGCCACTAATTACGATGGGCGTGGACGTGTTGGTGTTAAGGCTCACCTCGTATGTACGCTCGGTTTGGGCCGGAGCCTGCGCCGAGGCGGCGATCCCCACGAGAGGATTGTTCGCCTGAGTAGTTAGCAGCATGAATGATGCCACCAACAGCGAGATGTTACGCATAGGGGCCGCGGAGGGTGCGGCTCATATACCTTTCGTTTACTAACGCGTCCTAACAAAAAGCACCCTACAAGAGGGTGTTTTTGAGGACTCGCAACATTGTAGTACATTACTACATAATTGTCAACCCCTTAAGGTCAAGCATGGGCGGAATGAGACCAAAGTTAAGCACAAAACGGCAACGGCTCGACCGACGGAGTGCTCCGTCGGTCGAGCCTAATATGACTAGGTCAACGGGCCATCACCAACTCAGGCCGCCAGAACAGGCCGGAGCCGGCGGGGTCTTGCAGCGCCGCGCGCGCCTGCCGCCCCAGCTCGCTCATCACGATAGCGGTCCGCTGCTCTTTGGTCCAGGACGGCTCCCAGCCGTACAGTTCACCAATCCGGCTACCACCCGGCAACCGCATGGCCAACTGCTGAACGAGCAGCCACCACCCGTACGGCAACGGTGGCGTCAGGTGGCTAGCAAGCACCGCCCTGACCATGCTGACCGCCAGCGGCGACACGCCCTGGGGCAGGGCATCCAGCTGTTCGTCGAGATGCTGGTGCGTCGAGGGCCAGCTCTGCTCGAGCCCAAACAACATGGCCAGCGATCGTCCCTCCGAGGTAATCACCCCGGCCTGAAAGTCGAGATCCTGTCGGGGGTCGGGATCGTCCATCAGGTACTCGAGCGGCAGGATCCCGGCCAGGTAATTGAGCGGGATGATCAGCTTGGCCAGCACCGACGTCAGGAGAGCCGGGTCCAGGGCTTTGTAGGTCATACCAGCCGAGAAGTCGCCACAGTCAGCCGACAACCTGCCCGCAATGGACCCGTGTCGCTTCACCAGCTTTCGCACAGTCTGAGCTGCCACGTCCTCGTCGCCCAGCACCAGCTGGAGCACACCGCGCAGCACCAGAGCCACATGGCTCAGGCTACCCTCGGCCAGCTTGTCCTCGCCGTAGTGTTGAGCCAGGGCATCAACCAGCCGAGGATCGGCCAGCAGGGCAGGAGTGGCGGTCAGGGCGGTCAGCAGGCTGACGGGCACGTAGTTCAAGGCCCGCCCGATCACCGTCTCGGCCAGCATTCCCGTCGGCCCGTCGCCCAAGGCCCGAACGGAGCCGATTCTGGGAAAGACCAGCTCCTGCGGGATTAACGTTGAACTCACGCATGCCTCCTAGGCATGTCAAGGGAGGTGGCCAGTTGGCCGTTCCTATTTATGCCATAGCCAACGATAAATCGCAAGCAAAACCATCGTGATCCTGCCCACACCTGGCCCAACGCTGGCCCCATCCTCGCCCGGCCTAGCCACAAAGTGCTACAATACTCTTATGTTTGTGATTGGCTTTTTGCAGTGGTGGTATGGGCCGGGCTGGCGCGACGCCGGGCAGCGTGTGGTAGAAATGGCTCGCCAGACCTACCTCAACTTCTCGGTGCCAATCCTGCTAAGAACGCTGCTAGCGCCCTGGCGCCGCATCACTAGCTCGTCCGACGGCTCGCTGGAGCAGCGAGCACGGGCCATGCTCGACAATGTGGTGTCGCGAGCGGTCGGTTTTGGCGTGCGGGTGATTGCGCTGGTGACGGCCCTGGTGATGATCCTGCTCATTGGTCTAGGAGGCGGCTTGTTGGTACTGCTTTGGCCGATTTTGCCTCCGCTAAGCCTTATTCTCGTAGCTGGTGGGCTGGTACTATGAGTGCTTATAGCTTTAACGCCGGCTCCTTGCTACTGCAAGAGGCCCGGCTCAGGCGCAGTGGCGGTCAACGGCTAGCTCAGATACTGCTGATCGCTATCGTGGTGCTGGCCGTAGCGGCAGCTGGGCTAGGGCTGGCGCGGCATCACCAAGCCGTCAGCTTGGCCGGCCTGGCTCTGGGGTTACTAACGCTGCGGCTCTGGTTAGTCCGCCGCGTCTTGGCGCTACAGGCCGCACCCCTGGGTAGCACCACCCAGCTCGAGCAACTACTACCGCCCGAACTGGCTGCCGCCTATCGCCCCAACCTGACCGCGCCACAGCTCTGGACGATTCTGACCAGCACCTGGCAGGCCCAGTTTGTGATGGCGCGATTTGGGCTCTACCCAGAGGTTATCGCCGAGCACTTGGGCGACGAGCCGCTCGATCACGACCAACTCTGGCAGGCCGCAACCGCCCAAGCCCAAGCCACCAGCCTCCCGCGCCTCAACAGTGCCGTCATCGTCACGGCGCTCTTTGCCGTGCGGCCCGGCCTGGTAGCGCTGCTGCCACAACTTAAATTAACCTCCGAAGACCTCACCGAAGGCGCCGCCTGGCTCGGTCGACTCGAGGCCTTTCAGGCGGCTAAGCGGCCGGTTTACGGCGGCATCGCTCGTGACTGGGCCGCCGGTTTTACCCCCACCTTGTCGCGCTTTGGGCAGAATATTAGCCAACAAGTAGAACTCGGGGGCAAACAGTTTGGCCTGCAAGAGCGCACCCAGCAGCTCGATGCCCTCGTTACCGGCCTCAACTCAGCCAGCGGCAGCGTCGCCGTCATCGGCGAGCCGGGTATCGGCAAATCGTCGCTGCTGCTGGGGCTGGCCGATCGCCTGTTGCAGGGCCAAGATAGCGGCCGGCTGGCCCACCACCAGATCTTCTCGCTCAACGCCTCGCTCATCCTCGGCCAACAACAAGGCGCCGGTGATATCGAGCGCATCGTGCTCATGCTATTTGGCGAGGCGCTGCACGCTGGCAACATTGTGGTGGCGCTCGACGAGGCGCAGTTATTCTTTGGCCAGGGCACCGGCGCCGTCAACTTAAGCCAGCTTTTGCTGCCCATCCTGCAGGCTCATAGCATTAAGCTTGTACTCAACTTAACCCCCGGCGACTGGCAGAAACTCAAGAGTACCAATGCCGCTATGACGAGTTTGCTGACGCCGCTGGTGCTGGTGGAGCCATCGCAGACCGATACGCTGCGCGTGCTGGCCGACCGCGCCCTCATTATGGAGGGCGACCGCCTTACCACCTACCAGGCCTTGCAAGAAGCCTATCGGCTAGCCGGCCGCTACTTTCAAGATGAGGCCTACCCCGGCCGAGCCCTCAAGCTGCTCGAGGCGGCCCTTAATCACCCGGACGGCCAGCTCATTAGCGCCACCAGCGTCCAGGAAGCCGTCGAGAGCCAGCTGGGGGTCAAGGTCCAGAGCGCCACGGTCGATGAATCGGACGCACTACTGCACCTGGAGGATCACATTCACGAGCGCATGATCAACCAATCACGGGCGGTCAGCGTGGTGGCAGCAGCACTGCGGCGAGCCCGGGCCGGCGTGGCCAACCCCCGGCGGCCGATCGGCTCGTTCTTGTTCCTTGGCCCCACCGGCGTCGGCAAGACCGAGCTGGCTCGCAGCCTGGCCGCCGTCTACTTTGGCGCCGAGCGCAATATTATTCGCCTGGACATGAGCGAGTACCAGCAAACCAGCGACGTAGCCCGCCTGCTCGAGAGTGCCGCCGAGAACCCGGAGGGGTTGCTAGCCAAGGTACGGACGGCGCCGTTTAGTGTCGTGCTGTTCGATGAGATCGAGAAGGCTAATCCCAATATTTTGAACCTATTCTTGCAGCTGCTGGACGAGGGCAATCTCACCGACAGCGCCAATAAACCCGCCTCGTTTAAGGACGCCATCGTCATCGCCACGTCCAATGCCGGCGCCGACGAGATTCGGCGCCACATTGAGGCTGGGGAAGAGTTAGAGAGCTTTGAGCAAGCCTTTACCGATAATTTAATTAATTCCGGTCAATTTAAACCCGAGCTCATCAACCGATTCGATGAGGTGGTGCTGTTCCGGCCACTCAACCCGGCCGAGCTCGTGCAGGTGGTACAGCTGCTTATTAATGAGGTGAACCGGACGCTAGAGCCGCAGAAGATCCAGGTGAAGCTAACCGACGCCGCCGCAGCCGAGCTGGTACGCGCCGGCTACGATCCGCGGCTGGGTGCCCGACCCATGCGCCGCATGGTGCAGCGCCGCGTGGAAGACACGGTGGCCGGCCAGATTCTGCGCGGCCAGGCCCGCCCGGGCGACACCATTTCGCTCGATATAGCCGATGTGGGCGGGCCGGCTCAAGCGCCAGTTGCAGCGTCAACGAGCGCAGCCGCTCCAGCCGCGACTCCGCCGCCGCCACCTGCGCCCCCGCCAGCCCCGGCCGGCCCCCAGCCCATCCTGCCACGCGACGATAGCGGCCGGTAGCGGCTACCAGCTTTGCGCCGGCCTCTAAGGCCATGCTATAAATAATTGTCGCCCGCATACCTCAACCCGACTACCGAAAAAGGCAGGTATGGCAGATCACAAGGGTTACCGCAGAGACTTCCGTTACCACGGCCACGTCGCCGGGTACCAGTCGCCGACCTTAATAGTCGCTACCGACGGCGCCACGGCCGACCAGCAAGTCGGCATGGGCTACCTGGCGACGAACGGTCAGTTTGGCTGCGTTGGACAGCCTCACCCCCGCGGTTTGATGGGGAATTCACCCAGCCTGGTAGCGGAGCTTCGAGCCATCTACCTAGCGCTGCGACGGCTGCCGGACGACCAACCGGTAACGATCCTGTCCCATTCCGAATCCGTCGCGCAGTACCTAGTAATGTGGCAAGCCGGTTCCATTCGGCTACCCCCAGGCTACGGGAACTACCGGTCCAGCCACCATAAGCCCACGCTGCAAAAACTCGTTGAGCTCCTGGCCAGCCGCCCCGAGCAATATCAGTATGCCTCGGTGGATCGTAACAGCTCCGCGCTCAATGAGGCGGCCAGCTCGCTGGCACGGCTGGGGTTAGGCGTGCAGCAGGGGAACCGGAGCGTGGACACGGCCAAGACCACGGCCCTGGACTGGGCCAGCCAGTGTCTCCGGGGTATGGGAGACGCGGGGCGAGCGTAATCCCGAGCAGCGCGCCAAAGATGGGCGCCGAGATACGTCTCGGCGCCCTCAGCTTTACTTCAACTCGATTGACAAGCCCGGCCGCAGCACCTACAATTACGGTCCACGAACGCTTGACAACCCGCCCCACAATCGCAGGAGGGAAGTCATGAACGACGCCATCGCCCCCGTTGCCCACCTCTTTGCCGGCGTCTCGGCTATCAAGCTTCGCCGCTTCTTGGCCGACTTCAGCCAAACCGATATCGCCCAGCGCGAAGGCAGAATCGGCGCCGGCCAGCTACTCAGCCAGGGTGCCCAAGCCGTCAGCGCCTACTACGCCGCCGCCAACGCGCTGGCCAACCGCTATGCCGCCACCAAGCTACTCCGAGACCACAACTGGTGGATGATGGTCTTTGACTACTGCACCGACGGCCTCAACGGCCAGATCAAGGCCACCCTCAGCCGCCAGGTCAGCGCCGTCATTCGGCAGCTCAAAGAGTCGCGCAACCTGAACGACCAGGGCCTAGCCGAGGGGCTCCGGCACTACGTCAACCAGCTCAACCCCATGGTAGCCTAGCCAGGAGGTGTCCGATGGACAGTCCAGAGCTCATCCGGCTGTACGCGCTTGGTGTGAGCAAGGCCATCTGTCTCGGCCGCGCTCAGCGAGCCATCGAACTCACCCCTCTCAGTGCGCGCATCGTTCGCCAGCAGCTTCGAGCCGTCATCGATGAGGCCCGGCAGCGCCTCGGGTCGCTCGCCGAGCAACTGGCCGACCACTGCACCGGCCTCACTACCGAGGACTGGCTCAGCCTCCTGCTCTGCCAGGGCCGCGCCCAGCCACCCGACCTGCACTACGGAGAGCTCGTCCGCCGAGCCTTCTTCCACCTCAAGAACTCCAACAACCCGGAGGTTCGCCCCCTTGGCTACATGGTGGCCGCAGCAGCCTAACCCGTTCGCTTAGCCCGGCAGTCAGAATCACTTCTGGCTGCCGGGTTTTCGCGTTAAGCTGGCCGCAAGTTGACGCCTAAACTCAAACCATTCATTATAATGCAACGGCACGCACCGAACTCCCCCAGGAGGAGTACATGGCCCTCACCGATTCGCCCACCACCTCGGTCGGTCTCGTCGGACTCATGTTGAACCGTGGCAAACCCGTCATGTTGTTGACCGACCAGCATAGCCAGCCCCGAGTGCTCGAACCGATCGAACGGCGCGAGCCGCTGGTCAGCGCGATCGAGGCCTTTCTGGCCTACGAGCTGCGGGAGATCAGTGGTCAGTGTCACTACGGCGATATTCAGTTCGTACAGGTGCGGAACGACGGCACAGCACACATCGTCCCGGCCACCAGGCTGGCCCAGCCGCCGCGCCCCATCCCCGGCGACAACCCCGCCTATGTGGCGCCTCTGCTCGACCTGCATGAGCTTGTGAGCCATGCCGCCGACCTGCGGCGGGGCGGGAGCAGCCGGGACGACGCCGCTCAGAGCGTCATCGCTCAGCACGCTGCCGCGGGACTGATCTACTGGAGTCAGGTGCGCCTGGAGCTCCTCGAAGCCCTCGAGGCGGATACCGAGCGGCAGCTCAGCCTGTCCGACAGCTTCGTCACACGGCTGACCGAGCTGACTGAGACGAACAGCGGCAACCATACATCCCACATCGGGCTGCTGGTCGAATTCGTGTGGGCCGCACTGCGCTAGACGGAGCGGTTAGCGCAGAAGGCCAACCGCGAGGCCCACAGGTCTTAGCCTGCACCGAGACGGCCGCCAGGGCATAATGCCCTGGC
>DATIIV010000017.1:0-7258 GCA_035479295.1 Candidatus Saccharimonadia bacterium | reverse complement strand
TGCGGGAAGAAATCGCATCAGCGAGAGTAGAACCCGACGGGTGGCCCGTAATAGCCATAAATGAAGTGCTAGAGGAAGTAATTCTTCTGGAAGCCGGATGGTACCTCCCTCGACAGGGATCCGGTGACCGGAAGATTTTTTTGTTGTTTAAGGAGCCAATGTGAAGCAAAGTTCAAATAAGAGACTTGGATGGATAATTGGGATCGTTCTGGTTGTGGCGCTACTCGTGTTTCTCGGCATGGCGATGCTAGGCGGGCTGGAGCACACGCCGTATCGAATTCTTGGCTACCCTAAGACTAATTAACGAAGTTTTTGTCTATGACATCCAGTAATCTACCAAAATATGAGATCGGTAATCCGGGACCTGAACGCGACCGGCTGATTGAGCTGGTGAAAGCTGGGGTCAAAGTAGCGACGACTGGGTTGTTGGCGGAGTATCAGCTGGACGGTCTGCATTTGCCGCAGCCCGGCGCTCGGTTTGCACTAATGGATTCGACTGAACAGCCGATAGCTACCATCGAAATTACTCGTGCCAAAGTGATGAAGCTGGGCGAAGCTGACGAGCAGGTGGCCCGTGACGAAGGCGAGGGATTTAGCTCGGTGGCCGATTGGCGCGGGGAGCACGAGTGCTTCTGGAATGCCTACATCGACGACCTGCGCCAGCGCCTATATGATCCGGACTGGCGCATCACCGACGATACCGAAATTGTTGTTGAGTGGTTCAGGCTGGTAAAAGAGGAGCCTGACGGGGTAGATCTCAAAGACGGCCTGCCCATACTGGCTTTTGCCAACGCCCCAATCTTCGAAGTCTGGGTGGCTGAGCATGGCACGGATGCAGGTTTGTGGCTAAAAATAGCCAAAAAGGCTTTCGGCATTGCTACGGTGTCGTACGCCGAGGCCGTGGATGTGGCGCTGTGCTACGGCTGGATCGACGGGCAGAAACAGTCGTACGACGAGCAGTATTTCTTGCAAAAGTTTACCCCGCGGCGGCCCAAGAGTATTTGGTCGCAGGTGAATGTGGCCAAGGTGGCGGCGCTGACCGCGGTCGGCCGCATGAAGCCGCCGGGACTAGCGGCAGTGGCGGCGGCCCAGGCCGATGGCCGCTGGGACCAAGCCTACGCCTCGGCCCGCACCATGGCCATGCCGCCCGACTTTGCGGCCGCGCTCGAGGCCAATCCTATTGCCAAAGAGTTTTATGCCACGCTTAATAAGACCAATACCTACGCCATCCTCTGGCGCATCGAGACCGCCAAAAAGCCCGAGACCCGCCAAGCCCGCATCACTAAACTCATCGCTCTACTAAACGAACGAAAGGCCATCCACTGATGAAAAAAGCCCCCCAAGCCAATTTTCCCGAATTTGAAGCCGAAATGCTCAAGATTTGGGCTGATGAAAAAACCTTTGAGCAGAGCCTCAAAAACCGCCAAGGCGCGCCGCGCTACAGCTTTTACGACGGCCCGCCGTTCGCCAACGGTTTGCCGCACTTCGGTCACTCGCTGGTTACGAGCATTAAGGATTCGCTGGGTCGCTACCACACCATGAAGGGTGAGTACGTGGAGCGCCGCAACGGCTGGGACTGCCACGGTCTGCCGGTGGAGTTTGCCATTGAGAAAGAGTTTGGCGTGAGCGGCAAGAAGCAAATTATGGAGCTGGGCTTGCAGAAGTTTAACGACGCCTGCCGCGCCTCGGTCTTTAAGTACAAAGAGGATTGGGAAGAGTTCTTCCGCCGCATTGGCCGCTGGACCGACACCGAGCACTCCTACCAAAGCATCGACCGCGACTACACCGAGAGCGTGTGGTGGATGCTGGGTCAGGTGCATGCCAAGGGGCTGCTGTATCGCGATTATAAGAGCCTGCCGTACTGCCCGCGCTGCGAGACGCCGCTCTCCAACTTTGAGGTCAATGATGGCTACAAGGATGACGTGCCGGACCCAAGCTTGTATGTGAAATTTAAGCTCAAGGGTGAGAACGCGAGCCTGCTGGCTTGGACGACCACACCATGGAGCTTAAGCGGCAATGGGGCGGTGGCGGTGCATCCGGACGAGGAGTATGTATACGTGGAGGTGGAGGGTGATGATGGCCTGCCCGAGGTGCTGGTGCTGGCGAAGAAGCGGGTATTGGCGGCGCTTAAGCAAGATGAAGTTCAAACTATCAAGACGGTGAAGGCGAGTGAGCTAGCCGGCAAGCAGTACGAGCCGCTGTTTAAGCTCGATGATATTGAGCAATACGACGGCCACGAGAATCTGTACCAGGTGCGGCTATCGACGGCCGTGAGTATTGAAGACGGCACCGGTGTACTGCACGTGGCGCCGGCTTATGGCGAAGAAGACTTAAAGATCGGCCGCGAGTATGGCGTGCCGGTGCTGGCCACCGTAGATACTGGTGGCCACATGAAGCCGGGCATGGGTTTTGCGGCGGTTGATGGGAAATTCTTTAAGGGCGCCGATAAACTCATCATCGAGCACCTGACGGAGCGGGGCCGCATTTACGCCGCCGAGACGTTTACCCATACGTATCCCTTCTGCTGGCGCTGTGAGAGCCCGCTGCTGTACTACGCCATCTCGAGCTGGTTTGTGGGCGTGTCGCAGATCCGCGAGCAGCTGCTGACCACGGCCGAGCAGATTAACTGGCAGCCCGGCCACATTAAGCGCGGCCGGTTTGGCAAATGGCTGGAGGGCGCGCGCGACTGGGCCATTTCGCGCAATCGCTACTGGGGCGCGCCGCTGCCCATTTGGGTGAACGTGGATGATGCTAACGATTACCTGGTGGTATCGAGTCTGGACGAGCTGGCGGAACTGGCCGGCCTCAAGGGTAAGCCGGAGGACGTGCACCGCCCGGGCATCGATAACGTAGTGATTCACAAAGATGGCAAAACCTACCAGCGGGTTGAGGAAGTGTTCGACTGCTGGTTCGAGAGCGGCTCGATGCCGGTGGCGCAGCAGCATTATCCGTTTGAGAATAAGGCGGTGTTTGAAGAGAGCTTTCCGGCTAACTACATTGGCGAAGGATTGGACCAAACCCGGCTGTGGTTCTACGTGCTGCATGTACTGAGCACCATTGCCTTTGATCGGCCGGCTTACCGCAACGTGCTGGTAAATGGCATGGTGATGGCGGCTGACGGCCAAAAATTGAGCAAGCGGTTAAAGAATTATCCGCCGGTTGAAGAGGTATTTGCCACCGAAGGCGCCGACACGCTGCGGTTTTATTTGCTGGGCAACGACCAGGCCGTGGGCGGTGACTACATGCGGTTTGACCGTGGTGCCATGCGGGATATTTCGCGCAATGTGTTTGGCACGCTATGGAATACGTATTCGTTCCTGAGCATGTACGCCGAGATTGAGAGCTGGCAGCCGGCGGGCAAGCTAAGCGCGCCACAAAGCGACAATGTGTTGGATCAGTGGTTGCTGGCGCGCTTAAACGAGACCACCGCGGCGGTAACGGCGGCGGCCGATGACTACCAGCTGGCGCGGGCGTTGCGGCCGCTGCGCGAGTTGGTGGACGATTTGAGCAACTGGTATGTGCGGCGGTCGCGACGGCGGTTCTCGCGCCACGCTGAGCCGGCGGATCGGGCGGCGGCTTTTGGCACGTTGCACTACGCGCTCTGTCGCATTGCCCAAGTGTTGGCGCCCTGGAGCCCGTTTGTGGCCGATAAGTTGTGGCGCGGACTGACCGACAGCATGGGCGAGGCGGCTTCGGTGCATCTGAGCGATTGGCCGGCGGCTGAGTCCCTTGACGCTGCCGTGTTAACCGATATGGGCCGCGCTCGCCAGATTGTGGAGGCCGGCCTGGCCGCGCGCATGCAGGCTACCGATTCGGCACCCCAGATTAAGGTGCGGCAGCCGTTGCAGGAATTGGCCTATGGCGGCACCAAATTAACTGAGCAATTTGAACAAATTATCGCCGAAGAGGTCAATGTTAAAAAAGTTGTTCAATCTGCCAAGTTAGCAGAAGCCACAGTTAATTTGAACAAAACTATTACTCCCGAGCTACGGGCCGAGGGTCTAATGCGCGACATCGTGCGGCATATTCAGAACGCGCGCAAAGAGACCGGCTTGCGGGCCGACGACCATATCGCGCTCACGCTCGTGACTGCCAGCGAGGAGGTGGCGGCCGCCATTGCAGCTCACGCCGACACCATTCGGGCCGAGACCCTAGCCGATGATTTTGCCACTGAGGGCCCACGCGACAGCGTACCGGTGCGGTTGGCTGGCGCTGAGCTGTATATTGGCATTACGAAGCGCTAGTTTGCCCTAGTGCCCGCCGCCAAAGTTCCGCTTGCGCCCGTAGTAATCGGCGATGGCCGCATCGAGCTTGTCGGTGGTGAAGTCGGGGTAGAGGCAGGGCTCAAAGTAGAGCTCGGCGTAGACCGACTGCCAGGGCATAAAGCCGCTCAGCCGCTGCTCGCCCGAGGTGCGAATGATCAGGTCGGGATTGGGGTGCGGCTGGCCCGCCGTATCGAGGTAGAGCTCAAGCTCGTGCGGGTCGTGCAGGTCGGCTTTGGGGTCGGCCAGCAGGCGGCGAGTAGCACGCATAATCTCGTCTTGGCCGCCGTAATCGAGAGCCAAATTAAACACAAACTGCGTATTGTTCGCCGTGGCGGCCTCCACCTTGGCCAGTTTGCTCAGCAGCCGCTTGGGCAGGCGCGTCTTATCGCCCAAATGAATAATTTTGACGTTGTCGCGCTGGGCCTCGAACAGCCAGTCGTCCATCGTCTTGATGAACAGGCGTACCAAAAAATCGAGCTCCGCCTTGGGTCGGTGGCGCCAATTTTCGGTTGATAACCCCCAGAATGTGGTAGTGTGAATGCCCAGTTGGCGAGTGTGGCGCGTTAGCTCCAGGCCGCGCTGAATGCCTTCGCTGTAGCCATCAAAGTTGCTGCGGCCGTTCACCTTGGCCCAGCGTGTATTGCCGTCGGGTATCACCGCGATGTGGTTGAGCTGATTCATGCTTTGGCATTATACCCCAACTTTGGGGCAAATAGGATAAGATGGAGGGGTGTTAAAGTCGCGGTTTTGGAAGAATTTTGACTGGATTCTACTGGGCGTTACCGTCTTTTTGGTTGTGATCGGGCTGTTAGTGATCTGGTCGACCTCATTTAAGGCCATCAGTGTTACCAGCTCGTCCGACGTGGTGCACCAGCTGATCTTTGCCGTGGGCGGGCTGGTGCTGCTGATCGTGGCGGCTCGCACCGATTATCGCACCTGGGCCAAGCTGACGCCGTGGTTGTATGGCATTATGATCGTGCTGCTGGTAATGGTGTTAGTGGTGTCCCACGCGGTATTGGGTGCTCAGCGCTGGATTAACCTGGGCTTCTTTCAGTTTCAGCCGTCGGAGTTTGCTAAGCTGGTAGTCATTATTGTGCTGGCGAAGTTCTTTGCCGACCATTACGACCAGCTGGAGCGCCCCAAGTATCTACTGATCTCGCTGGCTTACGTGGCGGTGCCGGTGGCGCTGGTGATGCGCCAACCTGACCTGGGTACGGCGCTGGTGCTGATGGCCACCTGGCTGGGCATGGCCTTGGTGTCGCGGGTGCGCAAGCGCTACTTGGCGGGGCTGGCGGTGGCGGGGCTGCTGGCGCTGCCGTTCATCATTAGCCACCTTAAGGCCTACCAGCGCGATCGCCTCAACGTCTTCTTGAATCCCCAGGCCGATCCGCTGGGGGCTGGCCACAACGTAATCCAGTCGACTATTACCATTGGCTCGGGCCAGGTCTTTGGCCGCGGACTGGCGGCCGGGTCGCAGAGTCAGCTCAACTTTTTGCCGCAGCTGGCCCAGCATACCGACTTTATCTTTGCCGTGTTGGGCGAAAAGATGGGCTTTATTGGTGGCGTGCTGCTCTTGTTGCTGTTTGGCGTGCTGTTGTGGCGGGGGCTGGTGGTGGCCTATCGGGCGCAGGATCGGTTTGGGCTGTTTTTGGCCACCGGTATTGTGTCGATGCTGGTCTTTCATATTTTTATTAACGTGGGCATGAACATGGGCATCGCGCCGGTTACGGGCATTCCGCTGCCGTTTGTGAGCTACGGCGGCACGTCGCTGCTGGTGGCTATGGCGGCGGTGGGGCTGCTGCAGAGCATCGCGGTGCGGCGCAAGAAGTTGCAGTTTGAAGGGTAGCTGCCTGATGTAACCATAAAACAGGCCAGAAGCGGGGAAGAGCGTCTTCCGGGCTTCTGGCCTGGGTGGGCCGGGTGCGGGAGCTGGTGCATTGATCGGTGATCAGCGCTCGGCGTGCTCCAGGCCGTGGCCGACGAGGTTCCAGTTGGCGTTGCGCTTGGTGATGCGCACGGCGCGCTCGCTGGCCGACTCGGTGAGCCGGGTCACGGCCAGGCGGCCGAGGTACGAGAGCGAGAGCAGAACAGCCTTGATCATTATGACCTCAGTTTCTAGAAGACGGCGGCCTCACTATCGGCGACGCGAAGTCTCTCGATGTGATCGGTCGGCGGCCTCTGTCGTTGGGTAGGGGTGCGAAACATTAGTATTATAGCATAAAGATACTAAATTGCAACTTTCCAGGTTGCGTCTCATAGCGAGGCGTGTCATAATCTGCACGCCCGTTTCCCGAGTTGATCGATAAGGAGCAAGCGGTGAGCAAGGAGCAGGTGGTCTTACGGCTCGAAGTGGTGGCCTGCCATGCGGGCAACCCCATGGGCGCACTGTTGCTGGAGGCGCTGCGGCGATACGGCGTCGCTACTGTCACTGGCCTATCCATCGCCTTCGACGATCCGGCGCTACAGAAGTGGTGGAATGAGCAGCTGGCGGGAGGTGAAGTTACGCTAGAGACTCGACCATTGCCCTTGCCTGGCAGCGGCCTGGTGGAGGTGGCTGCTCAAGCTCAGACGTATAGTGGTTTCTTTCGGTCCGACAACGGCCACTTGTGCTTTGACCGGAGTAAGACAAAGCTGGCTGAGGTCGTAGCGGAGCTTGAGCTGGCGACTCCTACTAATTCCCTGGGCCGGGTATTTACAATGCTGCAGAATGCGGGTAGCGGCTTTGCGGAGCTATGCCCTCATTCGGAGGTCGTCGATCTGACCGTGCTGGAGCAGATACTCTCGGGTGATGACCTTCCCAGATTCAGGGAGGCATTCCAGGGCCGCTTCCACGGAGATGGCTACTTTTCAACGCTGAACCACCCCACACCTCACACCCCACCCCAAGCCAGCTCGGCTAACTCCTGCTGCAGCTGCTCGTAAGCTTGGCGTAGCCAGGAGATTTGCTTCTTGGGGTTACCCTGTGCCACGGTCTGCTTAGTGGGTCTTGTTGC
>DATIIV010000016.1:0-45203 GCA_035479295.1 Candidatus Saccharimonadia bacterium | reverse complement strand
TCCAGGATATAGGTAGGTTTAAAACTGTAAAAGCCTTAACGGCGTTTGCTGGGCTCGATCCCAAAATTAAGCAGAGTGGGCATACCCTAAATAGCACCGGCAAGCTAACCAAGCGAGGCTCAAGTTACTTACGTCGCAGCTGAACCACCCCACACCTTGAACCCCAACTAAAAAGACGACACACTGTTTTCTGTCCGCTCTAAACAAACAGGAAAACAACTATGTCGTCACTCAATATTGTACGCGGTATCCGTACTTGTATACAAAACCAACTGCTCCCCAGCGTACCAAGTCGTTGGCGGGCACAGTTATTATTTGGCCTGCAGGCGTACGGCTTGCGCGCCTTTCAGAGCGCCAGCGGTAATGCCCGAATGGTCGTAGCTAACGCTCATACCGGTATTCGCAAGGCCGAACGCCTCTTTAAGAACACCGCTTTCACGGGTCAATTAGGAGGAGTCTTTGACGAGCTCGGACTGGTCAAGCCACGTAGCTACGTGAATGTCGACCACTCGGACATGCACGGCCTAACGGCCTTAGTGGGTGCTGTCCAGACCAGGAAGGGCCGAGCCCTGCCCTGTCTCGTGGAAGCAACATATGCTCACCATATTCCGGCCCATGAAGATGCCGCTCCTCATTGGAGGAAACTGCGGGTTGCCATGAAGGCGGCCCGGAAGCAGCAGACGTTCACTGAGCATACGGTGACTAGCCTCCAGGGCCTGGCTGACCGGTTGGCATTTTGGCCCAGGTTGGTCTTCGACCGAGGCTTTGGCAACAAGACCATTGTTACTTATCTTCACGAAGCCGGTGCCGCCTTCTACATCCGACTCAAGGCTGGGCGATATGTCGAGTGTGACGGCGAGAAAACTGAGGTCAAAACCCTGGGTGACCGAGACGCAACGGTACAACTGTACGGGCTCACGCTTCGCGTCATCCGCTCGCCCAAGAGCCGCAGGGCCAAGGAGCCTTGGTACATCCTGACCAACGATTTTAAGAGCAGCCGAACCAAGATTATCCGGATCTACTACCACCGGTTTGAGATTGAAGAGACGTTTCGAGACATTAAGCACATCTTTGAATACAAGCGGACCAGACTGACGAAACCAGACAACCTAAAGCTCATTTTGTGGCTCGTGAGCTTAGGTATTGCCTTGCTCTATCTGGCAACAAGACCCACTAAGCAGACCGTGGCACAGGGTAACCCCAAGAAGCAAATCTCCTGGCTACGCCAAGCTTACGAGCAGCTGCAGCAGGAGTTAGCCGAGCTGGCTTGGGGTGGGGTGGGGTGTGAGGTGGTTCAGCCTAAAAACCTTGACGGTATAAGATCCATATTATATAATGTTTTCCGTAGTGTTCTGCTTGCAACCGCCCGGAAACGGAGTGATTGACATGTCCACTCAGTCCGCCCCGAAGCCCAGCTACTGGCGTCCGGCCACGGCCATGGCTGCTGTCGCCTTCATCGTGGCGATGGCCAGCCTGGCCACGCCCGACCGCTCCACCGCGGCCACCGCCCTGCTTTGCTGGGGTGGGTTCGGCCTGGTGGTCGCCTCGGTAGTCCTGATCGGCCGCACCCAAACCGCGTGGGCCACCCTGTGGGCGGCGATCGCGGTTTACGCCCTGGCCGCGTCCTCGCTGGACAACCGCCTGCTCCTGATGTTCGTGGTCAGCGCCATCGCGGCACTGGCGCCCGCGGCCTACCGCAGGGCCCGCCAGCTCGACCTCCTCTGACCCCGATCACCAAGCTCTCCGAAGGTTCGCCGTGCTGCTCAACAGCGCGTTCGTGATCACCCTCGTGCCGTCAACCCTGCTGGCTGTCACCTGCGCAAACTACTCATCGCGGTCCTTCGCCACCGGGTAGTGACGCGCCGTCAGGCCGCCACGAAGTAGCCACTCAGTCAACCACTACACCCCGCCCCGCCGGCGCAGAACCCCTGCCGCTGGTGGGGCGTTCTGCTTTATTGGCACACACTTTGGGGCCAGGGCGACATCGCCCTAGCCCCGCGGCAACCCATCAAGGGCAGCCTAGATCTGGCACCAGCCGTGCCAACTTCTCAACCACTTCAGCCGGCGACAGCTTCAGCAAGCTACCCCAATCGTCTCGTTTTGGCATCACCACCCCTACCGCATCAGCAGAGGCTCGTCTGCTTATCTGTGGCGACTCCGTAATCGGCCCGTCAAGCATCTGGTCCACAACCGTCAGCATGGCGCCTACTTCTTCCAGCCACTCTTCTCTCGTGTGATCCTCTAGATACGCTTTGAGCACCGCCTTACCCCGGCCTATCAACCCATGAAGTGCCGGGAGGGATATCTCCAGCTCTTCAGCGATTCGCCGGCGTCGGGACGAATCCTTGGCTTCGGGCAGAAACAGCTTCGCCAGAATAGCCGGTAGCCGCTCATCTACTTCCTTGAGGGCGTGGAGTATTTCATTGCCACGATCCTGCTCCAGTCCTATTTGTTCAACCCAACCATGCTTCCACCTATCGGCTAGCACATCTTTTAGCGTTACCTCGTCGCCCCACTCTCCGATGCATACCGTCTGAGAAAGCGAGCGTGTATAGTGCTGCTGAAGCTCATACAGCTGTCTGAGTTTGTTCAGAGAAACGCCAAGCTTCTCAGCCAGCTCACCGTCATCAGGCACAGGCACGCCAGCCTGCTCGTAGCCCTCTAGCCTTCGCCTCAGTTTGAATACCTGGTCATCAAGGTCCCGAGGAAGCTGAATTGTATAACGGCGCCCTTGGACACCATGCCGAATACTCGCCTGGATAATAGTGATTGCCGAGCCGCTGAACTTTACGCCCCTCCGCCAGTCATACCGCTCAATGGCCACAAGCAAACCAATGTGGCCCAGCTGCCGCAAATCATTCAGGTCAAATGTGGCTACCTGGTAAACCAGCCCCTTATTTCCTTTTACCACCTCACTTATCAATGCCAGATTGCACCAGAAGAACACACTTAGCGCTTCCCGGCAAGACAGTCGAGATGAAGCACTTTCGTCGCCCTGGATAATTTTGGCAAGGGCAACTTCTTCTTCCTGCCACAGAAGGGGGTACTTGTTACTGGCAATAGCACGAGTCTTGGGCCCGTTTGAGCTGACAGCCATGCATCAACCCCTCACTGACTGAAGATAAACCGTCGCAAGACCAATACGTTGGACTTCTTTGCTATAGCATCATTGTTAGGTTTTTATTTTTTAGACTTCTTCGGCTTCGGTGCTGGCGGCGCCTTGGCCCCGGCTTTGCGGGCCATCCCTAAGCCAACCGCAATGGCCTGTTTGCGACTCTTAAAGCCGCTGGCTTGGCCTTCGTGCTTATACTCATGGAGCGTCTTCTCGACCTTTTCTTGCGCTTTGGGACCGTACTTTGCCATGATGTGCCCTCATTCTTATATGAGGCGATTATAGGGTAGTTCAGCTTGGATGGCTTTGGTTAAAATGACACGCTGGGCGGCCTCATAGCTTTTCTTTGCTTTCCAATACGTTAGAATACCTTGGTGCGACAAGCCTCTTGCTACGTTGTTCAGCCGCTAGCCGTTGACAGACCCTATAACCATATCCTGCCGGAAGCCTTCCGACCCCTGGCTTTTAAGGCTTACGAAACAGGCCTTCTGGCGCTACTCAAGGACCATGTGTTCAAGTTCATAGACGCCCAGCGTCCTGAGGACAGGACTTACCAAATACGGCCGTGGGGACTCGGTCCGGCGGGTCCCATCGCCAAACCCTTCGTCGATCCGTCGGCCGTCTGGTCGTACATCAACTACGAGTACCAGCTCGCCAATCTGACGGGACAGCATCTGGGACGACGGCGCCTTACGTCGAAAGCACCGCTCCCGGTGCTGTATGGCACCGATAGCGGCATTCACGTTGCCCTGGGGCTAGCTGATGGCCTTAAGGCGGCGGGTCGGCGGCCCGAGCTATTCGCCGTTGACCGCCATCAAGGGCTGCCGCCGCAAGCCATCCTGCAAGCACAAGAGTATGGCTGGATCGTCTTTTGCGATAGCGTTATGAATTATGGCGCCGTAGTCTCCATGATCTTGGGACGGTTGCCACAGGGGGTCGGCCCCAACGCCTTTTCGGTGCTCACCTACACCACCATGGCTACAGCCGCACCGCTGCCCACCGAAGGCATACCACAGGGGCTGTCACGGCTCGAACAAACCATGCATCGGTTGTGGCATCCTCACGTTTTCTACGTCAGCTATGTTGGCCCCAGCGCTCACGACTTGTATGACCGGGCCGATGCCATTGCTTACGCTGCGCAGTTCTACCCTGATCTCCTGCGTTATGTGCGAGCTTTTCAAAAACCATACCAGCACTTCGCTGGCTTTCTCATACCATAATGAGGGGCGACAAGGCTTTGCCTTGTCGCCGATTTACGCTAGGCGGTGAGCGCGTCGCTCAGGGCAGCCTTACTTGAATCTGTTTACTCACTCTTCCTCCCTATGCGCCAGTGGCGGCAACTCATCGGGCCCAGGTAGCTTCAGAGCCGCCAGTTGCCGTTGCACCCAAGCAGGGTCGGCCTGCCGCGTGATCCGACTCAGCGGCCGCCCAGATTTACGCTCATAGACAAAGAGGCTATTTCTCGGGTCGGGGCAATCCCGCGGTTCGCAGTAGAATAGCGCCGCTATGTCCGGACGATAAACGCGCCCATCATGCGTAAAATGCTGCCGCAACTTCTCCAGGCCTTCTGTAGCGATTGTCTCTACCTCGTGCGGGCTGAGGCCCAATCTTTGGCCAATATTACGATAAGTAAGCAGCCGATCACGGGGAGAGCTATAGCGCAGTTCAAGAATCCGAAACAAGTGAGGATGGATCTCCTCGATCACGGCTCGCAACTCGGCTGCCTCTTCGCGCCGAATGTACGAAACGGCCGGGTCTAGGGCGCCGTGGTTGGCTACGCGGCCTTCTAGCCAATCCGGATTGGCTTCCCGCAACCACTCAAACGACCTGATATCCAGAGCCTCGTACCGCCGCAGCTCCGCCAATTCGGACGGCGTAGCCACGCCCTGATCAATCAGCTCTTGATCGGTCCAGGGAGGCTGGCCCTGAGCCGCCCGTCGAGACTGCTCAGTTTGAATCTGGGTACTCAGCGTAGTCAGCCTTGCGGGGCGCCGAATTGTGCGGGCGATATACTTTGCCTCCATGCTTGCACGTTGCCAGATTACCTGCCTGGCAATGGTGATAAACCGGCCGCCCTTATTCGGGTTAAAGACATGGACCGCCCACATAAGCCCCAGGTAGTTCAGCTCAAGCCGGTCCATACGGCTAATGCTCACCGTCTCTGGCCAGGTAAAGTAATCCAGGATAGCCAGCCGCAGATTACAAACAAACAAGATGGTCCTGGCGATATCTTGAGCTTCCAAGTCGTCGCCGTCCCGGAGCCTGGCCAACGCTACTTCTTGAGGCCAAGTGAGCAAAGGGTAGAGCTGAAGGAGATCCGCATGCTGCCTCCAAGCTTGATCCGGTATCCACCCACGATTTATCATGTCGTCTCCTGGGTCGGTCGATATGAGATGTTAAGCGCCAGTCAAGGCGCTGCTGCGGTGGTCATGAAATGATGCCGCCCAAAACAACTTACATGAAAGATCGGTGCCTAACATTAGCCTGGTTGACGATTGCGGACGCGGTCGGCGCCGAGCAGCTCGCCGAGCTGGGCTGTGAGGGCATCGCTAACCGTAACTTTAAACGGCAAGCGGATCTTTTTGGCGTCGGTGTCGGCGCCCAGGACAGCATAAGCCTCGGCTGGCCCGGGGTGGGCGCCCAGCAGCTCTTTGAGGCGCAGTAGCAGAGCCTGATCGCCCGGATCGGCCAAGCGCAGCACCAAGCTGCCGGCGGCCGGATCGCCCGGCGCGGTGCTAAGAGCCGGAGGGGCAGCTGCCGGGCGGGCAGCCGGCCGCGCAACGCCCCGATCGGCCGCGCCTGCCGCCGGCTGCTTCTGCCAGCTCGGCACCGGCGCCGTGGTCATGGCCGGCGGCTTGGCACCAGGCCGCGCCACGTAGGCCTTAGCCGTATCGTAATCGACCACCTTGGCGCTCTCCAGCAGAATCTTGGGCTCGCCGGTGAGCCGGCCCTCGCGGTCGCGCGCCGAGATCTTGCCGCTGGCCACAATCACCTGGTCGGCCTCAAAGATATGCGGCGAAGCCTCGTAAGCTTTGGGGAAAACAATTAATTCATTGGTGCCCGACCGGTCCTCGATACCCACAAAGGCCATGGTGGCGCCGTTCTTGGTAGTAATCTTGCGCACCGTGGTAATAAAACCGCCCACCTTAGCCAGCTTGCCATCGGCCTCGGCCGTAATGGCACCCAGCGGCTGGCAGTGATCGGCCAGATAAGCCGCGTAGTCGTCGAGCGGATGGTGGCTCAAGTAGAGACCCAGCAGTTCCTTCTCCCACATTAGCTGCTCGCGTGCGTCCACCGGCTGCGACGGCAGCTCCAAGCGTAGCGCCGGCTGCTCCTCGTCAACGCCCAGGCTGCCAAAGATGTCGGTCTGGCCGCTCAGGGCGTTCTTTTGGACCTTGGCGGCGTAGGCCGTCAGCAGATCCAGATTGTGCAGCAACTGGCCACGATTGCCCTCGCTGAGCGAGTCGAAGGCGCCACACTTGGCCAGCGACTCCCAGACCTTCTTGTTGCACTCGCGCGCGCTCACTCGCTTGGCAAAGTCTTCCATACTGGTAAACTTGCCGCCCTCCTCGCGCGCCCGCAGAATCGCCTCGATGGCGCCGGTGCCAACGTTTTTGATGGCCGCCAAACCGAACCGAATACTGCCCGACTCTTTAACCACCGCAAACTCCTGAAAGCTCTCGTTGACGTCGGGCGGCAGCACCGGAATCCCCAAACTGCGGCACTCGCCGATCTCTTTGGCGATGCGCTCGGTGTCGCCAAAGTCGCTGGTCATGAGCGCCGCCATAAAGGCCGCCGGGTAGTGGGCCTTCAGGTAGGCCGTCTGGTAGGCGATCAGCGCGTAGCAGGCGGCGTGAGCCTTGGGGAAACAGTAGGCGGCAAAGGCTTCGAGCTGTCCCCAAAATTCCTCCATCTTGGCCCGATCAGCCCCCGAGATCGTCACGGCACCCTCAATGAAATCAGTCTTGAGCTTGGCCAACACCTCAGGCTTCTTCTTGGCCACGCCTTTGCGCAACGTATCGGCTTGGCCCCCGGTAAAGCCACACATATCTTTGGCAATCTGCATAACCTGCTCCTGATAGACCAAGACGCCGTAGGTCATCTTGAGCGCCGCCTCCATCTTGGGGCTAAAGTAGCTGATCTCGGCCCGACCGTGTTTGCGATCAATGAAGCCGTCGATGAACTGCATGGGGCCGGGCCGGTACAGTGCCGCCATGGCGATGATGTCGTCGAACACGGTTGGCTTGAGCTCGCGCAGGTAGCGCTTCATGCCGGCCGACTCTAGCTGGAAGACGCCGGTGGTGTCGCCGCGTGCCAGAAGCTCAAAGGTCGGTTTATCGTCTAGCGGCAGGTGGCCCAGGTCAATGTCGACATCATAGACGCGCTTAATAATTACCAGCGCATTATTAATGATAGTGAGGTTGCTGAGGCCCAAAAAGTCCATTTTGAGCAGGCCGACCTCCTCGACGTAACCCATCGAGAACATGGTGCAAGGCATGCCTTTTTGGGCTCGCTGCAGCGGAATATAGTCAACGATGGGCGCCGGCGCAATCACCACGCCAGCCGCGTGCACGCCGTTATTGCGAATAGTACCCTCGAGCTCCATGGCCAGGTCGATCAGCTTCTTGGCCCGAGGATTGCTCTGGTACTCGCGCACCAGCTCCGGGTCGGCGCGCTGCTCGTCGCTGCCGTTGCCGGACTTAAGGCCGATCGAGACCGCCAGCGGCACGTGCCGGCCCTGCACCGGCTGCGGTACCAGCTTGGCGATGGCGTCGACCTCGGCGTAGCTCATGCCGAGTACCCGGCCGGTGTCACGGACGGCGTTGCGAGCCGCCATGGTGCCAAAGGTGATAATCTGCGAGACCCGCTCGGAGCCGTACTTCCCGGTGACGTACTCAATAACCTCGCCGCGCCGGGTATCCTGAATATCAATGTCGATGTCGGGCATGCTGACGCGGTCCGGATTGAGAAAGCGCTCAAACAGCAGGTCATACTTAATGGGGTCGAGGTCGGTGATGTTCATGGTGTAGGCCACAATGGAGCCGGCCGCGCTGCCCCGCCCCGGGCCAAAGATAATGCCCTGATCTTTGCCCCAGTTGATCAGGTCGGCCGTCATCAGGAAGTAGCCCTCGTAGCCCATGCGGCCAATGATGCCCAGCTCGTAATCGAGCCGCTCGGCGTAGACCGGCTCCACCAGGCCGCGCACCTCCGCCTCGGTCAGCTTGGCGGTGTCGGCCCGCTTCACACCGGCGTAGCGCCAGGCCAGCCCCTGCCAGCATAATTTGTGCAGGTAATCGCGCTCGCTGAGGCCCTCTTCCGGCACCGGAAAGGTGGGGATGAGGATGCGGCCTAGGTCCAGATCGACCTCACAGCGCTCAGCAATCTTGACCGTATTCTGGTAGGCCTCGGGGACGTGGGCGAACCGCTCCATGATCTCCTCGGGCGAGGTCAGGTAGAGGTCCATGTCCATGGTCATGCGGTTGGTATCGTCCAGGGTTTTGCCGGTCTGCACGCACAGCAGCGTCTCGTGAGCCTGGCGGTTCTCGTGGCGGCTGTAGTGAGAATCGGCCGTCACCACCACCGGAATGCCGGTCTGCTTAGACAGCTCGATCTTGGCCGCGTTGAGCATCTTTTGGTGGTCCCATTGGTGCTCGTGAGCCTGGAGCTCCAGAAAATAATTGCCGCGGCCGAAGGTCTCGTCATACCAGCCCGCCACCGCCTCGGCCTGGGCCAGATTGCCGGCCTCGATGTGCTGCGCCACCTCGCCACCGGCGCAGCCGCTCAGGGCAATCAGCCCCTCGTGATACTGGGCCAGTAATTCGCGATCGATCCGCGGCTTCTGGTAGAAACCATCGAGCTGAGCGATGGTCACCAGCTTCATCAGGTTATGATAGCCCTGCGTAGTCTCGGCTAGCAGAATTAAGTGGTAGGGGTTGAGATCTTGGCGGCCGGCTTTGTCGAGGTGGCCGCGCGGCGCCACGTACGTCTCCACACCAATTATTGGCTTAAGGCCACGACTTTTGGCCTCTTTGTAAAACTCCACCGTGCCCGAAAGCGTGCCGTGGTCGGTGAGAGCCACGGCCGTCATGCCGAGCTCCTGAATGCGATCGAGCATGGCCGGCACCTTCTGGAGGCCATCGAGCAGACTGTAGTGGCTATGATTATGCAAGTGCACAAACTGGGCCGCCGCTGAGTCAGCCTGCTCCTCACCAACCGTCTTGGCTATGGTCGCCCCCTCCGATGTGTCGGCCACCCGATCCTCCCCTCTCGTTGGCTTCTATCGTAGCACAAGGAGTATGCCGACAGCAGTCTTGATTTTTGGCCCGAGCGTGACCTAGCAAATACTGTCCGCGAAAGCGCCAACGCTTGCTTTATTGGAGGTATATGTTGTAAAATGTACGTGAAGTATCAAGACTTTGCACCAGATCAAGGAGTGACGTGTCTCCAATCGAAGACTGCACTGCCAGCGAAGCCGAATATTCGCGTCGCCAGCAGCTTGAGCCGGGCGACACCGACTACGGCCGAGCCTTTGTGGCTCGAGCCGCCGCCATGCTAACCGCCGCCGCCGTAGTAGCCTGGATCTTTCTGCCTCACTGGCACGCGGTGGCTGCGGCCGCCGTGGTGACCCCGGGGCTGTTCGGCGGTGGTTACATCAAGCTGCTCATCCAGCGCGGCGACAGACTGCCGGCCGACAGCCAGGCCCACTGGCGATGGCTCGGCTGGAGCCTGCTGCTTGAGGCCGGCCTGATCACTCTCGTGGCCAAGGTGGCCACCAACCAGCTGCCCCCGCCGCTGGTCTGGACCTACGGGGTGACGTTACTGGTCGCCACCACCATTGGGTGGCTGATGGCCTGTCTCGTCTTTACTCGACCGGTCGAGTAATTACAACCGGCACGAGCCAACCCGGCCCACCAAGCCAACAGCCCACCAGGGCTTGTCGCTTGGTGGGCTGTTTGCTTTTTGGCCTAGGATGAACGCTACTTGTGCTCGATGGTCTGACCGGCCCCCTGCAAGTAATGGCCAACCACCGGCAGGCCGCCCAGCACGTGGAGCAGCGCGATCAGAACTGCCACCACCAGCGTGGCCCCAATGACGCTGCCCAGACCCATAAAGATGCCGCGCACAAACGAGCCCCAAATCTGAGCTCGCGTACTACCGAGTAACTCAATATAGTCCTGCACCAGCACCTGCTCCACCGCCCGGCCCAGTTGAGCATGGTCCACCTTCGAGCGAGAAGCAGGCTCGGTCTTGGCCCTCATTTAACGCTCGCGATCCTCGGTACCCCGGAGGCCATCACTAAACTTACCGTGAGCCGAGCCGGCCAAATGCCGCGTTACCCGTTCCAGCTCCTTCATTACGTCCGAGCCCTCGGCCAGCAGCAGCTTAACGTCCTTGACGGCCGCATCCTTAGCATCGGTGCCAGTCCGCGCCAAGTTATTAGCCGAGATCAGCAGATCCTGCTTAAGCACCTCGGCCCGGCGAATCAGCTCCTGGCTCTCCTCGCGGGCCTCGCCCTTCAGATCTTTGGCCACTTCCTTGAGCGAATCAACGCGGCCGCCCATCTCATCGCTCATGCGCTGCAGCTGGTCGTGAATATCGGTATAGGTGCCTTTAACGCGGCGCTTAATCTCGGCCTGCATCTCCGGCCCGGTGCGCGGTGCCAATAACAATCCAGCCACCGCCCCCACGATCGCCCCAATAATTGTGCCTTTCAAGAATCCTTCGTTGTGATGACGCCTCATCGCTGCCTCCTACTCTTCCTCTTTATTAACTTTACTCTTGGCCTTCTTGCCCTTAAACCGGCTAAAGATCGCTTCTACTACCGCTGACACTGCCATTGGCCCCAGCCCCTTGCCCATGCTAATAAGCATACCGGAGAGATTTTCGGTGGTCTCCTCGGCCCGTTGCGAAATGCGCTTAAGGTTACGCAGAATGCCAATTACAATCACAGCCGACACGATGGCTAAAACGAGAAACACCAGCAGCACCACACACAGGACTATTACGAGGATTGACTCCGCCATCACCATAATCGTAAGCTTTCGTTTATTTCTCTAAGCTACTCCGGAATGATACCCGATGCAACCGCTGGTGTTACTGGTCGTTCTTACGAAAGCGGCCGGCCTTAGACTCGAGCGCCGCTTTCTTGAACTTCTTGGCCGTACGAACGGCCCGAGCCAGTGCATTCAGTTCTTGGCTCTTGTGCACCACTACCCACTCCTTGCGCTCGATGACCGAGTTAGGGATGACGTGCAACACACCATCCTGATCGCGAATACGGGTGCGGCGCGAGTCCATGCTCTCAATCGTGCCCCGAGTCGGCGTCTCGCCCACGATCACCTCGTCGCCGACGTCGAAGTCGTTGTCCTGCGCCAAGAAGATGCCGGCGACGACGTCGGCCACCAACGTAGAGCCACCGGCCGCCATGGCCAGGCCGAGCGCCGCGATCGAGCCGGTAAAGAAGACGATAATGTTGTTAAAGCCCAGCATCTGCAGCAGCTGAATGGCTAAGAACAGCCACAGCAGCGTCTCCACCAGCGACACGATAACGTCGCGCAAGCCGACTTGAATAGCGGTTAAGGTAAGGACAAAGCGGGTGAGTCGCACCAGTACTCGGATGAGCAATATCCCTAGCAGCAAGCCAAAAATCAATGATGGTAGAATCGGCAGCTTGGTATTAAGCACGTCGATAATAGGGTTGATGAAGTTGGTGGTCGTGAGGTCTAGAGTATGCATAACGCTTACGTCTATTTTACTACGGGTGGCAAGAGGCCCTGGGAGATTCGGGTCTGCCTGCAGATCAAGGCATTTTTATTGAGCGTATATATCATCAAACGTAATATACTCACGGCATTCTTTTATTCTGTTTGACGATATATAGCGGGGATAAAGACGTGATTCCCGCTGGACCAAGCCTAATCGAGCCGCTCGTGCAGCAGCTTGTTGATGAGCGGCGGGTTGCCCTTGCCCTGCGTCTTCTTCATGGCCTGGCCGACCAGTGCGCCGAAGGCCCGCTGGTTGCCGGCGCGATAGTCGGCCACGGCCTGGGCCTGCTCGGCAATCACCGCGTCGACGATGGCGCCGAGCTCCTCGGCATTAGATTCCTGGAGCAAGCCGAGCTTTTTGGCCACATTCAGCGCACCCTCATCGCTCTCCCATAGAGCGACTAAGAGGAGCTTGGCGTTAGAAGAGCTGAGCTTGCCCTCTTGCACCATCGAGCCAACCAAGGCCAGCGTCAGTGACGAAATATCAGAATCGGGCAGCGCTGTGCCTTTCTCCTCTTCAAGGCGTACTCGGTCACCAATAAGCCAGTTAAAGGCAAATTTCACGTGCTCGGGATTCTCGCTCGCGATCTGATGCCACATGCGGGCAGCCGCCGGATCGGCCACTAGCACCTCGACCTCCTTAGCCGGCATGCCGGCGGCGGCCAGCTCGGCTCGCACGTCATGCGGCAGCAGCCCCAGCTCGTTGGCGGCCGCCTCCACCATCGCCCCTGTAATCACCAGCGGCGGCAGGTCCGGCTCCGGGAAGTAGCGATACTCGTCGGCGTCCTCCTTGGAGCGCATGGCGTAGGTGGCCTGCTTGGCGTCGTTCCAGCCGCGGGTCTCTTGGCGCACCCGGCCGCCGCCCTCGATCAGCTCGATCTGCCGCTCTACCTCGTACTCCACCGCTCGCTCGATGGCCCGAAAACTATTCAGATTCTTGGTCTCGGTGCGCGTGCCAAACTCTTTGGCACCCACTAGCCGCACGCTCACATTCACGTCGAACCGCATATTGCCATAGTATAAGTTGGCCTCGCTCACGCCGGCGTAGCGCACAATATTGTACAACTCCTGAGCATAGCCTTTAGCCTCGGCGGCACTGCGCATATCTGGCTCGCTCACAATCTCGACCAGCGGCGTCTCGGCCCGGTTCAGGTCGACCAGCGAGTAGTCAGCGCCGTCCGGATGAGTCGATTTGCCGGCATCGCCCTCCAGATGCGCCCGCGTAATGCCGATGCGCCGCAGCTGACCATCGAGCGGAAACTCCAGATAACCGGGACCGATAATCGGCTCGTCGAACTGAGTAATCTGGTAGCCCTTGGGCAGATCGGGGTAGAAGTAATTTTTGCGGTCAAACTTGGTGTGATAATTATCTGGATAGGTCGCGTTTAATGCTCGGCCAAGCCTTAAGGCCAGCTCCACCGCTCGCCCATTCAGCACCGGCAGCGCGCCCGGCAAACCCAAGCAGACCGAGCAAACGTGCGTATTCGGCTCGGCCTCGCGCGAGTCATTATCGCAAGCGCAGAACAGCTTGGTCCTGGTGGACAGCTGCACGTGGCACTCAATGCCGATGACGACCTCGTATTTGGCACGTAACTCTGGGTTCATTTGGCTAACTCCTGGCGTAAAACTGATCGAACATCCTCGAGGGTGGCGAGCTTATTGAACTCTTCGAGCGTAAACCAGCCAATATTATGAGCCTCGCTGATTTGGTGCGCAATGGCTTGCTCGGTCATAGCGCCCCCAGGTGCTTGAGGCCGCGCTCGAAGTCGCGCAGGGCTTCTTTGGCTTGGCTGGGTACGAGGTCGAAGCCGACTTCGTGAGCCAGGGCATTGCGCAGTTTGTGGGCGCGCCAGAGGGCGTCGTAGAGGCCGCGGTCGGCGAAGCGGGGACGGGCCGACTTGAGGCGCTCGCCCAGGGTGTCGCCGGACAGGCCGGACTGGCGCAGGGCCTGGTCGAGCAGTTTGTCGGCCTCGGTGATGGCCGATTTGAGGCCGGCCGCGCCGCCCTGGCTGGTGGCTTCGATGACGGCCCAGCGCTGGGCCATGTCGGCGCGGCCCAGAGACTTGGCGGGAGTGCTAGCGTGCGCGCCGCCGGATCGGCCACCGCCCGAGCGCGAGCCCCGGCCACCACGACCGCGCTTGCCCACGCCCTCGATGAGCGAGATGAGCACAAAACCGGCCACCAGCACGATGACGAGAAAAGCCAGCACTTAGCGCGACTCCCAGTCGCCAATGACGGCCTCGGTGGCCGCGGCCGCCGCAAACAATTGGCGCTCGGCCCGCTGCGGCGCGATCAACTGCAGGCCGATCGGCAGCCCGCCATCGCGCCCCAGCGGCAGCGAGATAGCCGGCGCACCCACCAGGTTGACGGCCACGGTACAGACGTCGTTGAGGTACATAGCCAGCGGGTCGTGTGCCTTGGCCCCCAGCGGGAAGGCCGGCGTGGGCGCCGTTGGTCCCAGCAGCAGGTCGTACTGGGCGAAGGCGGCCTTAAACTCCTCGATCAGCTTGGTCCGAACCTTTTGCGCTCGCTTGTAGTAAGCGTCGTAGTAGCCGCTGGAGAGCACATAGGTGCCGATGATGATGCGGCGCTTGGCTTCGGCGCCAAAGCCCTCTTGGCGCGACAGTCGATAGGTCTCCTCGAGCGTCTTGGCGGCGGCCGAGCTGTAGCCAAAGCGCACGCCGTCGTAGCGCGCCAGGTTGCTGGAGACCTCGGCCGGCACCAGAATGTAGTAGGCCGCCAGAGCCAGCTGCGCGGCCGGCAAACTAATGGGCTCGACGATGGCGCCCCGCGCCTCGAGCTGCTGCACGGTTTCGTCCAAGCGGGCGCGCACCGTGGGCGTCAGGCCGTCGCCCAGATACTCTTTAATAAGGCCAATCTTGAGGCCGCGCAGATCGTGCTCCTTGGCCGGCTCGGGGGCATAGCCCTGGGCGTCGCGCTCAATGCTGGTAGCGTCGCTGGCGTCGCGGCCGGCCATCACATCCAGCACCACGGCGGCATCGGCCGCTCGGTTGGTCAGCGGGCCCAGCACATCGGTGGAGCTGCCCATAGCTACTACGCCGGTGCGCGGCACGAGGCCGTAGGTCGGCTTGAGCCCCACCACGCCGCAGTAGCTGGCCGGCAGCCGAATGCTCCCACCGGTGTCGGTGCCGAGCGCAAAGGCTACCTGGCCTAGCGCCACGGCCGCAGCCGAGCCACCCGAGCTGCCGCCCGGCACACGGGCTGCGTCCACCGGATTCTTGGTGGCACCAAAATCCGAGTTCTCGGTGGAGCTGCCATGCGCAAAGGCGTCCAGGTTGGCCTTGGCTACCAGCACGGCGCCGGCCGCCAGCAGCCGCTCGATGGCCGGCCCCTGATACGGCGCGCGAAACGGCTTCAGAATCTTGCTGGCCGCCGTGGTGTGCATATCCAGCGTCAAATAGTTGTCTTTGGCCGCAAATGGCACACCCGCCAATGGCAGCTTCTCGCCGGCCGCCACGCGCGCGTCCACCTGGCGCGCCCGCTCGAGCGCCGCCGGGTTCACCTCGAGCAGGGCGTGGTAATCTTTGGTAGCCTCAATTCGGTCTAAGCTGGCTTGCACCAACTCCACCGCGCTCACCTTACCTGCCTGCACCTCAGCCGCTAGTTCGGCGATCGGCCGTTTCAAGTCAATCGTCTCAGCCATTCAGTACCCGCTTCACCATAAAGTAGCCATCTTTCTGAGCTGGCGCATTGGCCAATGCCGCATCGCGCGACAACCCCGGCCGCACTTCGTCGACCCGCATCACATCCACCAGACCATTCACTTGGTCGGTGGGCGCTACATCCGCCACATCGACGCTTTGCAACTGCTCTACAAAGCCAACAATCTGACCAATCTGAGCCGCCATCTCGGCGGCCTCCTCGGGCGATAAGCCAATACGGGCCAGCGTCGCCACCCGCTCGACCTCGGCGATTCCAATCTTTGACATGCGACTAGTATACGAGCAATTGGCCTAATGTGCCAGAATCGCCCCAGCCACCGCAAAGCCGACCAAATGATAGCCCATGTCAATAATGTACAGCCGCATCGAGCCGCCCTGGAAGACACGGTTAATGAGCGCTGTAGTAGCTACAAATCCCAGCCAGAGCTTAAAGCCCAGTAGCGCCCCGGCCGTCCAGCCCACCGCGCCCAAGCTGCTCACCAGCGAGGCCAGCACCACCACGAGCACCAGGGTCGAGAAGAGCGGCGTCAGGTAGAGCGCCGGGTCGTTGCCGGGCATGTCGCTCCGCTTCTTGCCCAGCGCCTGCAGCCATTGCTTAGCAAACAGCAACGGCGAGTACCACAGCGCGCCCACCACCATATAGGCCGCCAGAGCCAATATGAGCCACCAAAATGAGATGCCAAAAACCATAAATCCGCTCCTTATCTTGCTTATGTTTTAGACGAAGTTTGGCCCATTGTAAAGGGCCGGCCGGGGATTCGCTGCGCCGCTAGCAGTTGCTGCGCCTCATCGCTTAACTGGGCTCGCAGCTCCGCTTGGCTAAAGGTCCGAATCCGCTCATGATGCACCAAATAATCCTCCAGGCTCAAATAAATGGCGCCCAACCGCTGCTGATCGTCGAGCGGCAAAGGCTGAGTCGGGCTCAAGCCGGCGGTAATGCCGCGCACTTCGGCCAGCTGGGCGTCGATGTCGCCGCGGTTAGAGACCAGGCTGGCCGCCATCATTACAGCATCGAGCAGCGCCCGGCCGGCGGCCGCCACCTGCGGCGCCTGATAAAACCGCGCGGTGCAAAAGTAGTACCCGGCGATCAAGTAGCACACCGCCACCGCGATAAACGGCGCCGCCACCGGCCCTTGCTCATTGTAGGCATTATGAAGCCCAAAACAGGCCGCAATCAACACATGCACAAAACCCACCGCCACCAGGCCGCCACCCGCCGCCAGCCACCGCAACGCCACGCGATACGCCTGACCAATCACCCGCAACATCTTGAGCAGAATAATGAACGTAAAGGCGTTCCAAGTAATGTTGGCAGCCGCACCGAGCTGATGCAGATAATACCAAAAGGCCGGCTCGTCGAGCCGATGCGGCAGCAGCACCGCAACTAGACTAAGGCCCAGCCAAATACCCAGCACTAGCCGCAGCGAGGCCGCCGGCGTCGCCACGCCCACCGCCCGGGCAAAGTGCCGCACACCCCAGTAATGCAGAATCATCCCCGGAATCACGATCAGCAACGAACCTCCATGCGACGTCCACGGCTCGGGCAGCAGCCGCGCATACACCAGGGTGGGGTACTGCAGATTGACCACGCCAAAGAAGACCATGCTCCAGGTAATAATTTGGTACGACCGGCGCATATCGGGCTTAAAGTCGCGCATGCCATACAAGAACAAAACGGCCGCCGCAAAGAAGTTAAGCGAGAACGACGACACGATCAGAATCTGCAGCCGAAAGACCGCCGGGTCGGCCGCAAAGCTCGGCGTGGGCAGCAGCACTAGCACTATATCGAGCGCTATAATCGCGCCGATAATGCCAACGACTAACCAGCGTAGTCGATTCATCGTGTAAGCATAAGCGTCATGAAGTACATCATAGCAGATACCGCCAGCCGTCAGTTCGGTCGATTCGCCAAAGACGAGTGGTTGCCTGAGAGGCTAAACGCCCATTAGGCCGATGATCAGCCCCATCAGCATAATCGTCACCAGCTCGTTGCTCAAGTTCAGTATCGTTAGCTTAACCGGCCGGCCCTCAAAGGCGTCGTGCGTAATGAAGCGCACCGCCACCAGGCCCAGTCATAGCCACTAGGCCGTACCGAGCGCGTCCATCAAGAAGCTGTGATGAAAGAATTGGTTCGACAGAAAAGCTACGTGTGCCAAAATGTAGGCTGTTATCAGGCTCACCACCACCGTCGCGGCAATGGGCTTAAAGACGCCGCCACGGTCCTGCTTGGGATCGATGCGGCCAGTCTCGTCCAAATCTTGCCAAATACACTCGGTGTATGCCAGATGCTACCAACGGCCATTGAGCTTAGCAATGCCGATCATTTACCCGCCTATCTGGTGGCGACGAATTATCTGCTGAGCACTCCAGCAAAAGGCAACCACGACTACAGCCAGCAGAACAGCCTGCCGAATCGAACCGCCGGCCAGCTGCGCCCGCGCCAAGGCGTCCAGCAGCAGAATTACCACTTGGCCGGTGGCGAGGCGGCCATAGGCCGAGATCCATAGCCGCTGCTTCGGCCAGGCGGCGGCACGCCCTAACCGCTGCAAGTACACGCTGCCGATGGTAGCCAAAAAGATGTAGCCAGCCGCCATTAGCGGTGACGAGCCATAGAGCCAGATCACGCCACCCACACCTGCCACTATCTGCCCCAGCAGAGCCAATCGCACCACCACCGCCGAACCATGACGCAGCAGAAACGTCCGTTTGCCAAATTGAGCGTCGCCCACCACGTCGCGGTAGTCTTTGAGGCTAATACGGGCGACAAATTGCGCATAGCAGATGGCCACCAGCGGCCCAGCCAGTGCGACGAGCCCCTGGGCCGTCGCTGCCAGACCTAGCATCATGGGCAGAATAACATAGCCAATCGGCAGCAGTGCCAGCGCCCAGCCGCCCCGGCGCGACAGGCTCATTGGCGGCAGCGAATAAGCAGTATTAAAAGCTAGTAGGATAGCTACCAGACCAGCTGTCCACCAGCCCAAAACCGCGGCCGCCGCCAAACTCAGAACCGCAGTGGTGCCCGCAATTATCAAGAGATCCGGCCGCCGCAATGCTCCCGCCACCAGCGGCCGATCGGACGCATCGCTCAGGTTAATTTGGTCGATCTCGTAGTCACTCAGATCGTTCAGCGCTGTGGCGTTAATGTACCAGGCCGCGATAGCTAAGGCACCGGCCAGCAATCGCCCCGCTCCTCCAACCGACCAGACCATCCCGCCCTTGACCAAGCCAAAGGCCGCCACAAAACCCAGACCATAGTACAGCAGCAACAACAGATACGTTGGCACCCGCAGCAGGCCGACTATGGCCTTTGGATAGGCCGCCCACACTCGTTGTCGACCCGGACCGACGGCAGTTACAGACACTTAGAGCTCGTCAGCTGGCAGTACCGATCCGAGACGATAAAAGACAAAATAATGTAAACGATGAAACCCGGCAATACTCCAGCCGCAAAGGCGCCGCCCAACAGCAAGTAGCGCACGATGCGCGGCGGCGATTGTGGGCCGCTACTATAGCGCAGCGACAAGAACGCCAGACCCAGCGCCACCACAGTTAACAGTGCTGCCACCGGCGACTGAACCTGATAGGCCCACCAACCAAGCAGCAGCGCCACAATCACAAAGCCGGTGGTCGTAATGGCCGTACTGCGGCCGGCCGCGCCCGGCGATGCCTCCGTACTGGCGTAGCTGGCAAAAGCCAGGCCACACAGCACCGCCGCTACAATCCCGACCGGCCCAAGCGCCTGCTGAATTACTAACACGTTAGACGAGTCATCCGTGAGGTAGGCTAGGCCGGCTAGCACCCCCATTACGAGCAGAGAGCCAACGGCGGCAATAGTTAGTTGAGCGTTGCGTTTGTTCATAACATGAGCATAACAAGAATTAATAGCCGTAGCTAGCCATTAAGTCGCCCTCAGCCTTTTATCATTAAAGGCGTATAATTAACACATGAATAAAACCTTCACCGCTACCCTCCAAAAAAGCCCACACCGAGGCGGCTGGACCTATGTAGTAATGCCAAATTCAGCCGAGTTCTTTGGCACCCGCGGCCTGGTTAAGGTGCGTGGCACAATCGATGATCAGCCCTTTCGCAGCTCATTTATGGCGATGGGCGATGGCGTACACATGCTACCGATTAAGGCCGAGACCCGCCAGGCTATTAGCAAAGAGGCCGGGCAAACTGTCACCATTGTGCTAACAGAGCGTTTAGATAAAACCGCTTAGCCTACGACTGCACAGATAAAAAGATACTGCTGCGCTAATGATGCGATCCTGGTTGTGCTCGAATGAATCTTAGCTTAGGCTAATGCTATGCCCATCAGCTTTACCGAGTCACGCGATCATATCCTCGCCTTCCTCAACGAGCATCCCGTTGGTGTGTTGGCCACGGTCAGCAAGGCCGGCCAGCCGCACGCTGCGGCCGTGTATGTGACCTGCGATCAACTGCTAAATGTCTTCTTTATTACTAAGCAAGATACCCAAAAGAACTATAATCTGCTGGCTAACGCTCACGCCGCTCTGACCGTTTACGATGCTTATTCGTTAACCACGGTGCAGCTGAGTGGTCGCGCCACCGAGGTTCTGGACGTCGCTCAGCGCGACAGTATTTTTAACCAAATCTGGAATGCGGCTCTGCGCACCAGCCAGAGCGGAGTGCCGCCCACCACGCGCCTGACCGCCGGCGGCTACACGGTCTACAAATTGTCAGCCGACTCGGCTCGCCTCGGCACCTTCACCCAGCCGTCAGTCGACAACTATGACCACATCTTTGAGACCATAACCACGCCGGCGGTTTAGCTACCATGCCAGATCACACCGACATCACTGCTTATCTCCGCGCCAACCCGGTGGCCGTGCTTGGCACCGTAGGTCCAGATGGCACGCCCCATGGCGCAGCGGTGTACGTATGTTTTACGGCGGCCGACCAGCTCTACTTTGTCACCAAGACCGAGACGCAAAAGTTTCGCAATCTGCAGCAGAATCCGCGCGTCAGTATTACCATCGTTAATTCGGCCGCAAATAGTACGCTGCAAGCTGGCGGCCAGGCCCACGTGGTGCGCGATAACGCCGCCCTCATCGATCTGGTTATGACCAAGCTGGCCGCGATTCATGCTGAAGCGCCCGACCGGCTTCCGCCCATCAGCAAACTCCGCGCCGGCGCCTACCAGATGGTTGGTATCAAGCTGGACCACGTGCGCCTCGCTCAGTTTAAGGCCCAGCCGATTGGCGGCGAGGGGATCTTTAGGGAGGGGTAGGCTGCGTCCGCGGCGTCACGCCATCCCCAAGAGTATAGCCCACTGCTCGTCTGCTCCATCTGGCAGCGTGACAGGCAGGCGAAAAGCTACCGCATAGGGGTAATATTTCTCCAGATCAGACTTGGCGAGATAGGCGCCAGGATGGGCAAAGACCGTTTTAATAAAAAGATAGAATCCAGCTATATCGGTCGACAAATCGAGGCCGCGAGCCGTAACCAAGGCCCGCACATAGGCACCCCCAGCCACGCTGAGCACAACCAGAACGAGCGCCACAATAAATAACAGCTGCCACAGATGCACCGGATAGCGTGGATAGTTGACGGTGACCACATCGTGCCAAAAAAAGATATCGAGAAAAAACATGAACGCAATTATAGCGTAGCCGATGTTAAGCGCTACACCGTGAAGAGCCAGAAAAAACTTGGGCACCTTAGGGGCAGGCTTGATAAGACCCATGGCGCGGCCCTCGGCCAAGATGTCGTCGTGAGTGGCGTGACTAGCTAAGCTTAATCGATCGGCCATAATCGGCAGAATCAACTTATCGGCTACTGCAAACAGGCTCACCAGCAACGTCGCCTCGCTGGGCCGCAGCCCCGACAGATCATCGCGGCCAACGGTCCAAACCTCACCATCGGCCGTCGGCGTTCGCACCAGATAGCCCTGCTGATTTAGGTAGATCATCATGCCTTTAGTCTCAGCCAGGTCAAAATCGCCATCGAGCAACGCGCCGGCCACGCCCGGCGAACACGGCAGATCATATTCGGCGATCACCACCTGGCGACGTAGACCATGCAGGTGACCCAGCTGCCGAAAGATCTTACGCAACTGATAGCTGGCCGCATAAGCAGCAAACAAGAAAAGCCCGGCGTCGATCAGAAAGCTTGGCACATCAGCATCGAGCCCTTGACCGCTAAAGTAGGCATACGCCAATTGCCAAGCCGTAAAGCTCAGGTCGATCAATGCTAGGGCGCCAAATATGGCACCAGCCCAGATAGTGCGCCGGCTGGGTAGAATATTCTCGGACGGCTCGATGGCTTGCATTAGCCTAGGAGCCGGTTAAGCTCGGCCTCATCGAGTTGCTGGGTGCCGAGTTTGGTGGCCTTCGCCAGCTTCGAGCCGCCCGGATCCTCGCCCACGATCAAGTAGGTGGTGTCTTTGGAGACGGTTTTTTGCTCTTTGGCGCCGAGCGCTTCGAGCCGGGCGGCCACTTCGTCGCGGGTGCCCATGGCGAGCGTGCCGGTGATCACGAACGTGACGCCGGTGAGTTTGCCGCGCACGATCTCGAAAGCTTGCGGACGAACGCCCAGGTCGTGGAGCTTAGCCAGCAACTCAGCGTTGTCGGGATCGGCGAACCAGGCTAGCAGCGACTCGGCCACGATGGTGCCGATACCGTCGACGGCCAAGAGCTGGTCGAGGGTGGCGTGGCGCAGGACGTCGAGCGAGCCAAAGGCTTCGGCCAGATCACGGGCGGTCTGCTCGCCGATGTGGCGGATGCCCAAGCCATAAATGAAGCGCGGCAATTCGGGCTGCCGGACCGCGGCGATGGCATCAATAAGCTTGGCCGCTGAGACCTCGGCAAACCGGTCGAGCTCCAGCAGTTGGTCCTTGGTGAGCCGGTAGATGTCGGCCATGTCGTGCACCAGTCCCGCGTCTACCAGGGCCTCGACGTTCTTTTCGCCCAGGGTGTCGATGTCGAGCGCATTTTTGCTAGCGTAGTGGGCCAGGGCGCGCTTGAGCAGGAGCGGGCCCGAGGCGCCCTTTACCCGATAAATCACTTCCCCTTCTGGCCGCTCAAACTCAAGCTCCGGGTATTGGCGAGCCAGCTCTGCTTCCATGTCGAAAGCGTGGGTGTTCTTGGGTCGCAATTTTGGCAAAACTTCTAAAACTTTAGGAATAATGTCGCCGGCCTTGTAAATAATGACGGTGTCGCCGACCCGTACATCCAGCCGGGCAATCTCGTCGGCGTTGTGGAGCGAGGCATGCTGCACGGTGGTGCCGGCCACCACCACCGGATCGAACACGGCCACGGGCGTAGCGGCGCCCGTGCGACCAATGCTGAGCACAATGTCTTTGACCACCGTGGTGGCCTCCTCGGCCGGATATTTAAAGGCCACGGCGCCGCGCGGGGCCTTGCCTACTACACCCAGGGCCGCAAAGGTGGCCCGGTCGTTCACTTTGATGACGCTGCCATCGGTATTAAACGGCAGTTTGGTGCGCGCCTCGGCCCAGTGGTCGATGAAATGCATGAGGTCATCCAGGGTAACGAAGACGGCGGCGTGACGATTGGCAGCTAGGCCCAGCGCGCGAATCGTCTCGTAAGCAAAGGCATTGGTGGGCACCTCGGCCGGATCATCGCGCAGCAGATCGTAGGCGTAAAACGTGAGCGGCCGAGCCGCCACCAGCGCCGGATCAAGCTGGCGAATGGTGCCGGCTGCCAGGTTGCGCGGATTGGCAAATAATGGCTTGCCGGCGGCCTCATTGGCGGCATTCAAGGCGGCAAAATCCGCCTTGAGCATCACCACCTCGCCGCGAATCTCGGTCCGGCCGCGCAAAAACTCTGGCTGCGCCGGATAATCGCGCAGCCGCAGCGGCACGCTCTCGATGGTGCGCGCGTTCACGGTGACGTCCTCGCCCACCTGGCCGTCGCCGCGCGTCACGGCCTGCACCAACACCCCATCCTCGTACACCAGCGCGCAGGCCAGGCCGTCCATTTTGGTATCGGCAAACAGTTCGGTAGTGGCGCCGGGCGTGAGCTTATTGATGCGCTCGGCCCACGCCTCCACCTCCTCGCGCGAAAACACATCGTTCAACGAAATCATCGGCACCGAATGCCGCACCTTAGCAAACCGCTCGCTCGGCGCGCCCGCCACCCGCTGAGTGGGCGAATCGGGCGTGATGAGCTGGGGATACTGTGCTTCCAGCTGCGCCAACTCATGCTTGAGTGAATCGGCCGCCGCCTCACTCATGATCGACTCGTCGAGCACGTGATAGTGGTAGCGATAGTCGTTAATCTGCTGGCGCAGCTTGGCCACGCGCTCGCGCACCGCGGCCGGCGCCGCGCCCTCTGGCCGCATCATTGGGCCGCGTGCGACGCGCTCAGGTCGCGGTAAAGCTTAAACATATAGAGGTTGAGCAACGGCAGACCAATCAGCATGAGGAGCGTTAGAAAGAGCGCCGATACCACTGTGGCGTTGTGGTAGACCAGTCCAAGCAGCGCCGGCGGAATGTAGCTAACCAGCATGACCACGGCCACCCCCACCACCAGGCTAACCAAGCGCCCAAAGACCCGCCAGAACCGCTTTAGTGTCAATTGGCGACTATAACGCAGGGCCGCGGCCGGACGATAGTTGTCTTCCACGACCGCGTAAATGCTAAAGATAAACCGCGCTAACCACCACCAGCTCAGCATCGACACAATTAGGGCCGCGGCACCAATCAGGATCTGCTCACCCGAAGAGATGTAAACGGTTTGACTGGGATAGGCCCCAATGATGTAGAGCATGGCTCCAAGCGCCGCCGGGATTAACAAGATCACCAGCAGACTCACCACGATGGTAAAGCGCACAATGGCGATCGAGCCATCGTAGTAAGCGGTGCTGAGCTTAAGGTGAGCGGCGCCGGCACTGATCCGACCAATAGCGTAAATTAATGCCACCGTCATAAACAGCGAGGCGATACTGCCATAAGCATTAAAGCTCATGTCGTTGGCCAAGTTGGGGACCATCGAGAGGATATCGATGGGCAATGCCACCACCGCCACTATTGGCATATAGATGCGCCAATGCGCCCACAGGTCGCGCAGCGAGGCGAGTGCCAGCCGGCGAGCCGGCATAATGCGCCGGCGATGGGCCGCGCGCTGGCCGACTGTTTCGGTTGGCAAGGCCTCGGCCGTTGAGGTAGCTCCGGCCTTGGTGTCGGCGGCACGCTCTTCGGCTTGGTGACGCCGCCCAAATTTAAGCTTCTTCATGGCTTCATCTCCATTTCCTGCAAGCGCTTAATGCGGTCGGCGATGGGCGGATGGGTGCTAAATAGGCCGGCCAGAGCTTGGCCAAAACCGCCGCGACGACCCTTGAGCGGGTTGGCGATGTAGAGCGGCGCCGTAGCCGAGTTGGCTCGCTTGAGGCCGCGTGGGTCCTGGTCGATCTTGGCCAGCGCCCGAGCTAGGCCATCGGGGTAGCGGGTTAGCAGGGCGCCGGAAGCATCGGCCAGATACTCGCGCCGCCGCGAGATAGCCAGCTGCACCACGGTAGCCACCAGCGGCGCCAATACCGCCCCGGCAATACCGATTACGAGCATAACCGGATTGCTACCCTCGCGCTCCTCGCTATCACCCCAACTGCTCCAGAAGCTGAGGCGCAGAAACAGGTCGCTGAGCAACGCTACTACCGAGACCAGCGCTACAACGAGAGCCATAAAGCGAATGTCGAAGTTGCCTACATGACTCAGCTCGTGCGCGATAACGCCCTCGAGCTCTGGCTTATCGAGTAGCTCCAGAATACCGGTAGTGACGGCCACTACCGCGTGCTGCGGATCGCGCCCCGTGGCAAAAGCGTTGGGCGAGGGATCATTCATAATATAGACCTGAGGCATGGGCAGACCGGCCGCAATACTTAGATTCTCCACAATGCGGTAGAGCTCGGGCGCGTCGGCCTTGGCAATCGGCTGCGCACCGCTCATGGCCAGGGCGATCTTGGCCGAGGCAAAGTATGAGATGGCCGCGTACACGATGGCAAAGATGAGCACCGGCACAAAGAAGCCGGGCCGAGCGAAGGCCGTCGTGAGCACATAGGCCAGCACGCCCACAAAGACAACGAAGCCGACCAGCAGCAAGAGGCTGCGGCGCTTATTGGCCGCTATCTGGCTGTACATGGACGGTGTGCGCCTCCTCATTAACGGCCGGTGCGGAAGCAGGGGCCGGCGCCGAAACCGATACGGCAGTGGCCGGCACGACCACCTCTGGTGATGCCTCTGGCGCCTCGCCCTCGTTGGGCAGGTCGGCGGCCACGCCCGGCGTTAGCGGCTGTGCGCCGGCTGACTCGGTCACCACGGGCACCGCGGCCGGCGCGGCTCCATTGGCCAGCTCGCTCAATTGGCCGGCCGCACTTATGCGCTCGGTCAGGGCGGTAACCGCCGTACGAGCGGGGCCCGCATCCAGCGCCGGGTAGATTCGCTCGATTAGCTCGAGCGCTGCCCCCAGCCGCAACGCCACCACCAGGCTGGTATGGCCATCGTTTAGCAGATCAAGCGCAATAGCCGCCGGTAGCTCCACCATTAATTGGCGCAGCTGCATGCTCAGACCCACCTGCTCGGCCGCCGGTAGCTCCTCGGCCAGGCGCACCAGGTGCGGCCCCAGTTCTAGCGCGGCCTGCCAAGCCTTTGTGTTGCGATAGTCCGTCAGTGTCATCATCATCCCCTAAAACTTAACTTCAACCGGCTTATCAATCTCGGCCTGATTCTCGACCTCAAAGAAGTCGCGATGAGTAAAGCCCATCATGCCGGCCAAGAGGTTAGTCGGAAAGACTTGGAGCTTGATGTTGTAGTCACGCACATTGCCGTTGTAAAAGCGGCGCGCGGCCTGAATCTTATCCTCGGTGTCAACGAGCTCGCTCTGTAGCTGCTGAAAGCCCTCATTAGCCTTGAGCTCGGGGTAGGCCTCGCTGACCGCAAACAGGCTCTTGAGGGTGCTGGCCAATTGATTCTCGGCCTGGGCCTTGTCGGCAATGCTGGTAGCACCCATGGCCGCACTGCGGGCGGCACTCACATCCTCAAACACCTTGGACTCGTGCGTGGCGTAGCCTTTTACCGTGTTGACCAGGTTAGGGATGAGGTCATAGCGCCGCTTGAGCTGGACATTAATGTCGCTCCACGACTCATCAACCCGCACCCGACCCTTCACCAGGCCGTTGTAGGCTCCCACCAGTGCTAAAATCAGCACCACTAAAACAATAATGATAATCCAGGTCAGCATAACGCATAATTCCTTTGTTGCTTTGGCTTAAGTATAGCAAATCTGGCAACCAAGAGATACGACTAAACGCAAGCAATGGCCGCCCACAAGTGGCGACCATCAAACTAACTAATTTCTGATAAGCGAAACCAAGCTCATTACCAGCATGGGGAGAGGGTGGATGAGACGACCAGAAGCCGCCTCATCCACCCCACGGGCTTGTGGATCAAGCCCCGGGGGCGTGGCCCCCGGGAATCGGTCCGTTCGGGTCGTCGTGCAGCGGGTCCTCGTCTTGCTTGGGGGTGCCGAAGGCGCTCTTGCCGGCGGCGATGACCGCGGCGACGCCGAGGCTGAGGAGACCGGCCACAGCGACGACCGCAATGTCTGTTTCCTTACCCATAAGAGGGTCCCTTCACGAGATGAAGCTCTAGCGGCTATTGCCCGGGTTTGGACGCTATATATAATAACATAAAAATAAGCAACTTACAAATAATTCCTGGTAGGCGGGGCGGGGCTCGAACCCGCAAGCCCGGTAAGGGCAGCGGATTTTAAGTCCGCCGTGTATACCATTCCACCACCCGCCCATGCTCGGGCGGGACGGCGTTAGCCGGGGGTCGCCCGGGAGCAGCTTGTATTGTAGCAAATTGTATCGGCTAAAGCGATTCGAGCTGAGTGGTCGCCGTAATTGTGCCGCTCATCGGGTAGCTGTAATGCTGCTTAGTAACAATTGGCTGGTAATCGCCATCAGCTTCATCTGACAGTTGCGAGGTCTGAAACTCGCTGTAAATTGGCAGTTTGGTTTTTTCGTCGATAATGTAGTAACCGCTCAGACCGTTCGGCGGACCGGGATCTAGAATACGGTCAAACTGATACTTTTGCATTTTTAGCCCACCATTTTGACCGGTCACGCCATCGCGCACCGCATAAAAGAACAGGTCGGTGCTACCGGGATGGCCGTCTACACTATTTAGCGTAAAGCTAATCTTGCGGCCAGTCTGGCCCTTGTAGGTGGCCGCGCCCTCGTCTTTAACCTTAAAGAGCTTAATGTTTGCCAAAGCCGTAATCCAGCTCTTGGCCTGGCTGGCATCGTAACCAATCGGGATGATGCCGTCACTAAGGCGACCGTAACGATGGTACTCGTCGTAGCTACAAGACATAAAGACTTGATCAGCTGGCACGGGCGTGGGCGTGGCCTGAAGCTGCTGTTGCGCCTGGGCCTCATTATCTATCAGCAAGCGCTCGCCGAGCCGGTATGGTTGGCCTTTTACGCAACGCCCTACGCCGTAGGCGATGTCGTCACTGGTCATATACACCGTGCTATAGGCCTTGCTCGTGGCATTAAATTCGCTCACACTCTGGATTGAACTATAGACTTTGCCCGCGGCTTGGTCGGACTTGGAGCCATAAACTACTTCGCTATGAGCCAGCTTAACCATGGTCTGCGAGCCAGCCTTTTGCAGCGAATCGTACAGCAGCTGCTCGGCTGGCGACTTCTTCATATAAATAGCCAGCACCAACTTACCGACCAGTGGCCAAACTACAAACAGGAGCACCAGAATTGCTCCAATAATAATGAGCCAGCGCCGACCCCGTCGCTTACTGGGTGGATCCGGCAACGGCGTGCCGCGCAATTCGGGCGGCGTGGGCGCCACCGGCTGAGGCGCGGCGACGGGCGGTTGCGGTGATGATGACTCGGGCGGCATACAATTACTCCCTCTTATACGCTACTTACCATAATAATACCTGGAGGCGCCTACCGGAATTGAACCGGTGTACGAGGTTTTGCAGACCTCTGCGTAACCACTCCGCCAAGGCGCCCAACTACTAACCGCTTGATTATAGCCGAATGCGCCCCTTGCGCCAAGCCGACCAGACGTTGTATTCTGGGTTGTCTCGTCATTCCAGTGAAAGGATCATCGTGGCGGACAACTATAGTTCAAAGTCAGCCGCTAGGGCGCTGTTACTGCATGCCCTATGGCAGGAGCCTGAACAGCGACTTGAACACCCAGCCCAGGCATTACTGAAGGTGCTGGAGCAGATTGGCCTGACTGATCTGGCCGACTCCATCCTCAAGAAAGCCCTGGCCAAGCTCGGAGAGCCAGCCAAGGCGCTCGAGGACGCCGGCGTCATCGGCTGCACGCGAGGCGAGGGCAGCACGCAGCGAACCGCCATCTGGTTTACCGACAAGGGCCCAGAGCACGAGCGCGATGAGATCACCCACCGACACAGCGAGGCCGCCGCGGCCTTCTGCCTCTACTTGAAGATTCCTGTACCGGAGCCTGTCATGGATACCGAAACCACCGACACCCTGCCCGCCGCGGAGCCCGCAGCAGACGCGGGAACCCCCGCGGCAAATCAGCGCGTCAATCCCGCTACCGAGCCTCCCGGAGAGTCGGTCGACGTGCCGTTCCCTGCCGGCGAAACGGCAGACCACATCGGAGAAACAGGCAAAGACACCACTGGAGCTGCAGCCCGCCTGGAGGCAATGCAGGTAGTCGAGCTAACCTGGCGCTCCGGAGGGCAATTCCCCAACGGCACCGAGGTAACCATGCTCCGGCAGGCAGACTTTGCCTGGCTGACTCAGCAGGCCCTGGCTGCCGAGCCGCTGGAGCAGAAGCTCCGCGCTATCCGCAGCCTCACCGCCAACGAGTAACTTAGTTTTGAGCTACCAGATCCCGCCCTCTTCGTCGCAGCCAGCGGCGCGGAGGGCGGGCGCTTCGTTTACAACGAACTTACTGCCTAAACGGCTGCAGCGTCACATCCGCCACATAGTAGCTGGCGCGCAACTCCGCCTGCTGAACCACAAAATGAGCTAATTCCTGCGCGTCAATCGCCGCCGGATCCGGCCCGGCCGAGGCAATATAACTGGGGTAGAGATTGGTAATTCGATAATGCTCGGGCTTCAGCTCCTGCTGCAACGATTGGAAAAAGTGCCGACTCGCCGCCTTGGCCGCGCCATAAGCACTATCGTGCGGTGTGGTGACGAGCGCGCTGGTTGAGATAATATTAATAATGCGGGCCGTGGCAAATGTTCGCACCAGACCCTGCGTCATATATACCGCCGCCAAATAATTGCTACGCAGTTGCTGCTCATAATCCTGCGGCTGCGCCTTAACCAAGCCCCCGCCCACATAGCCGCCGGCGTTATTGACCAGGCACACATCGGCGTCGGCCGACTCGGCTGCCTCGGCCTTCAGCTGCTGCCAAAAGTCGGCGCACGCCCGGCCGTCGGCAGCATCGAACTGATGATAGGCGATGGCGTCGGCCAAATCAGCCGGCCGGGCCGAGCGGCCCGTGCCAACCACCTCCCAATCCGCTTCGGCCAAGGCCTGCGCTATACTTTTGCCCAAACCTTTGCTAATACCAGTCACTACTGCCAATTTCGTCATGTCGCGTTCTCTAGTCATTATTCATAAGCATACCAAAAAGGCTATTGAGAAACGGCCTAATACTACCGTTTTATCAAAAACAATATCGCTAACAGCGCAATCCCCCACACGGCAATCTCCAGATAACTGGCCTTATGCAGTCGCGGTGGCCGCTTGTTGTGATGCATCCGGACGGGACGTTTGCGATGATGCCGCCTCACGGGTTATGCCTTCTTCCATTTGATCTAAACAAGTAGCCCGCGTCCAAACGAGCCTAAGGAGTCATAGCTACCAGTGTACGCCCAGGGCCGCTGCCGCCGCTACCCCAGACCGGCAGCCGTCTTCGTGGAAGCCCCAGCCATGGTAGGCGCCGGCAAAAGCCAGGGACTCACTATTGAGCGAGGCCAACTTAGCCTGAGCCGCCACCGACTCCAGCGTAAACAGCGGATGCTGGTAATGAAGAGTTTTGATGATCTTAGCGGGATCGATCAGCGTAGCACTATCGAGCGACACAATGTAATGATCGGGCGAGGTAAGCTGCTTAATATGGTTCATATCGTAGCTAAAACGGATGCCAGAGTGGCTGTTCATACAATGCGGAATCACATAATTCCATGAGCCCGAAGCCCGCTTATGGCGCGGCAGCACCGACGTATCGGTGTGCAGCTGAACGGCCAAGTCCCGATATCGAAACGCGCCCAGAATCTCGCGCTCGCGCGCCGTAGGGTGGGCCAGGAGCTTCAGGGCCTGGTCGGGGTGCGTGGCCACCACCACTTTGTCGAACGTGGCGGTGGCGCCCGTGCTGTCGGTCACCCGGAAGGCGCCGTCTGTGCGCTCAAGCTTGGTGACGGCCGCGTCGCGCACCACCTTATGCAGCAGCGGCGCAATCTTTTTCACGTAGGCGTTTGAGCCATCCACCACGACGCGCCAATCCTTATTACCCTTCAGATTATCGGGCTGCAGCATGCCGTGGTTGTCCATGTACTGGAACAGGTAGCGAGCAGGATACTGGCGCGCTTCGTCAAATTCACACGACCAGACGCCCGACACGATGGGCAAAATAAAATGAGTCTCAAAGTACAAGCCATAGTGGCCGGCCCGCAAAAATTCCCCCAGGGTGATGTGGTCATTCCCCGGAGTAGCCAGAAACTTTTTAATATCCTTAAAGAACGGCTTGATGGTCAGCAGCAACTTGAGGTAGCGCAGCCGAAACGGCGCCGTCGGCATAGCAAATACGCCGCGGTAGCCCCGCCCGCCCGTAAACTCCAGGCCGCAACCTCGGCACGACACGCTCAGGCTCATCTCTGTCGGCTCGGTAGCTACATCAAGCTCGCGAAAAAGCCGCAGCAGCAGCGGGTAGGTCCGAATGTTATGAATAACAAAGCCGCTGTCGATCGCGTGGGTGCCGCCCGCGCTATCGGTGAGCGTGTGGGTATGCGTGTGACCACCCAAGCGCTCGGCCGCCTCATACAGCGTCACGTCATACTGCTGGCGCAAAATATAGGCTGCCGTGAGACCCGATATGCCCGAACCGATTATGGCGACTGTTGAGCGATTTTTCATGACCTATAGTATAGCAGGCGGGCTGGCGGGCGATAAAGACCTCGGCGCATATGGCTGGTGATCTTTTGGTGCGCAAAGTGGATTATACGTGGAACCAGGTTTATCCGAGTTTAAGGTCTATGCATGAGAAACTGGTGAAATTTGGCTTGGGATATTACGACGGTAAGGGTGTTTTTATCGAGACTGTTGCGGGGCGTATGTAGCGAGTCCGCGCTATTAATCCACCAAGCCCTGCCCCTTCAGCCTGGGAAGCACGTTGCGGGCAAAGATGGAGCCAACTTCAATGTCGGCGGGAATATCCGAAGCAATCCAACGAACCTCCTCAACTTCAGAGTCGGGCACAATCTCGCCAGCATTCTTGACGATAAATACATCCATCCGCAACCTTTTGCCGGCGTTGTGGCTGCCGGCAGCCTCGGCGTAATATGTGCCAAACTCTTCGAGGTTACTTTCGGCTACCTCTAACTGGAACTCTTCTTTAAGCTCACGGATCACGGCTTGTTGTGGGTTCTCCCCTGGCTCTAGCTTGCCACCTGGCGCCACAAAAACATCCTTACCCTTAGAGCGTTCAACTAATAGTCGCCGATCTTTAATAATGATTCCTGCTGCTTTGTGGATGTCGTAGTCGTTCATATATCTCAGTGTAACAAAATTCTAAATTACAGTTCACGCATCGTGAAGCGTAAGAATAATTGGCCCTTCGTCACGTTATATAGAAATAACGGCTCTGCGTAGCCGTTATTTCTTGAGAATAATTCCTGGTGCGGGTACAGGGACTCAAACCCTGGGCCTCTTCCTTGGCAAGGAAGCGCTCTATCAACTGAGCTACACCCGCATGGAGGTAGTCCGGGACTCGTCTGTGCATTACGGCGATTCGTAATACATCAGGCGAGTCCCGGCCTAATAACGTTACATTTCAAATAATACCTGGTGGCGAGACTCGGACTCGAACCGAGGACACGAGGCTCTTCAGGCCACTGCTCTACCAACTGAGCTATCTCGCCGAAACCGAGGTCACACGTTCAAAAAGGTACTGGCAAATAATACTCGATTGGTGAGGGTTTTTCAAGCGTCGGTTGTCTCTTTTTTTGAGCCTGTACCCAAAACGCCGCCTGTTTGACGGGGTTTTGGAGGCTTGAGAGCGTGGCGAAACGACTAGCGGTCAAACTCGCCGTTGCGGACGCCACCCACAAAGGCGGCCCACTCGGCCTGGGTAAACAGCAGCGTGCCGCCATCGCGATCCTTGGTGTCGCGCACGGCTACGTGGTGGTCGACAAAGGCTACTTCCACACAGTTACCTATGGCACCGCTAAGCTGGCTCTTGCGCCACTGAGCCTGGGCCAGATCCACCCTGCCCTTAGTAGGGTGCATTACGCTGGTGGTTTGATGAGAATTAGCTGCTTGGCTCATAGTTTCGATCCTGTTTAGTTACCTCCGCCAGGATACAGGGAAGCAAAATATTAAGTTGTGATTAAAAATAACCAATAGCACCAAGATTTTGGCGGCAACATTCGGTTATTTGCCGGTGATAAAATGGCCCGCTAGCCAATGACGGCTATTGGCCGGCGGCAGGCGAAACCGGCTGAATGCTAACCGGACCTACGGCCACGATGCGGTCGAGGCTGGGGCGGTAGATGATGGCCTGTCCGGCTTTCTCGTACACGAGCAACTTATCGCCATTGTGAGCTTGGCGCAGAAACGGCGTCTGCAGCTTGGTGGCGTCGGTGACGGTGGCCAGCTCGGGCTGCTCGCCGGCCGGTAGGAGCATGTGGCGAGCCACCCGTTGCTGCACCACGGTGACACTGGCGAGATTAGCCGGACGAGGCCAGAGATGCCAGGCAGCCAGACCGGCGCCGGCCAGCACTGCGACAAGCGAGAGCGCCAGGCCCAATCGACGCAGCCCTCGTAGGCGCAGCCAGCTCCGGCGGGGTAGCGGCTGGCGCAGGTCGATTACCCGCGGTGTGCCCATTACCGATCGGTCTCCACATACAGGCGCTGGAAGCCAAAGGTGCGCGCGGCAGCCGAGAGGTTGGCCAGAATATCCATAGGCTTCATGGCGGCCGTCGCGGTGGGCAGGTTGGTGGTTTTGCTGCCTTCTACTGGCGCGGCTCCATCGGTGAGGTTGTCGATGCGCCAATAGATGGTAGCATCGCGCGGCTTCACGTACAGGTAGAGGTCGTAGGTTTTGCTGGCCGCCAGGGTGACGCCGGTGGCTACATGGGTCTCGGTGGTGCCGTCGCGGCTCATAAATTGCATAATGCCGCCTTCGCCCGAACGATTGGCCGCAAACGAGAAACCGACGTAGTTGCCAGTGGGCGAGTTGCTGGCGCCCATGGTGGCGCTGGTTTGGTCGGACAGGCCGTAGAACATGCGCGTGCCGGTGGTGGTGCTGGTGTAATTGGTGAGTGTGGCGTCGTTGAGGGTGATGCGAGTAACAAAGAAGAAACCGTCGGCACCATTGGCCACACTACCCCGAAAGTACGTATTGGTAGCCCCGGCCAAGCCGATAACATTGCCCGCAATGGCGCTGGTAGCAAAGCTGGTAAGATAGCCATTGGCCTCACTGCTGGTGGGCGTACCCGGCGTATTGCCGGCCAGGGCGTAGTAGCCGCCGGTAGTGCTAAGGGTAGTAGCAGTGGTGCCGGAGCCAGGAGTAACCATAAAGATATTTTGCTGAGCAAAGCTGGGTTGCAGCGCATAGCTGACGCCGCTCGAACCCTTCACCGAGAGCATGGACCGACCGGCCACCAGCCGCGAATAGACGCGCAAATTGCCGCTGGCCGGCGTGTTGGGGTCGGTCAACGCATCGGCCAGCTGCAGGCCGCCAGACTGGATATCGGCGCCGATGTCCCAGCCGGTGCCGATCCGAATGGCCGTATCTTGGCCGGTGCCGGCGCTGGTAGGGCCTTCGAGCTTAAGGCCGTACGAGGTGACGCCGCTGGCGGCGCCGGTGGCGGCCGCCACGATGCGCAGGCCGCTCCAGGTGCCGCCGCTGGTGGTGCCGGGCTGGTAGTCGATGCGCAGGCCGGCCGCCTCGACGGCCGCAGCGCCACCTTTGTACTTCACACTTAGGCCGTTCACGCCGGCCGCCACAACACCCGTGGAGCCGGTGTTGTCGATGGTGGCCTGATCGGTGGTGGGCACGTTGGCGCCAGAATTAATGACCAAAGTGCCGGGCATCGTGGTGGTAACGCCAAACTTACCCAGTGTAATAGCGGTGGCATTGGCCGCCCCGATGGCTAGCGTCGTGCTAGTAGTACCGGCATCCACATTCGACACAAATAGATCGTTCCAGACGGTGCCGGCCGCACCGAGGTCGAGCGAGTTGTTGGCATTAGCGATCAGGCTCTGGTTAATGCTGGTGGCGGTTAGGTTGCTAAGGCTGGTGCCGGCGCCAGCGCCAGGTGCACAGTTGCCAGCCGTCACCACGCCGCCGGTCACTACTTGGTTCTGCAAGAACTGCCCCCCGGTGCAGCTAAGTGCTGTGCCACTGGCTGCTCCCACCGCGATAACGGCGCCCGTACCGAGCGTGAGATTGCCGGTGTTATCAACCTTGAGCTTGGCCACATTATTAATTTGAAAATTGATAAAATCGCCGCTGTAGCTGGCCGGGTTGCCGCCGAGGTAAGTGCCGTTGACGCTGCCGCCCGAGAGCGCTGCTACGCCGCCAAACTGCACCTGCTCGCCCCCGCTCGCGGCGGTACCCGTAAGTGCCACTGCCACGCCGCCGGCTTTAGAGAGCGTATTGGTGCCGGTCCAGGCGTTGGCGGCACTCAGTTGGCCAAAGCTGGTCGAATCAAGGCCGTCCAGCGTATCGGCGCTAAAGGCGTAGGGTGAACTGGCTAGCGGCTGGCGCGGCGTCATGGCGCCTTCGGTAAAGCTGGCGCAGCCGTTGCTGGCGCAGGTGGCGGTGGCGGGTGTCGGCAGCTCCACCTCTAGGTAGAGCGGAAAGGTGCCACTAAACAAGGCCGGACTTAGCGCCGTTAGGTCGCCAAACTGAATATTAAAGAGGCCGTTGGTAATTTGGACGCGATTATCGCTCGCGCCAAATACCCGGTCTTCTTGCCAACTGGCGCTACCACCAGACAGCACGGTGTAAAGGCGAAACTTGATGTTATAGAGGCCGTCGCTCAGAATGTTGCCGTTATTATCGGTGAGCCGACCCTGAAAATTAACTTTGTACGGAATGGATTGAGCCTGAGCTCGGCCAGGCGCAAGTATCCCAAAAATGATCGTAATGGTTAAGACCGCGACGCCGAGGAATGTCAGAATTCCTAAGGGCCGACGCTGTCGTAACTCCATCACAACCTACGTTACATTGGTTATTTTACCATTACGCTTGTGATTAAATCAATCGGGTTGGCCAATCCTGCTTATGAGATTAACCAATGGTGAGTCGGCTCATAGGCCCTAAAGATGGTTCTGGCCCAGACCTGCCTGGGGCAGGTCTGGGCCGAAAGGTTCGCCGTGAGCGGCGAGCAGCTCTAGCGGCCGCTCGCCTGGCCACCGGTCGGACCGTCCTCCGTGGACGCCTGCGTGTCGTTCTGGTCCGCCGGCGGATTCGCCGGCTCCTCGCCGTAACCTTCCGGGAAATCGTGCGGCGGGGGCTGAACTGACATGACTCGTCCTCTTTCCGGGGAGGTGACTATTGGTTGCGCAGATACGCCGGAACGCTGCCGCTTAGTTATGGCTTGGCGGCTGGGCGTTGCCACCAACGGCCCCCAAGCCCCTGTACTCGGGTTCCCCTGGGGCCTCCAACCCATCGTTCCGGGCCCGGCGGATAACCTAAGTTGTCGCATTGATCTCTTCCTCGTCGTGAATTTGACTAAGAGCTACGGCATGTGATCGATCGGTCAGCCGGTAGGTTGCTCGCCCACTCCCCTCTCAACAAGTCGGCCTCGGCCGAGTCGGCCTGACGCCAGAACGGCGCCGAGCGTCGGCATTCGAACATGTCCACTCTCAGGACCGGAACGTGAACGGCGAATTTGGCTCTTCCTATGGCTCGAGCTTCGCCCAGCTCGACCAAGGGCGGCTGATCGGTGACCGATGCGCCAATGAACTCTGCATTCAACTCGGGAGTCCAGCGCCGGTCACCCCGAGGCATGCCGCGATGAAAGCGCCAGCTGCCCCACGGCACAATGAGACCTGTCGGCCAGGCATCCTCATGAATAAGGACTAAGCCCTTGGTGACACGATAGCCCGAGGGGCGCGGTAGACTCCTTCGTCGATCTACGAGCTCAATCCCGTGAGCCGCGCAGACACTAAAGAACCGGTCGGCCAGACGGCAAGCAGCCAAAACCGTAAGCCGAGCCACATCTCCGCCCGGACGTGGCGGCGGGTCGATCATCATGAGGCCTGCTTTCACATGTCAAACAAAGCAACACACGGGGACTGCATCAGTTTGTCTTAAGATAGGCTCATCGTCAATGGTCAAACCGGCGAAAGCGGCGGAACCAGGTGTAAAGCCGGCCTAATGGACGTGAACGGCGCGGACGGCCAGCGGCCAGCCAGCAGATGAGGACGGCTAGTGACAGCGGCAACACGAGCCGCCACCAGCCGGTACAGGCCACCACCCAGCGGGTGACGGTGCGGCCAGTGGCGGCATCGGTAAGGGTAACGGGCAGCAGCCCCAGGTAGGCTCCAGCGCGGCTAAAGGCGAACTGCCGACTGGCACCCGGCATAATGAATGGCCCCGTCAACCGGGCTCGGCTGTCCCAGGGCAAGACCTGGCTGCTCAGTACCGGGTAGACAGCGACGCCGCCGGCTGGATTGGCCGTATTTTGATAGGTTATGGTGCCCCTCAGCCCCGCGCCCAACTGCCAGAAGGGCAGGTCAGCCTTGGCAATACGGCCACCAGCCGAACCGCCCGAGCCATTATTAAGAATCAACAAGGTGCCTACATTGGCCGACTCGGCAATGTATGAGCTGCTGCTGGCTGCCATAGTGGGCACAGTGCGAAAAAAGATGGCGGCGTAGACTCCACCGCGCGGCAGTTTGGCCGGGTTAACGCTAAATGGGACCCGCACACTCTCGTGTGGGCCGAGTTCAAATTGAGCCTGATCGGGGATGATGCCGGCCGTGAAGGCGTCATCGCGAAAGAACTGCAGATCGCCGTTTAGGTCGACCTGCCGGAAGCCCTGCACCTCGGTAACGATGGTGACGGCGGCGTCGCCCGGGTTGGCCACGTCGATGTGGCCGGCTTTGATCTGGCTGCCGGCCAGCCTGTCCTCGTACTTGAGCGGGTTGATCTGGAGGCCGGCCTCGGCTCGAGCAGGCGCCGGCTGGGCCGCCCCTAGTATCAGCGCGCCAATTGCGGCCACGCCGGCGACCCAACCACTCAGACCAAATCGCCGCACGCGCCTCATGGCCGCAGCGTCGCCGTATACACCACCGTCGTTGAGTACGAGCCTTGTTTCTGCTGCGGCAGCGTATCGACCCGGTACTGCAGGCTGGTTTTTTCGGCCGCCCCGCCAGTAAAGCCGGCGCGCGAGTGATAAACCGTGGCGGCCGACGACAGGCCGGCGTAGTCGTACGACGGCCCGATCCCCCACTTCGCCTCAACCTGAGCACCATTGGTAACCGTAAAGCCGAGACCCTTGGTGCTCCCCTCGGTCCAGGCGGTCGGCGCGGCAATGCCGGCAGCGAGCATGGGGATGGTGGTCGTGCCATCGGTGTGGGTGAGCAATTTGGGCGCCTGCACGTACAGGTCGTAGCCCCCGGCATCGGTCCACACCACGGCATCGACGCCGCCCGTACTGGAGCTGCCGGGTGTCACGCTGGGTAGCACTACGGCCGAACGCAGCCCCGCCACGCCGGCCGCATAGTCGGCCGCAATGTCGGCGTCGGCCAGCTGGCGGCTATAAACGCGCGCTTCGTCAAGCGTACCGGCAAAGAAGCTAGAGGTGGGCGCGCTAGGCCAGCCAATCAAATTATCGTAGCCCAGCCGCCACGAACCAGTGTAGCTGCCGCCGGCTGTGGTGGTGGCATCGGTACCCACGCGTACCCCATCTACCGCCAGCGTGAGGCCAGCCGTGCCGCAGGTAGCCGCCACGTGGTGCCAGTTGCCATCGTTGTAGGCTGAGGTTGAGCTAATCGTTTTGATCGAACCGCTATTCACCCCAAACACCAGCTGCCCGCCGTTGGTCATATAGATCTGCCGATCGCGGTTGGTGCTAGCGCCGGTCAACGCGTCGCCCAGGCCGATCAGCCGGCCGCCCTGCGCGGTGGTGGTCTTAAACCACAGCTCCAGCGTAAAGGTATTGGGGCTCGTCTGGGTGGTGCTGGTCGACATATACTGGCTGGCGCCATCTAGCACAATCCCCTGCCCCAGCTTGCCGGTCGTCCAGGCAGGCGCGCCCTGCAGTGTTCCGTTATCGCCGGTGGTCGAGACATCGTAGGCCTGCGTGCCGATGCCCGTATCGAGCGGCCACGAAGCATAAACCCCGGTGGGGAGCACCGACAACTGCAACGAGTGAGCCAGCTGCGCCACGTAGCCTTGCGTCAGCTTATAACTCTGGCTAGCACCACTACCCACTACCGCCTCGCCGCCCGCATCGGTTAGTTTGTACGAAGCTGAACTGCCGGTGCCGCCAAAGGTGTCGGCTACATTAGGGTCGAGCCGAAAATGCGTGCTCTGCAGCAGATTGGCCGAGGCCGCTCCCGGCCACACCATCAGCAGCAAAGCCGCCCCAAGCCACAATCGCCGCGCTTTTGGAATCATAACCAATATTATAGGTTGATTAGACAATGCGGTAAACTAACCGCCAATCTCTCTGGACTACTCGCGTCCGGCCAGAATGCGGCCAGCCTTGGCTAGACGCTTGCGAGCCTTCCAGAAGAACCACAGCACAATGAGTAATGCTACCAGCACCGCGGCCACCAGCTTGTACGGAATCACGGTAAATGAGGTGCTGGCCGTCAGCGTCTGGACCGAGCCGTTGTGCAGCGTAAGCGTAGCGGTATAGCGGCCAAACAGCCATGGGCGATTAAGCTGCGAGCCGAGCCGACGAATCGCCCCCGGAATCACATTCTTTTCATCAATCTTAATGGTGGCGGTAGTGAGGCCCAGCATGTTCTTAACCACGATCTGACCGGTGGGCTTTTCGTGCACATTGCCGAGGTTCTGCACCCGCGTCGTAAAGGCAATCGGCCCGTACTCGGCAAAGGTCTTATCGGCGGCAAAGCTGGCGATGGCCAACTGCTCGTGCGCCGGCCCATTAATGCGCAAGAAGATCAGCGCCGCCAGGTCCTGCTGCACGGCCGCGCCGCTCTCGCCGTTGGGTAGTTTACTCGCGATGGTGCTAAAGGTGACGGAGCCATAGCGGCCACCCGGCTCGGCGTTGGCCGGCACGCTCACCACGTACTGCAGCTCGGCCGTAGCCTTGGGGCCAACCGTTACCGTAGGCTGGCTAAGGGTAAAATACGGTGCGAGCGAGTAGGCCGGGTCGGCGTTGTCGGTGAGTTCCACCTCGCCCTCTTCGCCCTTGGCCACGAAGTTCTGTTTGCTGACGCGCAGGGTGATCTGCTGATTGGTGAGGTTGGTGATCTTAATGGTCTGGCGCGTGCTGGTGCCACGGTCGAGGGCCAAGCTGTTGACCGGTGGCGAGATCTGGTAGCCCTGCGCATCGGCCGCCTGGCTGGTGCCGGGCGCGGCAAAGACCGCGCCTACGGCTCCGATAGTCAATGTGGCAAGGAATATGCGGAGATAGGTTGCGGTCTTTGTCATAGTGCCCTATAGCTTACGGTCTAGTAGATCGGAGTGCAAGTGTAGATCACGGTCGTGCTATACGTACCTGGGTGGGTCGTGAGCGAGATGCCGACCTGGTGACCAATGCGGTAGGTGGTGCTGGTGACACCGGCGGCCTCGTAGGCTACCTCGGCGTTACTAGTGGTGAGCTTGGCCCAGTTCTGGCTGGGGCTGGTAAAGCGGTTGGCCGTGCCGGTGCCCAGCGTGGCATCGTTGGTGCTGTAGCCATAGGCCTCGGTGCCGGCAGCCGGGAAGTTAGTCGGTGCGGCATTGGTGCCGGTCCAGTCGGCGATGGTCTGGCCGAGCGCGTTGGTCGGCGCGCTGGTGTAGCGGCTAAAGATGGTGTAACCGTTAGTGGCATTGGTAGCCGCAGTGAGGTCTTGGCAGACCACCGCGTTGGCACCGGCCGTTACCGTGCCAAAGGGAATGGTGGTAGCCGTTGAGGCCTGGGTGGTAGTGGTGCCGTCGCAAGCGGCGCTCGAGCCCACCGAGTTAACGGTAAAGCTAAGCGTGTTGTCAACGGTTAGTGACAGGGTCGAGCCATTGGTGTTGATGAACTGAACCTTGGCGTTGTCGATCGGCGTGGTGGCGCAGTCGGTGTTGCCGTAGGTGTTAATGCTAAAGAAGTAGTTGGTATCGGCCACCGACGAGTTGGTGATGCCGCCCAGAATAAAGGTGGCGCCAGTCAGCGTGCTCGGCGTTACACCCGTCGTGTTGGTGTACTGGTAAATGTTGTTCTGACCGGCCGAGCTGGTGCCGTCGCTCTTGGCTAAGCTCCAGCCGGTAGCCGACGAGTTGATGAGCGTAGACGAGGCGGCCGTAACTGAGCCCGAAGCGCCGCTAAAGCCGGTGGGGGCCTGCGTACCGGTGGCGGTGGTGGCCCACATCACCTTAACGCACTTCACCAGCGACGAGGTCACCGACGAACCGGTAAAGGTGTAGTTGACGCTGGTCTGGCTGGGCCGCGGGTCGCTTAAGGCCACCGAGGCGCTCGAGAGCGTCGCAGCGCTGGCCACGCCCGCGTTTAGCACTACGCCCAACAGGGCCATTATCACGGCCAGCGACCGGATTACCCCGCCCCGTATCGACCTAACTGACGGCAAACCGAGCGCATTATACGCTCTTACAAAACGATCCACTCTCACAAAATCCTCCACAGACGTTTAATGAGTACTTACAAAAAGCGTAACCGGAATGAAATCGCTTGTCAAACCTTTATTGGTTATTTCATCTAAGGGCATTACGTCATACCAGTGTTCACTCAGGAAGCTTTCTTATGTGGCATATGACATATTTGGATTCCAAAGAAAAAGTGCCAGGCTCCCCCAGGGAGAGCCTGGCGGCCGGGGCGATCAATAAATCGGCGTGCAGGTGTACACCACCGTTGTGGTGTAGGTGCCCGGATGGGTGGTGAGCGAGATGCCGACTTGCTGGCCCACGCGGTAGGTGGTGCTGGTAACGCCGGCGGCCTCATAGGCTACCTCGGCGTTGGCGGTGGTCATGGCCGCCCACTGGCCGCCGCCAAATCGCCCAGGCGTGCCGGTACCTAGCGTGGTATCGCTAGTGGTGTAGCCGTAGGCCTCATTGCCGGCGGCCGGAAAACTGGCGGGCGCGGCGTTGGTGCCGCCGCTGCCGCCAATCGTCTGGCCGAGCGAGTTGGCCGGCGCCCCGGTGTAACGAGCATAAATGGTGTAGCCGTTGGTGGCATTGGTAGCGGCCGTTAGGTCTTGGCAGACCACCGCGTTGCTGACGGCCGTAACCGTGCCAAACGGAATGGTGGTAGCCGTACTGGGCTGAGTGCTGGTGGCACCGTTGCAGCTCTGCCCGGCCAGCACCGCGTTCACCGTAAAGCTGAGTGTGTTATCAACCGTTAGCGACAGAGTTGAGCCGTTGGTGAGAATAAAGGTAGTAGCGGCGTTATCGACGGGGCCGGTGGCGCAGTCGGTATTGGTGTAGGTATTAAGGCGCAGATAGTACCGCGTATCGGCCGTGCTCGGGTTGGTGATGCCATTAATGACGACCTTACGGCCGGCGGCGCTGGCCGGCGTTTCGCCCGTGGCATTAGTAAGCGTAAGCGTACCATTGGCCGGTTTATTGAGCGCCCAGGCGGTAGGCGTGGGAATGTAATTGGTGTTAGTCGTATCAAGGGTGACACCGCCGCCGTTGGTAGCCATGCCGGTCGGTACATTGGTGCCGGTGGCGGTATCAGCAAAGACGAGTTTAATGCATTTAATAGCCGAGAGCGACACACTGGAGCCGGTTAGTGTGTAAGCGGTGCTGAGGTTGCTGGGTCGAGGATCGCCCAGGCTAAGCGAGAAACTGCTAAGACTGGCAGCGCGGATAGCCGACAGCGGCAGAAGCAGCATAACGGTAACAAAAATTACCCCCAGCCACAGACGGCGTGATGAGCGGTGTTGAGGAGACTGATAAGGGCGCTGATGCGACCGATGGACGGTAGTTTTCACAGAGCGAATTGGGTTTGTTTTAGGTGGTTTGAACAGTTTTTGGTGCTTGATAGAGGCAAGCTTGTTGTAAGCATAACCAGTATTAGCGAGGCTGTCAATGCTTTCTGCTGAATATTTTTGCTAAAGCGCACAGCTCGCCAGGAGGCAACTAGAGATGATGAGCCGTGGCCAACGCGAGCCGGTGGCGCTCCCCTAGCCAGAAGCTCGCCACCATCAGCCCAGAGAACGACAAGATGGGCCAGGCCACCGCCAGCGCCCCGTTCTGGCTGGAGCCCGCAGCAGGGGTGGTGCTGGCCGAGCTAGCTGGTCCGCTAATCACGGTGGCCAGCATCAGCACAGCAACGCGGCCTCTGGCATCATACGCGCGCACCACTACCCGGTAGAGGCCGGCCTGGCGATAGGCGTGGTGGCCGCTGCTCTGGCCGGGCAACGATAGCATTGTGTTCTGCCGGGTACCGTCGGCCCAGTCCCAGCTGAGCTGGTATGGCGGCGTACCACCAGCCACGGTGACCGGCCAGGCCAGCTCCGTGTTAACGGGCTGGCCCGTTAGGCTGTGTTGGCTGGTGTCGAGCAAGAGCGGAGTGACCGGGCTCGGCGGAGAGGCCGGCGTAGCGCGACCCGGAGCGGCACCAGGGGTCGGCGGCGGAGGCGCCGGTGGCGCGGCCACCGGAGTGCTGCCGCTCGGCGCCGGCGAGGCGCCCGGACTAGCCAAGGGCGAAGGCGAAGGTACCGGCGGGGCATCGTAATGCAACGTTACGGTAGCCGAGTCAGGGCCGGACTGCCCTAGGCCATCAGCATCACGAGCCACGAGCGCATTAGTCCCATCGGCCAGAGTGATAATGAGGTTATAAAGATCCCCGCCGTCGCAGACCACGCTCCCAGCAAAATCGCCATTACGATAGAGCTCCACCAAGAGGCCCGCTGGGCAACTACCGCGCACCGTAGTGGTGGCAGAGCTCAGGTGCTGGCCATCGGCCGGCTCGTCGATGGTGGCGGCCTGGGTAGGCGGCGCTCCCAGCACGGTTAAGCTCAGCTGCGATGAATCGGCCCGACTGGCGGTGGAGTAGGCCGCCAGCAGCACCGCCGAGACCAAGATCAAGAAGACCAGCGCCGGATACGAGGTATGGTGGTGGGCCAGCAACTTGCCGCTGTGATGGTGGGCGCTGAGGCCGCGGCGTTTGGGCTCATCGTGGGCGCGGCCGCGCAGGCGACGGCGCAGGTCGAGGCCGCCGCGCAGCCACAGACTGCCACCCTGCGACTGCAGTGGCGGTGCGGCGTGCCAAACGATCCAGCTGCCCAGGCTAAAGAGGAGCGGGGCCAGCAGCCAGAGCCAGGGCCCGAAGTGGGCCGCGGCCGCCGACGCCGCCGGCGCCGAGCTAGGACTGGGGCCACGGCCGGCGATCGCCAGAGCCCCTGACTGCGGGGTAGGCGTGGAACGAGCCGCTGGCTGCTCCGCCACAGGAGTTGGGGTCGGTGTCACCTCGCCGCTCACCGAGCTGGCCGTCGGTCGCGGCGTAACCCGGGGCGTCGCGCCCCCGCCCGGTGCCGGCGTTACCCCGCCTCCACCAGCCGGCGGCGTCGGTGTTGGCGCCGCAGTCGGAGCAGGCGTGGGGGTGGGCGGCGGTGTCGGCGTGGGCGTGGGCGGCACATACGAGGGATCGTATGTCACACTATACGTCGCCACGCTCGTCACCGGCACCGGGTCGCCGCACGACGTAATCAGCTGCGCCCCGCCCCCATCGATTCGCACCAGCAACGAGCCATCGGCCGCCGCCACAAAGTTAAAACTATGCGTTCCCAGCAGCGCATTCGAGTACGAGCTATTAAAGGTTGGGCCGGCCTCGCACGAGATGTAGGTAGCAAAACTATAGGCGCTCGTAAAAACACCATTAACCTGAGTACCAGTCGGCGCCTGCACCGCCGGCTGCCCCGCCACGGCCCGGTGCGGCAGCCCAAGCACGACCACAACTAATAGCGCCACCATGACGCTCCACTTCATGGCAGGATGAGGCTTTCCAGAGGGGACAAACCCCGCAACTACACTCGCGCTCATTGCTTGCAGTTTAGCACAAGCACTAAGGCAGCGTCAGCTCCGCCAGTTCGTTTTCGTCATTATGGCTTAGAATTTTTCATCAACAATATGCCACTCTTGCACCGATCGCCGGTCCTGTCCACTAAACCGGAACAGCCAACCTCTTAAGCAATGTAAATGGATCCTGGAACAGCTCTGGATAGTTTCTCCGGGCCTGAAACTCCTGCAATATCCCGGGCAAGAAGCGCTTCAAGAATCGGTCGCGGGTCCG